>NZ_CDOI01000170.1 GCF_000827555.1 Capnocytophaga canis
GTTGTACGGATGCCGAAACGGGAATGCCTGCTCCTGGCTATCCGATGCCAGACGCTCCTTCCGATAAAGTTCCTCAGTTCCTGAACGATTATATCGAGTTTTATAAAACTCCGAGAGGTTTCCACGAGCGTTCGGTTTCCAATCAGGTTTGGACAGCCACTACACTGCTTTCGTTTCTAAATTTTCCATTGCTGTCGTATGCTCACGAAATAGATGTCCCGACCCTTATCGTTGCGGGAGAAAACGCCCATTCCCGCTATATGAGCGAAGATGCCTACCAATCCGTAGGAAGCGAAAATAAGGAACTGCTTATCATTTCCAATGCCCGCCATACGGACTTTTACGACAATCAGGCAGGAGTAATTCCGTTTGATAAGCTGGAAACATTTTTTAAGAAGAATTTACAATAATGTTAAAAATATATATAAATAGCACAATCAAAGAACAACATCGTAACTCACGAAATATGTAAAAATCTGTTTCTTTTTTTCATAATTTCTTGAAAAATACAAAAATCGATGTATTTTTGGTGAAAAATATTCTGATTTAATATGATTGATTGCCAATTGCTTATAAATCAATTTAGAAATAAACTGAATGAATACTTTTCACTATCGGAGGCTACTTTTGAACTTCTCAAAACGCATATTGATTGTATTGCATTGTCTCGTAATGAAATTCTACTGGATTACGGAAAAACCTGCAAGGATTTGTACTTTGTTTGTCAAGGAATTTTGATAGCCTATTTTATAGACAAAAACGGAAGTACATACAATAAAAACATCTTTTTTGAAAACGAGTTTGCAGGTTCTATGGTTTCGGCAATTACCCAAAAGCCTTCCGAATTTGTGATTCAATCTCTTGAAAATAGTCTTGTAATAAAAGTTGATTTTTCAGAATTTAAGCGAATTATTTCACAGAATGAAGAAATTAAAAATTTCTACATCGCCTATTTAGAGAAAAATTGGGTCATCGACAAAGAACAACGGGAAATCGCTATCGTGATGCAAGATGCGATTTTCCGCTACAAAAATCTGCTTGAAAAATACCCCAATATAGACCGTCGCGTACCGCTCAAACATATCGCTTCACATTTGGGCATTACCCCAACGCAACTCAGCAGAATCAGAAAAGAAATTCTATAAAAATACTCTTTCTCAACATATGTAAAGCGTTTTCAGCCGAGACCCTCCTAATTTTGCCGTATGAATACAAAATTACTATTTATATTGGCTTTTATGGGAGGTGTTTGCTTGGCGATTCAAGCCGCATTTAATTCTCAACTGACAGTGCTACTCAAAAAACCGATTTTTACTACTTTCGTTTCTGCGATAAGTTCGGTAGTGTTTTCACTACTATTTGTGCTATTGCTGTTTACAAAAGACCTTCCCAACAAAGAAAGTTTTAGGGAAATCCCTTGGTATTTATGGTTGGCGGGTGGATTTTTCAGTATCGCAGGACTGATGCTTTACTTTGTTACCATTCCTAAAATAGGCATTACCAAAGTTATCGTATTGGGACTTTGCGGACAATTAGTTTTGTCGGTTATCGCAGGGCATTTCGGTTGGCTCAATCTACCTGCTGACCCCATTACCTTGAAAAAAAGCATAGGCGTAATGATAATGATTATAGGAATTCTTTTAATTTATTCAAAATGAACAAAATACATAAAAATATTCAAAATCTCTTTTCGCTTTGGAAAACCGTAAGTGATGATGCAGGAGAATATCATCAATTTGATACAATTTCAATGGCAAAAGTCCCTAATTCGGAGTATCCTAATAGAATTTGGCTGAACCAATATCCTACCAAATTGACCACAGAAACCATACAAAAGATTAAAACCATTGCACTGCAAAATAAAGAACCTCTGCGTTTTAGTCTTTTTACCGATGATTTACATTTTCCCGAAGAAGAACAATTGCTCCGCAATGGATTTGTGAAAAAATCCGAGCAATACGGAATGTCTTTCGCTTTAAAAGAAAAACTTCCCATTGAAAGGCGATTGCATTTTCAACTTGTGCAAAATAAAGAGCAATCTCAACTTTGGTCGGACGTATTTTTAAAGAGTTTCGGCTATAAGATATCCGCCGAAAGCATCTACCAATCGAGTGCGAAAATTCCTTTTTATATCCTTTATTTTCAGAAAGATATTGTAGGAACGGTGCTTACACACCCAACCGAAAATATAATAGGTGTTCATTCTTTGGGCATACTTCCTGAGTTTAGGAAATTAGGCTTCGCGGAAGAGGTAATGACCATACTTATCAATCAATCTATTGACCGACAATGCGAAACGATGACACTACAATCCTCCGCTATGGGCAGAAATCTTTATCTAAAATTAGGCTTTGAAGAGGATTTTTTGATGATAAATTACGCTATTAATTAATATGTTAAAAACTACAAAAAACACAATCAAAGAATAACATTGTGACCCAAGGATTGATTGGGAAATTTTTAGTTTTGAAAATCAAATAATTATCATCAATTTCTTCTGCTTTTAATAGTTTTGACCATAAATCTAATTTTAAATCTAAGATAATAATATCAATTTTATTGACTTCTTAAATAAAAATATTATTGTAAGTATACTTATTATATACACATTTATTATTATCTTTGTCCCGAATTTTAACTAATATAAATTATGTGGACAAAATCGTATTCGGTAGTTACCCAAGAAATTAAAAAAGAGCAAATCTGGCAATTGTTTACAGATATTGATAATTGGAATCGCTGGAAGACTTCCATAAAATACTCAAAATTGTTGGGCGAATTGAAAGTGGGAAGTTTCTTCATCCTAAAACCTAAAAAAGCTCCCAAAGTGAAAATGGAAATTGTGGAATTAGAACCCTTTAGGAAATTCACGGACTTAACCCGATTTCCTCTGGCAAAAATGTACGGGGAACATTTGTACGAAGAAACTCCCAATGGACTAAAAATCACCATAACAATGAGCGTAAAAGGATTGTTATCAAGACTTTGGATAAAACTTGTAGCCAATGATATTGTAAAAAATCTTCCAAAAGATATTGAAAATCAAATCAAACACGCTAAACAATTATAACCTTGTAGTTAGAAAATGAAAAGAATTTTTCAATTAACACCCGAAGACAGCTCTGGTCTTCTGCTTTTACAAGTAACGAATTTGTGGCAAAGAGAAATTAAGAAAATACTACAACCTTTCAGTTTAACACATCCACAATTTATGATTTTGGCAAGTATTTACTGGTTCTCTTTGAAAAAAGAAGAAGCTACACAGGTTTCATTGTCAAATTTCACACAGATTGACCCAATGACTACATCTCAAATCGTTAGAAATTTAGAAAAGAAAACTTTCATAATACGAAAAGAACACAAAACCGACACACGAGCTAAGGTAGTAGAAATTACAAATAAAGGTGTGGACTGCATCAAAAAAGCAATTTTTGAAGTGGAAGAGTTTGACAAGCGTTTTTTTGGAAAGCTCAGTGAAAAGCAATTTTTATTCAATGAGCTTTTAAACATATTATTAAAACTAAAATCATAAAAAAATGGCACAATCAAAGAACAACATCGTAACCCACGGATTAACTTAAAACATACATAGTAAAAAGACACAAAAAACGCTCCTTAGTTGGGGCGTTTTGTGAATAATTCTAATCGTATTTTAAAAAACATTGTACTTTTGCGAGAAAAACACTCCAACAATGAATTACCAAACTTTTGCTCCTCATAAAGATTTATCTGATTTTATAAAATGTTATTGGACGTTGGAAGTCCCCGCAGAGCCTAATCCCAAAAAGCAACAAGCCTTTGTTGATGGATATGTTGAAAGTGGTATCACTGATGTATGCGAAAGAATGAAAACATTATCTATAAAACTGATTTTCAAATCCAAGAAACAATTAATAATAACGGAAAAGCTACTTTTATAAGTTGAATCTAAGCCATTTTATAACACCACAGTAATGAAATACAGAGAAATTAAACCGAATGGATTTTTGAACAACTTTGTGCAATGTTTTTGGTATTACGAAACTACTAACACAGCATTACAACACACCATTTTACCTGACGGCTACTTTGACTTAATTGCAGAGTTTGAAAACGAAACATTGACAACTGTTAAACTCACAGGAATTTGGACAAAACCAAAAGATATACAAATCTCTAAAAACACTAAATTTTTTGCGATTAGGTTTAAACTCTTAGCCATTGAATATATCTTCCAAAAAGAGATTAAATCAATTTTAGACTCAATCGTAAATTTGCCTTTTTCATTTTGGAGCATTGACAAATATAAAACTGATGAATTTGAAAAATTTACTTCTGAAATCTCGGATAATTTAGAGACCTCAATAAAGCATTTAAAGCAAATTGACAGTAGAAAATTAAAACTGTTCGACTTCGTTTATGAACAAAAAATTAAAACAGTTGCCGAAATTTCAAACAAAGTTTTTTGGAGTAGCCGACAAATAAACAGGTATTTTCAAACACGATTTGGAATTACTCTAAAAGAGTTTTTAAACATTGTGCGTTGCAACGCTACATACGAAGAAATTTCAAACGGCAATCTAAATCCAAATCCTGATTATTTTGACCAAGCTCATTTCATAAAAGAAATTAAGAAATATACTGGCGTAACTCCAAAAGAATTAAACCAAAATAAAAACGACCGATTTTTACAATTATCAAAGATGGATTGAATGTAATTTTGTGACCTAATTTTAAATTCAAATAAAAATGAAAATTAGCAAACTTTCACCAAACTTTGAAGTATCCGACATCAAAAAAACGGTTGCTTTTTATGCAGAAAATTTCGGTTTTAACCTCATTATGGCAGTTCCCGAAACACAAGACAGAATTGACCAAATTTTTGCAGAAAACAAAGAATATGTTTACGCAATGATGCAAAAAGACAATGTAGAATTTATGTTTCAACGCTCAGACACATTTAAAAATGATGTTGTTTTTGCAAAAGGACAGGCTATTGGAGCAACTGTTTCATTTTATATGGAAGTAGAAGGCATACAAGAATTCTATCAAGACCTGAAAAGTAAAAATCTTGAATTAACTGAACTAAAAACGACTTGGTACGGAATGCAAGAGTTTTATTTAAAAGACTTAAACGGTTATATTCTTGGATTTGCGGAAAAAGCTGAATAATTATGAATATAGAAGAAGTAAGAAACTTTTGTTTGTCGTTAAAAGGAGCAGAAGAAAAAATGCCTTTTGACGATAAAACACTGGTATTTTCGGTAAAAGGAAAAATGTTTTGTGCGACTGACATTGAAACTTTTGAGTTTCTAAACTTAAAATGCGACCCAGAAGAAGCGATAACTTTAAGAGAAAAATATAGTGAGGTTACACCAGGTTACTATATGAACAAAAAACTTTGGAACAGCGTAAAAACGACAGGAAAAATTACCGACAAACAAATGAAAGAATGGATATTAAACTCTTATCATTTAGTTGTTGCTGGACTTCCAAAGAAAACACAAAAAGAACTGACCGAAGAATAAAAACGGCAGATAACATCGTTTTTGCAAAACTCAGCGAAGTGGTTCAGCGTAGCCAAACGCAAGAGAAGCCTAAGCGCACAATCCAATAAAAAGCCCCAATGATATAAGGAAGTTCAATAAATTTTAAATGCAAGACCACGCAAAAGATTTATTTTTTAGTCCAAAAGAGATATATTTGAAAACTATCTATAATAACGGAAAGTTGCTTTTACAAGTTGAAGCTAAGAAACTATTTAATAACTAATATCAAAAAAATGGCACAATCAAAGAATAACATCGTAACCCACGGCTTAAGTGGAAAAGTAGGAGATATTTTAGTCTTCTCGCAACGAAACGGAAAAACCATTGTTTCCAAAGCTCCCAAAAAACGCAAAGGAGAAGATTCCGAAAAGCAAAAACAACAACAAGCCAAGTTCCAACAGGCGGTACTCTACGGAAAGGCTGTCCTTGCAGACGACAATCAAAAGGCACTTTACGAAACCACAGGCAAAAAAGCCTATAACGTAGCTGTTGCCGACCTGCTCAATGCACCTAAAATCGAAAGTATCAATGTCTCAAACTACAAAGGCAATGCAGGAGACACGATTATTATTCGAGCCACAGACGATTTTAAGGTCGTTTCCGTAAGGGTAATTATCCAAAATGCAGATGGTTCGTTGTTTGAGGAGGGCGAAGCCGTTTTACAAGGTATTGATTGGATTTATACCGCTACCGCACAAAATCCCGACCTCTCAGGAGATAAAATAATCATTCAGGCTTCCGATATTCCTGCTAATGTCACAGAAAAAACAGAAATTTTAAAGTAATTGATTTTTAATTTTAAATGTCACACCAAGAGAAATCGAACTGCTTATTGATTACTACAAAAAAACATCATAAATGAACGAAGAAACAACGAAGAAGTAACGAAGAAGTAACGAAGACACTTTCACAATTTTCAATTTAAAACTACTGAGATAAAAGTCTTCAACTCCGCTGAGACTAATACGAAGTTTTGAAGTCCAAGTACCAAAAATTATTTGGGATTACTAATTTTTATCACAACAGAATAACAGATCCTAAAACACACAAAGACACAATATAATGTGTCTTTTTTTATGATTAAAGGTTGAAAAAAGTTCTCGAATTTACTTCCTAAGTAGAAATAAAAAATCCAGATTTTGTGCGAAAATGGAATGCTTTTTGTAGTAATGCTTAGCAAATTTTTAAATTATTAAGATATGAAATTAAAATATATTCTTTTTTTGGTAATTGGAGGTGCCATTTCGGCGTGTTCTACTTCAAAAGAACAAATTTATTGGGTAAATTCTGTAAAAGTAGATTGTGATGCAGGAGCAGGAAAAGCCGAATGTTTGCAAGTTTCTAAAAATGAATACCTTGATAAAGCTCAATGGGAATATTTTTATGCTCCGATAGAGAATTTCGTTTTCGAGGAAGGATTTTTTAAGAAGATACAAGTCAAAGAAACACAATTAGATAGCAAAAATGTCCCTGCCGATGCTTCTTCGGTAAAATACACAATGATAAAAGAAATTGAAAAACAGAAAGATATGTCTTTTGAACTTAACGGAAATTGGACGTTGGAAAAACTTAACGGAAACCAAGTTACACAATCATTAAAGCCCAATTTGGAGCTTCATTTGCAAGAGAAAAAAATAAACGGAGTTGGCGGATGTAATAATTATTTCGGAACGATTACAGAACTTTATCAGAATAAAATTCAGTTTGGCAAAATTGGTGCAACACGCAAAATGTGTATGGACGATAACATCGAAATGGCATATTTTGATGCCTTGTCGCAGGTGCGTACTTTTAAAATAGACGAAGGAAAGTTGATTTTCTCGGATGCTTCAAATAAAGAGATACTGATTTTCAGTCCTAAAAAGAAGGTAAATGAACGTCTGCACGACATTTGGGGAGCTGTTCGCATTGGAGGAAAGTCGATTGAGAAAAAAGAAGGCATTCCGATATTGGAAATCAATCTCACAGAAATGAGCATCAGTGGAAGCGATAGCTGTAATAATTATTTCGGTCAGATTGAGCAACTTACTGATGAGAAAATTGTCTTCGCAGGAATAGGGGTAACCGCCAAATTATGTCCTGAAATGGAAATTGCCAATCAGTACAACCAAGCTATGGAAAAGGTAACTTCCTACAAATTGGACGGACTTAATTTAATGTTTTACGACATCGACGGAAATGAGCTAATAACTTTTATAAAAGGGGATTAAAATCCTCTTTTTTTGTGTCTATTCTTGTGGAATGTTTTTAATTGAGTTTAAGGGTGTCAATAAATAATAATGAATAACCTCTAAAATGGAGCTATAGTCCTGTGAAAGAATGTTTTATATATCTATCTCTTTCACTACGCTTAGGTGTTGGACAATAACAAAAACAGCCACAGGACAAGGAAATCTCTTATGTAAAGAATGTGGCTGTGTTTTAGTAGGTTCTGTTATCAAGCCTAAACAAAATAAGCAGTTGCAAAACCTAAGATTATGGTAATCAATTTAATATGATTGAACTTATGGTTTTCAGATGCTTCAAATAGAATGACAGACGAAATGTGTAAGAAAATTCCTATAACGATGGCTGATATTTCTACATGGTAATGACCTAGTTGAGGTATGTATTCTGCTAAGAACGTTCCGAAGGGAGTCATCAGAGCAAAAAGCGTTAGAAAAACAAACGTACGTTTAAATCCAATACCTGAATCTAGAAAGAAAATTGTCAATACCATCGCAATTGGCAAGTGATGAACAAAAATCCCGTATGCCATATGATGATGATGGTGCAAAGGGAATCCTTCTAAAATTGAGTGAATGCTTAAGCTGATAAATAACGTCCAAGGGAAGGCGTTCTTTAAATCCTTATGCGGGTGATGTGTATGTCCGTGTTCAGCTCCTTTGGAGAAAAACTCTAATACAATTTGCAGTAAAATTCCTATAACAATCCAAATGCCTAACTGTTTGCCTATTTCGCCGTGATGATCATGGTCGTGGTCGTGTGCCAATGAATGATATACTTCGGGCATTAAGGTAAATATGGTCATAGCTAACAGAAAAGCACCACTGAAAGCTAATAGTAATTTGATATTGCGTTGATTTTTAGGTTTGAAAATAAGTACGATTGCAAAACCTAATACAATCGATAGAAAGGGTAATAGATAGTTCATTCTTTTTTATAAAATTTGTTATACTATTCAAAGATTCAAAGATTCAAAGATTCAAAGATTCAAAGATTCAATAATTTAATGATTTTTTTAGTGAATCACTTATGCAGTGAGCTTTTAATAACTTAAAATTAGATATTTTTCTTATATGTTGCTCTTTTTGCAAAAATTACAGGGTTAAAATTCTTCCAAAGTTGTTGGATAGCAATATTATCTTCTAATTCGGGAGTGATAATGCACTTTTTAATTCCATTTTTCTTAAAAATAGGGTAATAGTAATCGAATAACAACGATGGAATTCCTTTACTCTGATATTCTGGAGATACTCCTATCAAGTAGAAATCGACCATGTCGTGTTTTCTTTTTGCTTGAAGTAGATGCCAAAATCCAAAAGGGAAAAGTTTTCCTTGAGCCTTTTGTAATCCTTTTGAAAATGAAGGTAGTACGATAGCGAAACATACCATTTTTCCTTGGTTGTCCTCGATGAAACCGATGTATTCGGGATTGATAAAGGGAATGTACTTCTTCTTGAAATGCTCTCGTTGTTTTTCAGTGATAGGTACGAATGATGACAGCGATGCGTAGCTCTCATTAAACAAATCGAACATCGCATCAACGTATTTTAGGATTTCGTTTTTCGTATTGGCTTCAACCAACCGGACTCCGTAGCGTTTCTTGATAGCATTTGCTGTTTTATTGAACACCTCTGGGTTTACACTGTCTAAGGTGAAGTAGGTTTCAATATATCCTTTTTCTTTTACCAAGCCCATTTGTTCCAGATGTTGTTTGTAATAAGGATAGGCATACCATGTCATCATATTGGCAATATGGTCATAACCTTCTGTTAACACCCCTACCTTGTCCATGTTTGAAAATCCCATAGGCCCTTCCATATATTGGAGGTTGTACTCTCTTCCTTTTTCGGCAACTTTGTTCAGCAGAGCTTTGGTAACCTCTATGTTATCAATCATATCCAACCATCCAAAACGAATTTTTTGCACTCCTTGTCGCAAATCGTGTTTGTTGACAATAGCTACTACACGTCCGACCATCTTTTGTTGAGCGTCGTACGCTGCATAGAAAAACGCATCTGCGTTTTCAAATACTGGATTTTTAGTTTTGTCGAATGACGTTACCTCATCATTGATGATAGGAGGAACCCAATAAGGATTGTTTTTGTACAAGGAAAATGGAAATTTAACAAAATCCGTAAGTTCTTTTTTTGATGATAACTCTTTAATTAGAATAGTAGCCATTTTTTCTTTCTTTTTATTTTTGTGGGTTTAAACTCCTCTTCATTGCCTTTTAAAATTTCTTTTTTGATGACATCTAAATGTTTGTCAATTCGATATGAAAAACCAACCAATCCCATGTATCGACTTGGTGTATCCTTCCAACTTGCTCCCAAATCTACATTCACTTGGATGTCTTTGGTGAATAGATATGCTCCGCCCAAACGTAGGATATGGTCGCTATAGTAATGACTTTGAATACCTTCGGATTCTAAAAAGATGCTAAATCGACCATTATCAATATTGTGGGTTAAAGTAGCGATGTAACCCAATTCTCGGTTGCTATCCAAAAACCGATTGGCTATTAGGTTTGCAACTAATACGACTCTGGGCATCGGGTGGCTCTGAAGCGAAACCACAGCTTTAGGCGAAAGTGTCGGGATATTGTCGTAATAAAACCTTTTGTTTGGGAAAAAGTTCATTCCTGCATACACACCTATAGCGGGAATTAAGCGTTTCCATTGGAATTTGTTGTTGGCTTTCCAGCTGTATAAGTTTGGTTTCTCATCAAAATAAGGGTTGTAAATCAGGTATTTAGCTCCTATGGTGTTGTTGATGAAACCGATGTTGTTGGAACGTTGGCTCCCCAGATAGTGGTAGTGCGTATGGTCGTATGCTAATGTTCCGTTTAGTACTGCTTCAAACTTATCGCTTAATACTCCGTAACGAGCCGAGTAGTTCAATCTTACTAAAGTCATGTCCGTGTAGGTATACTTATGATTTCGCTGTTCAAACCACAGCCCACCTTCAAATTGGAGTACTTTTCTTCCAACGGCGTACGCACTTTGTGAGTTTCCAGGTTGGTTGGAATTGATAATATCCGTATATTGTCCTCGTGCTATAATCGGAAGTGTATTGATTATCAGTAATATGATGATTTTTCTCATTGTGTCCAATTCATTTGTTTACGAACTGCAAATATAAGTTTATCTCTTTAAATGACAATACTTTTCCTACTTTCAAGAAATAAATAATTAATTACGAATGACAAATAATGACGAATTATAAATTACGAATTACGAAGGCAGGATTTTTCGTGATTTAATTCCAAATTATGTCTTGCATATTGTTAAATCAAATTTTATTACTTTTGCAAAAAAAAACAATCGTATGACCTTTTTTATCACAGGAATTTCTACAGATGTTGGTAAAACAATAGCTTCAGCTATTTTGACAGAAGCATTACACGCCGACTATTGGAAACCTATCCAAGCAGGGGATTTAGACAATTCTGATACCCATAAAGTACAACGATTAGTAACCAATCAAACCTCTGTTTTTCATAAAAATGCTTATGGATTAAACACTCCTGCAAGTCCGCATTTAGCAGCGGAAATAGATGGAGTTTCTATTGATTTGACACAGATAAATCGCCCAAATACTGAGAATCATCTTGTTATTGAAGGAGCGGGAGGACTGTTAGTTCCTTTGAATGATACCCAAACGATTGCCGATTTGATACTTCCGACCGATAAAATCATCATCGTTTCTCGACACTATTTGGGAAGTATTAATCACACTCTTTTAACTTATGAAGCTCTGAAAAACAGAGGGCTATCTGTGTTTGGGATTATTTTCAATGGTGAGGAAAATATGCCAACAGAGGAAGTTATACTCCAAAAAACACAACTTTCTTTTCTCGGACGCATTAACGAAGAGCCCTATTTTGATCGGAATGTGATTGCATATTATGCAGAAAAATTTCAAGAACGATTAACCTCCTTGCTATAGCTCGGTTTTATAATATGGTGTTGTAAAACAAATAATTACTACACAAGGAGGTTAAACTTAGTTTTCGAGTTTAAGTTTCCGATACACAAAACTTAATTTTGTTTTTCTAAATCCTTTAGCATTTGCTCAAAATGGTCTTCAGTAGGTCGTGGCATTTGTGCCGAAATGAATTTCCCATCTTTGTCCAAGAGGATATAAGTTGGATATTTGGTAATATTATAATTCTCTTTAAATGCGTTCATCTCAGAATCAAACGGACGTAGTTGTACAATGGACTTTGATTTGTTTTGAACATCTTGCAACCAGGCTTCACGTTTGCTGTCGGCATTCATTCCAACGAATACAAAATTCGGGTTGTTTTTGTATTTTAGAGCGTACTTTTCAAAATATGGATAATCATGTTTACATGGACCACACCACGTAGCCCATACGTCTATGACTACGTATTTCCCTTTGAAATCGGATAAACGAACGGTCTTGCTTTCTAAGTTTTCAGCTTCAAAGTCAAAGGACTGACTGCCTCGAGAAACTTTTTCACCTTGGCGGTAGATAGTCTTAATTCGGTTTCTGATTTTTGTGTTTTCAATCTGTGAAGCATAGTTTTGTATCAATTCGCTTCTTTCGTTAGTATCGAATGAGGTTTTTAATGATTCATTCAGCTTATAGAACAACAACTGATCTTTGAAAATAGAATCGTTAAGCGTTACGATAGCATTTAACTGTTTGGTTTGCAGAGCAATTTCTGTGGTGTCTTTTTTAGTGAATTCATTCAAAATATATTGTAAATATTCAGGGAAAGCTAATAGGCTATGGTCCGTAAAAGAAATAAAATCTTTGATTTCTTGAATTTCTTTGGGAGGGTTTTCCACAATCTCAGGTTTAGAATGTTTTATTTTTTCCTCAAAGGCTCTCCAATAATTTAAAATTTTCAGTGATGCTAATTTCTTGTGAATCAATAATAAATCTTCGCTAAGAGCGTAATTATCTTTTGTTCGGAAATTGTTGGTTGCTTTCATTCTTTCAGTCCAAATGCTGTATATTTCTTCAACAAATTGGGCTATTTTATTTAATGGTTGATCTCCTTCAATCCAATATTCCAATTTCCATACATTACCGTAACCTTCTTCTGATTTGTATTGCAAGTCCGCTAATCGATTTCCTTTTATTGAAATTATTTTAATATTGTTCTTCGCAATTTTATGCTTAAAGAAAATACTATCGTTGGTTTGGAAAGGGAAATGAATTTGTGCATTATTCTCTTTCATCGGAACCAATAGTGTATATTGTTTCAAAGGTAAATCTTCGGAAATTATATAGTGAAATTTATTGTCCTTTACAGGGATTTCGACTATGGTATCTCGCATAAAACTTTCACTTAAAATCAGTTTAGAAATGTTTTCATCACTGTCAAATTCTCCTGCAATTACAGTGCGATGATGCTTAGGTAAGTGGTTGGGAATCAATAGGTAGTGAACTGACAAAAAACCTACAACCAAAGCCGAAATGGTTGCTATCGCATTCATTCTTTTAGTGAAAACACGTTTTAAGGATTTGCTTTTGAACCAGATAAATCCGACAATAAAGAGAGTGATGAAGGCTATCAAACTCAATTTTTCGGTGTAAAGCAACCAATGATTCAAGTCACTTCCGTAGGTATTTTTAGATGTTTTTGCTAATATGGTTATCGGATTCCAAACTTTTTCAATATCAAAATCTCGTAGGATTCCTGTTCCTATCACTAATGCCACTCCAATCAGTATGGAAATTATAAAACTTGAAAATACGGTTGATAGAATAAATTGTAGTATTGTGAAAAACAAAGCTGCTACAAACATTCTTACAGTAAATTGAAAAAAGAATCCCCACGGGATGTTTATTTCCACGCCCTCAGGTATTTTTCCGAATAGATAAGTAATCCAGGCAAACAATATGGCGCAAACTACAAAGGATAGAATACATATTAAATTGCTAATCAGTACAATTGTCAACTTTGAAGAATATGTAGCTATTTTAGAAATGGGCAGAGTTTCCATCAGTTGCCATCCTCCGTTTCGGTGGTCAATTTGTGTGATTTTAGCACAAGTCAACACAATGAGTAGTGGAAGAAATAAAGATGTTAGCCCTTCCGAAGCTCCGGCGGTGATGTCTTCAAAATAATTATATGGGATAGTAACTGGGGGATTTTCCTTTCTCGTAAGAAAAAACACAAAAATCACCACAGGGATAAATGCCCCGAAAATAGTTGCCATCAAAAAAGTGGCTGTTCCTTTTCTTTTTATATTTTCAGCTCGGAAAGCTGTTTTATAATCGCTTAGAAATGACATAGTTGTAAAATTATTTGGTTAATAGCATAAAAGATTCTTCCAAACCTTCCTGAGGTTTGAGTTCGTAAATTTCGGCTCCGAGTTGTACTAATTGTTTAACCAACTCAGGGACAGCCTCTTTGTTAGCAAGGGTGAAAGTAGCTTTGCCGTCAGTGAACGTAGCCTCAGGGAATTGCTCTTTAATCTTATTAGCTAGTTCTGGAAGATTTCGTAAGAAGATTTGTACTTTGCAGTCACTGTATCTGTCTGAAAGTTCCTTCATAGAGCCTTCAAATTGTAATTTTCCATGTGAAATGATACCCACGTGTGTGCACATTTTCTCAATTTCAGAGAGTAAATGACTTGAAACAAAGATTGTTGTGCCGAAATCTTTATTAAGTTTTACTAGCAGATTCCTGATTTCGAGCATTCCACTAGGGTCAAGTCCGTTTACAGGTTCGTCCAACAGTAATAACGAAGGATTGCTCAACAGTGCCATCGCAATAGCAAGTCTTTGCTTCATTCCCAGGGAATACTTTTTAGCTTTCATGTGTTTACTTCGTTGTAAATCCACAATTTCTAAGTATTTCTCAATGTTTTCTTCTGACACATTTCGCATCAAAGCAATGTAACGCATATTATCGTATCCCGAAAGATGAAGGTATAAGGCGGGGCTTTCCACCAAACAGCCTATATTATCAAATATGTAAGGTATTTGATTTTTAAGTGATTGACCAAAAATTTCGATACTATTGGTATCATCAGGGAGAATTCCTGTAAGCAATCGCATTGTTGTTGATTTTCCTGCTCCGTTAGGTCCTAAAAATCCGTAAATACTTCCCTTAGGAACGTTAATCGACAGGTTATCAATTATTTTCTTTGATTTTGAAAACCCAAAGTTTAGAGCTTTGGTCTGTATGGCGTATTGAGTCATAATATTTATTTTGGATGGGCGAAGATAGTGAAATGTTTGTTAAAATCAAAAAAAATCGTGTGAATTGAGTTTGATTAAGATAACTTCTGTGTAAAAAAAGTGTATTTTCCAATAAAATTATTATTTTTGTCAAAAACAATCTTTATGAAAATCTTAAATGAACTGGACGAGTTGCAAGAAGCGGGGGTCATTACCTCCGAAGTAGCTCAAAATATACGTGCATACTTACACCAAAGAAAACCAAATACCACTAATAGTTTTTTGGTTATTTTCGGTATCTTGGGAGCGGTTCTCATTGGGTTGGGACTTATTCTAATCTTGGCTCATAACTGGGATTATCTTTCGCGGGGAGTCAAAACTATTGTAGCTTTTACGCCTTTGGTCGTCGGTCAGTCAGCCTGTTTTTGGGTGTTGTTTAGACCGCAAAAAACATGGATTTACGAGAGTTTTGCTATTTTTACGGCTCTTTCCGTAGGACTGTGTATAGCAATGGTGCATCAAATTTATAACCTGCCCGAAAATAATATTAGCAATTTTATATTCACTTGGATTTTACTGGGGCTTCCTTTGGTCTATGTGATGAAATCCAAATCGGTAGCGTTGTTTTACATGTTTGGAGTGTCCGCTTATGCTATCAGTACACAGAACGTATTTAACTATGACGAAACCGATAATCACTACTTCCTTATGCAAACCGGGTTGGTAATTGCAATTATTCCTTTTTACTATCGTCTTTTTAAAACTGAAGCTAAAAATAACTACACGGCTGTTTTTCATTGGTTTTTTGTGATAACCTTACTTATCTCCATATTTGCTAATGCTACGGAACAGTATGTGTTTGCTTTGATAATCATTCTTTTATGGATGTTTATTTATGTGGGTAAATATATTCAAAGCAGCATATATTACAATGCTTATAAACTCACAGCCATTCTAGGAATTGTTTTTTTATTGTTTTTCCCTTACTACTCCTACGGCTTCTGGTCTGATTTTCAGTTTATAGCTGTTCTGTTTTTTGGTTTACAATTGTTGTATGCTTACAAAAAGTATTGGGTCAAAAAAGAGGAATTTGATTGGTTGGAGGTGTTTCCGATATTGATAGTAGCACAGGCTTATTGGCTTTCCATTCCCTATATGTTTGATCTATTAGGGCTTGGTTTCGGAATTTGGTATTTGATTAAAGGTGTCAAATCACATCGGTTTTTACTGATTAATTTTGGATTGATAGTACTCACATACGCTATCGGACAGCGATTCTTTGATGCTTACATTCCTTTCCTGTTAAAAGGAATTGTATTCGTTATCTTAGGGATGAGTTTCTTTGTAGTTAATTATTTAATTATTAGAAAAATACGAAAAAATGCGTAACTATATCTTATTCATAGCTTTTGGGCTTATGGTTCTTTTTCAGTGGTTAGTGCCATCGGTAATGATTTGGAACAGAGAAAATATTATCCGTCAGAATCAGGTGTATTTGTTTGAAACAGAGCCTGTTGATCCTCATGATGCTTTTCGAGGGAAATATGTCGTTTTAGGGTTTAGGGACAATAAAGTACAAGCATATGGTTTTGATAGTATTCCTTCTTTTAAGGTAGGGCAGGAAGCGTTTGTTACTGTGGATCGTTATGCAGGTATTGCTTATTTGTCCGAAATTTCAGAACAAGAACCAACGGAAAGAGCTAATTATTTCAAAACAAAGGTTTTACATGTTGATGAATATGGACAAATTACCGTTGATTTCCCCTTCAATCGTTACTATATGAACGAAGAGAAATCACTACGAGCAGAACAAATTTTAAATGATGAGAACCTCAAAGCCTATGCGCAAGTAGCAATCTACAAAGGAGAGGTAGTTTTGAAAGACGTCCTTGTTGAAGGTGTTTCTCTCAAAGATTTTGTAGAAACATATAGAGGAGCTACGACCGATGCTTCTGAGGAAGAGCCTGAGATAATAACTCAACCTATGGAGGAGCCTTCTCAAGTAGAAGAAATCATCATAGAGACTATTAACGAACCTAATGGCGATAATTAGGGAAATTGAAACACACTTGTTATGAAAATATATCCTATTGATACAGTGAACTTTAAACTGGATGGCGGAGCGATGTTTGGCGTCGTTCCCAAGTCGATTTGGCAGAAAACTAATCCTGCCGATGCAAACAATCAAATTGATTTATCAGCTCGATGTATGCTTATTGAAGATAATAACCGATTGATTCTCATCGATACAGGCATGGGGAACAAGCAGTCGGACAAGTTTTTTGGCTATTACGCACTTTGGGGAGATACTAATTTGGATGATTCCCTAAAAAAAGCTGGTTTTCATCGGGATGATATTACCGATGTGTTTATGACCCATTTGCATTTTGATCATTGTGGAGGATCTATCCAATGGAATAAAGAGCGTACAGGCTACGAACCTGCATTTAAAAATGCACGTTTTTGGACAAACGAAAGTCATTGGCGATGGGCAACCCAACCCAATCCACGTGAAAAAGCATCTTTCTTGAAAGAAAATATTTTACCGATGCAGGAAAGCGGACAGTTGCATTTCATTGATCCCAAAGGGAATACGTTTTTAGAACAATCGGAATTAGGTTTTGGAATCTTATTTGTGGATGGACATACCGAAAAACAAATGTTGCCATACATTCACTACAAGGGAAAAACGATTGTGTTCGTTGCAGATTTGTTGCCTACGGTGGGGCATATTCCCTTGCCTTATGTGATGGGCTACGACACACGTCCCTTACTTACCCTCGAGGAAAAAGATAAGTTCTTGCGAGAAGCTGCAGAGAAGGAATATTATTTATTTTTGGAACATGATGCTCATCATCAGCTATGTACGGTACAGCGTACTGAAATTGGTGTACGGCTCAAAAATACGTTTCGTTTTGAGGATGTATTCTAAACTTAGCAGAAAGTAGTAGAGAGGTTAAAATAGCATGTTCGTGTTTTGAGCGTAATAGCTTTGTTGATTTTCGTGATTACTAACCTATGTGGAAGCAAGAGAAATACCGAGTTCAGCATTTAACCACATATCTTTTTTATTTATTAGACTTCTATTTTCAATGTTTTTTGTGTTTTCTATAGGCATTGTAGACAAAGTCCACACAGCGGAGTATGTGAGAATTGATTTTTAGTGAAGTATCTATAGCCTTGGAATGAAATTCGCCGAACTTGTGGAGATAATTTTTGGTTTCACATACCAAGCTTTCGTTTACTATGTTTCAACACAAAAGTACAAATATGAAAACAAATGATGAATTCAACAGAAATATTTGCAATAATTGCATAGAAAACCCAAATGTATATATGCTTTATTTTTAGCATTTTAAAAAAGTAATGTTTTGTTGTTTTATAGATATTTGTGGCATTTAATTACTTTTGTAGTAGAAAGCAGATAACCACAAGAACTTTAGCACAAGAACTAAAAATCAAAAAAAATACTGTATTTTTGTTCCCTAAATTTATTTCATACGATTATGACCGAAGGAAATTTCACGGATTACGTTAAAGTATTTGCAACATCTGGCAACGGAGGTAAGGGGTCTATGCATCTGCATCGAGAGAAATTTGTGGCTAAAGGAGGCCCTGATGGAGGCGATGGAGGTAGAGGAGGACATGTTATCGTCCGTGGAAACAAAAACCTTTGGACGTTGATTCACTTCAAATTCCAGAAACATTTTCGTGCAGGACACGGAGAAAGTGGAGGTGCGAGTCGTAGTACGGGAGCCGATGGACAAGATGTTTATTTAGAAGTGCCGTTGGGAACTATCGTCAAAGATGCTGTTACGGAAGAAATGCTTTTTGAAATTACTGAAGACAAACAGGAAGTTATCGCCCTACGAGGAGGTAAAGGCGGTCTCGGAAATTGGCATTTCAGAAGTGCTACCAATCAAACGCCTCGTTATGCTCAACCAGGTATCCCAGGAGAGGAACGAGAATTATTATTGGAACTCAAAGTGTTGGCTGATGTAGGTTTTGTAGGATTTCCTAACGCAGGGAAATCAACTTTACTTTCGGTTATAACTTCGGCGAAACCCAAAATCGGCGACTATCCGTTCACGACCCTAAAACCTAATTTGGGGATTGTTGAACATCGTGATTTTCAGTCGTTTGTAGTGGCTGATATTCCCGGAATCATTGAAGGAGCCGCCGAAGGAAAGGGGTTAGGTCATTATTTTTTACGCCATATTGAACGAAATTCTACATTATTGTTTTTAATCCCCGCCGATAGCAAGGATATCATAGAGGAATACAATATTCTGCTCAACGAACTGAAAGAATACAACCCAGAGTTGTTGGATAAAGACCGCCTGATAGCCATTTCAAAATCAGATATGTTGGATGATGAATTGACTTTGGCGATAGAAAATGAAATAAAATCTGCTTTAGAGGGGGTTCCGTTCTTGTTTATTTCCTCCGTTTCAGGTAAAGGCATTCAAAACCTGAAAGATACTCTTTGGCAGATGATAAACCGATAGGAAATTACTTTCCTATCAGTTTCGCCACGTCTTTTGCAAAATAAGATGCGATGAGGTCTGCTCCCGCACGTTTGATAGCTACGGTTTGTTCCAACATTACAGCGTCATGATTCAGCCACCCTTTTTCGGAAGCTGCTTTTATCATTGCATATTCCCCTGATACTTGATAGACAGCCACAGGAACTTCGGACATGTTTTTTACTTCTCGAACAATATCTAAATAGCATAATCCGGGTTTAACCATCACAATATCAGCTCCTTCTTCTATGTCCATACGAGTTTCCCGAATGGCTTCCAATCGGTTGTGATAGTCCATTTGATACGTTTTTTTGTCTTTTGGTATGTTTTGAGCATCTACAGGGGCACTATCTAAAGCATCTCGAAAAGGCCCGTAGAAAGAGGAAGCATATTTTGCTGAATATGACATAATTCCCACATCGGTAAATCCTTCATTTTCGAGCGTCTCACGGATGTTTAGGATACGTCCGTCCATCATATCGCTTGGAGCAACAAAATCAGCTCCCGCTTTTGCGTGTGAAAGGCTCATTCCACAAAGAATTTCTACTGTAGAATCGTTGGCAATGCGTCCGTTTTCGATGATGCCATCATGTCCGTACACTGAATATGGATCAAGAGCAACATCCGTCATAACTACCATCTCAGGCACTATATTTTTTACAGTTTTAATGGCTCGTTGCATCAATCCATTGGGATTTACGGCTTCCTTTCCAGAGTTATCCTTCATGTTATCAGGTACTTTTACAAATAACAATACGGATTTCAGCCCTAAGTTCCAAAGTTCTTTCACTTCCTGCTCCAACAAATCTAAGCTATAACGGAAGTAATTGGGCATGGAAGCAATCTCCTCTTTAATGCCTTTACCTTCTACAACAAATAATGGAACAATAAAATCATTGGGGGATAAAATGGTTTCGCGAACCAAACTGCGAATAGCTTCGGTGGTGCGTAACCTTCTATTTCTTCTTAATGGATACATAGTTTTTGTGTATTTTAACAATAAGGCAAAGGTACGAATTATTCCTATAAGCAATCGTTGTCGGCTGTATATATTTTTGGAAAGTGAGCTCAAAAAATGTAAATTCGCCCAAAATTTATAGCATGACCTTACAACAATTACTTATTTCACAGCGATATGTCGTTATCCCTTTGCTGATTACTCCCACCCAACATTTTCAGTTGTCAGCAAAGATTAATGGAATCGAAGGACGTTTCATTTTAGATACAGGAGCATCGAACACTTGTGTAGGGATGGAACATATCGTATATTTTGATTTGGATACGAAACTCTCTGAAATCAAAGCCACTGGAGCAGGTTCAAGTGATATAGAAACTTTACTTTCCGTTAGGAATCACTTAAAAATTGGCACATGGGAGATGAAAAGAACGCCATTAGTTTTGTTTGACCTTACGCATGTAAATGCCGCATTGATACATCATAATGCTGAACCTGTTCATGGGATTATTGGTGCAGACATACTTAAAAAAGGTAAGGCTGTGATTAATTATCCCAAGAAAAAACTCTATTTGAAACTGTAGATTATTTTTACTTTCTTAGAGCTTATATTACAACCAAAATCTTACCGATTTCTTAACAATTAGGTAACATATTTTTTTGAGATTATGCAGAATTTTGCTCCATAAAAATAGTATTTGAATATGGAACAAGTGTATATTTTCATGTTGTTTGTGCTGTTCTCACTGGCTATCTTGGATTTGGTAGTTGGAGTGAGTAACGATGCAGTAAATTTCTTGAATTCGGCAGTAGGTTCACGAGCTGTAACCTTGCGTACGATAATGATTGTTGCAAGTTTAGGGGTTGCCATTGGTGCGATTTTTTCCAGTGGAATGATGGAAATAGCTCGGAGTGGAATTTTTGACCCGACAGAGTTCTATTTCAGTGAAATTATGGTTATTTTTATGACTGTAATGCTTGCTGACGTGCTCCTTTTGGATTTGTTTAACTCCTTGGGATTACCTACATCGACTACTGTTTCCATTGTATTTGAATTGTTAGGAGCTGCTGTCTGTGTGGGAATCATCAAAACCTATAATAACGACCAAAGCATCTCCGCTGTACTCGAATATATCAATACTCAAAAGGCAGGGCAAATCATATACAGTATTTTCTTGTCCGTTCTAATTGCCTTTACGGTAGGAACAATTGTACAGTATTTGGCAAGGTTAGTATTTTCATTCCGATATGAGCGAAATATCCATATTACGGGAGGTCTTTTTGGAGGCCTTTCGCTTACGGCATTGACTTACTTCATCATTTTTAAAGGACTAAAAGGTGTTTCATTCATTTCTTCTGACACACTTGAGTGGTTAGATGAGAACATCAAGCTGATTCTTATCTTGTGTTTGGTAATCTTTACCATACTTTCCCAGATATTCATTCAATTGCGTGTCAATATCTTTAAGATAGTTATCATCGTTGGAACTTTTGGTTTATCGATGGCTTTCGCAGGAAATGACTTGGTGAACTTTATAGGGGTGCCTATTGCTGCATGGCAATCGTTTGAGATGTGGCAATCTTCTGGTTTAGAACCCGATCAATTCACCATGGAAGCTCTTTCAGGGAAGGCTCAAACTCCAACACTTTTATTGATTTTGGCTGGAACGATTATGGTTTTGACTCTTTGGTTTTCCAAAAAAGCACGTAATGTGATTGAAACAGGCGTCAATCTTTCTCGCCAAAGTGAAGGGCAGGAGCGTTTTTCGTCCAATATGCTTTCTCGTTTTGTGGTGCGAATATCGGTTTTTACAGCCAATGTGATTGGATATGTTATTCCTCGAGCAGTAGCTCAAAAAATTGACGAGCGTTTCCAAAAACCTGAAGAAGACCCGAAAATCAAAGACAAAGATGCTCCGGCATTCGACTTGGTACGTGCTTCTACTAATTTGGTGGTTGCAAGTAGTTTGATAGCCTTAGGGACATCGTTAAAATTACCACTCTCGACAACCTATGTTACTTTTATGGTAGCCATGGGTTCCTCGTTAGCTGACCGTGCATGGGGACGCGAGAGTGCAGTATATCGTGTGGCAGGTGTGTTCAATGTTGTAGGAGGTTGGTTCTTAACGGCAGGTGCAGCCTTTTTGTCTGCGTTCGTCGTAGCATTTGTTCTGTACTATGGTGATGTGATTGGACTTATTGGTATGGTGCTTTTAGTTGGATTTTTATTGCTTCGAAGTGCTATCGCTTTTAAAAATAAAGAGAAACAGAAAAACAAAAAGCGTCATTTTGAATATAATGACTTAGTAACCATCAACGCTATTGCTAAAGAAAGTTCAGAATATATTTCGGGAACTATTGAGCGTGTGAACGAACTTTACGGTAAAATTATCAATAATTTAGGTACGCAAGACTTAGGTAAACTGACTAAAAATAAGAAAAACGCAAAAAAAATAGAAAAGGAAATCGACGAGCTGAAAGGAAATATCTACTATTTCATAAAGTCATTAGACGATAGTTCCGTGGTTTCGAGTAAGTTTTATATTATGATTATGGATAATCTCCAAGATATGGCATATTCGCTAAGTACGATTGCTTCACACAGTTATGAGCATGTGAATAATAACCATAAAAACCTTAAATTCAATCAATTGAGAGATTTGAAGGGTGTTTCAGAAAGTATGGAAGAATTGTTCAAAGGGGAGGTAACGGTTTTCCGTAGCGAAAACTATACAAATCTGCATAATGTATTAGGAAAAGGAGTGGAATTGAAGAAGCACGTTTCAAACATGGTTCAAAAACAAATTGACCGTATCCGAACTTCAGAAACCAGTCCGAAAAACTCAAAACTTTATTTCAGTCTGCTGTTGGAAACCAACGCGTTAGTTAGAGCTAATAATAATCTGCTTTTACAATTTGATGAGTTTCAGCACGAATTGAAAAAGCGAAATCGCAACCGCAAATAATTTATTGATTAACAACAACTTAAAACCACATAGGAAAATAGAACAAACTCTATGTTACTATGTGGTTTTTGTTAGTTTATAGTTTACCTACTTTTACTTTGACAATGAGGCAAAATAGCAATTAGCAACCTCAAAGCAATTATTTTTTTTCATACAATGTAACAAAATCAAGTACAACATTATTAGAACCAGGATGATGTCCAATCATAACCTGTTTATATATTGAAGACAGCAATGCCTCTCTATGTCCCATAGTACTTCCCATCCAAGCATCTACAAGTTGCCTAACAGTTGCTCTTGGGGGCACCGTCACAATATTTTCCCCAACATCTGTAAAGAGTATTTTAGTAGCCTCCATTCTCATAAAAATTGATCTCCCCTCTGCATCAAAATGATCATTCCAGTCAAGCTCTTTATCCTCTCCACTTTCCGAAAGGTACTTGGAATGTTCCTGTGCCAGAGGAAGGTCTATCATACGAAACGGCGGTAATTTGTGTTCTTTTCGGATGCTATTGATATAGTCCAGCATAATAGTTTGTAGTTGGGCAAGCGATAAGCTACGTACCTCACTGTCATAGAGATGTTTGGATTGGGGAAGCACTTTCTTATTTTGGCAAAACACATTACTCGCCTGATGTCCTCCCATCAA
>NZ_CDOI01000171.1 GCF_000827555.1 Capnocytophaga canis
TTTTCCTCAAAAACAAAAGTTTCTGCCTTAAGTAATTCACGTATTTCTTTTACAGTTTTCAGAGTTGCCTCTGTATCAGGATTATCGGGAGTATCTCCTTCACATTTAGTGTAATCATTTTCAAATTTCACATCATTTATATTTCTCATTATGAGTTGAATGCCACTGGAATGAACTCCCATTACCCCAGTGATTGTACCTTTTTTATCGCTAACGTCTTTTCCTGCAAAAGATGCTTCTTTTCGGGTGTATACAGCCAAATGATTGGTACAATCCGTAGTGATAGTTTGAGTTCCGCTGTAGATTTTTAAAACATCCGTAAACTGAGCATTTTCAATACGCACCAATTGGCTCTCGTAGTTTCCTGTTAAAGCCTCTGCAATGGTAATTGTTTTCGGAGTAGGCACTCCCGCATCTGCTTTTTGATTGATAACGTTACTAACTTTGAGTCCTTCGATTTGTAATAATCCATTATATTTTTTCAGTTTAGTACCTTTTAGGTTCAATTCTAATTCAGTACCCAACGCATAGGAATGAGCAGAAGCGAATCGTAAGGCAATACCTGCTGTATTATCCTGAGCAAAAGCATTTGCACCTGCCACGTTTTTCGCTTCTTTGTCAGATGTTATTACGACTTTGATTTTTACATTTTCCTCAAAAACAAAAGTTTCTGATGCAAGTAACTCACGAATTTCTTTTACGGTTTTCAGAGTTGCGTCTGTGTCAGGATTATCGGGAGTTTCTCCCTGATTTTGACCTATGTGTACATTTTGCAGTTGGACAGTTGTACTTATTTTTCCTCCACTTTCGTATACAAAAGCAATATAAATTTCTCCTTTTGGAAGTGGAATAGCCGCAGATTCTTCATAGTTGTTATCATATTTTCCACTGTTGTTTATCAACGCATCGATTGCTGACTTACCGAGTTCCTTCCATGTAGCCCCATTAACATCATTGCTTCCGTTGTAATCACTACTGTAATATATTTTTAGCGGATTCCCATTTTGATGAGCATCTGCTAATTTAATTTTTAGAGCCAGATCTTCAGTTGTAATGTTAAATTTTGGCGTAATTAGCCATGTAGTTACATCAATCACAGCATTTTGCTTAAATGCCGACATTTGTACATAATTAACTTTATTGAAAGTTTTTATTTCCCACAGTCTATCTCCCTTGGTAGCAATAGTTTTCCATCCTTTAGGCATTCCTGAAGAGAAGGATTCATCAAAAGGGAATTGCGAAATGGTAATTTGTTCTGTTTCCTCCTCATTATTTCCTTCTCCAATAACCTTAATATCACTGGTTGAACTTACCATAAATTGATAGGATGAGCCATATTTTGTTAATACTCCTGTGACATCTAAAATACCTGCAGGTACTTTCTCATCAATAAAATTAGCATATCGGCTGGTTCTAAATGCAATTTTTTGACCTTGTTTGTCTATCAAATTATAGTTTGTTCCTTGCTGTGCATCATTGGCTTTTAAGTGATAGGTTTTTCCGATTGCAGCGGTTTGGAAAGATACATTTTTTAATGTAATTAATTGATTTACATTAGAATTTACTTTTAAAGTCTCAATAGAAGCATCTGCTTTTGCTAACTCTTCAACGGTTTTACTCTGATCCTTTAGAACAAAAAGATGAGATGAATAAACGGCAGGGGGAATACTTCCCACACTCACTCTTCCACTGCTACTTGTATAAGTTTTGTAGCCAATTTCCAATCCTCCGTTGTTAATCTGAGTGCTAAGTCCTTTCAAACGAAGTTGTACTTTACTTCCAACAGGGAACTCAGTGTACAAAGCAGTTTTATCAATACTTACTGCTACTCCAGCTGTTTTTTCTTCGTTCTGGATATACAACTTCTTATAAAAGTTACCTCCTTCATCACTTGAAACGATATATCCTTCAATAGCCTCATCTTTGGCATAGTCAGTAACTTCGGCTGTAGCTGAGCTATTTGCTTTTGTGAAACTCACAATCTCTCCATTAAAAGGAGTGAGTTGTCCTTTGTCATAATCTGGAAGTTCGTAATCTGTATCTTTTACACAGGCAACAATTGCAACCAATGATAGTAAAAGCATACTAAAAATAGAAATTATTTTTCGAGATTTCATAATCATTTTCTTTAAAGGTTTATATACTTATAGCTAAATTAATCATATAGGTTCGTCCGTAGCCCAAAAAGTAACGAGGGCCAAACGATGGTACGCCGTGAGCATTGTCTCTGAGCATACTTCCGTAGTTAGCAGTGCGTGACTGTTCGAAGCCTCCTGAGACAAAATTTTGACCGAATAAATTGTTGACACTACCAATTAGGCTCACGTACGTTTTTTTAATACGCCATGATTTTCCTCCTACAACATTTACCAAAAAAACATCTTGTAAACGTTCCTGTTTTAGTAGTTTGCGAGCGAGTTCTTCATCAATATCTGTAAATGTTTTTCTAGTATCTGGATTGATAAAAAAACCGCGCGTTCTATTAATAGCAGATATAGATACGTAATTATCAGTCAATAGATTAGCAGTAGCAGATACCCACCAATATTTTTTATTTCGATGCTCGATCCCTATGGAATAAGCCTGTTGCGGCCCACTTGGAACACGGTAGTTCTTCAACGATACTTTATCTACTTCAATTACTCCTATTTCTCCCGATGACACATACATTTTAGGATTATTGGTATATGTATGTTGTCCGATAGCTGCGGCTGCTGTAACCTTCCACGTAGGAAAAATCTGAGCCTCCGCACCAAATTCCAAACCAAAATGTCGTTTTTGAATGTTGTCAACCGTTTGTGAAATAAAATCACTTGAAATTTCATCGGTCAAAGCCATTTCTGTAAAGAAAAAGTTGGTTTCAGAAGTATTTTCAACATGAGTGTAGTATCCTGTCAAGCGTGATTTGAAGTAAGGTACTCGGAGAATATAGCTTCCATCAAAAGTGTAGGCCGTTTCATTTTTTAAGTTCGGCAGTATTCTGTTGGAATAACGAATATTAGCAAAACTATTTCGTATGGATTGTGGAGTATTAAAATAGCCGGTATTCAGCTGGAAAATATGTCTTCCTGTGAGAGCATAAGTCAGTCCAGCTTTGGTACTCACGCCTCTAAATATTTTTCGGTCACCCTTGCCAAAAGAATCCGCAAAAAGAGCATAGTTATATTTTCCTTCGCGTTGATATTCAGCATGATGTAGCCTACCTGTAACAAAAAAATCAACCTTATGAAACTTAAAATCCACCTGCGAAAAGAATTCTCCTAAAGAACTTTTCAATCCGTATTCATAATTCCATTTATCTCCTTTGACTTTTTGTAAATTAGTATCATTCTCATCATACGGTTTATTCGCAAAATAGTCGTAATTCATAAAGAAAGAACCTCCCAACAAATCATCTATCTGTGCATAATTTTCAGAAGTTATATTTCGGTAGACTAATCCTGATGTCCATTGAATGTTTTCCTGTAGAGGAGTTGAAAAGTTTACATTAGCAGAAAACGTACGTTCATCATTCACATCATTACTGATAATGAAAGCGCTACGATCATTACGAGTATTCATATTGGCACGGTACAACGATGACCAATCCAATTGTTGATGCTTCAAAAAATAATCCTTTTGCAAATTTGCCATTTCCCAATTTGGCCCCGTACGTTGGTTTATATAGTAACTGGGTAAATTTCGGTAATAATTTGGTTCAGGATTAGACGCATTACCATAGCTTATACGTGTGTTCCCCATATTTCCAAACTGATAACCCAAATCAACATTCAAGCGAGTATTATTCTTATGAAAATCATACGACAATATAAAAATAGGTTCATCAATTATTCGATTTCTTGAATTTCGTATCTCTCCTGCTTGATTTCCCCAGTAAGGGTTGTATTTATATCCTGCCAAATCAATTACCTCACGAGTCAATGGAGCTGTTTTTCCTCTTCGAGTAAGTGAATACATTCCGAGGAGCGTAAAATTATGGTGTTGATTTAGGTGATATTCAACCGCACCAAATGAGGCATATGAATTATAGAGCGTTCCATCAATGTACGACCCATTTCCTGCCCATCGACGCGATGTGGAAAAAGAATAGGCGAATCCTTTTTTAGATAATCCCGAGTTGTAGGTGTACATAATCCGCCCAGCATAGCTTCGATTTCCTGCGGAAGTTGTAAATCGGAATCCTGGACGATTCAATGATGGTCTTATGTTGATATAATTTGCCCCTGCTATTCCTCCGAAAGTATAATCTGATTTGGCTATACCGTGCTGTGACTCTTGAGTTCTTGTGACATCGTTAAGCCCACCCCAATTACTCCATTGAGCCCTTCCATTTTCTATACGATTCATCGGGATTCCATTCATTAAAACAGTAACATCTTTAGAATCATATCCTCGAGGCTTAAAAAAAACAGCACTAAAATCAAAAGCTGCCCGACGCATAAAAATGTCCTGTGAACTATGTAAAAGTCCAGACATAGAATCAGCACCGCTTTCATCATCTTCCAATTCACTTTCGGTGATAACTGCCATTTGTTCAGATTCATGGACAAAATCGGCATCCATAAAAACTACCGGCAAGGTAACTTTCAATCCCGAGAGTTCTATCAACATGCGTTTTTCAACATAAGATTCCTTTGAAAAACGCAATACATAAGATCCTTCCGGAAGTTCAATACTAAAAAAACCGTTGATGTCCGTAACCCCAACGATGGTAGTACCCTCAACACGAACCTTTACATCTTGTAATGCATTTTTCATTTGATAATCAGACACATATCCCTCAATAACTGATTGAGAAAATATAGGTACTGACACCAAACACAACAAATAAAAACAGAGTGTTTTATACATGATTTTATTTTTTTAAGTTTGTAAAAATCTGAAATAAATTACTCCCACAAAGGTAACATAAAAATAACAAATAACAAATTATTGAAGTTTGTTTAGCCTAAAAATTACCAAATTTAGAAGCTCTCTTTCTATTCTAGTGGAAAATAAAATTTAGAAGCTAATGTACTAAAAAATCTCTTTTAAGGAAAAACTTATTGATAATAAGGCGTTAATATCATCCGATAGTACAGAAAAAATGAAAAATAATTTTTATATCTATATTTTTTTTCTATTTTTGGCGAGAAAAAATATGTCACATTATGAAATTACGTAAATTAATCCCTATGACAGCTCTGATATTTTCAGGAGCTGTTTTCTCATCAGGAGAGCTATATGCTCAGAAAAAGAAAAAAGAAACCCGACAAGCTAAAACAGAAAAAGTAAATTACGGAAGTCCCAGTGAAGTTAAAGCCAATGAAGGAGCCTTTAAAATCGTACCTCTAAACTATGGTTACGATGCGGTTAGTTCTTACATTGACCAGGAAACTATGTTCATACACTTTTCGAAACATTACGTAGGATACTTGAACAATCTAAACAAAGCTGTTGAAGGCAAAGCTCAAGCAAATCAATCCATTGAACAAGTGCTTAAAACTTTGGATATGAATAACGCGACCTTACGAAACAATGCTGGAGGCTATTATAACCACAATCTCTATTTTGGTGTAATTTCTCCAAAAGGAGGAGGTATGCCAACAGGAACTTTGGCAACAGCTATCAACAATGAGTTCGGAAGTTTTGAAAATTTTAAAAAACTTTTTGCAGAGGCAGGAGGTAAACGCTTCGGATCAGGATGGGCGTGGCTAGTTGTAAATAATGGTAAATTACAAATCGGAAGTACAGCTAACCAAGATAATCCTTTGATGCCAGGATTGGAAATTTCTGGAACACCTATCTTAGGAATGGATGTGTGGGAACATGCGTACTACCTAAAATATCAAAATAAAAGAGGAGATTACATTCAAAATTTCTTTAACGTAATTGATTGGAATAAAGTAGCAGAATTATATAATAAGGCTAAATAAAGATATTTCATCCGTAAAAAACAACACCTCTGGATTTGATTCTTACCAAAATTTTCAGAGGTGTTGTTTTTTATGACATATCTTTCTTTTCGAAACCTCCTAAAAAATGGTATTTTAAATTTGGTATATTTCATATAATTTAGCCGAATGAAATGTACCAGATGCGAATCGTTAAATAAGATTAAGGCAGGTTTTGTTGGAGGAAGATAGTAATATAAATGTAAAGAGTGTGGTTATTTTTTCAGTGTTGAGAAAAAATCTGATGTAAAACGCCAGAACAAAAGCGCCTTGCTTTGCAAATGTATTTGGAAGGATATTGAATATTGTGGCAAGCAGTATACAGAAACTTTCTTGAAACTTTGAAAACAATTGAAAAGCAGAGATATCAATGGTTTTTGTAGCGATTATTCGAAGAGTTATTCAGAGGTAATTCCAAGTGAAAAGCATATGGAATCCAAAACAGAAACCTTTACAGAGGAGGGATATAATAGCAGAATAAGACATCATTTGGCAAGATTTAAAAGAAAAGTAAAATGCTACTCGAAGTCAAAAAACAATGTTAGAAAACTCCTTGAAACTTTTATTTTTGAAGCTGAATAATCAATTAAATATATAATAATTCAAAAAAAACTTTACTCTCCACTCTTTGCCTTTGTGAAGCTCGGCAGGTTTACAATCTACGAATATTTTTGCCCTATTGAGGGCTTGAAGATTTTTTGAGTGATTTTTAGGCATTTTTTATTAAGGCATTAAAAATCAACCTCAATAATTGTCCCAATTTTGACACAGTTACTTAAAACAAATAAGCGTAACAAATTGTTTATCAATTTATTACGCTTAAAAAGTAGCGAAGACGGGATTTGAACCCGTGACCTTTGGGTTATGAATCCAACGCTCTAACCAACTGAGCTACCTCGCCAATTCATATCACTCCATCCGAGTTTGCGGGTGCAAATATAGGATTTTTTTTTATTATGACAAACTTTTTTAAAAGATTTTTTAGTTATGCAATTATTTATTACCTTTGCGGACATAAGTTAATGAATAAAAAGCAATGGATATACTTAGGTTTTTAACAGCAGGAAGTGTTGATGACGGAAAAAGTACATTAATCGGAAGGCTTCTTTACGACAGTAAAAATATATTGATAGACCAAATGGAGGCCTTGGAACGTAGTTCAAAAAACCGGGAAGACGGAAGTGTCGATTTAGCACTACTGACTGATGGGCTTCGTGCCGAGCGTGAGCAAGGTATCACCATTGATGTGGCATATAAATATTTTTCAACACCTAAGCGTAAATTCATTATCGCTGATGCACCAGGACATATTCAGTACACTCGAAACATGGTCACAGGAGCTTCAAATGCTGATCTGATAATTATCCTAATTGATGCTCGAAATGGAGTTATTGAACAGACAAAACGCCACTCCATCATAGCATCTTTGTTAAATATTCCTCATGTGATTGTTGCCATCAACAAGATGGATTTAGTAGATTTTTCACAAAATCGTTTCGAAGAAATTAAACAAGAATATGAGAAAGTAGCCAAAGCATTAGAGCTTAACGGAGTAGAATTCATTCCCATTAGTGCTTTAAATGGTGATAACATTGTTGAGAAATCAACAAAGATGGACTGGTACGAGGGAACTTCATTACTAAATCGATTAGAAACTATTGAATTAGCCACGTCCACTAACTTGACAAATGCTCGTTTTCCCGTGCAATTGGTGTTAAGACCACAAACGGAAGAACTTCATGATTATCGGGGATATGCAGGGAAAATTGAAAGTGGCATATTTAAAAAAGGAGATAAGGTAGTGGTTTATCCTTCCAAAATAGAGGCGACCATTTCCGCTGTCGAAGTTAATAATCAAGAGGTTGTAGAAGCATTTGCTCCCCAAAGTGCTGTACTTCACTTGGAGGAAGATGTAGATGTCAGTCGGGGTTCATTAATTGCTAAAGATGATGAACTTATCAAAGTTTCCAATGAGTTGGAGGCCACCATCTGCTGGATGGATGAACGTCCGTTACACCTTGGAGGGCGTTATTTATTGCAACATAATACCCAAGTGGTTAATGCTATCGTTAAGGAAATTAGAGAGCGAATTGATGTGAATACTTTAGAGCGGTTTGGAGGCGTTTCGTCCGTTTCGTTGAATGAGGTAGTAACTGTAAAAATCAAAACGTCAAGTCCTTTAGCATATGACAGCTACAAGAAAATACGAGAAACAGGAAGTGCAATTCTGATTGATACTACAAGCTACGTAACTGTGGCAGCTGTCCTTTTGAAGTAGGAGTAAAACATCTGATAAAAATCAAAAAAAGAGGTTGTCTTGAAAAAAGAACAACCTCTTTTACGTATAATTATGGAAACAATTCTTATTTTCCTTTAGCGTAAAGCTCCGCTACTTTCTCCCAATTGATAACATTAAAGAATGCTTGAATGTAATCAGGACGACGGTTTTGGTAATTTAGGTAATAGGCATGCTCCCAAACATCTAACCCTAAGATTGGCAATCCCCCACAGCCTATGTTAGGCATTAGAGGGTTATCTTGATTTGCAGAAGAACATACTTCAACTTTGCCACCCTTGTGAACGCAAAGCCAAGCCCATCCTGAACCGAAACGTGTAGCTGCTGCTTTTGCGAACGCTTCCTTGAAAGCTTCAAAACTTCCAAAAGCCTCGTTAATAGCGTTAGCCAATTCGCCCGTAGGTTGTCCGCCTCCTTTTGAAGACATCACTTCCCAAAATAGGTTGTGGTTGTAGAAACCACCTCCGTTATTGCGAACAGCTCCGTTGTTCATATCTAAGTTTTTCAAAATTTCTTCGATAGACTTTCCTTCTAAATCCGTACCAGCAATGGCTGTATTTAGATTAGTAGTGTAAGCATTGTGATGTTTCGTATGGTGAATTTCCATAGTACGTGCATCAATATGAGGCTCTAAGGCATCATAAGCATAAGGTAATTTTGGTAATGTAAATGACATAGTGTAATGTTTTTTTATGTGTTAAAACGCAAATATAAGTATAAAAAATGAAAAATCAAAGAAGAATTTTGAAAAGTACTGGATTTAGTTTATTAGTCTTCGTATGGAAATAATCCTGACAGGTTCTTTTAATAGTTGTTCCTGTCCGTATCCCTCCCATAGAACGGTTTTGCCTTTTTGGATTTCTTTGACAATCTTCATCCCTTTGACTACTTTTCCGAATACAGCAAATCCGTATCCGTCAGAATTTCGTTTGCCGCCATAATCTAACTGTGGCTGACGCTGGTTAAGTACGATAAAAAATTCTGTTGTAGCACTATCGGGAGCGTTTCGAGCCATTGAAACAGCTCCTATTTTATGTGATAGTCCCGTCTGTTCGGTGGTTTCAATTTTGATAGGGGGATAAACATTGAGCGTATCGTTGTAAAATCCACCTTGGATTACCTCAATTGGAGTTGTACTTTGTCCCTGATTATTAAGCCTCACAACTCGATAAAAACTTCTTTCGTCATATCGCTCCTCATCAACGTATCTGAGAAAGTTAGCTACCGTTTTAGGAGCTTTTTTAGGGAATAATTTTACAATAATATCGCCTTTCGAGGTTTTTATAACCACCTTTTGGGCGAATGATATTCCCGAAATCAGCAACAGAAAAGTAATAATAAGAGTTCTCATATCTACGGTTTTTTATTTATAACTTCATCAGGATAAGGTACTTGCTTTCCAGTAATTTGAACAGTTGGCATTTGAGCTTTTGCCTCTCGTAAATAATTTGCTAAATCATGAGCTAATTCCTCTGTTTTAGTCTGATTTTCAGTAGCTATATTATGTTTTTCACTAATATCTGTTGTTATGTTATAAAGTTCAAAATCTTGAGAGTCATGGTAATATATGAGTTTGTAATTACCTTTACGAATAGCACTTGATGCTCCCAACCCTAATGTGCGATTGTAACCAAACCAATTATTAGGCAAATGCCAGTAAAGATTTCTTTCAGGAATGTTTTTAGTTGGGGTAAAAAGTTGATTTACAAAGCTTTTTCCGTCAATAGTTTGTATGATATTTTCTTTTTCTATATTGCAAATTTCTAATAATGAAGGGAAAATATCTTCGATACTTACAATATTATTATTTGTTTGATTTCCAATGATTTTTCCTTTCCAAGACACCAAAAATGGAATGCGGATGCCTCCTTCTTTTAACGAACCCTTGCCACTTGCCAATGGATGGTTAGCACTGTTCTTTGACAAGCCTCTTGCCCAAGCGTCTAATCCACCGTTATCGGAGATAAAAATAATGATTGTATTTTCACTTAACTCTTCCTGTTCTAAAAAATTCATCAAATCTCCTAAACTTTTGTCCATACCTTCAATTAGGGAGGCATATTTAGCTTCAACAGGATGCATTCCTTTGTCTAAATATTTGTTAACAAAACGTTTGTCCCCCATTATTGGAACATGAATGGCATAGTGTGACATATACAAAAAGAAAGGTTTCTCTTTCGGGCGTTTCTGAAGTTTCTCAATGGCTTTTTGAGTCAAGGCTTCTGTAACGAAAATATCTTTTCCATGAAATTCTTCTAGATGCGGGACGGCAAAAATGTTTTTTTGTATCGTGTCGTTCCCAAAGTTGTCTACTCCTTCATAAGATTTCAATCCACCTGCTGCATGTCCACCCACATTCACGTGGAATCCCATGTTAATAGGATTTTCGCAGGGAGTGTCTTTGGCAGCAAAATGAGCCTTTCCTATATGAATGTTATGATATCCCGATTTTTGTAGTAGCTGAGGTAGGGTAGTGGAAACAAACGTACGCGGAATGCCACTTTCGGTAGCAATGCCATTAACGTTCCATTCCGGATAGGTAAGTAAAGTGTCTTTTTGATCCGTAGAAGTGTCTCTAAGCAGAGTCCAGTTCGTTACTTGATGTCTTGCTGCGTTTGTTCCCGTGAAAAGACTTACTCTCGAAGGGGAACAAATCGGGGTAGCGTAAGCCTGGGTGAATTTCATTCCTTGTCTCGCTAACCGTTCCATATTAGGAGTTTCGTACATGTGATTGAAATCCGTAGTTTGTTCAAAAAAATCAACCGAAGTATCCTGCCACCCCATATCATCAACTACAAACAAAACAATATTAGGAGGTGTTTCAGTTTTATTGCACCTCAAAAAAAGAATTGGTAAAAAGGCGATAATTGATAAAATGTATAGCTTTTTCATAAAAAAATAAGAGAAGACAAAGGTACATTTTTTTTGGTGAGAATACAAAGAATGGGGAGCCGTAAGGAGACGTATTTTTCAGAACGATAAATTTCAAAACATTTTGGATAAAATAAAAAAAAATAGTAACTTTGTCCCAGTTAACTTAAATAAATAAAAATATGATAGGATTAATCATTTTAGGGGTTGTTGTAATATTGATAATTTGGTACGTGATGACCAACAATAGATTGGTTGCTTTGTCAAACAATCGAGAAAATGCCTTTGCCGATATTGACGTTCAGTTAAAGCAACGTCACGATTTAATTCCTCAGTTGTTAGGAGCGGTTAAAGGATATATGCAACACGAAGCCGATGTTTTGACTCGAGTGACACAAGCCCGAAGTAAGGCCATGAATGCTACAGACGTCAATTCAAAAATAGCAGCTGAAAAAGAATTGGGAATGGCAATGTCGGCATTTAATATTCAGGTAGAAGCATATCCCGATTTGAAAGCGAATACTAATTTCATGCACTTACAGCAAGAGATAGCTGATATAGAAAACAAATTAGCTTCGGTGCGAAGATATTTCAATTCAACGACCAGAGAATTGAATACAGCCATTCAGTCAATTCCTACCAATATTGTAGCGGGAATGAAGAAAATGACTGTACAGCCATTCTTCGATTTAGGAACAGAGCAACGAGCAACCCTCGACAAAGCTCCAGAGATTTCATTCTAAAGCGAACGAAATGCAGTACGTCGGAATACAGTCTCAGATATCCCGAAATAATTTTAAATCCATACTTTTAATAATTGCCTTTCCGCTATTGGTGTTATTGGAAGTGTACGCTTTCTTGTATTTTACAAACGAGCAAAATGTTACTACTACCAATAGCTTATTTGTAGGAGCGACACCTGTCGTCTTGGTTGTTGTTGGAGTTTGGTTTCTAATATCTTACTTTTTTCATACACAAATGATTCAATTCGCTACTAATTCCAAACCTTTGGAACGTAGGAATAATATGAGGGTTTACAACTTGACCGAAAATTTGTGTATGTCGGTTGGTATGCAGATGCCCAAACTGTACATCATAGAAAGCGAAGTTTTGAACGCATATGCCTCAGGGATCAATGAAAAAACATATGCAGTAACCCTTACCCGAGGACTTATAAATACACTAGATGATGCGGAATTAGAGGGGGTTATAGCACACGAGCTGATGCATATACGTAATCGAGATGTACGCTTGCTAATAGTTACTATTGTTTTTGTAGGTATTTTTGCTGTTTTGGCAGATTTAGCTTTTCGTATGCTCCTGAGCAATGGACTTTCTTCAAGGAAAAAAAGCAGTAATGATAAAGGTGGAGGTGGAATGATCATATTAATCTTTTTGATAATAGCTTTTGTCGTATACATACTATCTATGGTCTTTAAATTTGCTCTATCTCGAAAACGAGAATATATGGCAGATGCAGGAGCCGCTGAAATGACTCGAAACCCTTTAGGTTTAGCCAGTGCTTTACGTAAAATTTCAGGAAACTCAGAGCTGGATATCAAAAATGACGAAGTAAAAGAGATGTTCATAGAACATAAAAGCAAAGGGATAATGTCATTATTTGCTACACATCCACCGATTGAAAAACGCATTCAGGTGTTGGAGCAATTCTAGAATCAGATACAACAGAGGGTAAAGTTTCATTTTTCTAGTAGCTTTGGTAGGTAGAGAATTAATAGAAATATGATAGGGAGGTAGTTAATTCATTCTCTTTCAAATGATGATTTTTATAACACTCTGTATGCAAATCTTTTTTATATAAAATATTGTTTTTCAGTGTTTTATGTAAAATGATGAATAATTATGAGTAAAAAAAACGTAAAAAATTTTGCTAACAAAAAAAATATATATACATTTGCACTCCGTTAGAAATAACGAAAGAGTTATGCCGATATAGCTCAGTTGGCCAGAGCACGTGATTTGTAATCTCGGGGTCGTGGGTTCGAATCCCTCTATCGGCTCGAAAGTTCATACTTTTAATAATTGTGGCAAAGGGAAGATACTCAAGCGGCCAACGAGGGCAGACTGTAAATCTGCTGACTATGTCTTCGCAGGTTCGAATCCTGCTCTTCCCACCAAAAAAATGCGGGAGTAGCTCAGTTGGTAGAGCGTCAGCCTTCCAAGCTGAATGTCGCGAGTTCGAACCTCGTCTCCCGCTCACAGAAGGCTATAAGCCGGTGTAGCTCAGGGGTAGAGCGCTTCCTTGGTAAGGAAGAGGTCACGAGTTCAAATCTCGTCATTGGCTCTTGAATTGCACACATTTAACACTGAATTATATAACTAAGATTTAAAAAAAAATTATTAATCATGGCAAAAGAAACATTTGATCGTTCCAAACCCCACTTGAATATTGGTACTATCGGACACGTGGATCACGGTAAGACAACTTTGACAGCTGCTATCACTAAAGTATTATCTGATGCAGGTCTTTCTGAAGCAAGAAGTTTCGATTCAATCGATAACGCTCCTGAGGAAAAAGAAAGAGGTATCACCATCAACACTTCACACGTTGAATATCAAACAGCAAACCGTCACTACGCACACGTTGACTGTCCTGGTCACGCGGATTACGTTAAAAACATGATTACTGGTGCTGCTCAGATGGACGGAGCTATTCTTGTAGTTGCTGCTACGGATGGTCCAATGCCACAAACTCGTGAGCACATCCTTTTAGGACGTCAGGTAGGTATTCCTCGTATCGTTGTTTTCATGAACAAAGTGGATATGGTAGACGACCCAGAATTGTTAGAGCTTGTTGAGCTTGAAATGAGAGAGTTGTTGAGCTCTTATGACTATGATGGAGATAACGGACCTATCGTTCAAGGTTCTGCTTTAGGAGCTTTGAATGGTGAGCCAAAATGGGTTGATACAGTTATGAAACTAATGGAAGCTGTTGATAACTGGATTGAATTGCCAACTCGTGATATTGATAAGCCATTCTTGATGCCAGTTGAAGACGTGTTCACTATTACAGGACGTGGAACTGTAGCAACAGGACGTATTGAAACAGGGGTTGCTAAAACAGGTGAGGCTGTTGAAATCATCGGTATGGGAGCTGAGAAATTGACTTCTACAATCACGGGGGTAGAGATGTTCCGTAAAATCCTTGACAGGGGAGAGGCTGGTGATAACGTAGGTCTATTACTTCGTGGTATTGATAAAAAAGATATCAAACGTGGTATGGTTATTTGTAAACCAGGTTCTGTTAAGCCTCACGCTAAATTCAAAGCAGAGGTGTATATCTTGAGCAAAGAAGAGGGTGGACGTCATACTCCATTTAAAGATAAATATCGTCCTCAGTTCTATGTACGTACAACTGACGTAACAGGTACTATCTCATTACCTGAAGGAGTTGAGATGGTTATGCCAGGAGATAACGTAACAATTACAGTAGAGTTGTTACAAGCTATCGCTCTTAATGTAGGACTTCGTTTCGCTATCCGTGAAGGAGGACGTACAGTAGGTGCAGGTCAAGTAACTGAAATTCTTGACTAATAAGAATTGATATTTCAATTTAATAATATTAAAGAGGTTTTGAACTTTATGGTTCAAAACTTCTTTATGAAAGACGGGTGTAGTTCAAGGGTAGAATAGCGGTCTCCAAAACCGTTGATGGGGGTTCGAATCCCTCCACCCGTGCAAAAACGATAAGATAATGGTAAATTATATTAAAGAATCTTATGAGGAATTAAAAAATCACGTTACGTGGCCAACCTTAGCTCAGGCTCAAAAGGAAATGGTTATCGTAGTGGTTTTTTCAGTTTTGTTTTCACTCCTAATTTGGGGAATGGATTCTTTCTTTGAGAGGCTAATGGCTTGGTATTTTAACTTTATGAAGTAAAAAAATAACGGGATGTCTGGAATATTAGAGAAAAAATGGTACGTTGTTAAAGCTGTTACTGGACAAGAAAATAAGGTTAAGAACTACATAGAAAATGAAACTACTCGTTTGGGGTACGCTGATTATGTGGAGGAGGTTTTAGTGCCTACTGAGAAAGTTGTTCAGATTCGCAACGGAAAGAAAATAAATAAGGAGAAAGTGCATATGCCGGGCTATGTTATGGTAAAAGCAAACTTAGCAGGTGAAGTTATCCACATAATCAAATCAATTCCAGGAGTTGTTAGTTTTTTAAGTGAAACTAAAGGAGGAGATCCGCTTCCACTGAGAAAATCAGATGTGAACCGCATGTTGGGACAGGTCGATGATCTTGCCGAAAATGTAGAAGCTGTTGCGATTCCGTATACGGTTGGAGAAACAATTAAAGTAATTGATGGGCCGTTCAATGGTTTTAATGGAACAGTTGAAAAAGTAAATGAGGAAAAACGTAAACTTGAGGTAATGGTTAAAATTTTTGGACGAAAAACGCCACTTGAGTTGAGTTATATGCAAGTAGAAAAAGTATAAGACAAAAAAGTGTAATTTTATTTACACTTTAAATTTTTTAATTAATAATAAACAATGGCAAAAGAAATTAGTAAAGTAGTTAAGCTACAAGCTCGGGGAGGTCAAGCGAATCCGTCGCCACCAATTGGACCCGCATTAGGTGCTGCCGGTGTTAACATTATGGAGTTCTGTAAGCAGTTCAATGCTCGTACACAGGACAAACAAGGGAAAATTATCCCAGTTGTTATCACTGTTTATAAAGACAAGTCATTTGACTTTGTTACTAAAACCGCACCTGCTGCAGTTCAGCTATTGGAAGCCGCGAAGATTAAAGGAGGTTCAGGGCAACCTAACCGTAAAAAAGTAGGAAGCATTACTTGGGATCAAGTAAGAGCTATTGCAGAGGACAAAATGGCGGATTTGAATGCGTTTACTATTGAGTCTGCAATGAGTATGGTTGCTGGTACAGCACGTTCTATGGGTATAACAGTAACTGGTGATAAACCTTTTTAATCTGAAAAATTATGGCAAAATTGACAAAGAAACACAAAGAGGCTTTATCAAAGGTTGATTACAATAAATTGTACTCGTTGGCTGAGGCTTCTGCACTATTGAAACAAATCACATATACAAAGTTCGATGCTTCGGTTGATATTGCAGTTCGTTTGGGTGTTGATCCTCGTAAAGCAAATCAAATGGTTCGTGGTGTGGTTACGCTTCCACACGGAACAGGTAAGGACGTGAAAGTACTTGCGTTGGTAACTCCAGACAAAGAGGCTGAGGCCAAAGCTGCTGGTGCTGATTATGTTGGATTGGATGAATATCTGCAAAAAATTAAAGACGGTTGGACTGATGTTGACGTAATTGTTACGATGCCAAGTGTTATGGGTAAATTAGGTCCTCTTGGGCGCGTTTTAGGTCCTCGTGGTTTGATGCCTAACCCAAAAACAGGAACAGTAACAATGGAAATCGGGAAAGCAGTTCAAGAAGTGAAAGCAGGTAAGATTGACTTCCGTGTTGATAAAACAGGTATCGTTCACGCTGCTATCGGTAAGGTATCTTTCTCAGCAGAGCAAATTATTGACAACGCTCATGAGTTGATTCAGACATTAATAAAATTAAAACCTACTGCAGCAAAAGGAACTTATGTGAAGTCTATCTATTTGTCTTCAACAATGAGCCCAAGTGTGCCAGTAGATACGAAATCAGTTTAATTGGTAGTTAAAAAAGGAAATTATGACAAGAGAAGAAAAATCATTAGTAATAGAGGATTTGACTGCACGGTTAGCTGAGAATAACGTAATCTATGTTGCTGACCTAACTGGTTTGAATGCAGATGAAACAACAAACTTACGTAAGGCTTGTTTCAAGGCGAATATCAAATTGGCAGTTGTTAAAAATACGTTGCTTGCAAAGGCAATGGAGGCTTCTGAAAAAGAATTTGGTGAATTGCCGTCAGTTCTTAAAGGAAATAGTACTTTGATGTTTTCAGAGGTAGGAAATGCCCCTGCGAAACTTATCAAAGAATTCAGAAAAAAATCAGATAAATTGGTTTTAAAAGGTGCTTTTATTGAGGAAGCTATCTTCGTTGGAGCAGACCAATTAGAGACTTTGGTTGCAATCAAGTCGAGAGAGGAGCTTATTGGCGATATTATCGGATTGTTGCAATCACCTGCTAAAAATGTTGTTTCAGCTCTTAAATCAGGAGGTGGAAAATTGGCAGGTATTATTAAAACTTTGTCTGAAAAATAGTAGATTGAACGCACAAAATTAAATTTTATAACAAACTTAAAAAACGATAGAAAATGGCAGATTTAAAAAATTTCGCAGAACAATTAGTAAACTTAACAGTTAAAGAAGTAAACGAACTTGCTCAAATTTTAAAAGATGAGTACGGAATTGAGCCAGCAGCTGCAGCGGTTGCAGTAGCAGCAGGTCCAGCAGTAGCAGGTGAGGCTGTAGCTGAAAAAACAGAATTTGATGTATTCTTGAAATCAGCAGGTGCTAACAAATTAGCTGTTGTTAAATTGGTTAAAGAATTAACAGGTCTTGGACTTAAAGAAGCTAAAGAAGTAGTTGATGGAGCTCCTTCAAAAATTAAAGAAGGTGTATCTAAAGACGAAGCAGAAGGTCTTAAAAAGTCTTTAGAAGAAGCTGGAGCTGAAGTAGAATTGAAATAATTTTACGAAGTTTAACATATAAGGTTTAGGTCTTTTCTTGTACAGAATAGGCCTAAACCATTTTGCGTATTATATCGGTAATAAACTATTAGTTACAAAAACTTAGCTTTAATAGCTTGATAATTAATATGTTATTTCGTTGATTTATAGAAATCAATATTTGGGTTTTGAACAAAAAGTTTTAAAATCTGATTTTTTTTAATAAGGTTGCATATTGTTGTAACTTTAAAACGTTAGGCTTAAAGAATTAAATTTATAAAAATAGATGCTTACGAATCAAACTGCAAGAATCAATTTTGCTTCTGTAAAACACACACCAGACTATCCCGATTTTTTGGATATTCAGATTAAATCGTTCCAAGATTTTTTCCAATTGGAAACTAAATCGGAGGAGAGAGGCAATGAAGGGTTATATAACACATTTAAAGAGAATTTCCCAATAACAGACACGCGTAATCAGTTTGTGTTGGAGTTTTTAGACTATTTTATTGACCCACCTCGCTACACTATTCAGGAGTGTATCGAAAGAGGTTTAACTTATAGTGTGCCGTTAAAAGCAAGATTGAAACTATATTGTACAGATCCTGAACACGAAGATTTTGAAACTATTGTACAAGATGTCTATTTGGGAACTGTTCCTTATATGACTGCCAGTGGTACGTTCGTTATCAATGGAGCTGAGCGTGTAATCGTTTCACAATTGCACCGTTCACCAGGAGTTTTCTTCGGGCAGTCGTTCCACGCAAATGGAACAAAATTATATTCAGCCAGAATTATTCCTTTTAAAGGTTCTTGGATTGAATTCGCTACAGACATTAACAATGTGATGTATGCGTACATTGATAGAAAGAAAAAATTACCTGTAACAACTTTGTTCCGTGCTATTGGTTTTGAGCGGGATAAGGATATTTTAGAGATATTTGATTTAGCTGAAGAGATCAAAGTTTCTAAGACAGGTTTGAAGAAATATATTGGTCGTCGTTTAGCTGCTCGTGTGTTGAATACGTGGCACGAAGACTTTGTTGATGAAGATACAGGAGAGGTGGTATCTATTGAGCGTAATGAAATTATTCTCGACCGAGATACTGTTTTAGATAAAGATAATATAGAGGAAATTGTTGAAGCTGACGTGAAAACTATTCTTCTTCATAAAGAGGACAGCCAAGCAACAGATTATACAATTATTCATAATACTCTACAAAAAGACCCTACAAACTCTGAAAAAGAGGCTGTAGAACATATTTATCGTCAGTTGCGTAACGCTGAACCACCTGATGAAGAGACAGCCCGTGGCATTATCGATAAATTATTCTTCTCTGACCAACGTTATAATTTAGGAGATGTAGGGCGTTACAGAATTAATAAAAAATTAGGAATAGATATTCCAGAAGATAAGCAAGTTTTAACAAAAGAAGATATCATAACAATTGTTAAGTACTTAATTGAGCTTATCAATTCAAAAGCGGAAGTTGATGATATTGATCACTTGTCAAATCGTCGTGTGCGTACGGTTGGTGAGCAACTTTCGGCTCAGTTTGGTGTTGGACTTTCTCGTATGGCTCGTACGATTCGTGAACGTATGAATGTTCGTGATAATGAGGTGTTTACTCCTATTGACTTGATTAATGCTAAAACACTTTCTTCTGTAATCAATTCATTCTTCGGAACAAACCAGCTTTCTCAGTTTATGGATCAAACCAATCCACTCGCTGAGATTACGCACAAACGAAGATTGTCAGCTTTGGGGCCAGGAGGACTTTCACGTGAACGTGCAGGTTTTGAGGTGCGTGACGTTCATTACACACATTACGGACGTCTGTGTCCTATTGAAACTCCTGAGGGACCAAACATCGGTTTGATTTCATCTTTGGCTGTATTCTCAAAAGTAAATTCAATGGGATTCATTGAAACTCCTTACCACAAGGTTACTAACGGGAAGGTAGACTTGAAAGACATGACCTATTTGAGTGCTGAAGAGGAAGAAGGACTTAAGATCGGTATGGCAAACATCAGTTTGGATAAAGAGGGTAATATTACAGAAGAGAGAGTTGTTGTAAAAGAAGATGGGGATTTTCCTGTAATTGAACCTAATCAAGTGGAGTTTATTGACGTTGCTCCTAATCAGATTGCTTCTATTTCGGCTTCGTTGATTCCTTTCTTGGAGCATGATGATGCTAACCGTGCTTTGATGGGATCGAATATGATGCGCCAAGCGGTACCTTTATTGAAACCAGAGGCTCCAATTGTTGGGACAGGTTTGGAGCGTCGCGTGGCATCCGATGCACGTGTTCTGATGAACGCAGAGAGTGATGGTGTAGTAGAATATGTTGATGCTGAGAAAATTATAATTACATATGACCGTACTGAGAATCAAAAATTAGTGAGTTTTGAGGAAGAACAAACGGTTTATGATCTTATTAAATTCCAAAAAACGAATCAAGGAACTTGTATCAACTTGAAGCCTATCGTTCGAAAAGGAGATAGAGTGACTAAAGGTCAGGTACTTTGTGATGGATATGCTACTGAACAAGGGGAGTTAGCCTTAGGGCGAAATATGAAAGTAGCGTTTATGCCTTGGAAAGGATATAACTTCGAGGATGCTATTGTTATTTCAGAACGTGTGGTTCGTGAGGATATTTTTACGTCTATCCACATTGACGAGTATTCGTTGGAAGTTCGTGATACTAAGTTAGGTGCAGAAGAGTTGACCAACGACATTCCAAACGTTTCAGAAGAAGCTACCAAAGATTTGGATGAAAATGGTATGATTCGTATCGGTGCAGAGGTGCGACCTGGAGATATTCTTATTGGGAAAATTACTCCTAAAGGAGAGTCAGATCCTACACCCGAAGAGAAATTGCTTCGTGCGATTTTTGGAGATAAAGCAGGAGATGTAAAAGATGCGTCGTTGAAAGCATCGCCTTCGCTTTACGGGGTTGTTGTAGATAAGAAATTGTTCTCACGCGTTGTTAAAGATAAGAGAAAGCGTGGAAAAGAAAAAGAAGATGTTGCAGTGGTTGAGGCTTCTTACAATTCTAAATTCCAGGCTCTAAAAGATAAATTAATCACTAAATTGTTTACACTGGTTGAAGGAAAAACATCACAAGGTGTAACCAATGATTTGGGAGAAGAAATTATCCCGAAAGGTAAAAAATATTCGGTAAAGGCTTTAGAAGCAGTTGACGATTATGCTCATATAGTTTCTGGTGGTTGGACGGATGACAAAGAGGTGAATACGTTGATTGATGACTTGTTGCATAACTACAAAATTAAGTTGAATGACTTGCAAGGAGCATTACGTCGTGAGAAGTTTACTATCTCAGTGGGGGATGAGTTACCAGCAGGAATTTTGAAATTGGCGAAAGTGTATATAGCCAAAAAACGTAAGCTGAAAGTAGGAGATAAAATGGCAGGTCGTCACGGAAATAAAGGTATTGTAGCTCGTATTGTTCGTGATGAAGATATGCCTTTCTTGGAAGATGGAACTCCTGTGGATATAGTATTGAACCCTCTTGGGGTACCTTCTCGTATGAATATTGGACAGATTTATGAAACCGTTCTCGGTTGGGCAGGTCAAAAATTAGGTCAGAAGTACGCTACGCCTATTTTTGATGGAGCATCGTTGGAACAAATCAATGCATTGACTGACGAGGCAGGTATCCCACGTTTTGGACATACTTATCTGTATGATGGAGGAACTGGAGAGCGTTTTGATCAACCTGCAACTGTTGGGGTTATCTATATGATTAAACTCGGACACATGATCGACGATAAGATGCACGCACGTTCTATCGGACCTTACTCGCTTATTACTCAACAACCACTTGGAGGTAAGGCTCAGTTTGGAGGTCAGCGTTTTGGAGAGATGGAGGTTTGGGCATTGGAAGCATATGGAGCTTCAAGCACATTGCGTGAAATCTTAACCGTGAAGTCCGACGACGTAATCGGTAGAGCTAAAACGTATGAGGCAATCGTTAAAGGAGAAACAATGCCAGAACCAGGGCTTCCTGAATCGTTCAACGTATTGATGCACGAACTTAAAGGTCTTGGACTTGATATAAGATTGGAAGAATAAAAAAATCAAAATTCAGAAACTTTGCCAAAGTATTCCTTTGGCAGAGTTTTAAGTGTTTCTAAGATTATTAAAATACTCATTTTTGATGAATATCGAAGAATTGCGTGAATTTTGTCTGTCGCTTAAAGCTTCTGAAGAAAGTTTTCCTTTTGATGATAATATTCTGGTTTTTTCAGTTAAAGGAAAAATGTTCTGCTTGGTAAACATCACAAAATATGAGTTTATAAATATCAAGTGTGATCCTGAAGAAGCGGTTGAGCTTCGTGAACAATATGCAGAAGTTACTCCAGGTTGGCATATGAATAAAAAACATTGGAACAGTGTCCAAATTAATGGAAAAATTTCCGATAAATTACTTAGAAAATGGATTTTCAATTCATATGAGCTTGTAGTAAAGAGGTTACCAAAGAAAGTTCAAGAAGAATTATTTTAAAAATGAATATTTTTTTAATAAATCCTCTAAAATTAAAAGTTTTAAAAACCTTTAAAAGGTTTTGCAAAAAATAAAAAAATAAAATTCATACCGCATAATATATTATGGCAAGAGTAAAAGACAAAGTTACAACGACGAAGTTTGACAAAATTTCTATTGGGTTGGCATCGCCTGAATCTATTTTGGCAGTTTCGCGTGGTGAGGTTATTAAACCTGAGACGATTAACTATCGTACGCACAAACCTGAGCGAGATGGGTTGTTCTGTGAGCGTATTTTTGGGCCTGTTAAGGACTATGAATGTGCTTGTGGAAAATATAAACGTATTCGTTACAAAGGGATTGTTTGCGACCGTTGTGGGGTAGAAGTAACAGAGAAAAAAGTGCGTCGTGATAGAGTAGGGCATATTAACTTAGTGGTACCGATTGCACACATTTGGTATTTCCGATCATTACCGAATAAAATCGGATATTTGTTGGGATTGCCGTCCAAAAAATTGGATATGATTATCTACTATGAGAGATATGTGGTTATCCAACCAGGAATTGCAAAAGGACCAGATGGCGAGGATATCCAACCGATGGATTTTTTGACGGAGGAAGAATATCTAAATATTATGGAAACTCTTCCTGTTGAGAATCAGTATTTAGAAGATACTGACCCGAATAAATTCGTTGCCAAAATGGGAGCTGAATGTCTTTTAGATTTGTTGCAACGTTTGGATTTGGACGAACTTTCGTATGATTTACGCCATAAAGCTAACAATGAAAGTTCTAAACAACGTAAAACAGAGGCTTTGAAGCGTTTGCAAGTGGTTGAAGCGTTTCGTGAGGCAAAAAATAATCGTGAAAATAAACCTGAATGGATGATAATGAAGGTAATTCCTGTGATTCCGCCTGAGTTGCGTCCGTTGGTGCCGTTGGATGGAGGGCGTTTTGCAACTTCTGATTTGAATGATTTGTATCGTCGTGTGATTATTCGTAATAATCGTTTGAAGCGATTGATGGAAATCAAAGCACCCGAGGTAATTTTGCGTAACGAAAAACGTATGTTACAAGAATCTGTGGATTCATTGTTTGATAACACACGTAAATCATCAGCAGTAAAAACGGAATCAAACCGTCCGTTGAAGTCATTGTCTGATTCATTGAAAGGTAAGCAAGGTCGTTTCCGTCAGAATTTACTTGGAAAACGTGTGGATTACTCAGCACGTTCTGTAATTGTGGTAGGGCCTGAACTTAAATTATACGAGTGTGGTTTGCCTAAAAATATGGCAGCAGAACTTTACAAACCGTTTGTTATCCGTAAGTTAATTGAGCGCGGAATTGTAAAAACAGTTAAGTCAGCTAAGAAAATTATCGATAAGAAAGAGCCTGTAGTTTGGGATATTTTAGATAACGTGATTAAAGGGCATCCAGTGCTTTTGAACCGTGCTCCTACGTTGCACCGTTTGGGTATCCAAGCATTCCAGCCGAAGTTGATTGAAGGTAAAGCGATCCAGTTGCACCCATTGGTGTGTACGGCGTTTAATGCTGACTTCGACGGTGACCAAATGGCGGTACACTTGCCGTTGGGGCCTGAAGCTATTTTGGAAGCTCAATTGTTGATGTTAGCATCACATAATATCTTGAATCCTGCGAACGGTTCCCCAATTACAGTACCTTCTCAAGACATGGTTCTTGGCTTGTATTATATGACCAAAGGAAGACGTTCAACACCTGAGTATCCAATTAAAGGAGAAGGCTTGACATTCTATTCTGCGGAAGAGGTAAATATCGCCTACAATGAAAGAAAGTTGAATCTGAATGCCTTTATCAAAGTACGTGTAAGAGATTTAGGAGAAAATGGTGAAGAAGTTTACAAGGTAATTGAAACTACCACAGGTCGTGTATTGTTCAACGAAGTGGTGCCACGTGAAGCAGGATATATCAACGAGGTATTGACCAAAAAATCGTTGCGAGACATTATTGGACATATTTTGAAATCAACAAGTATTCCAACGACAGCGGAATTCTTAGATAAAATTAAAAATATGGGTTACAAATTCGCTTTCCAAGGTGGATTGTCATTCAGTTTAGGGGATATTATTATTCCACAAGAAAAAGAAAAGATGATTGCCGAGGCAAACGGATTGGTTGAAGGTATTGTAGCCAACTATAATATGGGACTTATCACCAATAACGAGCGTTATAATCAGGTAATTGATGTGTGGACATCTACTAATGCTCAGTTAACAGAATTGGCTATGAAGCGAATCAGTAGTGATCAACAAGGGTTCAATTCTGTATATATGATGTTGGATTCAGGAGCGAGGGGTTCAAAAGAGCAGATTCGTCAGTTGACAGGTATGCGTGGATTGATGGCAAAACCTAAAAAGTCGACTGTAGGAGGAGGTGAGATTATCGAAAACCCAATCTTGTCGAACTTTAAAGAGGGATTATCAATTTTAGAATACTTTATTTCAACGCACGGAGCTCGTAAAGGTCTTGCCGATACGGCTTTGAAAACAGCGGATGCTGGTTACTTGACCCGTCGTCTGGTGGATGTATCGCAAGATGTAATTATTAATACAGATGATTGTGGTACATTACGAGGAGTCGAAGTTCGTGCTTTGAAGAAAAACGAAGAGGTTGTAGAAACTTTAGGAGAGCGTATTTTAGGACGTGTTTCATTGCACGATGTTTACAATCCATTAACCGAGGAATTGCTTGTTAAAGCAGGAGATGAAATTACTGAAAAAGCTGTAGCTAAGATTACAGAAGCTCCAATTGAAATGGTGGAAGTACGTTCAGCACTTACGTGTGAAGCAAAACACGGAATTTGTGCAAAATGCTACGGACGAAACCTTTCAACAGGTAAAATGGTACAAACGGGAGAGGCTGTCGGAGTTGTTGCTGCACAATCTATCGGTGAGCCAGGTACACAGCTTACGCTTCGAACATTCCACGCAGGGGGTACAGCAGGAAACATCTCTGAGGAGAGCAAGTTAGAAGCTCGTTTCGATGGAGTCGTTGAAATTGATGATTTGCGAACAGTGAAAGGACAAGATTATGAAGGAAATCCGGTGAATGTTGTCATTTCACGTACTTCGGAGTTGAAAGTGGTTGAACCAAAGTCAGGTTTGGTACTACATACTCATAATATTCCATATGGGGCACACATTTTTGTTAAAGACAAGCAAGAAGTTAATAAAGGCGATGTTCTTTGCCAGTGGGATCCATATAATGCCGTGATTATCTCAGAGTTTTCAGGGAAAATTGCTTATGAAGGTATCGAACAAGGGGTCACTTACCAAATCGAAATTGATGAGCAAACAGGATTCCAAGAAAAAGTGATTGTTGAATCAAGAAATAAACGTTTGATCCCAACGTTATTAATTCAAGATAAAGACGGAGAGACCTTCCGTTCCTACACTTTGCCAGTTGGAGCACACTTGATGGTGGACGATGGAAGTAAGATTAAAGAAGGTAAGGTATTGGTGAAAATCCCACGTAGATCAGCAAAATCGGGTGATATTACCGGAGGTTTGCCACGTGTTACTGAATTGTTCGAGGCACGTAATCCTTCCAATCCAGCAATCGTTTCGGAAATTGACGGGGTAGTTTCTTTCGGAAAAATAAAACGAGGTAACCGAGAAATTGTTATTGAATCCAAAACAGGTGAAGTTCGCAAATATTTGGTGAAGTTGTCTAACCAAATTTTGGTACAAGAGAATGACTTTGTACGTGCGGGTATGCCTCTTTCTGATGGTTCTGTAACTCCTGATGATATTTTGAATATTAAAGGACCTTCTGCCGTTCAGCAGTATTTAGTAAATGAAGTTCAAGAGGTATATCGTTTGCAAGGGGTGAAAATCAACGATAAACATTTTGAGGTGATTGTACGTCAGATGATGCGTAAGGTTGAAATTCAAGATCCAGGTGACACCCTATTCCTAGAAGGACAATTAGTTCACAAAGATGATTTTATTGAGGAGAACGACAAATTATTCGGGCAGAAAATAGTTGAAGATGCGGGAGATTCTGAAAACTTTAAGGCAGGACAAATCGTTTCTTTACGTCAGTTGCGTGATGAAAATTCCTTGCTAAAACGAGCTGATAAAAATTTAGTAGAGGCTCGTGATGTGATTCCTGCAACGGCAACGCCTGTACTACAGGGAATTACAAGAGCTTCGTTACAAACAAAATCGTTCATTTCAGCAGCATCATTCCAAGAAACAACTAAAGTCTTGAATGAAGCAGCAGTAAACGGAAAAGTGGATTTCCTTGACGGATTGAAAGAGAATGTAATCGTTGGGCATAGAATTCCAGCGGGTACAGGTCTGAAACGTTACGAGAAAATTATCGTAGGTTCAAAAGCAGAGGAAGAAGTGGTTGTTGAAAAGAAAAAATCAAGATAGGACAATGAGTAGCATAAACGAAAATGCAGAAAATCAGTTGAGTATTGAATTGGATGAAAAGGTAGCTGATGGGGTTTATTCAAACTTGGCGGTCATCAATCATTCATCGACTGAATTTGTTGTGGATTTTATTAATGTGATGCCAGGAATGCCTAAAGCACGGGTGAAAAGCCGTATTATATTGACTCCACAACATGCCAAACGTTTGTTAAACGCTTTGTCAGAAAATATCCAACGTTTTGAGCAATCACATGGTTCAATTCACGAGAATGAACATCATCCTGTACCTCTTTTCGGATTGAAAGGGGAAGCATAGATAAAATGTAAATAGGCTATTCAAAGAGTATTGGATAGCCTATTTTATTTTTACTACATAGCCTTAAATATGAAGAGTGAAGTTTATCTGTTACAGACTAATCCCCCATAAAAAGATTTTGCTACTTTTTAAGGGGGATTATTTAGTATTAGTGCTACTTATCTGATACTAAGTAACTTGATACAAGCCAATGGTTTTGTTGGTCTCCAGTATTGGCGGTAGCAGGAATTACAATTTCGATAGTATGTTTTCCTTTTTTGAGCGTACCAAGTGATACGTTCTCAGGAACTACTGCTGAGCCAGGGCACCAATTGGAACGTGATAAATCGGATGAAGCTAATCGTTCTTCAACGGCTTTCTTTACGCGTTCGTAGTTTTCGTTATATGCAAAAGCAGTGTCCTTGCGCGTCCATACACCTGATGAAGGATTGAATCTTCTAAAAGCAGCACAATCATCACGCCAAGGAATGAAGTCAATCACTTTTTTACTATTAAAAAAAACAGAATTTTTAATTTTGATGAACTCATCTCCACCGCTATGTCCTCCATGTCCAGTAGTGATGTAGTATAATTCAGCATTTTTTACATCTTTTTTAAGGGTTATGTCATGTTTTAGTGTAGTTTTAGCAAATAAATCGGGGATTTTTTGTCCATTTACATAGTAAATAGTGTTCACCAACGGAGTAACCACTTTTTTTGGTCGTGGTCTACCAGAGTAAGTTAGCGAAACATCTGCCAAATATCCTTTGTCAGTCCACGTGTCGATCCAAATGCCTATGTAAAAAGTGCCCGTTAGGAGAGATTCTAACTGAGAAACGTCCTGTTGCCAAACAACTTTATCTTCCCATTTTGGTACAGATACAGGGCGACCATATTTCATGTTTGGATATTTTTGTTCATCGCTGAAATGTCCCACTCCGAAAGGAGTCATAAATCGGAGAATTTCTACTGGCAGGTCATACGATGAAACTGCTTTGATTCCGTGGTAGTTATTGTCAGTTCCACTTTCATTAGGCAATTGTTTCGAACCCTGAGCCACGTTGATAACGTTAATCAAGTCTTCGTTTTTAAAGACGAAACAAGAACCTGATTTGTCCCAAGGATCGCCGTTGGAACGAATGGTTATTTCTACAGAAACATCAGTTCCTTTACGATATTCAGGGATGTGTATTTTTTTTACCAGTAAACGTCCGCTTTGCAAACGAATAACATCTGCAGGGGCTTCCCCTTTTTCTGAAAAATTAACCAAGGCATTCTCAAAGACTTTTACAGTCTTTGCATTTTGCCCGAATGAATAAATACTCGAAAATAAAAATAAAGCTACTAATATTTGTTTCATATATCCGTTATTTTAAATTCTAAAACTACAAAAAATCAATTTACCAAAACTATTTACTTTACGACCACTGTTTTGATATTTGCAAACTCATATATTCCAAAGAAAGAGAGTTCCCTGCCGTAACCGGATTTTTTAATACCTCCGAAAGGTAAATTCGCATCACTAATGAGCATTTCGTTGATGTACACAGCTCCTTCTTCAAATCGATAAGCCTGTGATTTTACGAACTCTGTATTCTTTGAAAAAATAGATACACCTAATCCAAATTCAGACTGATTGCTAAGTTCTACAGCTTCGTCAAAAGTACTGAACGTGGTGATAGCTGCCACAGGGCCAAAAGTTTCTTCTTTAAAAATTGCCATTGATGGAGTCACCTCAGTGATAATTGTAGGTTCATAGAACGCACCTTTACGGTTTCCTCCACAGATAAGTTTTGCTCCTTCTTGAATACTCTCTGTGACCATTTTCTCTAATTCTATAGCCAAATCTTCACGTGCCATTGCTCCAATTTGCGTTGTTGGATCAAATTTATCTCCCGTTTTCAGCGCTTGAATCTTGCTTCTATATTGATTTATAAAAGTTTCAGCGATATTTTCGTCTACCAAAAAACGTTTGGCGGCAATGCAACTCTGTCCTGTATTTTGCATACGAGCCATTACAGCTACCGATGTAGCTAACTCTAAATCAGCATCTTTACACACAATAAAAGCCGCACTTCCGCCCAATTCCAAGACTGATTTTTTGAGATGTTTTCCCGCGTTTTCGGCTACAGCTTTTCCTGCATTTTCGCTTCCTGTGAGTGATACACCCTTAATGTGTGGATGAGCGATAATATCGGCTACGTATTTGCTGTCTAAGAATAAGTTTTTATACAACGGAAAATCAATTTTGTCTGAATTGAAAATCGTTTCCAGTAAATTTGCCGATTTCGGCACATTCGAAGCGTGTTTAATAACAAACAAATTCCCTAAAATCATATTTGGAATTACAAAACGAAACACTTGCCAAAACGGAAAATTCCAAGGCATTACCCCCAATAGAACTCCTATCGGTTCAAAATTTACCTTACTTTCCGACCATTGTGTTTTTACTAATCTTGGAGCAATAAAATTTTCTGCATTGGTGATGTAATAATCACACAAATAGGCACACTTATTTACCTCAGCAATAGCTTGAGTGATTGGTTTGTTCATGTCTTCAGTAATGGCATGTGCGTATAACGATTTGTTGGAGAGTAATTTATCTCGTATTTCCTGAACGATTGTTAGGCGCTTTTTTAAATCAAACTCTTTCCACCGTTTGTAAGATGACTGTAAAGTCTCAATTCCTGAAAAAGCGTTTTCCAAAGTTGTGTGTGTCATTACAAATTTATTTTGTGTATGCTTTAATAATTTATTGATTTTCAGTTAATTTATTTTCAAAAGTTAATTCTATGACATAGTCAGGAGCGGTTGGCACTTTCGGAAACTTAAGCCAAATACCGTCTTTATCCTGCGAGAACTGTATATTTTTTTTGCTATCGAATTCTATTGCTTTTTTTAGTTTATTTCCTGCGTATGGCAAAAATAAAGCTTTATCTTTCCAATCAAGTACGTGAACGTAGAGCGTTTTGTTTCGTTGGGTGGTTACTCCCCAATCGCGTGGTGTTATAACGCCTCCTCGTGTACCCTGAATGGTAGGAGCATATTTTTTCATCCATTCTCCCATTTCTTTAAGACGTTGCACAGCCACAGCAGGGAGCATTCCATCGGGTTGAGGTCCAACATTCATTAGTAAATTTGCATTTTTACCTGCGGCTTTTACCAAATATTGAATGAGTGTTTCAGTCGATTTGTAATTCTGATCGATGATTTTGTATCCCCACATTCCATTCATAGTTTCGCAGGTTTCGAGAGGTAATTTGCTGATATCTTGTCCTGAAAGTCCTGCCTTATTTTCTCCGGGGAGGTCTCGTTCAAATATTTGTATGTCTTCACCAGTAAAAGGTACCAGATGATGGTTATTACCGATTAAACAAGCTGGTTGTAGGTTATGGATGAGTTGATATTGCTCATGCAAATTCCAAGTTTCAGGTGTCATACCGTCAGGATAGATGTCTTTATCCCACATTCCATCAAACCAAATGGCTCCAATCTCACCATAATTAGTGAGTAGTTCTGTTAGTTGGTTATTCATAAATTTATGGTAATCTTCCCATTTCCCGTGTGTGGTTCTGCCTGTACCTTTACCCGTTCTTCCCAGAGGATAATAGTCGTTGCGTCTCCAATCCAAATGAGAGTAGTACAAATGCAATCGGATTCCTTGCTTTTTACATTCATCGGCAATTTCTTTGATGATGTCGCGTTTGAAAGGTGTGGCTTTCACTATGTTATAGTCACAATATTTTGTGTTGAACATGGAGAACCCATCATGGTGTCGAGTAGTGATCGTAATATATTTAGCTCCAGAGGCTTTAATCGCTGAGACCCATTCTGCAGCGTTGAACTTAGCAGGGTAAAATCCACCTGCAAGTTTTTCGTATTCTTGCCAATGTAAGTTTTTGTTGTGCATAACCCACTCACCGTCAGCAAGCATTGAGTAAAGCCCCCAATGGATAAATATGCCGAATTTATCGTCCTGAAAATTGCTTCGAGCCTTTAAATTTTCGGCCGATGGTTTGTAATTCGGCTGTGTCCAAACAGACAGGCTACCCATTATTAATGCAACTAAAAAGATATCTTTTGTTTTCATAATATATTTATAATTAGTTGGTTATAAAATTTAATCATCTAAAAGGTTTTCATCACCATTTGATTTGTTTTTCATATAGGAATACATCAAATATGCTAAGATTACAAGCACCACGAAAGGAAGCATATTCCCGATGAAAATCCCGATGCTGTATTGTTCATCAGGGGCTTCAGCTAGTTTTTGTTTTATGATGTCGATATTATCTTGTTGTTGTAATAGTAATGGTATTCTCATTGATTTTTAAATTTAGAGAGCATTGATTTGGTTTGTTCAGAAAGGACTAATTTCCCAGATATTTCAGCATTTTTTGGTAACTCTTCGAGCCAATGTTCGGTGTGTTGCCATGTGATTCGTTTCATTTCGGTAAGTGCCATAGGATTTGCCTGTAGTAAACGATCTAAGAAGTGACCTAAAGCTTCGTCCATTTCTTTGATATTTTCAAACACTCGTGCGTAAAGTCCTTTTTGTTGAGCCCAGTAGGCATTTTTCCATTGGTCAGGAGCCATAAAAAGCTCATTCAAAGTAGCCTGTCCTGTTTTTCGTAAAATTACGGGAGCAATAACAAAAGGCCCTATCCCAAGTGAAAGTTCTGAAAGTTTGATAGTTGCGGCTTCCGTGGCGAACACATAGTCCATAGCAGCCACAAGC
>NZ_CDOI01000172.1 GCF_000827555.1 Capnocytophaga canis
GAAAACCATATAAAAGCCTTTGAAATTGTGTTTTTCTACATCAATTTTGGGTGGATTTGAGTATCATACTTTGGGAAACACTACCTTTTTTTCAAATAAGTAGAGATAGATTCATTATAATAGGAACTCAAAAATAATAAAGTGATGAAAAAGATTTTATTTTTAGCATCTATATGGTTGATGATCATCGGATGTAGTGGTAGTAAAATTGAGGATGATCCTGAAGGAATCATCATAAGTAATGGAAAAATCGTTGATATGGGAAATCCTGCATCGGACGGTTGTGGTTGGCTCATAGAAATTAATGGGATATATTTTGCTATGGATGGTTTTGATAATCAGTTTCAAACCAATGGATTACATGTAAAAGTAAGTTATCTTCATACCAAGTTTCACTACTTATGTGGACGAGGAGGAAAACCTTTTAGCGTCATAAAAATCATCAGAATGGACAAAATGTAGCTGCTTTTTGAAAATAAGTTACTTTTTTCTTCATAATTCAAAAATATAGTCTATATTTGCACCTTGAATTAATAACTGAGGTCGAGAACCTCTAAAAATTAAACTTTTATGCCAGTAAAAATTAGATTACAAAGACACGGAAAAAAAGGAAAACCATTTTATTGGGTGGTTGCTGCTGATTCACGTGCAAAAAGAGATGGTAAATTCCTTGAAAAAATTGGAACTTACAATCCTGTATCAAACCCTGCTCAAATCGACTTAAACGTTGATGCTGCAGTAAAATGGTTAAAAAACGGAGCTCAACCTACTGACACGGCTCGAAGAATCCTTTCTTACAAAGGAGCTTTGTTGAAATATCACTTGTTGGGAGGTGTTGCGAAAGGAGCTTTAACATTAGAGCAAGTTGAAGCTAAATTCAACGCTTGGTTGGAAGAAAAATCAGGAAAAATTACTTCTAAAGAAGAAAAATTAGCGAAAGACAAAGCAGAGGCAAAAGCTAAGTCTTTGGCAGCTGAAAAAGAGGTAAGTGAAAAGCGTAAAAATGCTGCTGTAGCTGAGGCTCAAGTAGAAGAAAACGCTGAAACACCTGAAAACAACGAAACTGAGGCATAATTATGACTTTGAAAGATTGCTTCTATGTAGGAACAATTGTATCAAAATTCAGTTTTAAAGGCGAAGTTTTAGTCAAATTAGACTCAGACGACCCTGAATTGTATGAAAATTTGGAATCAGTTTTTATTGCCTTAGGTAATAATCTGGTTCCCTTTTTTGTTGAGAAATGTTCCTTGCATAAAACAGACTTATTGCGTATCAAATTTGAAGATGTTTCAAGTGAAGCAGATGCTGATGCTTTAATGAAATCAAAACTTTATTTACCATTGTCTTTCTTGCCAAAATTGACAGGGAATAAGTTTTATTTTCACGAAATTATAGGCTTCACGATGGAGGATGTGAATTATGGTTACGTTGGAAAAATTGTCGGCGTGAATGACATTACTTCACAAGCTCTGTTTGAGGTCGAAAATGACGGAAAGGAATTACTTATCCCCATGAACGATGAATTTATCGAAAAGGTGGATAGACAGCACAAAAAAATCATCGTCAAAACCCCTGAAGGCTTGATTGATTTATATATGGAGTAAATCTTCTCTACAAAAGCAATACAATATGCTTTCTATTATTTCAACGCTTCATACACAATGCGTTGAATCTTTGGACGGATGTTTTCTTTGATTAGTAGATTATTTTCAGCTGTTGGGAATGTCCTGTTCGATAGAAATACGATAATCACCTCATTCTCAGGATCTGCCCAAGCATATGTTCCGGTGAAACCTGTATGTCCAAAGCTCGACATTGGTACGCATCCACAAGTAGGGCCTTCTCCTTCGAGTTGTGGCTTATCAAAACCGAGTCCTCTTCGGTTTTTTTCGCTACAAAATGTACATGTATTGAACAAAGTGAGTGCTTGAGGTTGTAAAAACCAAGTGCCTCCATAGTAGCCATTTTGTAAAAATAGTTGCATCATTTTGGCTACATCGTCTGCTGTACCAAAAAGTCCCGCGTGTCCTCCCACTCCGCCGAGCATAGCAGCACCTTGATCGTGTACGTAGCCTCGGATTTCTTGATGACGAAAATATGTATCTACTTCAGAAGGTGCTATGCTTCCCAACGAAAAACGTTTCAAAGGAAAATAGGTCAGACGATAAGCTCCCATTTTTGCATAAAAATGTTCATCAATTACTTGGTCTAACGTTTTTTTATAGGTTTCTTCAATATATTTTTTAAAATAGTAATAAGGTAAATCGCTGTACAAATAGCGTTTTTTCTTAATTAAATCGCTACTATCGATGCGTTCATACATTATGTTGACATACTCGGATTTCATAAATAAATCTTTTGCAACTTGCACGTTGTAGTCCTTTGTTTTTTGGGTGTTATACCACTCTGATAATGGTTTTTTATCGGGGTCGAGTGTTTGTATGTAAAAAGGAATCCAGGACTGAAATTGGGCGTAATGAGACAATACGTCCAAAATTTTCATTTTCCCTTTGTTGGTGTTCTTTAAATAGGGTAATATATCTGAAAATGTACCATTTACATTGAATTTGTCTTCTGAATACATTTTCATCAATTGTGGTACGGTTACTAATATTTTGGTCAGTGAAGCTAAATCATAAATGGTGTTGTCGGTAACTTTATTTTTATCGTTGTAGTCCAAAGTTCCGAAATTTTTACGGTAGATAATTTTCCCTTGTTTGGCAACTAAAATTTGCATTCCGGGAGCCATTCTTTTCGACAATACCTCTTTTGCCACACTGTCAATGCGATTCAGTTTAGTTGAGCTAATTCCGATACTTTCAGGTAATCCATAGGATAATCTTCCTATTTTTGGAGTTTGTATAGATGTGTTTACAGGTAGGAGTGGATGTGCGGATACGGGAAGCACCCCCTTTCCTTCAATGGCACCGAAAATTAACTGAGCTGTTTTCTCCTGTGCTACTTTGTGATTTTGATAGGAAACGATAATTGCTTCAATGTTTGAAATGTCTTTGACATCCAACAATGCATATGGGCGAGTGAATATGGATAAAATCACTTTCTTCTTCTTAGCGATATTTTCTAACCACAATAGCTCGTCTTTGGTGAATTGGTAAGCATCCCATGGAGTTCGATTTGGACGGTGTAGCCCTATGATAACAGTTTCAAAGGGTTCGATATCTTTTTGTAATTGTTCTATCGATTTGGGTTCAATAAGAGAGATATCGGCATATTTTTGAAGCGTTGTGTAAAATGTCCACCCACTGTCGTTTCCAAATTTGACGTAAGCAATTTTTTTGTCTACATCCTTGATTGGTAGAGTTTTATTGTTGTTTTTAGCTACTGTTAAGGCGTTTTCAAAAATCTGTTCAGTAAGCAAATCATCCTCCAAGCTATGTAAATTATCGTATATGGTCTTTTCATCCAATGGGGTGAATGAGGTTAATCCTACTTTGTATTTTGCCATTAAAATTTTCTTTACTGAATATGCTAAACGCTCCTCAGTAATCCGATTTTGCTGATAGGCTTTTTTCATAGCTTCAAAACCTACCGCCATATTTTCAGGCATTAGCAAAATATCATTTCCTGCCAAAAAAGCTGCTACTTCTACTTCTCCCACAGGCATATATTCTGCTACTCCCTTCATACCTAAAGCGTCGGTGAAAATTAGGCCTTGGAATCCCATTTTATTCTTCAAAAGCTCGGTAATGATGGTATAGGATAGGGAGGAGGGTAGTCCTTTTTTGGGTTCCAAAGCAGGAATATTTAGATGTCCAACCATTACACTTGCTACTCCACTATCCACCAATTTGCGAAATGGATAAAGGTCTATGCTGTCAATACGGTGAGCTGAAAATTCAATGAGAGGAAGGGTTTTATGTGAATCTTTGGCTGTGTCGCCATGTCCTGGGAAATGCTTGGCACTGCCTAACACACCCGCCGATTGCATTCCATGGGTGAAAGCAATCCCTTTGATAGCTACATTTTCTTTATCTTCACCGAAAGCACGATTTCCAATAATTGGGTTAGCAGGGTTCGTATTCACATCAATGTCAGGTGCAAAATTGAATTGCATCCCCATGTGTCTGCAGTGTTGCCCGATGCGGAAAGCGGCTTTTTCGATAAGTTTTTCGTCTTTTACAGCTCCCATAGTCATATTCCACGGGTAGGCATAGGTAGAATCTAAACGCATCGCCAGTCCCCATTCGGCATCCATTGCCATAAAAAGTGGTACTTTTGATAGGGATTGATACTCATTATTGAGTTTTGCTTGTCTTTTTGGCCCTCCTTTGGAAAAAATTATTCCTCCAATGTGATATTTTTTGATAAAATCTTTTACCACTTCGGTATTTCGGGTGTTAATTTGACTGGAAAATACGGAAACCATAAATAACTGACCGATACGTTCCTCCAGTGTCATCTTTGCGTAGGTTTCTTCTACCCATTTTTTCTGATTTTCAGCATCTTCTGCTAATAATGGATTGGGGGTCTGAGCTTTACTTATTGCAAAAAAAAGGGAGGTTAATGCAAGTATGTATTTTTTCATTATAAATATGTTTTCTACTTTAAAAAATTATCTGTTTTAAAAATTAAGTGTCTTAGAAAATGATGTTAGCTTGGGAATATTCTAAACACTTTCTACTGTTTTTGATTCCCTACTTGGAAAGAAAAATGACATTGGTCGCTGTTTGAATCGTATCCAAACCGATTTGGTTAGGTTTTTAAGTTCAAACACAGGGATTTCTCTTGAACGCAAGGCGATGAACAGTGAAAGTGAGAAACTCACTATAAAATTTCCAAATCCAATAATGAATACTCCTGCAATTGACCATAGCAATAGCTCTAAACCTATGTCAAAGTTTGCACCAAATAAGCCCAATGCTAAATTTCCACTAGCGAAAGTAATGTGTCGGATGTCTAAATCTAGGCCTAAAAAGGTACCTATTACTCCTGTACACCCCATAAAAAATCCGAACCATATGTTGGAAACCACTCCGGGCCATTTCTTTTTCATCCAATTGGAAATTTTAATCATTCGTTGTTTGCCTAAAATGGTTTTCAAGACAGGATGTTCTGACAATCGGTAGTAAAAATTATTGAAATTATTTACACTGGCTACATTTCCCGCAATAATTCCAGAAAGAAATAGAAATACTCCTGCAATACAAGCGTGTAAAAAAACGGGTGTTTGTCGGAAATCAAGCTCGGCTAATAATTTATCATGTTTACTTTCTGCCAAGTTATATCCATCCAACAAGAAAGTAAGCCCCCAAATAAGTAGTAACGTCATTGGGAAAGCCGCCAGTACATTTCCTGCAAAGGCGACGAATTGCGAACGGAACAAACGAGCAAACAAGGCCGAAAATTCTGAATAGCGTTTATTTTTCTCTTTCGTGTCTTTGGACTCTAAATTTTCTAAAGTTCGAGCAATTGTTGATGCCGTCATTGCAGGTTGCTTAGTTGCTAAAGTTGCCCCTATTAAATAGATGACTACAAATCCGATGGCATAATTCAAACTATAATTCAAGGCATGGATAAACTCACTTGATTCCGTTTTTGAAAGTGCTAACTTAACTAAACACATGAAACTCACAATAATACCTCCCCAAAAAGCGGTGTTGAACATCAAAAAATATTCCTTTGCATTCGAGGTTATGTAATGTTCTCCCGTTTTGCCTGTATAATTCGTAATTTCATAGGTGATATTATACACGCTATCATCAATTAATTTGCTGATATTGTTCTTTTTAGAATTAACACGTACCAAACTCAAGTAAAATTCAATGCTTTTTCGTTTTTTCTCTTCTTCACCGCTGATAAACAAGAAATTATATAACTTCCGGATACGACGTACCTGTTGACGAATGAGCAAAAGAGTTTGATTTACATTGAATGAAACCCCATATTTAGAAGTGTTGTTTACAGCTTTTTCTACGAAATCCTCACACTGCTTTACTAAGATGTCCAGTTGTTTGAGATCTAAATGATGATCCTCTAAACTTAAATAAGGCTTGTCTTGGGTCATTATAGCCCGATGCAAAGCGTTAAGTTCATCGTCCAAAGCAATAAATGGACTTTCCAAAGAGGAATACTCGGGAACCATCCGCATTACATCCGTCTGTAGAGCAAAACCACCCATACGCTGGGAAAGAATCATAATTGCTAGAAGGATTTCCTTGGTGACTCTTCGGTTTTTTGTGTCATCATAAAAGGTTGATAACGAAAGTATTTCTAAAAATTCAAACCAATTGTCCATAGGAATAGTACTCAACCAATTTGTGTCGGAAGATTTGTAAAACAATTGGTTTAGAACGTACTGAATACTGTTGTTTAAAGGCTGATCGGGAATCAATTTATGCCACACACGGCGTCGAAGTTCTTTGAAAAATGAGGTGCTACTGAGTAATCCTGCATCGGTTAGGAGTATGGTCTTTTTTTTATCTGAGAAGACAGAAACGAGTTTTGCTTTCAAAAAATGGGCTTTTTCTTTATCATTTCGTATTTCAGAAAGCAATTCAGTCAAATCAATTGTTGTTTTTTTATTGTACTGCTGACGATAGTAGTCCACCAAATCAAAAATAAAGTCGATATCTTCACTCGTAGTAGCGTTAATATGTTTTTCAAAAATAGCGTAGATTGAGGTATGACTTTTTCTTAGTGTAAGCATATAAAATATTTTAGTGGCAAAGATATAAAAAAGCGATATATTGCAAAAAAAAGATTTGTCATAAAAAACCTATTTTCAATGTTTTTATGCTATTTTTGGATGTGTTTTATTGAGTTTTTTACATAAATTCATTTCTTTTCGACTCATGAGATTAGATAATGATGAAGATTTTAAAAAATAAATTTGAGTTCATTATTTATTTTCATATTTTGTACTTTTGTCCTGAAACATAGTAAGCGAAAGCTTAGTATGTGGAACCAAAAATTCAATGCTGTGGATACTTTACCAAAAATCAATTCTCACATACTTTGCTGAAAATTTCTAAACTCGCTACGCTCAGGTAGTATAGATTTTCTAGGCTACATTCATTGATTTTTTTAACGGCACATATTCCGCAGTGCGGACTTTGTCTTTAAAGCCGATGAAAAGTGGTCAAAATGCTGAAAATCAGTGTTTAACCATTAAGAAAATATATGTAATTAAGTACTGAACTCAAAAGATAAATTTGGAAGTTTTTTTACTTGTTTTGAAATTGATATTTGGTATGGCTAATTTATCGTTCAAAGTAAAACTTCATTGAGAATGACTTATTCTAAGATTTCAGCCTTTAATATTCATAGATATTTGGCTAAATGTTTATACCGAATAAATCATTCTCAATTCAAAAAAAAATAACAATATTATCAAACGAATAATTGATACATAACCTGTTTACCATACAGATTTGATATCTGATTAAATAAGCAACTTAGTAAAACTTTTTCATAAAAGTGTTATTTACGCTTCAGAAATCGTTTATGATTACTTGGTTCTCCGTTTGTGTATTCTTGTAAAATCAAAATGTTATCCGAATCAGAAAATTCATATCGAAATTCATATACCGAAGCAGAAACTTTAAAACCAGAGCCAGGGTTTAACACGTAGAGTCTATCTCCTTTTGTATAATAATATTCTACTCTTTGATTACTTTCTCCTGTTTCTCGGTCTATCCGAAGATGTTCCCCAATTTTTGTGTATTCACTATAAAACGTAACAGTAACAACTTCCTCAAATGTTTCAGAATTTATTACAGCCCATTTCCCAAAGAAACGATTATCCCGTTGTTGGGCTTTAAAATAATCAGCCGTCATATGTTCATCTTCCGAACAAGCGAATACACCCAATAATGCGAATATAAAA
>NZ_CDOI01000173.1 GCF_000827555.1 Capnocytophaga canis
ACCCCCGATTTTACCATCGCTACCAATAATGTTCCGTAGTCAAAATAGGTTTGCTCTTCAATAGCTTCGGTAGTGGTAGGAGTTTTCTCAAAATCGGTTTCAGCCGTAGCGGAACGCCACGTAAGCAGGTTTTTGTCGTTGTTTGCCCAATCTTCCATCATCGTTTTTGAAAAATGTCCGCTTAAAATATCGTCCATATGCTTTTCAAAGAGCGGACGCATCATCTTTTTCAAATCTTCGGAAATGGCAAATGCTCTTACTTTGGCAGGATTCGATAGACGATTCATCATATTGGTAATTCCGCCGTGTTTTAAGGCTTCGGTAATGGATTCCCAACCGTATTGAATGAGTTTGGCAGCGTGTTCAGGGGCAACTCCTTCGCGTTTCATCTTATTGAAAGCCAATATCGAACCTGTTTGTAAAAGTCCGCACAGAATGGTTTGTTCGCCCATCAAATCCGATTTTACTTCCGCCACAAACGATGAACGTAGCACTCCGGCAGTGTCACTTCCCAAAGCTGTAGCATAGGCTTTTGCCCACTCAAAACCTTTGTTCTCAGGGTCGTTTTTGGGGTGAACGGCAATCAAAGTTGGTACACCAAATCCACGTTTGTATTCCTCACGCACTTCCGAACCCGGCGATTTTGGAGCTACCATAATCACGGTAATATCTTTGCGGATTTCAATGCCTTCTTCCACAATGTTAAATCCGTGTGAGTAAGATAAAGTCGCCCCTTGCTTCATCAAAGGCATAATCTTGTTAATCACCGAAGTATGTTGCTTGTCGGGGGCTAAATTACACACCAAATCTGCCGTAGGAATAAGCTCTTCAAAAGTACCTACTTGAAAGCCGTTGGCGATGGTATTGGTGTACGAGGGGCGTTTTTCAGCGATGGCACATTCACGCAAAGCGTAGGAAACATTCAAACCCGAATCACGCATATTCAACCCTTGATTAAGCCCTTGGGCTCCTGCTCCCACGATAACAATTTTTTTTCCTTTTAAGGCTTCAACTCCTTGACTGAAATCGCTTTTCTGTAATAATTCGCAAACGCCTAATTGTGCTAATTTTTCTCTGAAATTTAGGGTATTAAAATAATTTTTCATTGTTCTTCCGATTTAATTTAAAGATTTATATGGATTGTGTTCTTAAAAATATGATGATAACTTTTGGTGTCAAACCGAATAAAATCAAAGTTCTTGGAATTAAAGATTTGATTTTACTCAACTTGAAAAAACTGTTTTCTTACATCATACTCTACTATTTTTGGTTATCTACCTCATATTTGTTGAGCAAGGGAGATACTTTCATTTCCGATTTTGAAATAGCAATTCGTGCCGAGCCCGAAAATTGCATAATTCCGTAAGGTTTCAGCTCCTGATAAAGTGCTGCGATGGACTCTCGTGAGCCTGTTTTTGAAATTACATAAAAATGTTTATAAACAGCAACAATATTAGCATTATATCGCTGAATTATAGCTTGAATGGGAGTTTCTTCATCAAAAAGGGAAGCCGTAGGCATTTTGAAAAGTGAATTTTCAAGGGAAATGATTTCTTCATCGGTATGATAAAATACTTTGATGATTTCTATCTGTTTTTCAATCTGTTGAACCAAATGTTCTACCCATTTTTGAGTGGTATGAGTCACAATAATCATCCGAAATACATTGTCAATTTCCGATGCCGACACATTGATGCTTTCCATATCAATATGTCTTCTGAGGAAAATCCCCGTCACTCTGTTGAGTAGCCCAAGCTGATTTTCCGAATATATGGTGATGGTGTATGTTTTTTGTTCCATATTTACAATTTTACGTTTTAGGTTTTAAAGTTTTAGGCTCAAGGTTTTATTATTTATTGAACTTCTTTTATTGCTTTTTTATTTCAGTCTCACTTCCGAAACTGAAGCTCCTGTGGGTACCATCGGGAAAACGTTGTTTTCTTTCTCAACACGAACTTCCAAGAAATAAGCCTTGTCGGAATTGAGCATTTCTTTAACAGCTTCTTCCAAATCGCTGCGTTTGGTAACCAATCGCGATTGAATGTGATACCCTTCTGCAATTTTAATAAAATCAGGATTTATCATTTCGGTGGAAGCATATCGGCGGTCAAAAAATAGTTCTTGCCACTGACGAACCATTCCTAAAAATTCGTTGTTTAAAACTACAATTTTCACAGGAATTTGCGACTGAAAAATTGTTCCTAACTCTTGAATGGTCATTTGAAAACCACCATCACCAATTACCGCAACCACTTGTTTTTCAGGGACTCCTATTTTTGCCCCTATGGCTGCCGGTAGGGCAAATCCCATTGTGCCTAATCCTCCTGAAGTGATTTTACTGCGTGAATTTTTAAATTTTGCATAACGACAAGCCATCATCTGATGTTGCCCCACATCGGAAACAATAACCGCTTCGTGATTAGAACATTTATTTATCAATTCTAGAACTTCTCCCATTGTAAGCCCTTCTTTTTCAGGATATAATTCGTTTTTAATGACGGAATCATATTCTTCTTTGTCGTATTTTTTGAATTCTTCTCGCCACGTTGTATGTTTTTTCTGTTCTACTAACGGAAGTATTTTCTGTAAAGCCTCTTTTACATTGCCCAATATGGCGACATCAGCCTTTACGTTTTTGTTGATTTCCGCAGGGTCAATATCAAAATGCAATACCTTTGCTTGTTTGGCGTATCTACTTAAATCGCCCGTTACACGGTCATCAAAACGCATTCCCAAAGCGATGAGTACGTCACACGTATTGGTCATTACATTAGGAGCATAGTTGCCGTGCATACCTACCATTCCCACATAATTGGGGTGTTCGGTGGGCAATGCCGAAAGTCCTAAAATGGTCGCTGCTGCGGGTATATCGGTCTTTTCTAAAAAGGATTTTAGCTCGTTTTCAGCTTGACCTAAAATGATTCCTTGTCCGAAAACAACATAGGGTCTTTGTGCTTGATTGATGATTTGTGCGGCTTCAGCCAATTTTGAATCATCTATTTCAGGTACAGGATTATAGCTTCGCATTCGAGTACATTTCTTATAGTCGAACTGAGCAACTTGGTCGAACTGAGCACTTTTTACGATGTCGATAAGTACAGGTCCGGGTCTTCCCGAACGGGCAATGTAAAAGGCTTTGGCGATTGCTTCGGGTATTTCTTCTACTTCCGTGATTTGGAAATTCCATTTGGTTACGGGGGTAGAAATTCCGATGATGTCTGTTTCCTGAAAGGCATCTGTTCCTAAGAGATGCTTTGCTACCTGACCTGTGATGCACACCAGCGGCGTGGAATCGATTTGGGCATCGGCAATTCCTGTGATGATGTTGGTTGCTCCGGGTCCTGATGTGGCAAAAACTACACCTACTTTTCCGGTAGCTCTTGCGTAGCCTTGTGCAGCGTGAATAGCTCCTTGCTCGTGGCGAGTGAGGATGTGTTTCAACTGATTTTGGTATTTGTAAAGTTCGTCGTAAACAGGCATTATCGCCCCGCCGGGGTAACCGAAAGCTAAATCGATCCCTTCAGCTAACAAACATTTGATTAAAACTTCTGCTCCTGTCATATTTATTTAAAGATTTGATATTTAATGAATTATTTAAAAATTTAGAAAAGTATGATACATAAGAATAAACGATTTCGATCAGCCTGATATTAAAAATTATCATCATACTTTTTATAACATAGCGAAAAAATTTTGTTGATTAATTTGCATCTGATTAATTATGAGTTGAGGCTCTCGACTAAAATTCATCGGTAACACAACCTTGCGAGGCGGAACTTACCGTACGAGCGTATTTGTAAAGCACCCCTCGTTTGGCAGTATCTTTTAATGGTTTGAGGCTGAAATTGGCTCGTCTTTGAGCTAATTCTTCTTCGGTGAGATGTACATCAATAGTGTTTTTTACAGCATCAATGGTAATCAAATCACCATCTTGTACCAATGCAATGTTACCACCATTTTGTGCTTCGGGCGAAATGTGTCCAACCACAAATCCGTGTGAGCCTCCCGAAAATCGTCCATCGGTGATGAGTGCTACTTTTTTGCCCAAACCTGCCCCCATAATGGCAGAAGTCGGTTTTAACATTTCAGGCATTCCCGGACCTCCTTTCGGACCTTCATAGCGAATGACCACAACTGTTCCTTCGGTGACTTCGCCTTTGGCAATTCCTTCATTGGCAAGAAATTCACCTTCATAAACTTTAGCTTTTCCGGTAAACGAAAGTCCTTCTTTACCCGTAATTTTTGCTACAGCTCCTTCGGTGGCTAAATTTCCATAGAGAATACGAATATGTCCCGTTTCTTTAATTGGTTTTTCTAAGGGATATATAATATTTTGGTTTTCAGAAAGTGATGGTACATCTGCAAGATTTTCAGCTATTGTTTTACCTGTAACTGTAAGGCAATCACCGTGAAGTAATCCTTTTTCGAGTAAATATTTCATCACAGCAGGGATTCCGCCAATGTGGTGTAAATCTTCCATAACGTACTTTCCGCTTGGTTTGAGGTCTGCGATAAAAGGTGTGGAATCGCTCAGCTTGGCAAAATCATCAATAGTCATCGGGATTTGAGCTGCTTTTGCAATGGCTAAAAAGTGCAATACGGCATTGGTAGAGCCCCCCAAGGCAACCACCAATCGGAAAGCATTTTCGATGGATTTTCGCGTGACGATATCGCGAGGTTTGATGTCGTTTTCTTGCAGATAACGCAACGCTTTACCTACTTTGAGGCATTCTTGTCTTTTGGCATCACCTGAGGCAGGAGTTGAAGAGTTGTAAGGCAAACTCATTCCCAATGCTTCAATGGCCGAAGCCATTGTGTTGGCAGTGTACATTCCGCCACAAGCTCCTTCGCCCGGACAGGCTTTGTGTATTACTTCCTTATATTCTTTTTCATCAATAATTCCTGCTACTTTTTGTCCCCACGCCTCGAAAGCGGAAACTACATCGAGTTTTTTTCCGTTATGGCAACTTGCGGCAATTGTTCCGCCATACACCAAAATTGAAGGTCGATTCAGTCTGAGCATTGCCATTAAAGCTCCCGGCATATTTTTGTCGCACCCTACCACTGTAACGAGTGCATCGTAACACATTGCTTGAATTACCGTTTCGATAGAATCAGCGATAATATCTCTCGAAACCAAAGAGTAACGCATTCCGTAAGTACCCATTGAGATTCCGTCTGAAACACCTATGGTGTTGAAAATCAACCCAACAGAACCCGATTGCTGTACGCCCTCTTTAATTTTCAAAGCTAAATCATTTAGATGCATATTACAAGGATTTCCCTCGTAACCCGTACTTGCGATGCCTACTAAAGGTTTTTTTAGGTCGTCATCGGTCAGCCCCAAAGCGTGTAGCATTGCTTGTGCTGCGGGTTGCGTATCGTCTTGTGTAACTTGTTTGCTGTATTTATTTAATTCCATATTTTGATGATGATTTCTGAATCAAATTTTAAAAATAAAAAAACCTGCATCTAATTTCTGATGCAGGTTTTGTGTGTTTTACATATACGAAGCCTCGCATCAATAGGTGTTATTGATGATAATAATAAGGCTAATAATTATACTGTTATGATACATTTATTAATTAATTCGGTTGCAAACGTAATACTTTCTGCAAAAAAAAACAAATTTTTTATGTTTTTTCTTGTTTAAAAATTGGATTCCTACTCTAATTTCATTTTTAGAATTTTCATTTAGCTTCTATGATATAGTCCATTAAAAAGTTTTTCCGTTCCTACTGTTTACTTTTTTAAATATTTACGTACCTTTGTAGGCTAATTGTTTAAACAAATGCGAAGAACTTTTTTAGATTATATGCTAATTTCCCTAAAAGGAATGGCTATGGGAGCTGCGGATGTAGTTCCTGGTGTTTCAGGTGGAACAATCGCTTTTATATCAGGTATTTACGAAGAGCTGATTAGTTCTATCAACAATATAAATTTAGGAGCTTTCAAAGTATTGAAAAACCATGGGATTGTCAATTTTTGGAAACATATCAACGGTAATTTTTTCTTTTCACTACTTGTGGGGATAGGTATAAGTATTTTATCCTTAGCAAAAGGCGTAAAATGGTTATTGGAAAATCAACCGATTGCTGTATGGTCATTTTTCTTCGGATTGATGTTGGCAAGTATACTATTTTTGGCAAAGGACATTAAAAAATGGAATCTTGGAACGGTTTTATCAATGCTCTTTTTCGGAATTTTGGCTTATTTAATTACCATTGTTCCACCTTTAGGAAGCAACGATGGACTGATTTACGTATTTTTTTCAGGAGCATTGGCAATCTGTGCGATGATTTTACCAGGTATTTCGGGAGCATTTATTTTAGTACTTTTAGGGTCGTATCATATCGTTTTGGGAGCCTTAAATGACTGGAATTTTAAAATTATAGGGGTTTTTGGAATAGGAGCAATCATTGGAATACTGAGTTTTTCAAAAGTATTGAAATGGCTTTTTGCGAATTACCGAAATACCACAATTGCGGGGCTCACAGGGGTTATCATTGGCTCACTGAATAAAATTTGGCCTTGGAAGGAGATTCTTCAAACTCGCATTGATTCGCATGGCAACGAAGTGCCTGTATGGGAAAAGAGTATTTTGCCTTCCACTTATGAAAGTATTTCAGGTGATTCACAATTTCTAACAGCTGTTGTATTGGCGTTGGCAGGATTTTTTATACTCTACGGACTTGAAAGGTGGGCGGTAAATTTGAAAAAGTCGTAATTAATAAGAAACTTCATCATATTACGTATTTACGAGACTCAAAAAACAAACATCATGAGCTCAATTGTAGAATAAAAACGCATCAAAACAATAAAATTGGAAAAAAATCATTTACCAAATAGACATTAATGATGCAATTAAGTTAAAGATAAACGAAATTAATAAAATAGAACATGATAAAATGGTTTAAAGCTGAATTTTGGACTACTGTTGCACGTCTGATTCTGAGAAATCGGATTGCGATACTCGTTGCTATTGCACTAATAACCCTTTTTTTAGCCTTGCAATGGAAAAACATTCGCTTTACATTTACGGAAGCGAATATGCTTCCTGACGGACATCCGATTAACCTAGAATATCATGAATTTCTATCAAAATTTGGTGAAGAAGGAAATCTTATTCTATTAGCTATTGAAAATAAAAATAGTTACACTCCCGAAATATTAAATCAATGGAAAGGTTTAGCCAATGAATTTAAACAATTTAAGGAAGTTGAAGCTGTGCTTTCCATAGGGAATTTACCAGTTTTAACAAAAGACGTAGCTACCGAAAGTTTTACTACGAAACCACTTATAGACGGCATAATAACCTCTCAAAATCAAGTAGATAGCATCAAACAATTACTTTCCGAAAAACTGCCTTTCTATAAAGGAATCGTCTACAATCCAGAAACAGAAACTTTACAAACGGCGTTGTATATGAACAAAAAGATCATAAACACGAAAGAACGTAAAGACTTCATTATAAACACCTTAATCTCTATTATAGAAAAATTTGAACAGCAAACGCAAATCAAAGTACGTACTTCAGGTATGCCCTACATACGAACACTTAGTGCTCAAAACATTATCGATGAAATTGGGTTATTTATCGGAATGGCGTTGCTTATTACATCATTTATTTTATTCCTTTTTTTCCGCTCTTATCGTGCTATGTTTATTTCGATGAGTGTAGTTTCTATTGGGGTTATGTGGTCATTCGGGTTGCTTGGTTTATTCAATTATGAAATTACGATTTTGACTGGACTTATTCCTCCTTTGGTAATCGTTATTGGAATTCCAAACTGTATATTCTTGATTAACAAATATCAACAGGAATTTAACAAACATGGAAACCAAGCCAAATCTCTCCAACGTGTCATCAGAAATGTAGGAAATGCGACCTTGCTTACTAACCTAACAACTTCCATCGGTTTTGCTACTTTTATTTTTACGGAAAGTAGTCTTTTACAGGAGTTCGGAACCATTGCTGCCATCAGCATCATGTCTATCTTTTTCATTTCGTTGTGCATTATACCTATCATATACAGCTTTATGAAAATTCCAAAAGAAAAACATTTGAAACACTTGCACCGCACTTGGATTCAGAAGCTTATACAACTGTTGGAACGAACCGTTAAGCACCACCGAATTGCAGTATTCTCTATTGCTGTAATGCTGCTAACACTAAGTATTATAGGGATTAATCAAATGAAAATATCAGGAAGTTTGATTGAAGATATGCCAAAATCAGCTCCTTTTTTCGATGATATTTTGTTTTTTGAAAAAGAATTTGGAGGCATCATGCCTTTGGAAATTACGGTAGATACCAAACAGAAAAATGGAGTAATGCGATTGCCTAACTTAAAAAAAATTGACGAGTTATGTAAATATATTGAGGATATTCCAGAAATTTCTAAACCTATTTCAATAGTTGATTTAGTGAAATATGCTAAACAAACCTACTACAACGGAAATCCAGAGTACTACGATTTACCAACCTCTCAGGAACAAAATTTCATAATGTCCTACGTCAGAAATTCAAAAGGTAACGGACAAATGCTAAGTTCCTATGTTGATTCCTTGGGGCAAACGGCTCGAATCACAACCTTCATGAAAGATATTGGTACGGACAAAATGCAACAAATAGAAGAAAATATCTACGCAAAAGCAAAAAAATTATTTCCAGAAGAAAAATATGAAGTGAAAGTCACTGGAAAAGCTTTTCTGTTTACTAAAGGAACTACCTATTTGGCAAAAAATCTTATTTATTCGTTAGGATTAGCAATTTTACTTATTGCACTGATCATGTCCTACATGTTCCGTTCATTTAAAATGATACTCACTTCATTGGTTCCTAACCTATTACCACTATTGGTTACAGCAGGAATGATGGGTTATTTTGGCATACCTCTAAAACCCTCGACCATATTGGTTTTTAGTATTGTTTTCGGTATTTCAGTTGATGACACCATTCATTTTTTGGCAAAATATCGTCAGGAATTGGTTGCAAGAAACTGGAAAATCAGCAAATCCGTTTATGCGACTTTACGAGAAACAGGAGTAAGTATGTTCTACACCTCAGTGGTATTGTTTTTCGGGTTTTCGGTGTTTATGCTATCAAGTTTTGGCGGAACAAAAGCTCTCGGTGGATTGATTTCACTAACTCTTTTATTCGCCATGCTAACCAATTTGTTATTACTACCGAGTTTATTGCTTTCGTTAGAAAGAACCATCGCAAATAAAGAAACTCTTATAGAGCCAAAAATTGATATTTTACCAGAAGAGGAGGAAGAAAATAAGGCATAAATACAATTCATATGATTATAGAACACTACGTATCTTTAAAACCGTTTAACACCTTTGGGATTGATGCTCAAGCCACTACCTTTGTGACCATACATTCGGAAAAAGGGCTTACAAAAGCACTTAGCAATTACAAAAATCCTTTCATTTTTGGAGGAGGAAGTAACATGTTACTCACAAAAAACATTGAAAATCCAGTTTTTTGGATACAACTCAAAGGTATTTCTATTGAAAGGGAAACAGATGACCATGTGTGGATAACCGCAGCAGCAGGTGAAAATTGGCACGAGTTTGTACAATTTTGCTTGGAAAAAGGATACGGAGGTCTTGAAAATCTATCTCTCATACCTGGAAATGTAGGAGCTACTCCAATTCAAAATATAGGAGCGTATGGTGTTGAAATTAAAGATGTTATGGCGTATTGCCAAACCATAAATATCCACTCCATAACTCAAAAACAGTTTTCAAAAGATGAATGTAAATTTTCATATCGGGAATCTATTTTCAAGTGTGAAGAAAAAGGAAATTATATCATAACTTCGGTAACTTTTAAATTGACCAAAAAGAATCACATTTTACATACAGAATACGGAGCCATTCGTGAAATTTTGGAACAAAAAAATATTAAAAATCCACAACCGATAGACATCTCAAAAGCAGTCATCTCCATCAGAGAAAGTAAACTTCCTAATCCGAAAGAAATTGGCAATAGTGGTAGTTTTTTTAAAAATCCGGTTGTATCCAAAATTCATTTCGAAAAATTACAGAAAATATACCCTCAGATGCCTCATTATGTTGTCAATGAAGAGTCTACAAAAATCCCTGCGGGTTGGCTCATAGAAACTTGCGGACTAAAAGGCTACCGAAGAGGTGATGCAGGTGTACACCAAAAACAGGCCTTAGTTTTGGTAAACTATGGTAATGCTACAGGACAAGAACTTGTTGAGTTATCAAAATTCATACAACAAACCGTATACAACAAGTTTCAGATTCATTTGGAAAGTGAAGTAAATATCATTCAGTAGGGCACAATGTTTTGATATCCCTACTGAATCTGTGTAATTTAAATTAAATTTTTCGATGCATCAAATCAAGCGCAAATTGCTTGATTTCATTTCGCTTATCTTGTTGAATATCTAATTTTTCGAGAGTTTGAATGGCTTGTTGGGTATAATATTCAATTTGAGTTTTTACGAAATCAGTGGTTTTTGTATCCGTAAATATTTTCTTTACTTTTTCAACCTTTTGAGGGGTTTCTTCCGTAGTATTATAAAGATTATACAATAAATTTCTTTGCTCATTATCAGCAAGTTCCAAAGCTTTCAAATAGAGCATTGTCTTCTTATTTTCTAAAATATCCCCACCAATTTTCTTTCCAAAAGAAGCGTCTCCAAAAGAATCTAAGTAATCATCTTGCAGTTGAAATGCCATCCCTAATTGAACACCAAAATCATAAATCAATTGCTTATTTTCGTCTGTTGTTTTGGCAACTATAGCTCCCATCTGTAAAGCAGCTCCCACCAAAACAGCGGTTTTATATTTTATCATCAATAAATATTCTTCCACACTAACATCGTTACGTGTTTCAAAATCCATATCCCATTGTTGCCCTTCACAAACCTGCAAAGCTGTCTTGCTAAACAACTTAGCAAGTTGCTGAAAAACAATAGGTTCATAATTTTCAAAAAACTGATAAGCTATGATAAGCATAGCATCTCCTGAAAGAATAGCTGTATTTAAGTCCCATTTATGATGAACCGTTTGCTGTCCTCGCCTTAAAGGCGCCTTATCCATAACATCATCGTGAACTAATGAAAAATTATGAAAAACTTCTACTGCTAAAGCCGCATGGAGTGCCTTTTTATAATCTGTTTGAAAAATATCTGCCCCTAACAATGTTAAAATAGGACGTATACGTTTCCCTCCTAAACCTAAGATATAGTGCATCGGGGCATACAAATTTTCAGGTTCTTGCTTGGTGATATTTTCTTGCAAATGAGTTAAAAATACTTTTCTATAATTTTCAATTGACGACATATAATTTAATATGAATAAGGAACAAAATAACTACTTTAATTTGAAATATGCAAATTTGGCATACATCACGATAGACTAAACGTCAGTTTCTGAGTAAAAAAAATAGATATTTATCTGCGAAATATATGACAGATTACACTCAAAGGTAATTAGTTTACTTGTAGATATGAACTTTTAAAACTACTGAAAATCAGCATATACGTAACAAACTGTGTTGTACGTAAAAGTGAAAAAAATTGATACTTAAATAAAATTAACTTGCTATTGCTTTTTATAGATATTCTTTAAATAAATTTATAATTATTGTAGGATTTTATTAATTATTTTTTATATTTGTGCTTTGAAGATGTGTATTTATATACCAATATAAGAATATCATTCTGAACAAAATTCAACAAGGTATTAAAAATTAAATATTTATTTTTCAGACACATACAGATTCAGAAAGACACAAAAACTCGTATTTTTCCTAAAAATAAGTAATATACCTCTTTCTGAATTACTTAAATTTCACTGAAAAAAAAGAAATATTTTTTAGATTTTTTAAGATAATTCACAAACAAAACATTTTGAGGCTATGGGATGGAATTTTGACTTGGAGGAAGAAAATAAAATAATAGCTCGGGAGTATAAAGAGCTATTAAGTATTAGTTATCAGACCCTTACGGAAGATGACAAAAAACTAATTCGATTAGCTTTCGACACGGCGGTAGATGCTCATAAAGAACAACGTCGCAAAAGTGGTGAACCTTACATTCTACATCCGATTGCAGTAGCTAAAATTGTAGCTTCGCAAATTGGTTTGGATGCCGTTTCCATTGCTGCAGCTTTGTTACATGATGTAGTTGAAGATACCGACCACACTGTGGAAGATATGGAACGTCTTTTTGGCAAAACAGTAGCACATATCGTTGAAGGACTTACTAAAATTTCCAACCTAAGTAAAGAAAAAGATATATCATTACAGGCTGAAAATTTCAGAAAACTGCTTTTAACGATGAACGATGATGTGCGTGTAATTATCATCAAAATCGCTGATCGTCTGCATAATATGCAAACGATGGACTCAATGGCGGAACACAAACAAGCCAAAATAGCTTCTGAAACCTTGTACATCTATGCTCCATTAGCACATCGTATCGGGTTATACAACATTAAAACCGAATTGGAGGATTTGGGGCTAAAGTACACAGACCCTGAGTATTATTACAGCATACTCGGCAAGATGGAAGAATCGAAAGAAGAGCAAAAAAGCTATATAGAATCATTTACCCAAATCATTGAATCATCTTTAAACAGTCAAAAAATAGAATACCGTATCAAAGGTCGTCCGAAATCTATCTACTCAATTTACAAAAAGATGGAAAATCAAGGCGTTACCTTTGAAGAAATATATGATAAATTTGCCATACGTATCATTTATAAAAGCACTCCTGAGGAAGAGAAGTTTTTAGCATGGAAAATTTACTCTATTGTTACGGATCATTTTCGCCCCAATCCAACAAGGCTTCGCGATTGGATATCAGCACCAAAATCAACAGGTTATGAAGCATTGCATATTACCGTAATGGGGCCTAAAGGACGCTGGGTGGAGGTCCAAATACGCAGTGAGCGTATGCACGAAATTGCCGAAAAGGGATATGCTGCTCACTTCAAATATAAGCACGGAAACCAGGAAGAAGCAGGGATTGAAGTATGGCTTAATCGTTTGCAAGAAGTATTGGAAAATAGTGATGGTAATGCTGTGGATTTCGTTGAGGATTTCAAACTAAACCTCTATGCCAAAGAAATTTTTGTCTTTACCCCTAATGGAGAAATCAAATCCTTACCTAAAGGAGCTACACCGATTGATTTTGCATTTTACATCCATACGGGGGTAGGAATGAAAACTCGTGGGGCAAAGGTAAACAACAAACTCGTTCCCCTAAGCCATGTTCTGAAAAGCGGCGATCAAGTAGAAATCATCACCGCTGAAAATGCCAAACCAAACAAAAACTGGCTGAACTATGCAACTACAGCTAAGGCTCGAAGCAAAATCAAATCAGCTCTCAAAGAAGAGGTTAAAACGGTAGCCGCCGAAGGACGGGAACTGTTGCAACGCAAATTGAAACAATTGAAAGTAAGCCTTACAGAAGATGTTGTAAACGACTTAGTTAGCCATTTCAAAACCAAAACAAGTTTGGATATTTTTTACCAAGTTGGTACGGGAGAAATCACAAACCAGATGCTTAGAGATTTTGCTTCAAAACGTTCGTCATTCTTCAACTTTTTCAAAAGCAAAATCACCAGTAAAAAGAATGTGGTGGAAGAGGTGGAAAGTTCAAATGAACACTACGATAGCATTGTTTTTGGCAAAGAAGAGGAATCTTTGGACTATACGTTTGCTAAATGTTGTAACCCTATTTCTGGGGATCCTATTTTTGGGTTTATTACTATCAATGAGGGAGTTAAGGTACATAAAAAAAACTGTCCGAATGCTATTTCAATGCAGTCAAACTATGCTTACCGTATCATGGTTGCCAAATGGGTAAAATCAGCCGAACAAGAATTTAAAGTCGCTATCCGAATTAGCGGTTTAGATCGTGATGGGTTGGTAGCTGATATTTCACAAACCATTGGAAGTAATAAATTTGTAAAAATGACAAACATAAACATAGACACAGAGGGAAATATGTTCAACGGAAAGCTATCAATTACAGTGAACAATAACGCTACTCTAAAGCAATTGATGTTAGATTTGAAACATATCAAAGGTATTGATAAAGTAAACAGGTTATAGGAAAGATTAGGAATTTAAATAAAAAATAGTATATTTGCAACCGAAAAATCGGGGTGTGGCGCAGTTGGTAGCGTACACGTATGGGGTGCGTGTGGTCGCTGGTTCGAGTCCAGTCACCCCGACTTTCTTCATTGCATTATAACTCTCTTACCATTCTATTTTCCTCGAAACGTACATCACGATAGCAAGAATTGCAAACAAGCCAATGCTTCCCACTAAAAGTGCGTAGTTCTCCAATTGAATAATCACATAAATAAATCCATATACAGCTGATAGTGAGCATCCTATAAAAAATGGAAACTTTCTGTTTTTCAGTATGGATACCGAGTATAAGCTAATGAGTAAAATAACCATTAATGATGCAATAAGATACGCTTTTGAAAAGCTACTATGCTCTGTAATCGAAATCAAAAGTGTATAAAACATGATCAAAGCTAAGCCTATCATCGTATATTGAAAAATATGAATTTTTACTTTACTGATGGTTTGTATCAAAAAGAAAATTAAAAATGTAAGTCCTATAACCAAAAATCCATACTTACTAGCCCTTTCATTTTGCTGATATTCATCCACAGGGATTACAAAATCTACATCGAAAGTGTATTTTTCAATACTTGGTAACACACCAAAAGATTGTTGAGCAAAAGGACGATTGATATGTAACACTTTCCAATCAGCTGAAAATCCGCTATTTGTAATTTCTTTTTGATACGGCAAGAAATTGCCTTTAAAACTCGGATCTTTCCAATTCGATTTAACTGTACTTTCTGTAATTTTTCCAATCGGGACGATACTAATGCTTGAACTTCCATCATATTTTATCGAAAAATTAAAATTACCATTATCAAAATGCTCTTTTAGGTTAAAAAAAGATGTTTCTAATGAAGATACTACGAAATAAGTTCCTGTATGACCGTTATACTCATCATATTCAGCATAATTGGAAGAACTTTCTTCATAAATAGGCTCGAAAGAATACGATTTCCCTGATAAATTGATGGAAACACCATTTTTTATGCTTGATAAATTGGTTGTTCGAATCAAAATAGTAGCTTTATCCCAGTGAATATCTTCTTCAGGGATATTTTTTGACGAGAAATCTGGTTTTACATACTTCCCTTCGAATTCCATTTCAGCTGTGAATACCACCGACTCATAATTATTACGCTTTTTAGTTTCGGTCATCACGTTCGAAATATTTTTTAATGTCTCAGGAAAAAAGTACGCTACATTTTGTTGGGCTTTTCGCTCTATAACAGTTGTCCCTAATTTTTTGTCATAAACGGTATTTTTCTCGTAGGAAGTGTAAGGAACCTTTAAAATAGGCCCATAGAAAAACACTTTCTCCCCCCATTTTGAATTGATTTCACCTATGACTTCCTCCTGTCGGTATTTGCGTTCTCTAACTAAACTTTTTACTAATTCTAACGGAATTAGCAATACCAAAATTAAAATTCCGACCATGACCATTCGAGCGGTACTTGATTGCAACAATGTTGCGATAAATGATTTTTGATTTGATTCCATAACGTTTGTTTTTATATTAATAATAAATTTAAAAGCTCTTTGAATTTCAAAGTTTAAAATTAAAAAAATAGAATTCACTAATTTTCAGTCCCTTTTATAATTTTTTCCAAGGCTAGTATATGGCTTTGGAAAGCCTTTCGTCCTTTTTCTGTTGCTTTGTAGGTAGTATTGGTTTTACGACCGATAAAACGTTTCTCTACAACGATATACTCCTCGTTTTCAAGAGATTTTGTATGACTCGCTAAATTTCCATCTGTGACGTCAAGTAATTCCTTTAAGGTATTGAAATCAGCACTTTCATTGACCATAAGTATTGACATAATCCCCAATCGTGTGCGATTATCGAATGCTTTATTTATATGTTGTAAAAGTTCCTTCAATTTTTAATTTTTATTTCCTTTAAAACAGATGTTCATCAGTATAAAATGGTAATTTTGGTACAGGTTTTAAGAAAGAGAAAACTACTCCACCCTACCCCTATCATATTTAAAATACATTAACAAACCGTAAAAAATATGACATACTCCAAAACCAATCACCCAAAAGAGCAATCCATAGCCTGAAAATTGTACAGCCAACAAGCCCAAAATAACTTCAGTTATTCCCAAATAACGAACATCCCCAAAGGTATATCTACTGACATTCACACAAGCTAAACCATAGAAGATCAAAGTCATAGGTGCTAATAATCCATAATATTCATTCTTTAGTAGCAAGAAAATCAGTATCCCCCCTGTAAGCATTGGAATGGCAAAATTCCAAAAAGCACGTTTCGAAGTGGCGTTGATTAAAGTTTCTCCCCTACGTCTTGCTTTGCGTTGTGATAATATATAAGCCGTTACTAATGAGAGTATCAATACAGTTGCTGCAACTCCTAAAATAGCCTTAAACGTTTTACTTTCTAAGATAACAAATTGATTATAAGCATAATGTTTTTCAAGCAAAAGATGAACAACATAGGCTCCAATGAGTGCATACACTCCAGCTAACACTCCAGAAAGTCCACTCAATGACAGAAATTGAGTAGATTTTCGCATCATTTGTTTAATATGCTGTAAATCTTCTAAATAGCTTTTATCTTCCATTTTTAAAGTCCTTTGAAACGCAAAGTAACAACAAAAAAAGGAAATAACAAAACTTTCTCGCATATTTTTTGTAAATTTGACCTCCGATATTCGTACGTAAACGTTTTTTAAATAAAGATAAAGTTGCAATAATTTGACATACTTATGAAAACAATTCAGTATACTATAATTGTATTATTAATCTCACTATCAACATCTTGCAAAAATAAAATCACTGAGAAGGAATTGGTGCTACTCAATGGGTATTGGGAAATTGAAAAGGTTATCTTAGCTGACAAATCTGTAAAAATATACGAAATAAATACAACCTACGATTATATCGACTTGAAGGATAACAGCGGATTTCGTAAAAAGGTTTATCCACAACTTTTTGGTAAGTACCAAACGAGTGAGAATGCCGAATTTTTCTCAATCGTCAAAAAAGGTGATACTTGGGAGATGAATTATACCTCCAAAGACAATAAATGGGTAGAAACCTTGGAGTCGCTATCGGAAAAATCATTTACGGTGAAAAATACAGCGGGAATTGAATACTTCTACAAAAAAGTGGAAAGACAGGAATAATCTATCAAAAAATTATTTTATATCCTCAGAAATGATAAATATCATATTTATACGCAAAAAACAAACAATTTATTGTGATAAACGTAATTTTTAAGATTTATTTTTTCATTTTATAAAAAATAGTGTGTATATTTGTGCTGTCTCTATAAGAGATTTTTTAATCTCTTATAGAGATATGAAAGTTATTTAAACAAACTAATACCATTGCAAATGAAAAAACATTTCTTAACAACGTTATTATTCCTTGTGGGATTTAGTACTTTGGTCGCACAAGATTTCTCTGTTGACGCTAATTTCAGAACTCGATCTGAATATCGGCACGGTCAGGGAAGGCTTTTTCAAAAAGAAGAGAAACCTGCTTTTTTTGTAAACCAACGAGCTCGATTGGGGACTTCCTATCAAAACGAGTGGTTAGAACTTCGCTTGACAGCACAGCAAATTTTTACTTGGGGCGATGCACAACAACCTCAAGCAGAATTAAAAAATCATTTAGGTTTTTTTGAAGCTTGGGCAAAAATGCAAATTGATGAAAATTGGAATGTAAAATTAGGACGACAAGTCATTTCGTATGATGATGAGCGGATCTTAGGAGGATTGGATTGGTCTCAATATGGTCGTTTTCATGATGCAGCAGTTGTTTCGTATAAAAATTTTCTAAACGTTGGGTTGGCATTCAACCAAGAAGGACAACCTAACGTAGGAAACGCTTATGCCATTGGAAACACTTCAAAAAACACATACAAAACGATGCAGTTTTTAAGAGCCAACAAAAAATGGCAGGACAATTCACTTAGCTTTTTGTTTATCAACAATGGATTTCAAGACTTTGACTCATCAGGAAAACAAGATGGTGTGTCGAACATGCAAACCACTGGTTTTTACGGTATTTTCCCGATATCAAGCCTAATGTTGGAAGCAAGTGCTTATTACCAATTTGGAAAATTTCAAAAAACAAGTGTTTCGGCATATCAACTTCGGGCTGAGTTAATTTATAAGACACAGGAGTTTACCGCAGGATTGGGAATGGAAATGCTTAGCGGTAGAGACTATGATGACACTTCTGCTAAAATCAAAAGTTTCAATCCTCTGTACGGAACGGCTCACAAGTTCAACGGGCATATGGATTTTTACTACTTAGGTCAAAATTTACAGGGAACCACAGGACTCAACGATATCTATGCTAAAGCCATTGTTAAATTCAATGAGAAATCAAATTTGCTATTCATGCCGCATATTTTTATGAGCAATGCAAAACGTGCTGATAACAAAAGTTATCTCGGAACCGAATTAGACTTTATGTTCACACAGCAATTCCGCAAAGATGTTGCCCTAAACGTTGGATATTCACATCACTTGCCTTCCGATGCTATCAAAGTAGCTACCACTCACGGTATGCAAAATTGGTTCTGGGTGCAATTGAACATAAAACCAACCTTATTCACTACCAAACAGTAAGATACTCTTTCTTACAAAAAAACTTGTAATATTCCGCTTGATTATTGAGAATCAAGCGGTTTTTTTATGAGTACTTTCAAAATTATTCATCGGATAATATCATTTAGATTACAAATTACAGGTGCAACATCAATAAAGATTTTAAAAACAAAGTGAATCATGTACCTATTTTTTACTATATTTGCAAGGTAATTAATCAGATATGAAACAAAAATTGTTCGATTTTCGTTTTTTTTTGGAAAAACACGGATTTGCAGTTTCCTCCCGAATAGCAGAAAAGCTAGGTGTACGAGCTAAAGATGTACGTATATTTTTCATATACAGCACGTTTGCTACACTCGGAGCTTGGTTCGGAATCTATCTGTTATTAGCATCTCTATTAAGGATAAAAGACCTATTCTACACCAAACGAAGTTCTGTTTTTGATTTGTAAATCAACTAGAAAAGCTCAAAAACAGACATAGCCTTAAAGGTTAAATCTACCCGGTAAAAATATTTTTACGATTATTTTTAACTTCCCTATCCTTTTCGTATATTTGCACCTCTATTTTTGTCATAAAACATAAGGAAATAAACACTTTATTTCCAAGATATTTGTGTTACAAGATTTACATACATTTTTAGATAATTAATTAATACATAGCATAAAAAATAAACATAATGAACGAAATAGATTATACATTCATACATAGAGATTTCAAAATTGACAATTTTCCAATGGACAGAGAACGGTTGCTTATCTTGGCTACCGACTATGTAAAAAACGGAGAGAATCATCTGAAATCTGTCGGAGATTTCTTGTTAAATTGGTTGGATAATCGTGACTTTATTGAAGCAACTACTTCTGGTTCAACAGGTGTTCCTAAGGTAATACATTTGAAAAAGCAGTTTATGGTCAACTCAGCATTGGCTACAGGTAAATATCTAAATTTATCACCTAAAAATACGGCTCTTTTCTGCTTACCAGCTGATTTCATTGCTGGAAAAATGATGATTATCCGTTCTATCATTTTAGGATTGCATTTAGATATCATCCAGCCCTCGTCAATGCCTTTAGCATTAACTAACCGTGACTATGATTTCTCAGCGATGATTCCGTTACAAGCTTCAAAGTCGTTGTACGATTTACATCGGGTGAAAAAATTGATTTTGGGAGGAGCTTCCATCGATGAAGATTTGGAAAACAAATTGCAAAATGTTTCTACACATGTTTACTCTTCATATGGAATGACGGAAACTATCTCACATATTGCAATGCGTAGAGTGAATCACACCGCTACCCACGAAGAAAGTTACAAAGCACTACCGGGTGTTACCTTTTCACAAGATGACCGAAAATGTTTGGTAATCAACGCACCTCAAATCGCGGATCATTTGGTGGTTACGAATGATATTGTGGAACTAATATCTCAAACTGAGTTTATTTGGGTGGGACGTTACGATAATGTAATCAATTCGGGCGGATTCAAAGTATTTCCTGAAAGTGTGGAGCGTAAAATGAAAAAATATATCAAAAACCAGTACTTTTTAACCAGCGAACCTGACGAAAAACTTGGGGAGAAAGCGGTTTTATACATAGAAGGTAATGAAAAAGATTATCCAACTTTATCGCATGATTTGTTTGTTGATAAAGATATGTTAAAATTGGAAGTGCCACGAGCTATTTATTTTGTTCCAAAATTTGAATACACAGATAACGGAAAAGTTCGAAGAGACGAAACTGTGAAAAAACACAACAAATAAGTATGTTTTTCAGATAGATAAAAAACTCAAAATTCGTGTTTTTATGTGCGTTTTTTGAGTTTTTTTTATGAAATTTGAGTTCTTTCACATAAAAGTAAATAATGTTTTCCTAAATTCAAATTGCGTTATTAATCATCGTAACTACACCAAAAATTGACAAATGTAGCTGATGAATAGAATATGAGAAAGTTTTTTAAAAATATACTCCTGTAAAATAAAATTCAGAATCCAAAAAAAATGAATCCTAATTTAAAAAAATTCATACCATATATATACCCATATAAGAAATACGCTTTCTTAAATGTGCTTTTTAATGTATTATATGCATTATTCAGTGCTTTGTCGTTTGTATCATTGATTCCCATGTTGGACATTTTGTTTGGAAAGAAAGAGAGCAGGGTTTACGAAGTGCCCACTTTCTCTGGAAACGTCTCCGATTTAGTGGACTACGGAAAAAAATGGCTAAACTACAAAATTTCGAATATGGTAGGTGAGGATTCTGTATCAGCACTCACTATTGTCATCTGTTTGGTAATTTTGTTGTTCTTACTGAAAAATTTATTTAACTATATAGCAGTATTTTTCATTACCCATTTGCGAAATGGCGTTTTGAAAGATTTACGTAACAAACTCTATAAAAAAATTACCAATCTACCGCTTTCCTACTTTTCAGAACAACGAAAAGGAGACATCATAGCTCGTGTGGCTGGTGATGTAGGAGAAGTTCAGCATTCCTTTTTATCTATATTAGAACTCATTGTACGTGAGCCTCTTACAATTATATTTTCAATTGTAATGATGCTCGGTATCAGTATAAAATTAACCATTTTCACTTTTGTATTTATTCCACTTTCAGGGTGGATTATTTCCAAAATAGGAAAATCACTAAAAAAGCAATCCACAAAAGTACAGCAAGAACAAGGCAAATTTTTATCACTCATTGAAGAAACAGTCGGCGGATTGCGAGTTGTAAAAGCATTCAATGCCGAAAAAACTTTCCAAAAAAGATTTGAGGAGTCAACGCATCGTTTTTTTAAATTGGCAAATAATTTAGGTAACCGACAAAACTTAGCCTCGCCCATGAGCGAATTTTTAGGAATATTGATGATTGCTACGCTTTTATGGTTTGGTGGAACAATGGTTTTGGTGGAAAAAAGTTTAGATGGAGCTGCATTTATCGCTTTTATGGGATTGGCTTACAACATTTTAACCCCTGCCAAAGCAATTAGCAAAGCCTCGTACGATTTCCGTAGAGGAAATGCCGCAGCCGAACGCGTATTCGAGATTTTGGAATATGACAATCCAATTAAGGAAAAAGAGAATGCAACCGAAATTTTTGATTTTTCATCAGCTATTTCACTGAAAAACATCACATTCCGATACGGAGAACAAAACGTTTTAACTGATTTTTCATTAGAAATTCCCAAAGGAAAAACCATTGCTTTGGTGGGGCAATCGGGAAGTGGAAAAAGTACGATTGCCAATCTTATAACTCGCTTTTACGATGTTAATGAAGGAACTATCGAAATCGATGGAATCGACATCAAACAACTAAAAATAAGTCATTTACGCAGACTTATCGGCGTGGTCTCACAAGATTCAATCTTATTTAATGACAGCATAAAAAACAATTTACTGATAGGAAATCCGACTGCTAACGATGAGGCTATTTTGGACGCATCCAAAGTGGCAAATGCTTACGAATTTATCAAAGACCTACCCGAGGGGTTTGACACAAACATAGGTGATTCCGGCAGTAAACTCAGTGGTGGGCAAAAACAACGGTTGAGTATCGCCCGTGCTGTTTTAAAAAATCCACCCATTATGATTTTAGATGAAGCCACCTCAGCATTAGATACGGAAAGTGAGCGTTTGGTACAAAGTGCTTTGGAAAATATGATGAAAAATCGAACTTCAATTGTTATTGCTCATCGACTTTCAACCATCCAAAATGCGGATTTAATCGTGGTGATGCAAAAGGGGCGCATCGTAGAACAAGGTACTCATGGAGAGTTACTTGCCAAAGATGGCGTATATCGAAAACTGGTAGAAATGCAATCTTTTGAAACATAAAATTTGGACGAAAAAGAGCTCATATCACAACTTCAAAATGAGAAAAAAAGAGGAAAGGCTTTTGAGATTTTGGTCGATTTGTACCAAAAGCGACTTTATTGGCATATCCGTCGTATTGTAATTTCACACGATGATGCTGATGATGTATTACAAGAAACATTTATCAAAATTTTCCGAAGTATTGAAAATTTCAGAGGAGATAGCTCTTTATTTTCATGGATTTACCGCATAGCGACCAATCAAGCTCTTGATTTTTTGAAAAAGAAAGCTAATGAGAAAAATTGTACTATCGAAGATTTGCAATACGACCGAAGTTCGCACTTAGAAGCTGATACTTATTTTGAAGGCGACGAAATTGAGCGAAAATTCCAACAAGCCATATCTTCGTTACCTGAAAAACAGCAAATTGTATTCAATATGAAATATTTTGAAGAATTGAAATATGAGGAAATTTCTGAAATTTTGGGTACTTCAGTGGGAGCGTTGAAATCTTCATATCATCATGCTGTACAGAAAATTAAAAATTATTTAGAAAGTCATTAAACTTTTTTACTTTTTTATCGTCTTAGAGGAAATGAACGAAGATAATTTACATATTCAATCGGGAATGCAACTGCCCGAAAATTATTTTGACCAGTTCAAAAAGAAATTGATGAATAGGGTTGAATTGGAAGAGTATGCACCTAATAAAGAAACATTTATTGTTCCGGAGAAGTATTTTGAGAAGTCAAAACAAGCTATTTTGAAAGCTACAACGAAAAAAACGAAAACACGGATGTTCTCATTTGTCAGATATGCCGTGGCATCGGTTTTTACAGCTCTCATACTCTCTTCTGTTTGGATGTATACATCTCACAATGAAAATAATAACGTTCATTTTTCGGATTTAACTTCGGCAGAGATTCAGGGTTATTTTAGCGATATATATATCGAAGATAAATCTTACCTGATAGTTGAAGAATCTGAAGATGTTCACTTAGATAATTTTTTGGTCGGGGACATACAATCCTTTGGAAATATTGACAGTTACTTGTCAGAATACGATTATAGATTAGATGAATATTAAAAAAAATAGGTAATTATGAAATTGATTTATACTTTCTTGTTATTTAATTTATTTACTTTTTCTGTTTTTGCTCAAAAAGAGGATAACTATGAGCGTATAAAAACTCTAAAAATAGGATATATCACCGAAGAAGTGAGTTTAACTGCTGAAGAGGCAAAAAAGTTTTGGCCTATATACGAAAAATATAATAAAATTTTACACGATTTACATACCGAAGCCAAAACGTGTCGTAGACATGGTTTTTCTAAGAAAGAGAATCTGACCGAAAAAGAGGCTTTGGAAATTTTGAAAAAAGACACTGAATTAGGAGATAAAATTTCAAAAATAAGCAAGGATAAAGATAAAGAACTTTTAAAAGTTATCTCTGCACAAAAATTAGTATTATTGAAAAATGCAGAAAGAGATTTTCATAGAAAACTAATGACACAGTACAAAAATTCGAAATAAATACCTACATCTTTGAGGTTGCTTTATAAGACAACAAGAGACCGTTTGAATATGGTCTCTTGTTGTTTTGTGAACATTTTTATTAGAAGTCCAAATCTAATAAGAAGAATTTATTTCTTCAGCAGTTTCAAATAATCACCATAACCTTCCTTTTTCATTTCTTCCTTTGGAATGAAACGCAGAGAAGCACTATTGATACAGTAACGCAATCCTCCCTTGTCCAAAGGTCCATCTGTAAATACGTGTCCTAAATGAGCGTCACCTGTTTTGCTTCGAACTTCTACACGGGTCATTCCGTGCGATTTATCTATTTTCTCCGCAATGAGTTTTTTATCAATCGGTTTGGAGAAACTTGGCCAACCGCATCCCGATTCAAATTTATCTGTTGAAATGAAAAGAGGCTCACCTGTGGTAATATCCACATAAATTCCTTCGCGAAATTCATTCCAATATTCATTGTGAAAAGGACGTTCCGTAGCGTTTTTTTGTGTAACTTCATACTGAATTTTGGTAAGCTTATCCTTTAATACGTCATCGGTCGGTTTTTCGTACATTTTTTTACCGTTTTTAGGCAAAGGATTAGCTTCTTTTGCCACCTGAAACAATTTGGGATTTATGTGACAATACCCATCCGGATTTTTATCTAAATAATTTTGATGATTTTCTTCCGCATCATAGAAATTTTTCAAAGGCAAATTCTCCACCACAATCGGCTGATTATATTTGGAAGCCAATTCGTTAAGTGATTTCTCAATTATTTTTCTATCAGAATCATCAACAGTATAAATCCCTGTGCGATAACGTGTTCCTATATCGTTTCCTTGTTTGTTTAAACTGGTTGGGTCGATAGTTTTATAGAATAAATCCAAAAGCAATTGTAAATCAACCTCTTTCGGGTCATAAACAACTTTCACAGCTTCCGTAAATCCCGTTTTATCGGTATATACTTCTTCATAACTTGGCCTTTGGGTATTTCCGTTGGCATACCCAACTTGAGTGGCAATAACACCACGAATTTGCTTAAAGAAGTGTTCTGTTCCCCAAAAACAACCTCCCGCAAAATAAATTTCTTTCATATCCTTTTTGTTATTCATTGTTTTGATATCCATATTCTGCTTTTTCATAACTGACTCTTGAATTTTCACTGATTCCTTTGAGATTTTGCATTGACTTGTAAGCAAAATCATGATAGGCAATACCGCCATAAAAGTAATTATATTTTTCATTTTGACATCTAATTTAAAATTATTTTTTTTCTTGTTTTCCTATCAACATTAGGCTGAAACCCAACAATACAAGGTCTTTCAGTATAAAAAAATCTGTAATTGGTAGCCATTCTACTTTTCGCCACATATTTGGAGTAGTAAACAAATAACTAATTGTTATTAAAAAAGTTACTATCATTCCGTAGGCAGCATATTTTCTCAATTTTGGAAAAAACGGACTGAGTAAAAGCAATAAAGCCAATGTAATTTCAACGATACCGACAAGATTTGAAACGGCTTGTACACTCATCAAATCGTATGCCCAAAATGTTAAGAAATGATTTTCGACCAAAGGTTTTATCGCATTGGCTTCAGCTGTTGTGAATTTGAAAATTCCTATCCAAAATAAAATTAAAGCTGTCCCGAAAAGAGATACGTAATAGCCTATTTTGTAGATTTTTTCATCCGACAACGGACAATTTGAAATTTGTTTTTCCATCTGGTTTAATTATTAAAAGGTTATCTATTAAAAATGTATGATTAATCGTACATCCTTATAGTCGTTAACTTTTAAAAAACCTGACAAAAAAAGAACTATTTTTTTAAATTTTCTTTCATTTTACGCTTAAATAACTGAATTTCAGAATGATTAAAAACAACTTTTTTTTCAGTGATTTCTGTATTTTGAAGTGATTTATCCAAAAACATTACTTTTTTGTGATACATTTTACACAAACGACACAACCGCAGATGTAAAAAAAGACGTATTTTTTCAAAGAAAGAAATTTTCCTTGCTGTTTTCTTTTCAATAAGCAATGAAATTTCACTACAAGGCAATATAAAATAATGAATAATTCTGCTAAACATCTCCAAACCAATTAATTTCCAAACATTTTCTGAGCTGCAAACGACTCCTTTGCAATATTTTCCACATATTAGTCGTTGAAATTTCCATTTCCTGACAGACTACTTCCGTCTTTTTCTCTTCTAAATAATAAAGTTTAACGAGAAACCTCCATCGTTGAGGCAGTTTTTCGATGCATTCGTCTAAAGCTCGTGAAAAATCTTCCTTTTCTGAGGAATTTTCTGATATTTCTTGCCAAAAGTTTAAGACGCTCTGATCTGTCCAGATTCCATCTTCATCAAAAAAATCAGAAAGACTCGTACTGACAGGATTTTTATACTTATTCCGATAAAAATCGGCTGTTTTATTGTGAAGAATATTGTACAACCACGTAAGTGGACTACTTTTCCCTTGAAAAGATTCAAATGAAGTGTAAGCTACAAGAAAAACTTCTTGCACGATATCAGCCGCATCTTCCTTATCCGAAACCAAGTATAAAGCCCTATTGAGCAATGACTCTGAATACATTTCAATCCACAGCGTTATTTGTTGGTCTTTTGTTTTATCTACCATCTTTTATTTTTTGAAATACTAAATAGTCCTTAAAGTGTGAACTTTTCAATTTTTAAACATAAAGATTATTTTCTTTTGACAACCAACATCGGTAACAATATAAAAATTCCTACCAGCGAAAAGAGCAATCCTCCCATCGTTCCTGCAGCAAGTGGAAACCAAAAAGCCTCTCTTTTAAGTCCGATTACAAAAGGGATAAATCCTAAAATAGTAGAAATTATGGTAAGTAATATCGGAATGATTTTACTGTTCCACGCTTTCAAATAAGCTCTTACTGAGGAAAGATTAGGGTATTTTTTACGAAGACCGTTATACTCATTTAAAATGTAAATATTAGCATTTACCGTAATCCCTGAAAGCAATACGAACGAAGCAAATCCGCCTTGATCAAAATTCAAATCGAAACCATAAAACGTAAGAAATACTCCAATGAACGATATAGGAATAATCAAAATAACTATAAAAGGCTGTTTAAGCGAATTGAACAAAATAGAAGTAGTAAAAAAGATAATCGCTATGAGCAGTCCTAATAGCCAATATTGTTTTTTATCTTTTCCCCAATTCCAATTCCAGCCTTGTTTTTCGGCTTTATATCCCGAAGGAAGACTGTTGTTGAGCTTTTCTATCTCTTTTTCGAGTACTTTATTTCCTTGCTGAGAAGAACCTATGTAATTAAACTGTACTACCAACCGGTACTGTTGATTTTCCTTAGCGATTTCCTGAGGAGCTTGTCCTTTGGTGATTTGAGCAAATTGATTCAGTTTATGAAATTGTTCGTCAAAATGATTTCCAGCGTGTTGCAATGCCCAAATATCGTATGTTTTGGACTGCTTGCTGTGAAGTACGATATCTTCATTTTGTCCGTCAACAAACAATCTTCCTACCCAAATATCTCTCCCAAACATACTCGAAAGCGAATTAAACAATCGAGAAGGAGACATATTCTGAATGGCAAGTTGTTTTTTATCTAAGTTAAACATAAATTCTTGATAATCATCTTTATAATAAGACATATCTGAACCGATGGTTACTTCTTGGATACGACGATGTTTCAGTAAATTATTTTTCAGAGAGTCTGCCCAAGTGTTCAACTCATCGTAGTTATATCCCAATAATTTTACAGAAAAACTTCCCGCAGTTTCTTTCACGTCATTGCTAAATCCTCTGTCTTCCAGTCCGAAAACGCCCCAACTACCACCACCCAATTCCAAGGCTTTGGTAATCACACTATTTTTCAGTCTGTACGGAAATCCCGAGCGTTCCGCTTCCTTGGTAAAATACACAGAAATGGAAGCTCTGTTAGGGCTATTTATAGAGGTTTGAAACTGTTTTATCTCAGAAAAAGTAGAAAGATAACTTTCCATTCGCTGTACCAAAGTATTCATCTGAGAGAGTGTAGTCCCGTTGGGCATTGAAGAGGTGATGGTTAAGACCATTTCCTGATTTCGGTCAAAATATCCCCGCTCATATACGTTCTGAACAAATAAACGCAAGGTTCCTCCAAAAACCTTATCCGTTATGGGTTTTATTTTTTCTTTGTAAGTTGCCGTATTGAAAACACTATTGTACAGCTCCGCCCATCGAGTTTCCTTATCAATTTTATCGGGAAGCAAAAAAACAGGTAGTCCAAACAAAAGAATAAAAAATACATATACAGCCCATTTCCCTTTCTTTAAAAGCAAAATGATTTTTTGATAAAACAGGCTCGTTTTTACGATAAAACGCTTCGATATACGGAATTTCTGTCGCGATTTTCGTGTTTTGTTAGCGATTTTAATTCTTTCCATCATTGCAGGTACGAAAAACAAGGCAACGAGCAACGAAACCGCCAAATTAATAACAATTACCATCGCAAAATCTTGCAAATTGAGTCGCAATCGTTCATCTAAAAAGAAAATCATACAAAGAGCTCCGATGGTAGTTAGTGTAGCTGCCAAAATTGGTAAGAAGACCTTTCGATTATTTTTGGTTTGCAAATGATCGGTCATTATGATAGTATTGTCTATCATCAAATTGAGGGAAATGGTAATCCCTGCCAGTGAATAGAGTTGTATTTCCAAACGTAAAAAATAATACAGCACAACAGCTATTGCCAGATTGATGAACAAACTGCTAACGATAAGGAACAGATATTTAAAATTTCGTGAGATGAGCAATACAAAAGCCAATAAAATCAGGATAGTAAGCCCACTTCGGAAGTAAATTTTGTTGAGTTCATCTTTGATGTATTCGGTAGCGTCGTAACTCTGATGTAATTCATACCCTTGCGGAAGATTTTTTCTAATATCTTCCATCAATTTTTTGATTTCGCTACTCAACTGCAATTGATTGGCATTTTCTTCTGCCGAAATGGAAATATAGATGGAATTGAGTCCGTTGATACGATAATAGCTTCGGGGAGCTTGTTCAACCCTACTAACATTTACTAATTGATTCAAATAGAGTATCTTTCCGTCTTTATTGGTGACAGAAATTTTGGAAGCGTCAAAAGTTTCTTTTTCAGAGGCATCTCCTAAGACAACTCGTGCAAATTTTCGAACATTTCCACTATCTTCAATTTCTCCAATACCCAAAAATTGTGTATTATAATGCAACTGTATGGCTCGTTGGATTTCGTCCACACTTACTCCCATTCGGTTCAGTTGGTCGTTGTCGTATTGAAGTTGCCATTCCATAGGAGTTGCTCCGTTTACATCCACTTTGTAGATACCTTCAATCTCACTAAGTCGGGGTTTGATGCTATTTTCACAATAGTTTTGAATAGTAATAGGCGGTGCTGAAGCATTGAGCGTATAATTTAGAAAAGGGCGGTTAGCATTTTCATCAGGACGACGCACTTGCAATTGTGGATAAGAAACACTTCTTGGTAAATCGCCCCACAACTGCCTTATAACGGTGGATGCCTCAAAACGAGCAACATCAATGGAAGTGTGTTTATCCATTTCCAAGGAAACGCTTCCCCAACCATTTCCCGAACGAGAAGTAATTTTTTTAATACCTTTAATACGGGAAAGCATCGCTTCTATCTTTGAAGTAGCTTCCATTTCCACCACACGCGATGCACTTCCGGGCATCGAAAAAGACACCGTCAGAGCAGGGAGATTTTGGGAGGGTGCTAACTTTACAGGCAATAAAGGAACAAGTGCTATTCCCGCTAAAGAAATGCACAAAAACACTAAAATAATGCTGAATGAAGATATTTTATTTTCCAATATTTTCTATCTAATTCAAATTTTTAACCCAATAACTCATTCTTGATTTTGAAAAAACAAAGGAAAAAATAGTTATCTTATTCATTTTAAAAATTATCAAAAAATGCCAAAATCAATTTAAGTTAGAAGACCATTTTATAATGCTCAAAAATTCAAAGGCTTATTTCTTTGGAAATTCGTAAATCATAAAACAATCTTGCTCAGGATATTTAACTCCCACTAATAAATCATTCCATATAACAAAATCCTTAAAAAAGGTGTTTAATTGATATGTTTCTATTAACTCACCTTCCAACGAATATTTGTCGATAAACGTTTTTATATCCTTATCCATTATTTTTCCGCCCTCCTGATTTATTCTGTAAATGAAAAAATGTTCCGATGATGCCAATACTTTAAAATTATATACCATCGCTTTTCCATAATCCACATTGTCATTGGAAGAAGGAAAAGCTTGATTTTCATATAAAATAGTCTTCAACAATTTTCCACTTGAAGAAATAATATCAATTTTCGGAATATATTGATATGCGTAAACAAAAATGTCCTTTTTAGAAAGTTTTGTCCAATATCCTGTTTTTAGATTTATAGGAATATTTAAATTGTTGATTTCTTCAAAAGAAAATAATTCATTTAATTCGCCAACTGAAGTATCATAAGTAACCAACCGAAGTCTCTCACCATCTTTGGTGTCTAACACGATTTTATTTTCAGTGAGCAACATAGACAGAGGAGTTTCTTTTATAAATAATCCTTTCCATAATTGACTATTTTTCTTGTTTATAATGCAACTAAACCCATCTTTTGCGAAATCAAATACAAAAAGAGAATCGCTCTCTGCATGAATTATCAAAGGCATCAAAAAATCATTCGGACCGCTCCCTTTATATCCAATATTTCCTATATGTTTCAAATCTTGCAAATCATATACACTAAAAATGGTATCTGTTGCTGAATTTCTAATTACCAAATTGGAATTGTTTGTTACTTGCATTTGTTCAACATTCAGCAACTGGTTTATAGGAATGCTATCCTTAAAGAACAATTCCACAGGATTATCACTGAATTTCAATGTCTTATCCTTCTGTTCACAACTTACGAAAGTAAAACATATGCAAAAACAAACAATTCCAATATAGCTTTTCATAACTCACAAAATTATTTAATTTACTGAACAAGCCTGAGGGTCGTAACCTTCAGCTGAATTACACCAACAATCTCTAAAAACTTCTTTCCGCTGCGTCGGGATATTGGTCGTTGCAAACCATTTTTTATACCCATTCTTAGAGCAATCATTCGTATTCCCCTCTCCATCAGCCAATGCTTCTATATTAGCTAATGTTATTCCACTCAATTCAGTAGTATCATTATCAATACTCTGACTAATTCCATAACTGCTTATCGCTACAATACCTGTAATTAGTAAGCTTTTAAAAATTTTACTGATAATGTTTTAGTGTTAAAATTTTCTACAAAGGTAGTAGTTACTTTACATTTCACAAATTATTTTCTAAATTAATTTACATCTCCTCTCTCCCTTAAAAATCAAAGAACAAGATGTATTTTCGTGTTTTGAAAAATATTCAATAAAGAAATGCCCAACTTCTATTTTAATTTTCCGATAAATAACAACGAATTATCATCTTCTTTGAGGTTATTTAGGTTAGGATATAGCTCATTTATCTTATTTTCAATAATCCACGAGAGGTGTACCATAAACATTACCGTACTGTTTTCTGCAAAAAAAGTGATATCCGATTCTTGAAAAGGCAATTCCTTTCCTTTTGAAAATAAATCATCTACAATTTTGTTATAAGAAAATGACTTACTTGTTTTTTTATCGTATGAAATCAGGTATTTTTCACTTTGTTTGAAACATTGAAAATATAATTTTGTTTGGGTTTCAAATGCGTTGTATGTGGAGTTTATGTAACCATACTTTTTAAATTCTTGGAAGAATTCGAACACATTTGAAAAATTGTTATCCTCATAAAATGATGGAGGTACGTTCTTTCCATTGTATGAAATGACATATTTCGGCTTTAATTTATTTTCTTTAAAATTGTAAATGGTGTCATTAAAAGGCTCAAAAAACAACATTTCATCTCCACTTTTATAAAAGTGTACCAAGTTTAAAATGTGTAAAAACTTACTCTTTTTTTCGTCTATCCCATAAAAGCGATAACTTTTCCCTTCATTATCAAATATATTGAATTTGTACGCATTATTGTTATCTCTCTCGTTTCCGCTGTAAACAAATAAATCTTTATTAGTGTCTCGAGTAAATTTAACTGCCCAAAAATTCAATGGAATTTCACTTAAATAATCTCCATTATGGTTGTACTGCAATATTTTCTTCTGACGCTTGTCAAGGACTTCAATTTTTTTCGAATTATCATCAACATAAAAATCTGAAATACCCAAGTACTCCCCTGCTCCATTGCCTTTGCGGTCGATATTTTTAACAAAATTTCCCTCATAATCAAATAATTTGATACTTTTATTACTTTCAATAAAAATGAACTGATCGGAAAATTTTAGCTGAGCTCCATCTGTAATCAAGGATAAATCGGTTGTTTGTAAAGGCACAATCTCTACCGAAGAAAAAATATCTGAAAGATGAATAGTATTATCTTCTAATTTAACGTCAACTTGCAGATAATCAATCGATTTATTTTCCGAGTTACAACTGATTACAAGCAAAGTAGCTATTAAAGATAAGGCATTTCTAATAAATTTCATTTTTTAAATCATTATTTATCAATTGCTAAAAAATAAACCTGCTATTTTTTCACTACTAACTTTTAACAGAATGGGATTAGATTCCATTGTATGGCTGTCTTCCGAATCTGCATCGGCTTGATTTTCCACTGCATTGAGTCCATTACGAAATAGATAAAACCACCATGCATATAGAGAGGAGTTAGAGATACTTTTTCCATAGTTATTATGTTATGGAATAATCTGTTCTTACTAAAATCTTCAGTAGATACAAAAACGGATAACAACTTCTGATTATAGAAGAAATTGAAGTAAACAAGATTTTCATCCATCATAAAATTATCTATTAGATAAGCAACATTCTTTTCTTTTTTTAAATAATCTAAGAGTTTTTGTCTATCGTAATTCAACACATTCTCAGGCAGATTGTTACTTCCAAAATCTATGTGTACAAAATTTCTTACGCTGTCTTCATTTACAAGTTTAATATAATTTGAAAAAGATTTTGTATAAAAGTTTTTTTGAGCATATGTAAATAGAGGTAATCTTAAATCCCATTCTATTTTTTGAGGGTCATACACGAAAGATTCCTCTTTTTTGATGAGATTAAAATCATTATCAAACAACAACACATGGTGACATTCTTGCCCTTCACCGTCACAATAATTAGTTACACCAATGAAATTTTCCCCGTTAGAAGAGATAAAACTAATATCATATGGTATTTTTTTCTCGTGAGTGAATGTAGAACCTTCAAAATATAGAATTTTTCTCTGATCTGCATCTAAAATTAACAACGATCCTGTTTTCTCATCGATAGTAAAGTCATCTAAGGACGAATATTCTCCTGGTCCTTGCCCCGAACGATCTATTTTGTAGATAAATTTTCCTTTTTCATCAAAAACGAATATAGCCTCTGCAATCTCCTTATCAAGAATATACATATGGTTATTCTTTATTAACATTTTATCAATATTACCCAATAAAGAATGCTCTGTACTCTCAAGAGGTATCGTTTCAGAAAATTGAGCTTGTTTAATGTCAAAAAACAGCTCTTTTTTGTTTGGGTCTATTTTAATTTGATTGTCACTTTGAGGACGTATTGATTCATTTTTACAAGAAATCAACAAAAGAAAGGAAATAAGGTACGTAAACTGTTTCATTTTTATAATTATACACTACAGAACTTTGTCAAAAGTAACAATTAATTTTACTATTAACAAATTATTTTAATTCAAACTATCAAAATCAATTTGTATGGATTCCCCTACTTCAAAATCAAATAAGGTATATTTTCGTATTTTGTAATAATTCAACCAATAGTTTCGAAGTGCCGAAATATAATTGCGTTGTGCTTGTTGGTGTCGGTCATTGGCAAGGGTAAGACTGTTAATGTCCGCTTTACCAATGATAAATCGTTCTTGAGTCTGTTGATATGCTTGTGATGCCAACTCCAAGGCTTCCTGTGCACTAACAATAATTTGCTGTTGTACCTGAAAGTCTCCCAAAGTCATCAGTATTTCCTCTTCAATTTTAATTTCTTCTTGTTTGGTAGAGAGTTCCGCCACCGAAAGATTACTTTTTGCCACATTGTACTTGCCCTTATTCACACCCCAATCCAAAATCGGAACAGAAAGCGTGATGGCAAACACATCCTGCTGTAAGGGGGAGTTATAAACCTTGTCAAAACTCGGAGCTACTTGATTAAAACCTACACTTGCCGAAACACCCATATTAAATCTCGCTTCTCGCTTGGTTTTATCCACCGTCTTTTGTAGTTCCAATAGCTGTATTTTTTGTTTTAAGAAGTTAGGATTGTTTTTCTTGGCATAACTGAGTGCTTCTTCAGGGTTTATGGTGATGTTTTTTACCTTTTGGGGTATATCCAACAAAATTTTAGTATCTTTTTCCAAGTTTAAGTAAGAAACCAACGCAAACATTGCTCTTTTTACACTAATTTCAGCAGTTTGTAAAGCATTTTCAGCATTGATTTTATCCAAATGTAGCGTCATGAGGTCAGACTGGCGAATGGCAGCGATTTCAAAACGTTCTTTCCCGATGCTGTATAACGTATCTGCACTTTGTATTTTTTCTTTTGCTAATTTGTATTCCGCTTGTGCCATCGCTAAGTTAAAAAAGTAGCCGGTAGCCTCTTCTGCTGTTTGTTCCAAGTTATAAAGAAGCTCTTTTTGGGCAGCTTCGTATTTGATGGGTTCGATTCTTTTTTCCCACTTAAACGGATTATACCCCAAAAGTTGCTGTCTGTATCCTATACGAATGGGTACGCTTGAATATTGTGTAAACTTATTGTCGCTAAAATTACGATGATACCCTAACTCTGAGTCTACAAAAAAGGTTCCCCCTAACCAATCAAAATTCTGAATTAGAGAAAGGTTTCCGTGTGAAAACAAGGTTTGTTGTGGGCGGTACACATCGATATTTTGTTGGGAATCATACCGCCTTACAAAATCCCTATTGTAACGCAAAGGCGTCATACTCAGTGAAAGAGAAGGTAATCGGTTTGCTTTGAACGACTTAAAACTCCAATAATTCGATAGGTACATATTTTTTGCCTTAAACGAAGCTATAGACTGACCGTTTGCCATCGTCACTAACTGCTCCAAAGTTAAAGTCATTGTTTTCTCTTGGGAAAAAGAAAAGAAGAAAAATAGGATAAATAGTAAAGATAATACTGCTTTCATAATAATGACATGAGTTTCATTCCAAATAAAGAATAACGCAAAAATATAAACATTCTATCTTATAAACAAAAAGAAACCGTCCAAAATGTTAAAATACAAAACTTTTATCATCTTGAACAGCCCTTTAATACGCTCAACTTGGAAACAATAAAGCTACCTCAACCGTTTTTTGCATTACTGATTTCCGTAATTACCCATCAAATTTTACAAAATATTACTCAACCCATATTCGTATACAGTACCATTAATACCAAGTCCGTATATTTTTTTGGCATTAGTAAAATTTTTATTTTTATTTGAGGTCATAAACACACAAATTCCCTAACTTAACTTAATTAAATCAGGGAATTTGCCTATTGATTGAAAATCTACTCTCAGAATACGAAAGTAACTTAGTTATATTGGAACGTTCTAATACCAAATTTTGCAGCTTCGGCTCTTGCTTTAGGAACCATACTTTTGAGATTAGCTATCCTTGAGGCATTTGAAGGGTGTGTACTGAGTAACTCAATGGTGCCACCTGAACTATTAGCATCCATGCGTTCCCATAGTCTTGGTGCTTCTTCTGGATCATATCCTGCTATTGCCATGATTTGAATTCCTATTTCATCCGCTTCCGTTTCATGAGCTCTACTAAAAGGAAGGGTTACACCTACCTGAGAACCAACGTTATAAGCCATATTAAACTCATCTAAATACTTACTGTTCTGTAAAGCTACGTTTCCTAACATTCCGACAAGTTGTTGTGTTGTACCTACACTCATGCGTCGAGCTCCATGGTCAGCCAAAGCATGTGCTATTTCGTGTCCCATAACCACCGCTAAGCCTGTTTCGGTTTGTGTGATAGGTAAAATTCCTGTGTAAACTACAATTTTTCCTCCTGGCATACACCAAGCATTTACCTGATCGCTTTGTACCAGATTATATTCCCATTGATAGTCCTTTAGATAATCTTTATATCCGTTATGTTCCAACCACATTTGAGCTGCTTTCGCAATACGTTGCCCCACTTTCTTTACCATTTCGGTTTCTTTAGTTCCAGTAATGACCTTATTTTCACTCAAAAAAGAAGAATATTGAGAAAAAGACAATGGAAATAAATTACTATTCGGCATAAAGTTAAACGTACTTTTACCTGTAAATGGATTCGTTTTACATGAAAAAACGACCAACAGAATCACAATGATACTAATCCTCTTCATAAAATATTATATTGATATGTTTTCAGGGCAAAGTTAATAAAAAAAGTATGACTTTTGAACTAAATAATTTTACAAAAATGAAAAAAAAATAATACCTTTGCTCACTGAGGATAAACGATTGTTATGTTACAACTAAATGACACCTTGAAACATAAAGGAATGCGAAATCAGTTAGTTGATTTGCTCAGAACCAAAGGAATAAAAGACCAAGATGTTTTAGAGGCTATTCGCATAATTCCACGTCATTTGTTCATGGACAGCGGTTTTGAAATGCACGCCTATCAAGACAAGCCTTTTCCTATAGGAGAAGGACAGACAATTTCACAACCCTACACAGTGGCTTTTCAAACTGAATTATTAGAAGTTTCGGCAGGACAAAAGGTGCTGGAGATAGGTACTGGTAGTGGCTATCAGTCCTGTGTATTAGTTTTTTTAGGAGCAAGAGTTTATACGATTGAACGTCAACACAAATTGTTCAAACAAACGCAGTTGTTATTACCTAAATTAATGTCTCGTCTGCCAAAAATGTATTTTGGCGATGGTTATAAAGGTTTACCAAACGAAGCTCCATTCGATCGTATTTTAGTGACAGCAGGAGCTCCCGAAGTGCCTATGACGTTGTTATCTCAGTTAGCTATAGGGGGGCGATTAGTAGTACCTATTGGAATAGAAACCCAAGTAATGACCCTTTTTGAACGTATATCAGATACGGAATTTCACAAAACGGAATACGGTGATTTTCAATTTGTTCCAATGCTTAAAGATAAAACATAAGTAACATTCTTCTGTTTGTACAAGAGTAAGAATAATACCTAATTACTATGTGACCATACTATTCATGGTGAAATTTAATTATAATGAATGTAAATTGAATAAAAAACGAATACCTATGAAAAAATCAATTTTAATTTTAGCTATGGGGCTTTTTTCTTGTAGCAACATTCCTTCAGAAAAAAACATCAAAATCAAAGACTATGAGCCAAAAGCTACCGACAAATTAGTGGATATACGCACTGCAGAAGAGTTTGCTGATGGACATCTGAAAGGAGCCGTTAACATAGATTTCTTTGAAGATGATTTCTTAGAAAATTTTGAAAAACAATACGATAAAGAGGATACTGTCTACATATATTGCAAAAGTGGTGGACGCAGTTCAAAAGCCTATGCAATACTCGAAAAGGCTGGGTTTAAAAACTTGATGCACTTAGATGGGGGTTTTATGCAGTGGAGCGGTGCAGGAAAACCTGTAGAAAAATAATTTAAAAGTATTTTAAATTAGATTCAAAAACAGAAAAATGTAAAGAATTTATTTTTGAATATGTACGAAAATTTGTACATTTGGCGAAATTTTAAGATTATGTTTGAATTTGACCAATATTTAGGATTTTTAGTGTTTTTAGGCATCGCAACTATCGGTTTTTGGTTGATGATTTTCCTATTGACTTTCGTAGTTCCTTACTGGGTAGGAGGAGCTATTATGGAAGCTATCAAAGAGAAAAGAGAAGCAAGAAAAGCTAAAAAATCAGCATAGCTACTTTTTGAGAGTTAAAAGCTCAAGCAGTACAAGATAATTGAAGATTTTTGCGAAGTAAAAACTTCGTAAAAGTCTTTTTTTGTTCATATAATTTAATTTTAAAACCTATTTACAAGTTGCCATTAGCTTATTACTCGAGCTGCAAAAAATCTTTCGATTGTGAAATATTTTTTATACTTTTGTCATCAAGTGTAGTTCTTAGCCTAAAATTTACTGACTAAAAGAAAAGCTAATTACTTTCGAAATTAACGCTTAAAAAACTCATCCTCAATTAGATATAATTACCCTACTTCAACAAAAAACATATGTCGGAAAAAATAGAACAAAAATTAGCTAAAATTCCTGTAGTGAAAAACCTTGTTGCATTACTGAAAAGAGTAACCATTTCGCAAAATAGTTTTTCTCTATACGATTTCTTAGAGCTTTACATTGTTGGGATTGTCAAGGGGGCATTGACCTATCGTGCTAGCGCTATTTCATTTAGTTTTTTCTTAGCTATTTTTCCGTTTTTGTTGTTTATACTGAATTTGATTCCGTACGTACCGATTGACACTTTTCAAATTGACGTTTGGAGTTTTATTGACGGGCTATTGCCTCCTGGCACTAATGAACTGTTTTCGAGTATTTTTTTTGACATAGCCGATAACCGCCGAGGAGGATTACTTTCATCAGTTTTTTTATTATCTATATTACTGATGACAAATGGAATAGTAGCTATTTTTGGAGGCTTTGAATCATCCTACCATGTACGAATAACACGTACTTACATCCGTCAGTATATGGTTGCTTTAATGGTAGCAATCATTATTGCTTTGCTGATTCTGATTGTGATAGCAATGTTTATTTACTATGGCATTTACATAGTTCCATACTTGGAGAGAACAGGACTACTTTACAGTACAGAAACTATCATTCAATGGTCAAAAATTGGTTTTGTAACTGTCATTATCTATTTAGCAACTTCTATTCTGTTTTTCTTTGGTACTAAGGAGGGTAAAAAAAGTAAGTTTTTTTCCATAGGTTCAATTCTGACAGTGTTATTATTTGCATTAACCACCTATTTGTTTGGTATTTACATCGAAAATTTTTCACAATACAATCAATTATATGGTTCCATTGGAGCATTGTTGATTTTTTTGTTGTACATTTGGTTAAATTCTAATATTCTTTTGTTGGGATTTGAACTCAACGCTTCGCTTTTACGACTTAAAAAAATACGATAAATGGCTTATTTCATTGACGTTATACTTCCCATTCCGTTGCGAAAACTATTCACATACAACGTAACTAAGGAAGAAGCTAATTTCCTAAAACCAGGGATGCGTGTTGCTGTACCTTTCGGGAAATCAAAAGTATATGCGGCTTTGGTAGAGAGTGTACACACTACAGAACCTTCATACGAAACCAAAGATATTGAGTATATTTTGGATGAAACCCCTATTGTAAATCATTCTCAATTACGACTTTGGAAATGGATTTCGGACTACTATATGTGTTGGTTGGGAGATGTATTTAAAGCAGCCATGCCATCAGCTTTTTTGTTAGAGAGTGAAACTATCGTGGAGAGGGACGAAACTGATTTGGAAATGACTCTTTTTTCAGATGATGAATGGATGGTTTATGAGGCATTATCCTATAAAACAGCACTCACTGCTAAGGAAATAAATCAAATTGTAGGAAAACGAAAAGCTTTGAAAGTGGTTAAAAATTTATTAGAAAAAGGAGCCATTCGTATTTCTGAAAAAATATTTGAAAAATACGTACCTAAATTAGAAAAATACATTCGTTTGGCAGAAAAATACCAATCGGATGAAGGGATGAAAGCTGTTTTTGAGGATGTCGGTAAGTCAGTAAAGCAAAAGCAATTATTAGTAGCCTATTTTAATTGGATGATGCGTAATAAACTTCCTCTAAAGGTAGAAAAATTGCTCTCCGATTCTAACGTTTCGGCTACTGTTTTGAAATCAATGGTTGGAAAAGGAATTTTTGAGGAATATTACATCCAAAAAGACCGAATCAATTTCAAAGGTGAATTGATTGGAAGTAAATCGCTCAGCGAGGCTCAGCTAACAGCTTTAAAGCAAATTAATGAACAGTTTAATACTAACCAAGTTGTTTTATTTCAAGGAGTTACCGCTTCTGGAAAAACTGAAATCTACATACATCTGATTCAAAAATGTTTAGATGAAGGCAAACAAGTATTGTATTTATTACCTGAGATTGGACTTACGGAACATTTGATCAATCGTTTGAAAAAGCATTTCGGAGATAAATTAGGGGTATATCATTCCAAATATACAACTAATGAACGGGTCGAAGTTTGGAATAATGTACTCAATGAAAATATTAAAAATCAGCTAATTGTAGGAGTTCGTTCGTCCGTATTTCTACCTTTTTCCAATTTAGGATTAGTCATAATCGACGAGGAACACGATGCTTCTTACCAACAATTTGATCCTGCACCTCGTTTTCAAGCTCGTGACACAGCCATTATGTTAGCTAAAATACAGAATGCTAGGGTGTTACTAGGTTCGGCTACCCCCTCAATTGAAAGCCTATACAATGCTAAGCGTAAAAAATATGGATTTGCGTATTTACTAAAACGATTTGGTGAGTTTCAATACCCTGATATTGAGTTGATTGATATTAGAGATAAACATTTTCGGAAACAGATGACAGGGCATTTTTCTGATAAACTTATCCAAGAGATACAAACTACCTTGTCAGAAGGACAGCAAATAATTCTATTCCAAAATCAACGAGGTTATGCTCCTGAAATACAATGTAAAAGTTGCGGAACAGTAGCTCAATGTCCCGCTTGTGACGTTAGTTTAACGTATCATCAGGGTAGGAAACAATTGCGTTGTCACTATTGCGGGTATGCTATTCCAATACTTGATAATTGTATTGCTTGTGGAAGTAATGAATTGATAACCAAAGGATTTGGAACAGAGCAAATCACAAAGGAATTGGCTCAACTTTTTCCTGAAGTGACCATTGACCGAATGGATCAAGATACCACAAGCGGAAAATATGGCTATCAAAAAATACTGTCGAAATTTGAGCAACAACAAACTCAAATTTTGGTGGGCACACAAATGATTAGTAAAGGATTAGATTTTGAAAATGTAGGTTTGGTAGGAGTGATGAACGCCGATTCGTTCATTCATTTTCCTGACTATAAGGCTTATGAGCGTAGTTTCCAATTACTAATTCAGGTTTCTGGAAGAGCAGGACGGAGTACTAGAAAAGGTAAAGTATTGATTCAGACTTACAATCCGAACCATCCGGTACTGAAACAGGTATTGGAACACAATTTTAGAGATATGTTCAACAATCAAATAGCTGAACGCAGGGAATTTTTGTATCCACCAATGGTTCGATTGATAAAAATTTCATTCAAACATGCCGATTTTAATAAAGTTACAGAAGGAGCCGATTGGTTTGGAAAATCATTACGTCAAGGATTTGAAAAACATACTGATATACATATTTTAGGCCCTGAAAGCCCTTTAGTTTCTCGTATACGAAATGAATATATCAAGGACATTCTACTGAAAATTCCTTTTACCCATTCCGCTGAAAACGTAAAAAAATACATCCTACGTACTGAAATTAGTTTTCAGGCTATCCCGAATTTTCGTTCAATTCGAGTGATTTACAACGTTAGTTAAGGAAAAATATCTTATTACAATATCCATAGCAAGGACAAAAAACGTATCTTTGCAAAATGAAAAATTTACTGGTGTATATCATACAAAATTGCGGATTTCTAATTTCACTAAGTATTTTTGATTTATGCATTTAAATAACTAAATAACAGTGTGTTAAAATAATTCATAATTATATAAGAATAATAAAAACAATGAAAAACTTCATACAGGAATTACAATGGCGTGGAATGATTCAGGATATGATGCCTGAAACGGAAGAACATCTTTTAGAGGGCGTACGCTCGGCGTATGTGGGAATTGACCCAACGGCGGATTCACTCCACATTGGGCATTTGGTGGGGGTAATGATGCTCAAGCATTTTCAGAATTGCGGTCATAGACCTTATGCTCTTGTGGGGGGTGCTACGGGAATGGTGGGCGACCCATCAGGGAAATCGGCGGAGAGAAACCTTTTGACCAACGAGGTTTTAGAGCATAACATTGCCGGAATCAAAAAACAATTGGCAAAATTCCTTGATTTTGAAAGCACTGCCGAAAACAGAGCTATTTTGGTCAATAATTACGATTGGATGAAAGATTTTTCGTTCTTAAACTTTATCCGTGATATTGGCAAGCACATCACCGTGAATTATATGATGGCAAAAGATTCGGTAAAAAAACGCTTTGACCCAAAAGAAAACACAGAAGGAATGTCTTTTACCGAGTTTTCGTATCAATTGTTACAAGGTTACGACTTTTTGCACTTGTACCGCGAAAACGGATTGACTTTGCAAATGGGAGGCTCTGACCAATGGGGAAATATCACCACAGGAACCGAATTGATTAGAAGAATTGCCGGTGGAAAAGCCTACGCAATGACTTGTCCGCTCATTACCAAAGCTGATGGAACAAAATTCGGGAAATCCGAAGGAGGAAATATTTGGCTCGACCCTGAAAAAACCTCGCCGTACAAGTTTTACCAATATTGGCTCAATACCTCTGATGCAGATGCCGAAAAGTACATCAAAATCTTTACGATGCTTACGCAAGAAGAGGTTGCCGAACTTACAAAACAACACCAAGAAGCACCACATTTGCGAATTTTACAGAAGAAATTAGCCGAAGAAATCACCGTAATGGTACATTCTCGTGAGGATTATGACAACGCCGTAAAGGCTTCGGAAATTCTGTTTGGAAATTCTACCTCCGAAAGTTTGAAAGGACTCAATAGTAAAATGTTTTTAGAAATTTTTGATGGTGTTCCACAAAAGGAACTTGCCAAAGAGGAAGTTATCGGTGCAAATATTGTGGAGTTACTTGCTGACCAATCAGGCTTTTTGAAATCACGTGGAGAAGCCCGTCGCGACCTTACAGCCAACGCTATTTCGGTTAATAAAGAAAAAGTAACAGAAGGGTTTGTAGCCTCTGAAAACGATTTGATAGACGGAAAATTTATCTTGTTACAAAAAGGCAAAAAAAATTATTTTGTAGTCGTGGTAAAGTAAAAGAAAATTATTCATTTGGAACGACTATTTTGTAGTTTTAAAATCACCGTTAATATAGTCATACTAATTTTTTATTCTAGCATAAGAAATTAATGAGTACAGAATGTATGACTTTTGAAACGAAAAAGGAGGTTTAATGCCTGATGATTAGTATCAAAACTACCAAATAATTTTATGAATATTATGGATTGAAAAATCTAAAAATCTAAGAATATGTATTTTATTTTTCCAATATATTTTTGTAACTTTGATGTTCGTAAAATGACAAAAACAAGTAAATAACACATACAAAATATGAAAGCATATATTCAAGAATCCTTTGAACAAGCATACGGAAAACCTGCTGACAAGATATTTTTTGCTCCTGCAAGAGTAAATCTGATAGGAGAACACATAGATTACAACGGAGGACTGGTAATGCCCTGTGCTTTAGGAAATGGAACTTATTTAGCAGTACGTAAGACAGAGGATAATATGTTTACTTTCAGGAGTTTGAACTTCCCTGATTCTGTTCATCAGGTTCCTGTAAACACTAAAGGATATACAAAACAAGATTCTCTTTGGATAAACTATCCATTGGGTTGTATTGACTATTTCACTCGTGAGGGGGCTACTCTATCAGGGTTGGAACTTTTGTTTTATGGCAATATTCCCAACGGAGGAGGATTGTCGTCATCTGCATCGATTGAATTGGTAACAACTTTTGCTTTAAACACCCTGTTTGACTTGGGAAAAAATCAAGTAGAATTAGTTAAAATATCTCAACAAGTAGAAAATAAGTTTGTGGGGGTAAACTGCGGTATTATGGATCAGTTTGCTATTGGTATGGGAAAAGAAGACCATGCTATTATTTTGGATTGTCAGACGTTAGAATATACCTACACACCTTTTGTTTTAAAAGACGATACATTACTGATTATCAATACCAATAAGGAACGTAAATTAGCCGATTCCAAATATAACGAGCGTAGAGCTACCTGTGAAGCAGCTTTAGAAATATTCAACAAAACCGAAAATTTCAAAGATTTGTGTTCTATCCCTGCGGAATATTTTGAAGCTAATAAGCATTTGCTTACTCCTGAAATGCAACAACGAGTGAAGCACGTAATTTATGAAAATTTACGTGTTAAAGCATCTGAAAAAGCATTAAAATTGGGTGATATAGAAAAATTTGGTGAGTTAATGTCAGCTTCACATAAATCACTGATGGAAGACTATGAAGTAACAGGGAAGGAATTGGATACTATCTATTTAGAAAGTGTTAATTTTGAAGGGGTTACAGGAGTTCGTATGACGGGAGCAGGTTTTGGAGGCTGTGCTATTGCGTTGGTAAAAAATGACCGTGTTGATGCTTACAAAAAGCATATTGAAAAAGTATACACCGAAAAAATAGGTTATGCTCCTTCGATTTATGATGTAAGTATTGGAGACGGTACGAGAGAAATATAGATAATGAAATTGTCTTGGTTTCCCTATGACTTACGCCTTCGGCATAGGTTTTCTGTTTCTGGACATTCGCGTAGTACCACACCTGTCGTTCTTACTAAAATAGAATACGATGGGCTGTGTGGGTATGGCGAAGCCTCTTTGCCTCCTTATTTAGGTGAGACAAAAATTTCTGTGATTGATTTCTTGAAAAAAATCGACTTCACAAGCTTTTCTTCTCCTATAGATATAGATGAGATTCTGGACTATGTCGATAGCCTCGCTATGAAGAATACAGCTGCAAAAGCATCTATTGATATTGCGTTGCACGATTTAGTTGGAAAAATCAACAATCAATCTTGGCACAAGTATTATCATTTAGACAAAAACAATATACCTGATACTACATTCACCATAGGCATTGATACTGATACAGTGGTTCGTGAGAAAACCAGGGAAGCTGTGGGACGTTTCAATATATTGAAAATAAAACTTGGAGGGAGGGATGATAAACAAATGTTACGGGCTGTACGTTCTGTAACGGATCTCCCTCTTGCGGTGGATGCCAACCAAGGATGGACAGATGTTCACCAAGCTATGGATACGATTTTCTGGTTACAAGAACAAGGTGTCGTTATGGTAGAACAGCCCATGCAAAAAGATGACTTAGATAATATAGCTCTCTTAACAGAGAGCAGTCCCTTGCCCATTTTCGCCGATGAGTCGGTTCAGCGTTTAGAAGATATTTCACGATTGAAAGGCGTTTTTTCAGGTATAAACATCAAATTGATGAAATGTACAGGAATGCGAGAAGCATGGAAAATGCGTGATTTGGCAAAGTCACTTGGAATGAAAACAATGATGGGGTGTATGACCGAGACTTCTTGTGCTATTTCGGCTGCGGCACAACTTTGTGCAGATATGGATTTTGCAGACCTTGATGGAGCCTTGCTTATAGCCAACGATTGTTTCGATGGAGCCAAACTTATTAATGGAAAAATTATCCCATTGGATGATTCAGGAATTGGTGTAAAAAGTTTATTATCAAATTTTTAAATACAAAAATGAGGTATTTCATTGAATTTTCATACAATGGAAAAAATTACTTTGGTTGGCAACGTCAGCCTCATTCAGTTAGTGTGCAAGAAATATTAGAAAATAGTCTAAGCACATTACTGAGAACTCCTATTGAAGTAGTGGGGGCAGGACGCACAGATAGTGGTGTACACGCTCACCAAATGTTTGCCCATTTTGACATCGAAAAAGAGCTTGATAATCAATTGATTTACAGGCTTAATGCTTTTCTTCCAAAAGATATAGCCATTCATAAACTTCATCGTGTTACAGATCAAGCACATGCTCGTTTTGACGCTCTAAAACGTACCTATCAATATCATATTTCTATGAAAAAAGATGTGTTTGCCTACGAGTCAAGCATGTATTTGAATCTTCCTTTGGATCTTCCTAAAATGGAAATAGCTACAAAAAAACTATTTGATTATACTGATTTTCAGTGTTTTTCAAAATCCAATACAGATGTGAGAACTTATGATTGTAAAATCTACGATGCTTTTTGGCAACAGCAAGAGCATCATTTAATTTTTACGATTTCCGCAGATCGCTTCTTGCGAAATATGGTTCGAGCTATTGTGGGCACATTGCTGGATGTTGGCTTGGGAAAAATTTCCATTGTCGATTTCGAAAATATTATAAAAAGTAAGAATCGAAGTAAAGCAGGAAAATCTGTTCCTGCTTGTGGATTATTTTTAGTACAAGTGGAATATCCTCAAAGCTGTTTTATATGAAAAAACTTTGTCAAATCTTAAAGATTTGACAAAGTCATGAATCTGTGTTATAGATATTACTGAATATTAAATTGTTTAATTATTACCAATTCTAAAATATCTGAATTTGGTTTCTCAAAATATCATCAAAGGTTTCGGCCTGTCTGATGAGTTTTGCCTTTCCGTCGTGCCATAGAACTTCAGCGGGTTTCAAACGCGAATTATAGTTACTTGACATCGAAAAACAGTATGCCCCTGCATTTCTGAAACAAAGAATATCTCCTTCGGAAATTTCAGCTATTTGTCGGTTAGAGGCAAAAGTATCTGTTTCACAGATATAACCTACCACCGAATAAAAACGTTTTTTTCCATTAGGGTTGGAAATATTTTCAATTTGATGAGTTGCTCCATAGAGCATCGGTCGAATCAGATGATTGAATCCTGTATCCACTCCAGCAAATACCGTTGAAGTAGTCTGCTTCACAACATTTACTTTTGCCAAAAAGAAACCTGCTTCACTGACTAAAAACTTTCCTGGCTCAAAAGCTAAAGCTAAATCTTTGCCATATTCTTTGCAAAATGCTAAAAATCTGCTTGAAAGTCGTTCGCCTAATTCTTCAATATTAGTTTGAATATCCCCCTCTTTATAAGGGACTTTAAATCCACTGCCAAAATCAAGAAATTCCAATCCTTCAAAATGTTTTGCTGTTTCAAAGAGAATTTCAGCAGCATACAGAAATACATCAATATCCAAAATATCACTTCCAGTATGCATGTGAATTCCATTAATTTGCATTTTGGTATTTTCAACAATACGCAGAATATGAGGTATTTGATGAATACTGATGCCAAATTTACTATCAATATGTCCGACTGAAATATTAGAATTTCCACCTGCCATTACATGCGGATTGATACGAATGCAGATAGGAATTTGTGGATATTTACTTCCAAATTGCTCTAAAATAGATAAATTATCAATATTGATTTGCACACCCAAAGCAGTGGCTTCTTCAATTTCCTCCAATGAAACTCCATTGGGAGTGAAAATTATTTGTTCAGGTGAAAAACCTGCTAATAGACCTAATTGTACTTCCTGAATGGAGACTGTATCCAATCCACTTCCTAAATTACGAAGCAGTCTCAAAACAGAAATATTAGAAAGAGCTTTAACTGCATAGTTCACTCTGAGGTTTGGAATAGTATTGAAAGCTGACGTAAGTCTTTGATATTGAGAAGTTATTTTCGTAGCGTCATACACGTACACTGGATTACCAAATTCATTGGCTATGGAAAGTAGGTCTGTTGTATTCATAATGGTTCTATTTTGAAATGCAAAAATACTATTTCTTTTTAACTACAAAATTTTTATTAAACAAAAAGTCAAAATACACACAAAAAGTTACAAATAAAACTTTCAAAGATGTGATTAATAAAGTATAAATCAAATTTTGCCATTAATCATTTATTATTTCATTTTTAATAATGTGGTTATATACACTAAACAGACCTTTTCCATTCTATTTTGTATAAAATAAGAGTCATAATAAAACTATTTTCATCATGACTCTCACAAGCTTATATATAAGGTTTTTAAAATCTATCTTAAACTACATTTTCATTCCTAAAATTTAATAATGGAAAAATGTACTTTATCACAAAGGTCAAGATAAATCAAAATTAAAAAATTCTATTGTAAGTATTTTACCAATTCAGTAATAAGCAGATTACTGCTGTGGAAACCTTCACCACGCCAAACTAATTCACGTTGATTGAATATGACAATCGTTGGTAATCCGTTGATTTTTAAAGCCTTTGTCAATTCTTTGTTTTTATCAACATCAATTTTAACAACTTTGACTTTATTTCCAAGTTGGGTAACTATTTCTTTCAGTACGCCATTCATCTGCACAGAAGTTTCATGCCAATCAGCATAAAAACAGAACAAAACAGGTACGTTAACATCTACAATATTTCCGAATTTATCCATTAATATGTTTATTAATTATGTGTTTGTATTATAAAAGGCTAAATTTTTGAATTAAAGTTATTTATTTTTAGTTGCCTTCGTTGTTGTGACTTTTTTAGTTGTGGTTTTCTTCTCAGTCTTTGCTTTTGCTGGAGTCTTTTTTGTTTTAGCATCTAACAAAGCGTTTGCCTGTTCTAATGTAAAATTTGCCACATCCGTTTCTTTCGGTAGTTCAATTTTGGTTTTACCTTTGATGAGATTGTAGCGTCCCCAACGAGCTTTTTCCAAACGAACGTCATCCCATTCTTTTACAACTTTCTCGGATTCTTTCTGTAATTTGGCTTCTATCAGCTCTTCGGCATCATTCTGTGAAAGATTGTTGAAATCATATTTCTTACTTACATTAATAAACATATCATTCCATTTAATGTAAGGACCAAATCGACCTACGCCTTTGCTCACTCCCTTACCTTCATACATCGCAAAAGGAGCATCTGCTTTGTTTTTTTTCTCAATGACTTCCTTGGCTCTATCAAGGGTGACACTGAATACGTCTTCGCCTCGGTCTAATGAAATGAACGTATCTCCATAACGCACATACGGGCCAAAACGTCCGATATTCACATCTACCTCTTTTCCATCAACAATCCCTAATTTACGAGGCAATTCAAATAATTGCAAGGCTTCTTCAAAAGTAATTGTTTCAATTGACATTCCCGAATGAAGACTCGCAAACAATGGTTTTTCTTCATCTTCACTTGTTCCAATTTGTGCCATTGCTCCGAAACGTCCCAGACGCACACTGAGCGGACGACCCGATTTTGGATCAATTCCTAATACACGTTCACCCGTCTCTCTACCTGCGTTTTTTTCTACATCTTCCACTACGGGATGAAAATGGGAGTAGAAATTTTGTAGCATTTCTGTCCAATTTTCGGTTCCCTCTGCAATATGGTCAAAACTTCCCTCAACTGTAGCAGTGAAATTGTAATCCATAATCGTTTCGAAGTTGGATACTAAGAAATCATTTACTACCATGCCAATGTCTGTAGGAACTAATTTTCCTTTGTCCGCACCCACTTTTTCGGAGAGTGTTTTTTGTTTTACGATTCCATTGCTTAATGTAAGTTGCTGATAGTTACGCTCTTCTCCTTCAAAATTGCTACGTTCTACATAACCGCGATTTTGAATAGTTGAGATGGTTGGAGCGTAAGTGGAAGGACGGCCGATACCTAACTCTTCCAATTTTTTGACTAATGAAGCTTCTGTATACCGTGCTTGTGGACGTGTAAAACGTTGTGTAGCAATGATATCATTATTTTTGACGCTTTCTCCCGTTTTTAGTATAGGCAATATACCTTCTTGTTCCTCCTCCTCTTCATCTGTACTTTCTAAGTAAACTTTCAGAAAACCGTCAAATTTGATCATTTCTCCATGAGCAGCAAACAAATCCTTATGTTTATTAGCTTCGATCTTTACATTTGTTCTTTCTAATTGGGCATCAGCCATTTGAGATGCGATAGTACGTTTCCAAATCAATTCATAGAGTCGAGCTTGGTCGCTTTCAGCGGGAATATTTGTACGCATCATGTCCGTTGGACGAATCGCTTCGTGTGCTTCTTGAGCTCCCTTGGCTTTGGTCGCAAAGTTTCGCACTTGACTATACTTAGTACCATAAAGTTGATGTATGGCATTCTGAGCTGTCGATAGAGCTTCTTGGGAAAGATTAGTACTATCCGTACGCATGTAAGTGATAAATCCAGATTCATACAACCGTTGAGCTACGGTCATCGTTTTACTCACCGAAAAGTAAAGTTTTCGCGAGGCTTCTTGTTGTAATGTTGAAGTCGTAAATGGCGGAGCTGGTGATTTTTTAGCGGGTTTAGTTTCTAATGAAGCTATTTTGAATGTGGCTTCTATATTTTTTTCTAAAAAAGCCTTTGCTTCTTCGAGAGTGTCGAACGATTTGGATAAAGTAGCTTTGAAAGTTTTCCCTTCAGAATTAGCGAATTCAGCAGTGATTTTATAGGATGAATGTGTTTTAAACTCTTGGATTTCACGCTCTCTTTCCACGATAAGCCGCACCGAAACGGATTGTACACGCCCTGCAGAAAGCCCACTTTTTACCTTTTTCCAAAGCACCGGAGAAAGTTCATAGCCTACAAGCCGATCCAACACACGACGAGCTTGTTGTGCATTAACCAAATTATAATCAATACTTCGTGGATTTTGTATTGCTTTTTCAATAGCTGTTTTTGTGATTGAGTTAAAAACGATACGTTTTGTCTTTTCAGGATTTAATTTCAAAGTTTCTGCTAAATGCCATGAAATAGCTTCTCCTTCGCGATCTTCATCACTTGCTAACCAAACCGTTTCAGCTTTTTGTGTGAGTGCTTTTAATTCTTTTACCACCTCCTTTTTATCGTTGGAAACAAGATATTTAGGTTTAAATCCGTTTTCAATATCCACCCCAATTTCTTTAGATGGCAAATCAACAATATGCCCGTAGCTTGATACCACTTTAAAATCCTTGCCTAAGAACTTTTCAATAGTTTTTGCCTTTGCAGGCGACTCAACAATCACTATATTTTTAGCCATACTACTAACTTTTGGTCGCAAAAATATAAAATTAAATTATAATATATGGTGTAAGAAGGAAAATATTTTTTATTTAAAGACGTACAGTTACATTAGAACATACCGTAAATAGAGTAGGCAGGAAAAATCAACTTCTGAAGACTATTTTTTTAACAACTTCTTTGCCTATCTCTTCATTAATACTTCTGACAATAGTTTCTTTTCCATACGTAAGTTCCTCACTAAGAGCAGGAGAAGATAATTCAACGTACAACACATCTCCCTTCAGCTCTACGGATTTGGTGTATTTGGCAATACTAATCCCCATTATCCGAGCCCATATCTCCTGCACTTCTACTTTATGGAGTCCATATTCCAATTTATTTTGTTGTATAATCTGTTTGATAACAGAAGATAGTACCTTTGTATTTCCTTCCATAATAAGTTTAATTTTCTCGAAGAAACTTAGTTTGTTGAATCACAAATAGGTTAAAAAACCGTATAGTCAATCAATTTCAATAAGTTGAGATATTTTGAAGATTTTAAATATTTTTTATCGTTATAATATGCAAAAACAACGGTTTTATCTTTTATAGTTTCAATAACATCTTTATAGATATGCTCAGGTAGAACAGGGCATCCTAAACTACGTCCCAAACGACCGTTACGTCTGATATAATCTTCACTAACATAATCGGCTGTATGGATAACCACTCCGCGTGTCGCCACATTGCTATTATATCCCTTTTCATCACCGTGCAAACGAAGACTGAACCCTTTACTTCCCATGTAGGTACTGCCGGTTATAAAAAAACCTATACTACTTTTATTAGACTCCTTAGTATTTGAAAATGAGGTAGATAGTTTATCTCCGCTTTTTTTTCCGTGCGAGACATATGTATGAAAAATGATTTGTTTTTCTTCCAAATCAATGGTATAAAAACGCTTAGTGTTACTATCTTTTGAAAAATCAATAATAGAAAGAATTTCCTTTTCGTTCAAGCGTTGTTGATTTTTAAGTGATTGATAGCCAATGTAGGCATAACGAAAAGCCTCATAATTCAGGTCATAATACTCCCCCTCCAATTCATCGTACAACTCCTTGATATTGTTTTCCATTTTTTTAAGAGCCAAGGAAACATATTCTTTGGAGCGAATAGAATCTGTAACGGATACCGTGTGATTGTTTTCTGCATTGACAGATTGTAACGAGAAAAACAAAACGAAAGCATAAAAAACATGACGAATTCTTTTCATATCGAATGTTAGATAAAAATTAGTTATTAGATAATAATATGTATTGCTATAAGATACTGCAAAGTTATTTTTATCTATTCGAAAAAGCAACTTTTAGTTCTTTAAATAATGTTAATTAACATTTATCATCGTGTTTTTAAAGGTGTCATAGCTAAATATAGAGTCCTTTGCAATACCCTCCATTTCCTTTTTCTAACTGGTTTTAAATAATCTTTGAACCGATTTTTTAGAAAATCACATATTTAAAAACAGAAAATAGGTGATTTTCATCGTCTTTTCTCCCTTTTTTGAGCCTTTTTTTCATTAAAAGACAGGAAATATCTCCATCTTCGGACTTCGCTTCAGATTGTAGGCAATGGCTTCCAAAATATGTTGCGTGTGTACTTTTGCTAAGTCTTTGAGCCGTGTGACGCCCACACCAAACCATCGCTTTTGACTCCCAAAAGTACGCTCTACTACCCAAAGCGTCTTAGAAATCAGTTTTTTAAACGCTTTCTCCCATTTACTCAATTGAAACTTGATAAATTCGGTGTCTTTGAACTAATTCAATGTTTCGGTTTTTATATTTGAAAAAAAATTGCGTTATTTGCAAAAAACTAATTAGAAAACACACTTATGACATTAATTCGAGAAAAATTAGTACTGCCAAATGATGGAAAAAAATTGTTGCTACACTCTTGTTGCGCTCCTTGTTCAGGCGAGGTAATGGAAGCCATTCAGGCTTCGGGCATTGATTTCACAATTTTTTTCTACAATCCAAACATACATCCATTGAAAGAATATGAACTTCGTAAGGAAGAAAATATTCGATTTGCTGAACAATGCAATATTCCAATCATTGACGCTGATTATGACGTGGACAATTGGTATGAACGAGCCAAGGGTATGGAAATGGAACCAGAACGAGGTATCCGTTGTACGATGTGTTTTGATATGCGTTTTGAACGCACTGCACTCTATGCTTACGAAAACGGATTTGATGTGATTAGCAGTTCATTAGGGATTTCACGATGGAAAAATTTTGATCAAATCAATGATTGTGGTGAACGTGCAGCTGCCAAATACGACGGTATTACGTATTGGACATACAATTGGCGGAAAAAAGGTGGTTCGGCTCGTATGTTAGAAATCAGCAAACGTGAAAAATTCTATATGCAGGAGTACTGTGGATGTGCCTATTCACTACGTGATACCAATAAATGGCGTATTGAAAACGGAAGGGAACGTATCAAAATTGGAGTCAAATATTACGGAAACGAAGAACAAAATAGCTAAAATGATTATTACCCCAGAAGAATTCTCCAACGGAAAAATATTACTGATAGACAAACCTTTACATTGGTCATCGTTCCAAGCTATTAATAAGATAAAGTGGTCTATAATCAAAAATTACAAACTCAAAAAGATTAAAATTGGACACGCAGGGACGCTCGACCCACTTGCTTCGGGTTTATTGATTGTATGTACAGGAAAATTCACCAAAAAAATTACTGAGTTTCAAGAAGCTACAAAAACATATACGGGTACTATTCGGCTTGGAGCGACCACACCTTCTTTTGATATGGAAACGGAAATCGATCAAACTTTTTCCATAGAACACATTACTCCCGAGCTAATTGAAAAAACTCGTCAACAATTTGTAGGAGAAATTGTTCAGTATCCGCCTATGTTTTCAGCCCTTAAAAAAAAAGGAAAACGACTTTATGAATTTGCACGTGAAGGAGATGAAACTATTGAAATCCCTTCACGAACGGTTTCTATTGAGCAATTCAACTTAGATACAAGTGAATTTCCAAATATTCATTTTGAAGTAATATGCGGCAAAGGGACGTACATCCGTTCCTTGGCTAATGATTTTGGGAAAGCCTTACAGTGTGGCGGATACTTAACTGCCTTACGACGTACAAAAATTGGAGAATTTTCCGTCGATGAAGCCATTTCTCCCGATGAATTTGTAATAAATCATATATTAAAATCAACAAAATAGGGATAAATTATAAAACCTTTCCTAACCATCATTAAATACAGCACCCAATAAAACTTCAGCTGAGATGCTTAATTAGTCAAAGCATTGACAATCAATATTCTATTGTTTTATTGGGTATAGTATTAAATTTCTAGAATGTCTCAGCGGATTTTAAAACAGCTTGTTTTAATCCTTCTTTATATTGTAAAATTTTTTCTAAAGTTTGTGGGTGTTGAGCAGCAATAATCTGAGCAGCCAAAATACCTGCATTTTTCCCCCCATTCAATGCAACAGTAGCTACAGGAACTCCTCCTGGCATTTGCAAAATAGAGAGAACTGAATCCCAACCATCAATGGAATTACTACTTTTTACAGGCACTCCAATCACGGGCAAAGGTGACATGGAAGCTACCATTCCCGGAAGATGTGCTGCTCCTCCTGCCCCTGCAATGATTACATTTATACCTCGTTTATGGGCGTTCATACTAAAATCCATTAATTTCTCAGGAGTTCTGTGCGCCGAAACAATATCAACTACAGTTTCAATACCAAATTCTTTTAAAATATCGACTGCTTCCTGCATCACAGGTAAGTCGCTTTTACTTCCCATAACAATTGCTACTTTCATATTTTGATTCTTGTATATTTAGTTTGATTTATTTTTGTTTTGTCTAAGTTTTTATACATACATCGTACGTTTAACAAAACCACGTATCTAAACCCTGAATTTGACTAAATCAAGTCTGCTAATTTCTGGGCCAATTTTTTTCGATGATATGGAGCTAAACCTATCGGATTAGTTTTCAAACTCCTAATTTTGAATAATTCATACCATTCACAAATAGTTGCTTTTAATTGCTGATGTTCGTCATATAAAAAAGACTTTCCTGTATTAGTTTCCCGAATGATTTGAACAGCATCCCAACCTTTTGGGCCTATGGCTAAAATGGGTCGACCCGATACCATATACTCAAACAATTTCCCAGGAATGATACTTTCTGTTTCTTTGCTATTGATTTCGATAAGCAATAAAATTTGGGAAGAACGTTGTAATTCAATAGCTTCATTATGAGTAATATAACCTCTGTTTATTATATATCTTCCCAAACCAAAAGCACGAATTTCTTGTTCAACGTCTTCACTAAATTTTCCTGCAAAGCACAGTTGAAAGTCATTAGCAAATTCCTCATTTTCAGTTACTAGTTCTGAAAATACTTGCCATAACATTTTTGGATTTCGGTCGGAAAGTAACGACCCTATATGCGATACTAAAAATTTCTCTGAAAGAGATATTTTTTGAATGTTCATGTCATCATATCCATTAGTAATTACATGAATAGGTCGCTTTGTAAGTTCTGAAAATTCTTTCTGAGTTTTGAAACTCGTAACGAGAATCGTATCAGCAGTATTCAAGATCGTTTTTTCCCAATATTTTTGCTTTGAATCTGCCCATTTTGTTAATCGCAAATCTTTATAGTAACCTATAGTTGTCCATGGATCCCTGAAATCACTAATCCATTTCAAATCTGGATATTTTTTTTTCAATTTATATCCTATAAGGTGAATACTATGAGGAGGAGATGTTGTTATAATAGTCTGAATATCATTTTTTTCAATAAAATCTGATAAAAAAGCAACAGAAGGCTTTACCCAAAATTTACGTGCATCAGGAATAAAAAGATTACCTCGGAGCCAAAGCATCATTTTCTCTACAAAAGATATTTTTTTTCGGGGAATGATACCAGCACTCATTTTTTTAGTTTTATTTTTTGAAAAGAATGAAGCCAAACCATAAGGTTCCCAAATAGGATGCTTAATAATTTGAATATCAGAAGGAACATCTTCACCAATTTTCTCATCCACAATTGGATAGCTTGGATTTTCAGGTGTATAAACAATCGGTTCAACTCCAAAATTTCGGAGATATTTCACAAACGTAAGCCAACGTTGTACGCCGGGGCCTCCCGCAGGTTTCCAATAGTATGTGATGATTAGTACTTTTTTCATTTTTAACCTAACACTACGTCCAACACCATCATGACAATAAAGCCTCCTAAAAAACCGACGGTTGGTACATCTGTATTTTTATTCTGCTGTGATTCAGGAATAACTTCTTCAACAACTACATAAATCATGGCACCAGCAGCAAAAGCCAAGGCATAGGGCAAAATAGGAGTAAAAAACATTACAGCCACAGCCCCTAAAACTCCCGCAATTGGCTCAACCACAGCTGATAACTGCCCATAAAAAAAACTTTTCCTACGACTTAACCCCATACGACGTAAAGGCATTGAAACTGCAATCCCCTCAGGAAAATTTTGTAGACCAATTCCTATTGCCAAAGTAATAGCCCCCGCAATGGATGCCTCAGGAATATTTGCTGCTACACCACCAAAAAGCACTCCTACTGCCAATCCTTCAGGAATGTTGTGTAAAGTGATTGCTAAAATCAGCAAAGTTGTTTTCTGCCAAGGCGATTTAACACCTTCTGTTTGTTTGAAATTGGCGTGAAAATGCGGTAAAAGTCTATCTAATAAAAACAAAAAGAATGCACCTAATAAAAAACCAACTGTGGCCGGAATTATTTTTATAAAGTTGTCTCCTTCAGACATTTCAATAGCAGGAATGAGTAAACTCCATATACTGGCAGCAACCATAACTCCTCCCGTGAAACCTAACATTCCATCAAGAACGATTTTATTTGCCTTGTTGAAAAAAAATACTACCGATGCACCTAATGCCGTCACTAACCACGTGAAAAGTGTAGCATAGAAAGCGGCTAAAATAGGATCTATATTTTCTAAATAAGTTACTAAGGTACTGTACATTTTAAAAAAAATTGTTTTACCGAGTGCAAAGGTATAACATTTTTTAGATTAAACTAAAAAAATATTTATGTTTTTACAAAACATAGATTCACCTCGAATCAAAGCTCATTTTTTTTATGTTAGAAATTTATATATTGTCTCATATGATTATTTAACAGAGAAAAAACATTTCCTTGAAGAAGCTGTCTGAAAAGGTCTATTTTAACAAAATTAGATTCATAAAAACATTGATTATGAAAGTCTTATTTTTTGAATTGCCAAAATTATACTTTTCAGACAACCTTTTTTTCTCATGGATTTTTCTTTCGCAGACTTTGGATACACTCTTTCTAAAAAAAGAGAAAAGGCATGTCAAAAATTGCACTTACTAATCGAACTTAAGATAGAAAAGTAAACCCAATCCTCCATCAACGATGAAAAGAAATTCTGCAGAACCTTGAGATTTATAACAATTCTGTTTCTATTGCTTGGATATATTAGACTTCTTATAACTTAACAAAGCATTAGTGTAAAATATTTTTATTTTATAATATTCTGAATATCAGCAATTATACGATTTGCTAGAGCATCAGCTTCTTCAAAACTTTTAGCTTCGGTATAAATACGAATAATTGGCTCTGTATTTGATTTTCGTAAGTGAGCCCAACTTTCAGCAAAATCAATCTTCACTCCATCAATCGTATTCACGTTTTCGTGAGCATATTTTTGAGCCATTTTTGTCAAAATCATATCAACATTTACCTCAGGCGTAAGTTCGATTTTGTTTTTACTCATGAAATACGCTGGATAGCTTTCTCGTAATTCTTTTACGGATGTTATATTTCTAGTAGCTAATAAAGAGAGAAATAAAGCTACCCCAACCAAAGCATCACGCCCGTAATGTAACTCAGGGTAGATAATTCCTCCATTACCTTCTCCACCTATGATAACGTTGTTTTTCTTCATCATTTCTACTACATTTACCTCACCGACTGCCGAAGCAAAATAGTTAGCTCCGTATTTTTCTGTAATGTCACGCAAGGCTCTTGATGATGAAAGATTCGAAGCCGTGTTTCCTGGTGTTTTGCTTAGTACATAATCCGCACATGCCACCAAGGTGTATTCCTCGCCAAACATTTCTCCGTCCTCACAGATGAGTGCCAATCTGTCTACATCAGGATCAACAACAATACCGAAATGAGCTTTTTCAGCTATCACTTTGGCAGAAATATCTCCCAAATGCTCTTTCAAAGGCTCAGGATTGTGAGGAAAATGACCGTTTGGTTCGCAGTAAAGCTTTACTACTTCCACTCCCAATTTCTCTAAAAGCCGAGGAATAGCTATACCTCCTGTTGAATTTACCGCATCGACTACTACTTTAAATTTCTTACTTTTAATGGCGGAAACATCTACAAGTTTTAGGTTTAAAACTGATTCTATATGTTTATCTATGTAAGTGTCATTTTTGGTTATTTTACCCAAATCATCAACTTGAGAGAATGTAAAATCACTTTTTTCGGCAATTTTCAAGATTTCTTCACCGTCTTTGCCATTTAAAAATTCTCCTTTGCTATTGAGGAGTTTCAGGGCATTCCATTGCTTAGGATTGTGACTTGCCGTAAGTATAATCCCTCCATCAGCGTTTTCCATCGGTACAGCAACCTCTACAGTAGGAGTAGTACTCAATCCTGTGTCGATTACCTCAATACCTAAACCTACTAAGGTGTACGCTACTAAATTCTGAATCATTTCTCCTGAAATACGTGCATCGCGCCCTAATACTACACGGATATTTTCTTTATTAAGAGTCGTTTTTAGCCATGTTCCGTAGGCAGCAGCAAATTTCACTGCATCAATTGGAGTTAAATTGTCTTCGGGCTCGCCTCCAATGGTACCTCGAATCCCTGAAATTGATTTAATTAAAGTCATAATAAATATCTTTTATTCTATATCTGATTATTTGTTTACTTTTTCTTATCCAAAAAACGAATACTAACTTGGTCAAGATAATCTATCCCAAGCAATGAGGAAGCCCCTCCAACAGTATGTAAATTACTTTTGTACACACTAACTTGCAGATAATCAAGGCTGTTAAACAAAATTAATCGCTCTCCATCGGGTATGGCTCTGCGTTGCTTAGGTATCGAAAAATCAATAATATCGCTGTAATTTTCATGTATCTTAGTAAAAGAATACATGTTGAAAATGACCTCAAAAGGACGTCCTTGTCCCACCTCGTGGAATAAAGACTTTGGAATATTACTCACTGCATTACCATAGTGGTCAATATAAATCACGGTTCCTGTAATAAATGTTTTGTTATCGGACACTTCTGGCTTAAAATAAGTCATTTCAAAACATTTTTCAATTCGATTTCCCAGAACTTGTAACGGAATTCCTTCCAACAAATCTTTAGCTACTTTCGGAAAGAAATGCAATACAGGAAATTGATTTTTGGTAGTTGTATTAAATAATTCATACACTTCCACATCCGACTCATTTTCTGAAAGCAAATGAAAAATTCCATTGTCAGCACCAATGAAATAATGACCTCTTAACTTCATTATCAAATGCTTACGCTCTGGTGTAGCTTCAGCATCTACTCCAATAATATGAACACTTCCTTTTGGAAAATGATGGTAGGCATTTTTGAGTATGTAATGAGTTTGCATCACATCGAACGGAGCTATAAGATGGGAAATATCAACCACAGCCACATTCGGAATTTCGGTATAAATCTTTCCTTTAACGGCTGCAACTGCGTAGTCTCGTTCTCCAAAGTCTGTTGTTAATGTAATGATTCTCAATGTGTTTATGATTAATTTTTCTTTAGTAAAAGCAATATTGGTAAACAACCCACAAATCTACTAAAAAAACGGAAATCGCACGATTTTTTTTATTAAATTTATCAACTAAAACCAATATCCTATGTTAAGTAGCCAAATTGGTTTTTTAAGTTCAGGCGAATAGGTAAACTTCAATTCGATGGGCCCCAACACACTCTGCAAGCTATAACCAATCCCATAGCCTGAAAAATCAGGAGAAGTTTGCCAATTTAGACTTTGGAATAGCTCATTATCTACTTTAGCGACATTTCCGTGTAACAGAATGTGATGTTTTCTGTAATGGTTAATGTCTAAGGTAATATCTGCTTTTAAAAAATTTTTTCCTCCAAAGCTCAAAAAGTCATATCCATAGAAAGGAATATAATTATTTGATGCATTTTTATTGTAGCCTCCAAAGAAATAATCTAACGTGTGAATTCCTTCGGCGTTCCCCAAAGTGAATCCTCCATCGAAAGCCAATTTTGCTGAAAGCCTAGGAAACAAAGGTATTGCAAATGATAAACTTGCTTTAGTCATTGAAAATTGATTGAATTTCTCTGGAGTTTTTCCTAATAAATAAAGATGAAACATAGCGTCAAAATAGACACCTCTACGTGGAAAAAAACTATTGTCAAAAGAATCGTACTTTATGTAGCTATAAGCACTTCCAAAGTTTGATTTTTCTTTGTAGAGGGGTGTGAAATCTTCTGTGAAGAACACTTGTTCTGTTTTAAAACTTATATCTCTGTTTTCAATACCAATACCCGCTACAAACCCATTTCCTAATAACGTTTGAAAATAAAACTGATTTACCCAATCATAAGCATCCAAATGTAAACGGTTAAGCTTAGACCCTTCAATACTGTATTTTGAGATTCTGTCGGGGTGTATTTTTCTATAAAATTGATTGAATTTAGAACGAAATCCGTAACTAGTGTAATATCCTTTATCTACAAAATAATCAAATTGATACCTGAAATTATCCCCTAAAACCACATCTACGGAGAAAAAATCGTCGATTTGAAATAAATAGTGTTTGGTGTAATTCATTATGAAACCTGTTTTGAATAAATTATCATAATGTAATCCAAACTTGACGAAAGTGCGTTCAGGATTTTCTCGCAATAAGAAATCAATATGTTCTCCTTCATCGGTATAACGAATTTGGTGATGTACCGTATGAAACTTATTGGTAGCCATTAAGTTATCTATTCCTTCATTCAAATCTTGAAACGAGATTTTTCGCTCTAATTCTTTCAGATAAAGTTTTCCTCGCAAATAGCTACGAGAATAATGCTCATTACCGTGAAAATGAACTGCTTTAACATATATAGAATCTATTTTTTTTATTTTTTCAGGAGTTCGTTTCTCCTTTTGTTGGGAAGCTATTTCTCTAAGTTTTTCTATTTGGTCAAACCCAGCTTTCTCTCCTCTTTTGATGATTGCACTACCTCTGTCAAAGGATATGACATTAAATCCAACAATATTTGGTTTTATGTAAACATCTGTCTTTGCTATTTTTTCGGGCATACTCCCATACATTGCAAAAGCATTGACCTGTGATAATACACCAAAAGCGGAATTAATTTCCTCTCGTGTTTGAAACGGACTTTGCACATCAACTCCAATGATGATATCCATTCCCTTTGCTTTTACTTCATCTATGGGATAATTGTTTAATGCTCCGCCATCTGTCAATAAATCTCCATCAATCTCAACTAAATCAAACAATGAAGGAAACGCACCACTTGCCATAATAGCTTTAGGCAAAAAACCACTTTCCAAAACTACTTGTTTTCCCTTTTCAATATCGGTAGCAATGCACAAAAAAGGAATTGATAGTTTTGAAAAATCAAACGTATCTCCAATTGGATATAAGAGTTTAACAAACTCATTATAAATATTTTGACCTTTTGATACTGAACGTGGAATCCCAATTTTTAAATTATTAAAAGGTAGTGCCAAAGCATACCTGTCATAAATAAAACGTTCATGCAACGATTTGGCTCGGCGTGATGTTTTATCATAAATCAATTTATCGAAATCTAAACGATGAAAGATAGAATCCAATTCATTTGCTGAATATCCTGTAGCATACATAGCCCCCACAATTGCTCCCATACTTGTTCCTCCGATGTAATCAATGCGAACTCCAGCTTCTTCAATAGCTTTCAAAACACCAATATGAGCCAATCCTTTCGCTCCTCCCCCACTCAACACTAAACCTACTTTAAGGTCTTTATCCGTTTTTTTTTCTTGTGAAAAAAGTACGTTGACTATACAACATATAAGTAATACGTATATTTTATATCTCATTTTACTTCTATTCAATTTTTATTGCACTTCCGAATTTAGGAAGGCTCTCAACGGCAAATTTACGATAAAAATCAATACTAAACTAAAATATAGAATTAATTTTCATAAAAGCACAATCTATTGTTAATAAGCATATTAACCTATCAATAAATAAAAAAAAACAAAAAAAACATCATTAATACAATAAAAATACGTAACTTCGTAACTTGATTGATAATAGATATTTTTGACAAATAAATATTTTTAAAGATGAGTAAATACGATATTATTGTATTGGGAAGTGGGCCTGGTGGTTACGTAACCGCAATCCGTGCTTCTCAGTTAGGTTTCAAAACCGCTGTTATTGAGAAAGAAAATTTGGGAGGTGTATGTTTGAACTGGGGATGTATCCCAACAAAAGCCTTATTAAAATCAGCTCAGGTATTTGAATATCTGAAACATGCTTCTGACTACGGACTTTCGGTTAAGGAGTTCGATAAAGATTTCTCAGCAGTGGTACAACGAAGTCGTAATGTAGCTGATGGAATGAGCAAAGGGGTTCAATTCTTGATGAAAAAGAACAAGATTGACGTCATCGAAGGATATGGAAAAGTGAAGCCAGGTAAAAAAGTGGAAGTAAAGGACAAGGATGGTAAAATAACTGAATACAGTGCTGACCATATTATCATTGCTACCGGAGCTCGTTCGCGTGAATTACCAGCTCTTCCACAAGATGGTAAAAAAGTGATTGGATATCGCCAAGCTTTGACTTTACCTGCTCAACCTAAAAAAATGATTGTTGTAGGAAGTGGTGCTATAGGAATTGAATTTGCATATTTCTATAACTCAATGGGGACTGAAGTTACTATTGTGGAATTCATGCCAAACATCGTTCCTGTGGAAGATGAAGAGGTGTCAAAACAATTAGAACGTAGCTTCAAAAAATTAGGAATTAAAATATTGACATCTGCTGAAGTTACCAAAGTAGATACCTCAGGTGAAGGAGTGAAAGCTCATGTAAAAACAAGTAAGGGAGAAGAAGTGCTTGAGGCTGATGTAGTACTTTCAGCCGTTGGAATCAAAACCAACATCGAAAATATCGGTTTGGAGGATGTAGGAATCGCTACGGACCGCGATAAAATTTTAGTTGACAAATACTACCAAACCAATGTTCCAGGATACTATGCCATTGGAGATGTAGTTCCAGGACAAGCCTTGGCTCACGTGGCTTCGGCAGAAGGAATTTTATGCGTTGAGAAAATTAAAGGTCTTCACGTAGAGCCAATTGACTATGGCAACGTTCCGGGATGTACATACTGTACCCCAGAAATTGCTTCAGTAGGACTTACTGAAAAACAAGCTCGTGAGAAAGGTTATGACATAAAAGTAGGAAAATTCCCATTCTCAGCATCAGGAAAAGCAAAAGCCGGAGGAAATTCAGATGGTTTTGTAAAAGTAATTTTCGATGCGAAATATGGGGAATGGTTGGGTTGTCATATGATTGGAGCAGGTGTTACTGATATGATTGCAGAAGCAGTCGTGGCTCC
>NZ_CDOI01000174.1 GCF_000827555.1 Capnocytophaga canis
ATAGGAGCTAATAATACGGCTGTTGCTGTATTGCTGATAAAAAGTGTTAATACAGAAGTTGTAAAATAGATACCTGCCAATAGTATGTAAGGATTATTCCCTAAATTCTGTGCCAACATTTCGGAAACATAATGTGAGACTCCTGTCTTTTCCAATGCCATTGCCATGGGTAACATTCCTGCGATAAGTACCAAACTTTCCCAATTTATAGTCTGGTAGGCAGCTTCAACGTTTCGCAATGCTCCGGAAACAACCATCAAAATTGAAGCTATGATTACGGCCGTTACTGGTGCAATAGGAATAAAATCAAACATCATAGCTACTACCATGGCAATCATAATTACTGCTGCGATAGGCGCTTTGTGTGTCAACGTGACTTTTGAAGCCTCCTCAAGTGGATGTCCTAATACTACTAATTGACTACGTTCAGCTCCTAACTTCACAATATTGTCCCACGTTCCCTGTACCAAAAGAATATCTCCTGTATGTATTTTTTCATCTTTAATATCCTGTAAAAGATACGTATCTTGCCGTTGAATTCCCAAAATGTTTAATCCAAAGTGCTCTCGTAAACGACTTTTTTTAACAGGTACATTAACCAATTTTGAAGCAGGCATCACCAATACTTCAGCGATACCAATATCTGAGAATTTTAGCACTTCAGTTTCATCTTTATTTCCTTTTAACTCCAGAAGTTGTAATTTGTTATCATCAATTAATTGCTGAACATCGTCTTTCTTTCCTTGAATATAAAGAATATCTCCTTCATAAATCACTGAGTTAGCATTTACTACCTCCTGATGATTACTTTCAAAAAAAGGCGCTCCTAAAGGTGATTTATGGCGTATTTCTAATATATTGATATGATATTTCTCGGTTGTATGCAACTCTTTTAAACTTTTATCGACAAAAGGAGAGTCTTTTTGAACCTGAACTTTGTACAAATTTTTCGATAGTTTATATTCTCGAACTAAATCATAAGGAGTTTTGTCGTTTTTTTCACTTCCCTCCCCTACTTTTTCTTTCTTCTTAATCAAAATTTTACTCAGCGGTATGATGACCAACATTCCTACGACCAATCCAATGACTCCCACAGAAGTGAACGAAAAAAATGTCAATTGTGGATATCCCTTTTCAATCAATACTTCATCAATAACCAAGTTGGGAGGCGTACCAATCAAGGTCATTACCCCTCCTAAACTACTAGCAAACGCCATCGGCATCAACAAGCGACTGATATTAATTTTGTTACTGGCCATAGCTAAGCTAATCACAATGGGGAGCATCAAAGCCACCGTTCCTGTATTACTAACAAAAGCTCCGATAGAAGCTGTGACCAACATTATTATTATCAACAATTTAATCTCACTATCTCCTGCCAATTTAAGAAAGTAGCTACTAATCATTTTGGCTAATCCTGTCTGAAAAATCGCCCCTCCAACAATGAAAAGCCCTAACATCATAATCACTACTGGATTAGAAAATCCTGAAAGGGCATCTTTGGGCGAAAGAATCCCAAAGGTAATTAGAAGCACTAAAGAACATACTGCAACTAAATCGGCACGCACCTTCCCACTGACAAAAAAAACCGCGGCTACTAATAAAATTGCCAAAGTAGCGTAGGCATCAAACCCTAAAATTGTACTGCTTAACGAAATCATACTTGTATTTTTTATAATTAATTTACATAATCAGCTAATTAACAACAAATTAAAAAGAAAAAGTCCCAATGTCTGCTTTATATCTTATTAAAGATGTATAAAACAAACAATGAGACTTTACCCTTTGCTTTTTATTGATATATTACTTTTCTTTGGTTCAGTTAATTTTCCTTTCATAATATGGTAGTGTTGACGATGAAAGAACAATTTTGACACCAAAGGTAATAATTTTTTTTCAAAAAAACAACCCTAAAATCTACAAAAATGTAGATTTTAGGGTTATTATTTCCGCAATTTTATGATTTTCTATTTTACGGAATTATATCAAAACTCCAGTACCTAATTTAACCGAAATCATTTCACTAACACGATCCTCTAACGCAGGAATACGAACACTTTCCAAAACAGTATTTGCAAAAGCATACGTAAGTAATGCCTCCCCTTCTTTTTTCGGGATTCCGCGAGTTTGAAGATAGAAAAGTGCATCTTTATCCAATTCACCTACAGTACAACCGTGTGAACATTTCACATCATCGGCAAAAATCTCAAGCTGAGGTTTGGTATTTATGGTAGCCTTTTTCGAAAGTAAAATGGTATCGTTTTGTTGATAAGCATTTGTTTTCTGAGCGATTTTTTCTACCATAATTTTTCCGTTGAACACTCCTGCACTATTGTCAGACAAAATAGCTTTGTAATCCTGATGACTTTCGCAGTTTGGCTCTGCATGATTCACAAGTGTATAATTATCAACATGTTGTGTACCTGAAAGAATGGTAACCCCTTTCAAAGTAGACTCCAAACGCTCTCCATGGTGATAAAAATTAAGGTTGTTACGCGTAAGTTCTCCTCCAAAAGAAAACGTATGCACGGAAGCATTACTGTTTCCTTCTTGAGAGATATAGGTATTATCAATCATTGAAGATGTCAAACTATCATTTTGAATTTTGTAATAATCCAAAATAGCGTTTTTATCTACAAAAATCTCTGTAACTACGTTAGTTAGCACTTTTTGAGTTGATAAATTATGATGCATTTCAATGATTTTCACCTGCGCATTCTCCCCTACTTCGATAATGTTTCGAGGCTGATAACACATGGCTTTCCCTAAGTCTGTAGCAAGGAAAAGTAATTCTATTGGTTTTTCAACCACCTTATTTTTAGGAATATAGATACAAATTCCATCTTTCGAAAAAGCTGTATTGAGGGCAGTAAACACATCGTCCTTGCGAGTCTCACGATCAAAATACTTTGAGGTAAAATCAGCTGCATCCTCTGATTTTAATATCTCTCGGAATGAAGAAACCATAAAACTATCAGACTGTACCTGAGAGAGTTCCGATGAATAAACCCCATCTACAAACACTACTTTGTGACTATCCTCTTGAATCCAAAATGGACGCACATCCTCAGATGTCAATGATGTTTGTTTTGAAACTAATATCTCAAAATCATTTTTTAACAATGTGGAAAGCGAGGTATATTTCCACGCTTCGTCTTTTTTGGTTGGAAACCCCTTTTGTTCAAAAAAAATAATTGCCTCTTGACGTTTATTTTTTAATATATCTTCCTTATTTTCAAACAATTGAAATGAATCAACCCATTTTTTCTGTAAACTCATCTACTGTGATTTTATCTTTATTATGTTAGTATTTTTTTTCAAAAACGGTGCAAATATACACCTTTTTTATTGTCTTTCAAATGTCATCTTCCACAAACCACGAAGTTCTCCCATGGTATAATTAACGGCTTTATCATTTGGATATTTATCTACTATAACTTTCTGAACCTCAGCGGTTATATCCCCTTGAGTATTTCCGTGACAAGCCAAACAAGTAGGCATACCTAACGGAATAGCCTTGTAAAAATAGATCTTATTCTCTTCCTCCAACAGGATATGTTTAGGCTGGTTTTTGTCTCCCATCAAGGCTGTGATTTCATTCCATGCCTGAAGATCAATGTCAGTAGCTATAGCGTTATCGGAATTTCTATTTTTATTCGATAAACGCTTAATTTCAAACCTGTTGTCTGCGAATGAATTTGTCAATGGAACAGCATTTTCATTGCAAAAATCGACTGCTCCAACAAAACCTACTTCTCCAATTTTTTTAGAAACATTCATTAAAAGAAGTTTCTGAGTTTCAGTGGTTACACTATCCGCTAAAGCGATATATTCCGTCCGTTGAGCTTCCGTAAGAGGTTTAGGAGTATTAACGCAACTTACTAATAATAAAGCTATTAAAATAAAATACAGTTTTTTCATAAATTAGATTCTCTATTTTTGAATGATTTGTTGTTATTTAAAAATTTGTTATTGAAATTATGACGGGAAAATCTGAAGGTTATTACGGAAAAAATTAGCTTTTATTACTTGACTTCCATATGTACATAGAAATAAAATATCCACCATTAATAATCAAAAGTAACTCTCACCACATCACTCATTGCGTAGGCTTGGCAGGTAAGTACCAGACCATCGGAAATTTCTTTTTCAACCAAAGTTTCGTTTTTTGCCATTTTTACCTCTCCTTCGGTCACCTTACCAATACAACTACTGCATACTCCATTCAAGCACGAGTAAGGTGCATCAACGCCTTGTGAGAGTATGGAATTAAGTAAGGTCTGATTTTTAGGGCTTTCAAAAACGATTTCTTTCCCCGAAAGTATCGAAAAAACGGTTACGTTTCCTCTCAATTGTGTAAAATCATTACTGGCAGGTTCCGCTTCAAACAATTCGGTAAAAATACGATCCTTCGTAATTCCTCGATTGAGGATATTTTCTTTAACGTTTACTACCATCTGATTAGGCCCACAAACATAGTAACGTCCCCAATTCAAATCCTTATATTTTTCAAAAATATAAGACACTACCTGATCATTAATACGTCCTGAAAGATTGTCCCCCCACATCTCTTGGCTAAACACGTAATGTACTAAAAATCGGTCGGGATACGTGGCTCGTAAAGACTCTATTTCATCAAAAAACAAAGTCTCTTCCTTTGATTTATTTCCGTAGACGAACACTACTTTGATATTCGTTTTTGCCAAAGCCGTTTTTGCGATGCTCATCATAGGCGTTACACCACTTCCTGCGGAAAATAACATAATATCCTTATTACCAAATATATCGTAAAAGAAAACAAAAGCTCCTTTTGAAGGCATCACTTCTAATGTGTCACCTTCCTTAAGTTGGGTGGTGGCATATGTTGAAAAGATTCCGTTTGGAACTCTCTTCACCGCTACACTGAGTTCGTTCTCGTTTACGCCCGAACAAATAGAATAAGCTCTTCTTATCTTTTGATTATCAATAGTTTGCTGTAGAGTTAGATACTCCCCTGCCTCGTAGGAAAACACTTTACGCAAAAGGTCAGGCACCTGAAAGGTAATTTTCACAGACGAAGCCGTTAGCTTTTCTATTTTTGTTACGGTTAGTTGATAAAATTTGTTCATTTTAATCGATTAGCCATTGAGTTTTAACAAAGAATTCTTTAGTGGTTGCAAAAATACAACAATAAATGAACAACTTTGCTATCCTATTGATTTTTTGTTTTATTTGTACATTTCGTTTGCTCCGAAATTGTATGTTTTTGAGTCTGCTAACGGTTTAACAGGCATCAATGGCTGAGCAGGAATTGATTTTCCTGAAGTATTGATTCCTGTGATTAACTCCAAGGCTTTTGCTAAAAATGGCTCTGTTTCTTGTCCCAACTCACCAAAGTTTGCCCAATCTTCCTCAATGGCGTGATTTGGAGTAATACCACTGGTATAGTCCCCTTCTCCATCTTTATTTACGATTTTCAACACCAAAGGTTGCATCGCCCATTTATGCTTAGGATTAACACCCTTTTTGTTGTATCCAGCAGGACTATCGTACAATGTGATTGACCCTTGATTTTTACCTGTAGTAGTTCCCCCGATTTGAATAACTTCGATATAAGGTTTTAATCCATTGATAACCAATTCACTGGCAGATGCTGTTCTCTCTGTGGTTAAAATATAAATTCTTTTCAGCCCAGAAAGACTATTTATTGGGTGACTTACACCTTCTTTTATGATTTTATCGGCAAAATAATTAGTTATATCGCTATCTTTAAATGCTGGTTGCAATTTGTCGTTCCAACGTTCTTTAGCAAAAACGTTTTGTTTTGACAACCCTGTAATCATAGATGCTAAATACACCGCTGATGAAATTCGCCCTCCGCCATTATATCTCAAGTCCAACACCAAATCGTTGATTCCTTTAGATTTAAACATGCCAAATGCCTCGTTGAGTTGTAAATCAAAATCAGCAACAAAACTATTGTACATCAAATAGCCCACTTTGTGACTTCCTTTTTCAATCACTTTTGAAATGTGTACAGGATTTTCTTTAATGCTTTTTTTCGCCATGGTAACGGTTCTGTTTTCCGAAACAATGGTTGGTTTATCATTAACTATTTTAATGCGATTAATGTCAATGACCATAGATGTTTTATCGTTGAATAACAACTGCCGATAATTGTTTATCGTAAGGGCTTGTCCATCGACCTGCGTGAAAACATCTCCTCGTTTTATGCCTTTTTGTGCTGCATCCGTATCGGGAAGTACATAGCGAACAATACCTAAAACACCTCCTTGAGTTCCATAGCGTGAAAGAGCAAAATCCATCCCTGAACTATATACCTGACCTGCAAAAGTTCTTTCTAATTCTTCGTAGTCATCGGTGATAAAACTAAATCTATCAATTTTCGGATAGTTGTTTAGCAATGAGTAGAAAAATTTATCAGGAGCTTGTCCTTTTTTCAGAAAATCAACATATTCCTTATTATTAAAATTAGTTCTAATTAACGAAGGAGCAAAGCGAGTGTCCGCCAAATTAGGAACATCGGCCTGCCACAGATAATACAAATTTAATCCTTTCCAAATAAAATTTTTTATCTGTAAATCTACTTGCTGCTCAGGAGTCAGTTGAGATATCAATCCTCCGTTAGGTGTATCATCAACATCTTTTTTACACGAAAAAACACTGAAAATCAACAAAGTAATAGATAATATTTTTCTCATAACATATTTTTTTTACCACAAATGTAACATTTTTTTTATATATTCGTCTTCTTAGTAAAGAAAATAGTTATTTTTGTTATGACACACCAAACATTTTTAGATGGCATCCGTCCTTTTCAAGATAAGATTTTCCGATTTGCAAAACGTTTGCTTCTATCCTCTGATGAGGCGGAAGATGTGTCGCAAGACATCTTGATGAAGTTGTGGCAACAACGCAACACCATGGAAACCATCAAGAATTGGGAAGCTTATGCCATGACGCTTACTAAAAATTTGTGCTATGATAGGCTGAAAGCTAAAAGTTCAGATAATATTTCACTAAGCCATATTACTTATCAAGCCGAAAATGAAATATCTTTGCAAAAACAAGTAGAAGCAAGAGATCTTTTGGAACAAGTAAAAAACATAATCAATGGATTGAGTGAGCAACAGCGGATGATCATGCAATTACGTGATATTGAGCAATATGAATTTGAGGAAATTGAAAAAATTACAGGAATTAAAGAGGCTACTATTCGGGTAATCCTCTCACGAGCCAGAAAGACCATCCGAGAATCCTTGCGTGGAGAATTAACAACAAAGATAGAGCAAACACGAGTTTATTAACCGAAAAAATAATAATGAAAAATTTTCCCAGCAGAAAATAAAAAACAATTTAACAAAAAATATGAGCGAAAAAATACACGAATTAATAGAAAAATATTTCGAGGGTACAACTTCAATCGAAGAAGAAAGAACCTTACAGACCTATTTCAATTCTGAAAATGTGGCATCAGATTTGAAACATTATCAACCGATGTTTGCATATTTCAAAACTAATAGAGAAGAGCGACTTGTAAAAGAATTTTCGGTAAAAACACCTAAAAATCGTTCTTTGTTTTGGAAAATCGGAATTGCTGCAACTATTTTTCCAGCCGTTTTCGGATGGTTTTACGTCAAAGAACAAAGAGAACAGCAAGAAGCCGAGTTGATTTATCAGCAAGTGAAATACGCCTTGGAACTTGTTTCGGTAAACTACAATAAAGGTACGGAAAAAATGGTATATCTCGGCGAATTTGATAAAAACACAAAAAAAATATTCAAAAACTTAGAGTAACTTTAAAATTATTATACGATGAAAACAAGATTTTTATTTTTAGTAAGCTTTTTATTTTGCAACGTAGCATTATTTGGTCAATCCATATTCGACAAATATGAAGATAATGAAAATATAACCACCGTAGTCATCTCACAAAAGATGTTTCAGATGCTATCAAAAATAGACAGTAACGACCCTGACACTAAGGAGTTTATGGAAATAGCTAACAAACTTAAAGCGTTGAAAATCTTTTCTACCGAAACTGCAAGTGTTTCGCAACAAATGAAAAAGGAAGTAGAAAGCTATGTAAAAGGAGGTAGTCTTTCGGAATTTATGCGTGTGAAAGAAAAAAATACAAATGTGAAATTCTACGTCAAAGAGGGAAAAACAAAGGACATTGTTTCGGAATTGGTGATGTTTGTTCAGGAAGACAAAGAAACTGTATTGATGATTCTAACAGGTGAAGTTGATTTGAATAAAATCGGAGTGTTGTCCAAAAACATCAACATATTGCCTAAAGAAATGAACCAAATTTAATACTCTCTTATACTATGAAAAAAATAGTTTATCTTTTATTGTTTTTTCTTATCAGTATTTCAATAATATCCTGTAATTCGAACAGTTTACAAAGTTACATCGTTAAAAACTCTGAAAATAAGGACTTTAAGTCAATTACCTTTTCTCCAAAAGATTTTTTAAAATTGGGAGGAAGCAGTGTTGATGAAAAAAACATTTTGAATGTTATAGAGAATGTTCATATTCTTATGTATGAAAAGAAAAACAATGGAGATTTTCAAAAGGAATATCAAGAAGTGAAACAACTCCTGAAAACGGACAAATATGAAGAGTTGATACAAATTTCAAACAAAGAGTATAAAATCAATGTAAACTACGTTGGAAGTGATGATAACATTAAAGAAGTAATTTTATTAGTAAGCCAAAACAAAGAAAAATTTGCTTTGATGCGTATGATTACTCAAAATTTAAATATTGATGAACTCTCCAAACTTTCTTCTGATTTGACCGATATTGGAAATTCTGTGGATCATGACAAAGCTCATAATGTGATCTCTGAAATCAGACAACTTTTGTATTAACACCAGAAAATCTCTTACAATTTTAAACTTTGTCAAACTTTTTTAGGTTTGACAAAGTTTTTATTGAAAAATATTTCAACAATGAACCTGTTTAAACTTTTCTAATAAACCTTATTATAAACCCTAAATATAACGGCATTAGTAAAATTTTTATGAAAAACTTCGTGAAAAAAATACCAGAAATAAGTAAAAACTAAAATCAACTAAATAAGCAACAATAAGATTATAAAAAAGTAGAAATTCATTTCTACTAATGGTTATTAGGCATTAGCTTCAGAAAATCACAAAAAATGAAAAAAGTAGGTCAAAGCGAAAGAGGTCTGTGTTTTTTTAAAGAAATTGAATTCTAAAAATAAATCATTGAAGTGAATTTTTAATTTTCAGAAATGGTTATAGGAAGTTTCATTTTTTTTGTACCTAAAAAACAAAAGAAACTGCCTTTTCAGACAGCTTCTTTTTTATTTTTTATGAAGTTTATTAATAAACTTGTTCTTGTTTTTTCATTACAGCTCCAGCGATTGCCGAAACGATAAGTCCTAAAAGCAAATATCCAACTAACGAGGAAATATAGGTGAAAGCACTCATTTTATTACTCATTTCTACTGTAGCATCTATATCTACATTGGACATATCCATACCTAATTCTCCCATGTTTTCAAACTGCAATTCTGTCATTTTTCGCATGAAATCGGGCTCAATATAGTTCACAAAAACGTAGGTGTACAATACGGAAATAATTCCTCCAATCAGAGCGATACCAACCCCAATTTTTAGAGCTTCCCCCATAGCTAAAAAGCCTCCATTCCTTGTTTTAAAGGCTTTAATGCCATAAACAATTGCTAAGATAGAAACTAATAGGTTTAATGCAGAGGCAGCTAATCCAACCATCATACTTTTCGAATAAATCATTCCTGTGGTATACATTACCACGCTAATAGCAACGAGACCAACACCAAAATACATCCCGTACTTCAGCATAATGTCTTTTGCGTTGACTGTTTTTCTAATTTCCATGATAAAAAATATTAAAATTTACAGCCCAAAACTAATATAAAAAAATGAAATCTCCAAAGGCAGTGTGAAGAATACACTATAAAGAGTTAAATTTTATATTTCCGTTGGTAAATTATTCGAATCCCAAGGATTGTGAAAATGAGGAACAACAGAGGATAGAGTATACTTTTTATTTTCCAACTTGATTGATAATCAGCTACTTTTTCTTTGTTTAAAAATGCTAATTGTACTTTTTTATTTCGTAGGGATAAGAAGTCAGTGTCGTCCAAGAGGTAGTTAACAGAATTCTGTAAAAAGGCTTTGTTGTCATAAAATCGATTAGTCCATTTGTCAAGTCCTAGTTCCAAAGGAGTATTGTTGCTAAGGTCATTTTTGATAATATCGCCATCAGCAATGACGATCATTTTAGTAGGTTTACTGGTTTGTAAGTTGTTTTTCAGTTCAATAGGTGTTATTCTGTCTTTATAAACCGATGAAAATTCTCCTTCGAGAAGCACTGCTACGGGGATGTTTCCACTTTTATAAGCGTTTTTGTCCATCTTTTTGGTATCTACATTTAGCGTGACCTCTCGAGGCGTTCCATCGGCTTTTGAAATTGGTGAACTTGTTAGTAATACACGTTTCTTTATACCATTTTTTAAAGTATCAATACTGTTTGAAAATTGCAAACGAATTGCATCTAAATTATTGTTAATCAAGTGGTTGTTTTGTGATAGTATCATGGGATTATAGACCCAAGGAATTGGAATATAACGTGTTTGACTGCCTTCTCCTGTGGCAATCATTAAGTCAGAAAAATACAGATCATTGATGAGTGTATAGTTCACTCGAAATCCGTATTGAAAGAACATATCTCCTAAATTCAGATTCATAGGCATCGCTACGGCAGTTCCGTTTTGAGTGTAAAAATCTTGAATATCTATGCCTACATGGTCGATAAGCCAGAGGGCACGTCCTCCATTCATCACAAATTGGTCCAACACTTGCTTTTGAGGGTCAGTGAATGGGGTTGTTGGTTTAGGAACTATCAGTAAATCATACGATTGCAGATGAGCTAAAGTTTTTTCGGGTTGGGTGGGTACTGAATCCAATGTGAATGGAGCAATCAGATAGTAGTCCTTCATAGTTTTCAAAAAATCAGCTATGTACGTATCGTTTAATGTACCATTACTTTTGAGTATAGCTATTTTTTTATGTTTTTTGAGTGTTAATTTGTGGAGTGCATCCGTTATATTGTATTCCAATAGTTGAACGGAATTTTGTACACGCTCTTGATCGGTTACCCCTATTTTATTGACGAACAATGACACTTTTTGCGACTGAATACTATCGCTAATCACAGCCCAAGGAAAAATATACTCAATTGAGGACGTTCCGGCTTCGGTTTGCGAAATTTGTAATGGATTTAATCCAAATTGTATCAGTTCATTAATGGTTTGTTGAGGGTCATTTCCTTCTTCTAAAGGATTTACAAAGTTGAGATGAATATTTTTATTTTGTGCGACATATTCTTCTAACAATTGTAGGGTTTCGGTTTGTAATTTTTTAAACTCTATGGGGATATTTCCTTTCAGAAGTACATCAATCACCACAGGTTGATTGATTTTTAGTAATGTTTTTCGCGTAGTTTCCGAGAGTGTATAGCGTTTATCATGAGTCAAATCCCAACGAATGTACCATTGTGAGATTATCCAATTGAAAACAAGTAGCATGATAAAGGCAATACCGATTTTGCTTCCTATTTTATCAATAAATGTTTTCATAGCTTGTAGTATTTTAATGATAAAGTAGTTGTGTATAAGAAAAAAGCAATAAACGAAAGGAAATAGAACACATTACGAGTATCAATCACTCCACGGCTAATAGCATCAAAATGAGATTGAAACCCAAAAGCTGTAACACTGTCAGGGAAGAGTAACATAGCTGTCTGATCCAATCCAAAGAAAAAGAAAAAACATAGGAATGCTGCTAACATAAAGGAAATCACTTGGTTATTACTCACTGAGGATGACCACAGACCTACTGCACCAAAGGTTGCTGACAACAGAAATAAAGCGATATAGGAGCCGACTGTGCTTGCTATGTCCAAATTCCCAACAGGATTACCTAAAATCCATATGATGTAAACGTACAATAATGAAGGGAGTAAGGTAACAAATAACAGGAATAAGATTCCTAAATATTTTCCTAAAACAATCTGAAATACACTAATCGGTTTAGTAAAAAGTAACTGTAACATACCACTACGTTTTTCTTCGGAGATGCTTCGCATGGTGAGTGCAGGTACTAAAAAGACAAAAATCCACGATGATAAACGAAAAAAAGGTAATAAATCAGCGGAATTGCCGTTGAAAATATTATAGTCAGTTTTTAGAATCCAAAGGAAAATCCCATTCAAAACTATGAACAGCCCTATGACTGTAAAGCCAATGGCAGATGTAAAAAAATACCGTATTTCTTTGTTAAATAGAGCGAACATAAATTCGAAATATAGGATCAAAGTAGTATCCTTTGTTGTGAGAATTTCTATTTTGGAACATCTTTTAAGATAACACATCCAAGTATGATGGGTGTGTTATCTCAATTTTGAATAATTGATTCTTAACTTTAAACGTTTAGAGTCATCAATACTGGCGTCATTTCCGTAAATTACCGTACTCAAGGGGGTTACTACGGATGTTGTCGGAATTACTCGTTTTTTATTTGCAGAATCAAAATAATTTACAACGTATGGGTTTTTCACAGTTGAAGCTACAGCAATTGCCAGAGGAACATTCTCAACTTTGTTTTTGATAATGTTGATCACATGCGTTGTCAATCGGATTTGGTAGTAATTACCTTTGTTGTTTTGTTTCTGTAATTTCCCTAAGTGAATCAGGTGTGAACCTTCAGCCGATTGGAGTGTGCTGGTAGGGTCGTTGACATAATCCGCAATAACAGCACCTGTTTTCGCATTATAAATAAAAATACGTTCAGGTTCCTTTCCGTAGGTAACTGACTGATCAACATATAAATATAAACTCGCATCTGTGATAAGCACATCACGTCGCCGAATTTCAGCCAGTTCAGCATCTGTAAAGAGTTTTAAATTAGCTATTTGACCTATTCCTCCACTCAAATAAATACGTGAAATGTTATTACTGTCGGTCTCCAAAGAGATACTTTCATCCTCAGTAGTATATGTATTGAACGTAATACCATTTACGTTCATATCATATCGTTTTTTCAAAGTAGCCTTTTGATTATTCGATTCGGTTTCATAGGTGTAGACAAGCTCAATTTTAGCTTTTGACATGTCTAAAAGCATCATCAAATTATCGGAAAAACCATCAGCATCAATTACAATTCCACGGAAGTGATTTTTAAAGTTATTTTGGTTTTCTAATTCTGTAGTTCCCTCTTTACTAATGATTTTCGTTTGGAAAAATTCAGGGTCTAAAGCAATTCTAATTCCTGGAGCTAAGACATCTGCAACGCCTTTTGATTCGTCATCAGGGGTAGTTGGGTTGTCGAACTGATTGCGTGTGATTGATTTTTTAGATATGGTTACAGTTTCAGCATTATTTGCGTTTGTTAGAGTAGTACCTAAATGATTACTTACTTCAAAATCAGAATAGTAACGCTGAGGAGCTAAATTTTGAGCAGGATCAATGTCTCTCAAAAAATAGGTTAATTCTTGTACATTTACTTTGAATGATGCCTTTGTATTCCCGTAAATAGAATCAAGAGCATATTCCGTTTCAGTAACATATGCCGTGTTGCTTCGAGTGCTGTATGGGTTAAAATATGGTAGATACAGATACGCTTCCGTCACAGTTTCTTTTTCTGGTTTATTATCCGTATTCTCAGAACTCTGAGCTTTATCACCGAAGATGGGACTTACCGAAGGCAACTGCACTTGAGCTATAATACTAGCTTTTTTCTTTCCAAAAGGCTTCTGCGTGTACTCCCCTAATAGGTAACCACCCAACCCATTAGTTTGCACTCTATTTTTAGCAATATTTTCGACAGACACAGAGGCGTCGAACACCGCCGTTTCAAAATTAGGGTCTTTCAGTAAATCACTCTTAATTTCTTTGAAAGAATCATCTGTACAAGACGATAATAAGATGGTCAATCCCAAAAAGGAAAAAATACCTGCATATTTGGATTTATTCATATAATTATGCTATATTATTGATTTTAGTGTTTTTATTTTAAAAATTGTTGGTAAAATTCTCTGTATGAAGCTTGGAAGGTTTCCATGTCGGAATTAAAAAGGATAGGTTTTTTTAATCCGTTTATGTAGGAGCTGAAATCTTCAGGCACGTTGTCGCCAACAACAATGACTCCATCCGAATATTTAGAAGCTACACGCATCATATTGAAATAGTTAGGCTCGGCCAAATGTTCAGCCATTTTTTTGTTGATCCCATCAAAAGCTACCTTGCTAGTGATATCGGATCTTAAAGAGCCTTCAAAATCTTGATTGAAAACCGAAGTTATGATTTTACTCTCTGAAAAAATAGGTTCGTCTTTGTAGTAAGTTCTTAAATATAAAGGTAGTAGCGAAGCTAACCATCCGTGAACATGGATGATATCAGGCAACCAATTCAATTTCTTAACGGTTTCAACAACTCCTTTTGCGAAAAAAATACAACGTTCATCATTGTCAGCGAATAAGACCCCATCCTCATCAACAAACGTAGCTTTTCGCTTGAAATACTCGTCATTGTCGATGAAGTAGACTTGGATACGCTCTTTCGGAATTGATGCCACTTTTATGATTAAAGGCACATCAATATCGTTGATAACAATATTCATTCCTGAAAGCCGAATGACCTCGTGTAACTGATGTCGTCTTTCATTGATACTCCCGAAACGTGGCATAAATATCCGTATCTGTCCTCCGTAACTATTGACCATTCTGGGGGTCTCAAATGACATCTTAGAGATTTCATTTTCAGAAGAATATGGTAATACTTCAGAGGAAACAAAAAGCACTTTTTTGTCAGTCATAAAAAGTAAATTGTTTTTTCGTTAGCTTTGGAAGCCACAAAAGTACAAAAAAATATGCAGAAATCCATAAAAAACTTATAAGTTTGCATTTTTTAATATTTGGATGATGATGATATACACTCAGCAGAAGAAACTAAATACCGTGATTTCTGATTTTAAAAAGGCAGGAAAAAGCATCGGTTTTGTCCCTACTATGGGAGCTTTACACAACGGACACCTATCTCTAATGAAAAAAGCATTGGAAGAAAACGATGTTGTTGTGGTTAGTATTTTTGTAAATCCAACTCAGTTTAACAATCCAAAAGATTTGGAGAAATATCCTCGAACATTGGAAGCTGATGTTGAAAAAATAGCTACTATCAGCAAAGATATTTTGGTGTATTCGCCTGAAATTTCGGATATCTATGGAACGAATGTAAGCTCAGATTTTTTTGATTTTCATGGATTAGATCGCGTTATGGAGGGAGCTTTCCGCCCAGGACACTTTGACGGTGTAGGTACAGTTGTTAAAAAACTTTTTGAGATTGTGACTCCTACAAAAGCCTATTTCGGTCAGAAGGACTATCAACAACTACTTATCGTTAAAAAGATGGTAGAAATCACTCAATTACCAGTTGAAATTATCGGGTGTCCTATTGTTAGAAATGCAGATGGGTTAGCTTTAAGTTCTAGAAATCAATTGCTTAGTGAATATATGCAAAGAAAAGCAACATTCATTTACAAAATTTTGCAAGAGGTTAAAGAGCTGTTTATTACAAAAAATATTATTGAAATTAACGAATATGTAACAAAAGCTTTTACCGATGATAAGGATTTTGAATTAGAATATTTCACCATAGCCGAAGCCGATACCTTACAAACAGCTACAGCTAAAGAAATAGGCAAAAGATACCGAGCTTTCATTGCCGTTTATGCTGAGGGAGTACGCCTTATAGACAACATGGAACTTTAAGAGGATTATTTGTTTTTTCATATATTATTTTGGCAATTAACTTTTGAGGAACATTAAAAAAGTCAAACAAAAAACATACAGTATCCAATAATTTTATAAATTTGCCTGTGTGAGATATTCTACCATGAGTAAAACAACTTAACTCCTGTTAGTGATATTTTTGTGAGAAGAGGCATAACAGACAAAAAAATCTACAAGTAAAAATATGAGTAAAGATTTAACAAGACGAAGTGAGGACTACTCAAAGTGGTATAACGAGTTAGTAGTAAAAGCTGAATTGGCAGAAAATTCAGGTGTACGTGGTTGTATGGTTATCAAACCATACGGATATGCGATATGGGAAAAAATGCAAGCTGAACTTGACCGTATGTTTAAGGAAACTGGACACGTGAATGCTTATTTTCCGTTGTTTGTACCCCGTAGTTTTTTCGAAGCAGAAGAGAAAAACGCTGAAGGTTTTGCCAAAGAATGTGCTGTTGTAACTCACTATCGATTGAAAACAGATCCAAACGCAAAAGGAAAACTCATGGTTGATCCCGAAGCTAAATTGGAAGAGGAATTAGTAGTTCGCCCCACATCGGAAGCAATCATTTGGAATACGTACAAAAACTGGATTCAGTCCTATCGTGATTTGCCAATTCTTATCAATCAATGGGCAAACGTAGTACGTTGGGAGATGCGTACACGTTTATTCTTGCGTACTGCTGAATTTTTATGGCAAGAGGGACATACAGCTCATGCCTCCAAAGCAGAGGCTCTTGAGGAAGCTGAAAAAATGTTAGAAGTATATGCCGAGTTTGTAGAAAACTTCATGTGTGTTCCTGTTATTAAGGGGTTTAAAACCGAATCGGAACGCTTTGCAGGAGCTGATGAAACCTATTGTATTGAGGCTTTGATGCAGGATGGAAAAGCCCTACAAGCAGGAACCTCACATTTTTTGGGACAGAATTTCGCTAAAGCATTTGATGTGAAGTTTGCTTCCAAAGAAGGCACATTGGACTATGTTTGGGCGACCTCATGGGGGGTATCTACCCGACTCATGGGTGCATTGATTATGACGCATAGTGATGATAATGGATTGGTACTTCCACCTAAATTAGCTCCTATTCAAGTAGTAATCATTCCTATTTACAAAGGGGAGGAGCAGTTAGAAGCTGTTCGTGAGCGTGTACTACCACTAATGGCAACACTCAAAAAACAAGGTATTTCTGTAAAATTTGACGATAGAGATACCCATAAACCAGGATTCAAATTCAATGAATATGAGCTGAAAGGGGTACCTGTACGTTTAGCAGTTGGACAACGTGATTTGGAAAACAATACCTTCGAGGTCGCTCGTCGTGACACACTAACCAAAGAAACTGTTTCTGGAGATAGCATCGTAGAATACATTGAGAAACTCTTACAGGAAATTCAAGAGAATATTTATAAAAAAGCCTTGGATTATAGAAATGCACATATTACCGAAGTAAATTCATACCAAGAGTTCAAAGAGGTTTTAGAAAGCAAAGGAGGGTTTATTGCAGCTCATTGGGATGGTACTACTGAAACCGAACAGCGTATTCAGGAAGAAACCAAAGCAACTATACGTTGTATTCCGTTGGAAGCCAAAGAAGAAGTAGGAGTTTGTATGGTAACGGGTAAGCCTTCCGCAAAAAGAGTTTTATTTGCAAAGGCGTATTAGTACATGATTAAATCATAAAAAAATCAAAGCAGAAATTGAACAATTCAGTTTCTGCTTTGGTATTTTTTAAAACTCAGGAAAATGTAAATTTATCTACGAAAACATAACTTCCTAAAAAACATGTTATTAAAAAAATTAACATTTTAATGGCATTTTAAATTTGTTTTAAAGGCTAAAAAACTTGTATCTTCGCAGTCAAAAAGAATATAGATTATGGGAATATTTGATAAACGCGAAAGTTACAAACCTTTTGAATATCCGGAGGTTATGGAATTTGTAAATGCAATGCACAAATCATTTTGGGTGCATTCAGAAGTGGAATTTACGGCAGACATTCAGGATTTTAAAGCCAACTTGTCCATAGTAGAAAAAGAAGCTGTGAAAAGAGCTTTGTTGGGAATAGCCCAAGTGGAAGTTTCTGTTAAAACATTTTGGGGCGATCTTTATGATCTTTTCCCTAAACCTGAGTTCAATGGGTTAGGAGCTACTTTTGCTGAATGCGAATTTCGGCATAGTGAGGCATATTCTCGTCTGTTAGAAGTGTTGGGCTATAATAATGAATTTGAAAATTTGTTGGAAGTGCCTATTTTTAAGGAAAGAAATCTAGTTTTAAAGGAATATTTGGCAAAAAATAAGGAAAATGCTATGCAACGTATCCTGTTTTTTACACTTATCATCGAAAACGCTTCTCTTTTTAGTCAATTTGCTACCATTTTGTCTTTCACACGCTTTAAAGGATATATGAAAAATGTAGCGAATATCATCGCTTGGACTTCAGTTGATGAGCAACTACATGCCAACGCAGGAATATACATTCTCAAAAAAATATTTGAAGAAAATCCTGCAATGAAAGAACATGCTCAAACGGAAGCAACTGAGTTCATAAGAAATTATATCCAGTTGGAGGATAAAATGTTAGATTGGATTTTTGAAGAAGGAGAAATTGAGTTTTTTTCCAAAGAAGATTTAGCAAATTATATGCGCTATCGCTTGGATGATTCCTTGACACAACTTGGTTTCGGGAAACCTTTTGGTATTACAACTGATCAAGCAAAGCCTATGCTGTGGTTTGAGGAAGAAGTTTTTTCAAATTCGTTAGATGATTTTTTTGCCAAACGTCCAGTAGATTATACAAAGCACGATAAGAGTATTAGTGCAAATGATTTATTTTAATTTATACGATGAAAAAACATCAAAAAGATATCATCATTGGTCTATTTGTAGGGCTGATAGCTAATGCTTTAGGTATTCTACTCTACATACTAATTTTTTCACGGCATAGCATTGAGTTAACGATAAGAGATGCTTATGTTAAAGGATATTTAGGAGCGTTGATTGCCTTAGGAGGATTGCTTGATTTGGCTTCTTTTTTTGTTCTTTTACGGTTAGGGCAGGATAATAGAGCAAAAGGTGTTATCATGGCTTCTATGATATTAGCCTTAGTGATTTTGATGTTGGAATTCAATTAATTTTTATGTTACGAGATCAATTGAAAAACTTATTTCCGAATCATGTTGAAGAGGAAATCCCTGAAAAGGAAGCATCTAATGTCTGGTTGCAAGACAATCCTTTGATTTGTAAATATGAGAAAAGGAATGGTAAGCCTGTTACCATTATTGAAGAGTACAATGGGGCAGACAGTGATTTCAAAATCTTATCGAAAGAATTGAAAACTTTTTTAGGAGTTGGAGGCTCGGTGAAAAACGAGAAAATTATCATTCAAGGAGATTACCGAGATAAGATTATGCAATTCCTTAGAAATAAAGGATTTAAAGTAAAAAGAGTTGGAGGATAAATCCATGAAATGATGAATGTACCATTAGCGGAACGTATGCGTCCAAATTCTCTGTCGAGCTATGTAGGACAAACACATTTGGTAGGAGAAAATGGATCTCTTCGGAAACAAATTGAAAGTGGTTGGCTTCCATCGTTGATTTTTTGGGGACCTCCTGGAACTGGTAAAACTACATTGGCAAACATTATCGCTTTGGAAAGCAAACGAGCTTTTTTTACGCTAAGTGCTATCAGTTCAGGTATTAAAGAGGTACGCGAAGTCATTGAGCAGTCCAAAAATAGCAGTGGTTTGTTTACGGCTAAGAATCCTATTGTATTTATTGATGAAATTCATCGTTTCAATAAAACTCAGCAGGACTCTTTGTTACAAGCCGTTGAAAAAGGTTGGATAACATTGGTTGGAGCAACTACTGAGAACCCAAGTTTTGAGGTTATTCCAGCCTTGTTGTCGCGTTGTCAGGTGTATGTACTAAATGCCTTTGATCGGGCAGATTTGGAAAAATTGCTTAAAAATGCAATTGAGAAAGATAGTATTTTACGAACAAAAAAGATACAAGTCACAGAGAAGGAAGCCCTGTTTCGATTGTCAGGAGGTGACGGTAGAAAATTACTAAATACCTTCGAACTTATTGTAAATGCTTTTTCAGAAGGTGAAACCATCGAAATTACTAATGAGAAAGTGATGCAAATTGTTCAAAAGAATACGGTGTTGTACGACAAAACAGGTGAACAGCATTACGACTTGACTTCAGCATTTATCAAATCCATCCGAGGAAGCGATCCTAATGGAGCAGTTTACTGGTTAGCACGTATGATTGAAGGAGGTGAAGATGTCAAATTCATCGCTCGTCGGATGCTTATTTTAGCATCAGAAGATATTGGCAATGCCAACCCTACAGCGTTAATTTTGGCAAACAATACCTTTCAGGCAGTAACTACTATCGGATATCCGGAAGCGAGAATCATTTTGAGTCAGTGTGCGATCTATTTGGCTTCTTCACCCAAAAGTAATGCATCGTATAAGGCTATAAACACCGCACAACAAGTCGTTAAGCAAACAGGAGATCTTTCTGTACCGATTCATCTGCGGAATGCTCCTACTAAATTGATGAAAGAACTCAACTACGGGAAAGATTATAAATATTCCCATGACTATGCACAAAGTTTTGTTTTTCAGGATTTTTTACCCGAAGAGTTACAAGGGTATCGTTTTTATGACCCCGCAGATAACGTTCGCGAAAATGGGTTAAGAGAATATTTGAGAAACCTATGGGGCAAAAGATACGGATATTGAAAGAAGCAAAGGTAGTGCTTCGAACTTTGTTTTCGTCTCATTATTCGTAAAAAATATGGTGCTAAATATATTTTTTGTAACTTTGTCAGCACTTCAAGTTTTGTTTAATTAAATTTTATAAAAAGTCAAAATGAAAAAAGTATTTTTTTTATGTAGTTTTTTCTTTTCTTGTGTGGTTTTAGCACAGCAAAGGCCTAATATTGTGATTATTATTTCCGATGATCATTCCTTTCAATCCATAGGGGCATACAACGAAGGGAAAACTTCTTATACACCCCACATCGATAAACTTTCAGAGCAGGGGATGACTTTCAATAAGGCGTATGTGGCTAATTCAATATGTGGCCCAAGTCGAGCCTGTATCCTTACGGGTAAGTTTAGCCATAAGAACGGATATACCGATAATGAAACTTCACGCTACAATTCAAATCAGCAGCAATTTGTGAATATTTTGCAAGAAAACGGTTATCAAACAGCGTGGATTGGAAAATATCACTTAGGAAAAGATCCAAAAGGATTTGATTTTTTTAAAATTTTAATCGGACAAGGGCATTATTTTAACCCCGATTTCTATGTTCCTGGAGGAAAAGTTGTTCGTGAAGAAGGGTACGTGACTGATATTGTTGAAAATGAAGCCGAACAGTGGCTGGATAACCGTGACAAGAGTAAGCCTTTTTGTCTCATAGTAGGGCATAAGGCTACCCATCGCACATGGATGCCCGATATTCAAGATTTAGGAAGCTTTGAGAAAGTAAACTTTCCTCTTCCCGACAATTTTTACGATGATTATAAGGGGCGAATTCCTGCTACCATGCAAGAAATGACCATCGCTAAAGATTTACAGATGGGTTATGACCTGAAAATGTTTCCCCCTAATCAAGAAGAAAAAGATGGTAACTTCAATCGGATGACGCCATCACAACGTAAAGCCTATAATGATTTCTATCACCAAATTCAAAAAGAATTTGAGAGTCAAAAATTGACAGGAAAGGCTCTTACCGAATGGAAGTTTCAACGTTATATGAGAGATTATTATGCAACGGCGGTTTCTCTTGATAGAAACATAGGAAGAATGAATGACTATTTACATAAAAATAATTTGGCCGATAACACAATATTCATATATCTCTCAGATCAAGGATTTTACATGGGAGAACACGGCTGGTATGATAAAAGATGGATGTATGAGGAATCCTTTAGAACACCCATGGTTATAAAGTACCCTACATATATCAAAAGAAATAAGTCAACAGATAGTTTTGTGATGAATGTGGACATAGCCCCAACTCTTTTGGAGGCAGCAGGTATTCCAATTCCAGCTGATATTCAGGGGAAATCGTTTTTGAATGTGTTGAAAGGCTCTAAGAGACCTTCTCGTGAAACAGTTTATTACCATTACTATGAAAATGGGGAACATGCTGTTTCGCCACATTTTGGAATTAAAAATAAACGGTACAAACTCATTCGGTTCTACAAGCGACATAATGGATGGGAACTCTACGACTTGAAGAAAGACCCTAAGGAGATGAATAATATTTATGGAAAACGTTCCACAGAGAAGTTAACTAAGCAAATGAAATCCATATTATTAAAAGAAATTAAGGCTTTGGATGACACTACAGCTTTAGAAGTATTTCATTCATCGAATTAAATAGATTTTGGAGCAGTTTTCGTTTGATCTCGTGTTAGTTCACTGAATAACTGCTCCAAATCCTTATGTCTGTGGTTGATTTGCAGTATTTTAAGTCCATTTTCATTAGCGAAGTCAAACAGTTTGGGACGCATGTCCTCTTGTGTGTCAAATACCATATGGTACAAGAACTCGTGTATGTTCACTACCGATTTTAGCATAGGAATTTGTCGTAAAAAACGTTCTTCTACGCGTAAGTCAAACGCTACTTCAATGGTTTGTTCCTTATTTTGAAGGTTTTTCATTGACTGATCCAGGACAATGTTCCCTTTGTTGATAACAATCACTCGGTCACAAACTGCTTGAATTTCTTGCATAATATGCGATGATAACAGAATGGTTTTGTTCTTTCCAAATTCTTTGATGATGCCACGTATTTCAACTAACTGATTAGGGTCAAGACCTGTGGTAGGTTCATCTAAAATCAAAATTTCAGGATCGTGAATCAGTGCCGATGCCAGTCCTACACGCTGACGATAACCTTTGGATAGCTGCTCAATTTTTTTGTTACTTTCAGGTGTAAGTCCTGTAATTTCAATGATTTCTTCAATTCTTTTTTTCGAAATGTTTTTGTATAATTTTCCCATGAACCAAAGGTATTCACGTACGTACATTTCTAAATACAGAGGATTGTGCTCTGGTAGGTAGCCAAGATTTCGTTGAGCCTCAATCGGATTTTTGATCATATCTATCCCATTGACAAAAATTTCCCCATTAGTTGGTATTAATGACCCTGTAATCATCTTCATCGTAGTGGATTTTCCTGCTCCGTTTGGCCCTAAAAAACCCGTAATTTCACCTTTATTTAGCGAAAAATTGATTTGATTAACAGCTACTTGTTTGCCGTAAGTTTTTGTTAGTTGTTTTACTTCTATCGACATATTTTCGTTAGTTTTCTAAAAGATTCAAGAAAATTCTTGAATAGTTTTATTTTAAGAATATCTTTTTTCGTATAATCCTTGGCGCGATTAACAGATGAAGAAGGATGGGTTTATAAAGATAAAATACCTTCAATTTTTCCAGCTTCTTTGTAGTATGCAATTACTTCATCAGGGTTTTGCAATAATATTGAAATCGAAACACTTGTGTATTTTCCATTTGATGATGTACGCGTTTTGATATCAGCTTTTTTTCCTTCGAAAATAGCTTCCAAAGTGTGCTTTTTTTCAGTATCGTTAGGTATGATGAATTTGTACAGATAGGTTGAAGGCCACTGAGAAGTTTCTTCTAATTCTTTTTTTAAACGCTCGTAAAATTCTTTTTGTTCTTGCTCTGTTTTCATTTTATTCTATTACTTCTATAATTAATAATTTGAATTAGTTTAAAATACGCTTTTTAGCATTCGATGAATTTTTTATATGATTGTTTTACAATATTTTATAACGTATACAAAATAATCGTAAAGCCATTAAATTAAATATTTATTTTCATTCTTTCCGCAAAGATATTGGATTTTTGTAGTACGATACAAGTTTTAAACTTGAATTTTATCAGTATTTTTTGTACCTTCGTGGAGTCTATAAAATTAATCTATGTTCAAGAAAATATTCTTTTTACTTTTCATTTTCAACCTCTCATTTATTCGACAAGTAGCTCCACTTGATGGTAATGAGTCGGTTATTGGATGTGTTGAAAAAATTCAGCAGAGTTATGTAGGTAATCGAAATACTAAAAAGTTTCACAGAACTGACTGTAATTCAGTTTATAAGATAAAAGATAAAAATAAAACCAAGTTAAAGAACAGAAAAACAGCTATCGAACAAGGGTATGTTCCTTGTAAAATCTGTAAACCTTAGATAATGTTTACTGACAAGCCATTAAAAATCAGCCTTAAGGACGAATTTTGCTTTATGGATATCAGTTAAGAGATGAGATTAAAAAGGTTAACAGTTATTTTTTCTTAAAATCAAAATTTTGGTCATGTTTTAAAAAGTATGATGGTATAAAAATTTGACAATCAGGGAATAAAGTTGTATTTTTGTTGAATGCTAATAACAATTACACTCC
>NZ_CDOI01000175.1 GCF_000827555.1 Capnocytophaga canis
CCCCCCCCCTACCACTTCGTACTCATACGTACCCGCAGGAGAGGCTGTTACAGTGAATGTACCTTTACCTAAACAACTGTACATCACGGTGCTAACATTAACTTCTGGAGATGGAATATCTGTTATCGTAACAGGAATTGCAATTTCACATTTAGCACTATCTCTCACATACACATTTCCTGAACCGGATAAATATACAACATTTGAAGTTGTATAGCTACCACCTTCTGACTTATACATATAGCCCGTACCAGTTCCTCCGCTGACGTTATTAATATGAACTTTGTATCGTTTTGGTGAATTGGTAGTGTCGCACGATTTGTCTTCCACCACCCCAGCAAAAGCTTTCAACGTATTTTCATCTTCTCCTATTTCAATTGGATTGACATACGTACAAACTCTTGAACCTTGTGTGATAATAACTTCTAGTTCATATTTCCCTTGTACAATTCCCTGAGCATAGATTCCAGAAGCGTTCTCAAATGTTTGCACCCGAGTTCCACTTTGTAAACGATGTAATCGTGTGATTATGTCTTGAGGATGTGCTGTTGTAAACGTTACGGAAACAACTCCTGAAGTGTCTCCACAAGCTACGTTTTTCACATTAATAGCATAGTCCGTAATCCCCTCTGGTCTAATCATTTCCCCTGGAGAAACCGTCTCGGCATAGGCTCCATTTGCGTCTTTTACAACGAAAATATATCTTCCCAGCTGAGTAACATGTACATCTTGATCCACTTGCACACTTCCCTCTGGAATGGTAGCAATGAATGCTGTATCAGGAATAGAAGTGTAATCAGGATAACGTTGTACCCCATCTATTTTCCATATAGCGAAGCGATACGGTGCTTTTCCTCCTTGTGCCCCGAAGCGAACTTTTACATTATTACAGTCACTCCATGAAAGCACCGTTGCTGTAGTTGTCAGATTTTTTCGTTCTTCAACTGTTGCTCTCAATATTGTTGAACAATTAGCTATACTTCCTGATTTCACTTCAATAGTATAAGTTCCAGGAACTGAAATTCCTCTTACTGTAATGTCATGACCTCCGTTATATTGGTCGTAAGTTATAATATTAGCAGCATTACTACTATCCAGATACGTCTGTCCATTCGGATCTTTAATTGTATATTGATAAATTACGCCCTCGGTAGCCATCTTCACATTGAAATGTCCAGGTTGATAGTTGGTAATATGCCCCACAGGTTGTACAACTTCCCCTGACAATCCGTTCATAAACACCTCAAAATAATAGTGAGCTTCACAGCCATTGGCTGAAGAAACTTTCAATCGGTAGCGTCCAGCAGCATTAACTGTAAAAGAACTTCCTGTAGCTCCCGGAATAGCTTCCCAACAATCGTTATCATAGTTCTGACATCTGCCATCATTTGGCGGTGAACAGGTTGCTCTAAAGCGTTGCCACTGAATGTTCGAATCGCGGAAATTTACGGTAATCACTTTGGAAGGTTCATTACATAGGATGAAATGACTCGTCCAACGTCCATCGGCGCCACAAGTAGCACCTCCGTTTGCCAATGCTCTGATAGGATCAGCCGTTAAATTTGAGCTAAACGACTCAAAACGAATAATTTCCTGACATGTTACCGTAATGTTACCTCCAAGGGTAGGATCTGAACAGACCGTGGTTTTCTCCACCATGTACTCCGCTGCTTCTGTGGCTATATAGGAACTTCCTGTTGCTGATGGAATCTCTACTCCATTCTTGAACCATTTGTAGGAAGTAAAACCAGGTTTTGCTTTCAATTCTAACGAAGAACCAACACAGAATAACTCCGAACGAATGTCATTTTTCGTTGAAATTTGGATCGGATTAACTCCCGTTTTAGTTTGTATTCCCGCAGCACACAACTGATTATCTCTTTGATATTCAATTCGATACTTAGCTCCAAACATATTCATACAAGGCGCTCCGATTTCTGCATAAGTTGCATTCATCGTAAGTGGAATATAGATAACTCTATCGCCACTATTACCTTTTAATATCTCTTTTGGCAACACAAACGTGTAAACCCTACCAACATTGGTGTAAGTTGGCGTCTGGGGCAAAGTTGTAGGTTGATAGGTTGGAACACCTATATTAATATATGGATTAGCTGAAAAGTCGACTGTCAAAGTGGCGGTTGCCAAATCATCTAATCCCACATTTTTATATACTATTTTATATTGGAAGCCCTCATTCAATGCTAACTTACGATTCAATACATTTCCATTACCATCAATATAATCAGCTTGGATGTCTAACGCTAAAGCATTTGATTTAACCTCCACATTGAAAGTGCAAGTACTTGTATTCCCTGAAGTATCGGTGAAAACATAGGTTACGGTATGGACTCCAATCGTGAACCTATCACCGCTCTGATGGGTTTGCGTGTATGTGAGCCCACAAGTATCGGTAGCAGTTACTGTTCCCCAAGTCACAATCGCATCACACGAATTAGCTGAGGCATTTACTACAATGGGTGACGTTGGACACCCTGAAATTACTGGAGCTGTTGTGTCAGGAATGAAAGCTACAGTTACAGGAGGGGTTAAGCCTACAGCAACACCACAGATTGAAGTATCTTTTAAGGTGTATTCTGCCTGAAACTGTGTACTTGTCATTACCGTTTGAGTGATAGTAGCTCCGGTTCCTATGCTTTCAAGAGAACCATCTGTTTTAATTTTAAACCATTCAATATTGAACAATACCTCTGAGCCACTAAAAGTCAATTTGACTACATCTCCGTTACAAGGATTTTGACTCTGTGGAGCAACAATAATTCTCGGAGGAGCATATGTATCCGCTTTTACACGAACATCATAATTACTCACCGTACACTCATGACTCAATTTAACTATATAATCTCCATCGGGTAAATTCCTAAATACATGACTATCTACCTCTGAATCAGCATCATATGTAGCAGACGCCACTTCTGTACCATCTTGTTTGTAAAGAGCGAAAGTTAAAGGATAGCGAATATGCTCTCTGTTTTGAACATAAACGATTGCCATACCTGTTCCAGCAGCTGTTCCACAGGAAGTTCCTGAGGCATTCACTTGCAGAGGCTCCGTTTTAGCAATCTTCAATTCTTTCTCGATCTCCACTTGCAGTACCGACCCTCGGTGAATCTCTTGACCATTAGGACGTAGCGAATTGGCATATTCAGGAATCAATGTATATCCTGCCACTCCCATAACATTGGTAGGAGCCAGAGGTTCCAGAATATAGTTTGAACCACTTCTTTTCCACACGGCATGTTTGTCATAAGAAAAACTATAGGCTCGGACGCGGTACTCTCCTGGCTCCAGTCCTGTAAATTTTCCTTTTGGAGCATTCATATCCAACCGCTGTGATGTAATCCATCTATAGGTTCCATTAGCATTTTTCTTTTCCAGGATAATAGGAGCCCAAAGTACAGATCCTCTACGAAGATTACTTCCCATAGAGTATTCAATTTCAGAGGCTTCACAACCTAACACTGGCTTTACGTAATTTTCTCCCAGTGTCATTCCTTCATCAAAATTAATCTCTCTACTATACGTATCTCCACATCGGTCTTCTACTGTAATTCTATAAATTCCTTTAGGAAAATCCCCATACATGACGTTGTTGTTTACAACCGCTTCATTAAGAATTGTCTTTTTCACAGGAAAAACAATACTTCGCTGATGCTCCACGCCATTGTCAAGCGGCAAGGAAGTGTTAAAAGTCATGGTATAAGTTCCTCCAGGAGGAATTGCTGGAGTCGCCCCTGGAACAGAAATAGGTTCAATAGTCACTGTTAAAGGATAGTTAAAACTTACCGCTGAAATCCATCTTCTGAACGATACGGTATTTTCAAACAATCCTCTACCCACATATAACGAATTAAAAAAATCCTGTATCTTAATCTGTGCTGAAGATTGGAAACTTAGCATACCTTGTGGAGCATAACATGATTGCGAACCTGTTTTTTTGTACACCACTTTATAATGACCTTCACCTATATTTGTCACATCAACAACGTCATGACGGCTATTCCATACAAGAGTTGATTCTACATCATGAGGCATGTACAAAGGATGCCCTATAGGAATAGCAACTTGTGTCTTTCGTCTCCATCCTGTTGTAGCGTCAATATTTGCAGATCCTGTACCTTCCCACTTATAAATCTCAAAGTAGTACCCCTCCTTACCTTGATTGTACAACTCATCATCTGTCAAAAACAGTCCTAAATCTTGATACCATTCATACTTGTGATACCCTGCAGGATCGGCAGGATTTGCAGCATTAGGAAATTCTACTTTCTGATAGTAAGGAGCTACGTATAGCAATTTCCGATTTTGACATAACTCATCCAAATGAGAATAGTTAGCCATTCCAATAGGAGGACCTCCTCCCACTGTCCGTAAGTACATTGGATCCATTGGGGTTAATACAAATTTTTCTTGAATAGGCTCTGTACCAATGTTTACAGTAACCTCAATCTCATCACCATCCTCAAACACATAGTCTGAGACAAAAGAGTTATATTCTTGTACAACATTGTAACCAGCGCTAAATGAAGAGGTGATATCATACTCAGCCTGTTCAACGACATTCCCCGAAGCATCTCTTTTAGTACGCTTTACAATGGCTACTCCCGAATTCTCCCTTATATATTTATGTACAGGAGCCATATTTCCATCATCTTCTCTTCGAATTCGGAAAGAGATTCGGCGTTTACAATCCATATTGGTTTGAATACGGGATTGCCCATCCATTTTCACAATTTTAACGCAATTCACTGCTAAGTCAACGGCAGGAATGGTTACACGTTCCCTACGAAGCTCACAGTTAGGCGTTGTACCTGTCATATCCTGAACATTGACAAACACTGGTTGATTTTCAGCCAATGGGTGTGTAGCATTCCCTTGTACTGTAATGTTTAAGTCGGAATTTGCACTCGTCCGTGTAAAAATCTGTGCAGGAACAAGCACATTTCCTGACAAATCCGTGATTGACACAGCAAAACTAGGTCCTTTCCCTGTGTTTCTAACAATGGTAAAAGCCACCTTGGCATCATTATTATTATTACAAGACGGAGGTGTTATCTTCCATTTTATCAACTCTGTACTGGTGTAAGTAACAGCTATAGTTACAGTTTTAGGCTGAGATCGCACCCAACCATTTTCATTGATGACTGTAACGGTGTACACCCCAGGTTGCAATGACCCAAAAATATGTTCAGAAGAAGTAAACTCCTGTGTTTTAGTAGGCGGGACTCCTGGAACAGATGGTTGCTGAAGTTCTACGGTCAATTGTGCTGGGGCATAATTCCCCGCCCCTAAACTGACTTTTAGTTTTGAGTCCGAATAGCAATCGCCTAACTCAGGCGTAACCGTGAAGTCATTCAATTCCTGTGACTTAGCGATAAATGCTGTGAACAATAAAACAATTGTTAGTAAAAATCTATTCATAAATATGATATAATATTGAAACAATTAAGCACACAAAGTTATATGTAAAATTCAGAATTACAAAAAAAATATTTCTACCAACTGACAATCTTACAAGAAAAAAAATCATAAATTAGTCCACAAAACACATTAAATTCACACCTATTTCTGATTTTCATTGAATTAAAAACAATTTTGACACCACAAAAACTGATATTCATCAACAGAAAGCCCTTTCTATTTTTAACGTAGCTGACCTTTTTTTTAACATTCAATCTTTCCATTTTAACGAAACAGAAAATAGTTTTTTGCTTATTCTAAATTATTTGTATATCTTTGCTGGGAGTCTACTACATTTCATTAAATTACACCATATTAATATTATATATACATAAAAATATGTCGCAAGAAAATTACCGAGTTTTTAACTCCATCTTAGATAACGATTTCTACAAATTCACGATGCAGTGTGCTGTCGTTAAGCTATTTCCTAACACTAAAGGACGATACAAATTCATCAATCGTGGCAAACATGAATTTCCAGAGGGTTTTGCTCAAGCGATGCAACAATCTGTAAATCAAATGTCTCAATTGAAACTTACCAAAGAAGAAAAGGCTTTTTTGAAAGCATCATGCCCATACCTCAACCCTGCGTACATTGACTTTTTAGAGGGATATAGGTATGACCCTTCAGAAGTAAAAATCACCCAAAACGGTAGCGATTTTCAAATGGAAGTAGAAGGACTTTGGTATCGTACCATTCTTTGGGAAGTGCCTTTGTTGGCAATGGTTAGCGAACTGTACTACAAATTGACGAATGCCACACAATGGAGCGATGGTCAAATCATTGAAAACACCATCGAAAAGGTAAAATTCTACGAGAATTTAGGCGTTGTTTTTGCAGAATTTGGAACACGTCGGCGCCATTCGTACTATGTACATAACTTGGTTATGCAAACGCTTACTAAATCACAAAAATACAACTTTTCAGGTTCAAGTAACGTACATTTGGCTATGAAATACCAAGTGAAACCTATTGGTACACACGCTCATGAATGGTTTATGTTCCATGCCGCTGAATATGGCTACAAAATGTCCAACGCCCTTTCATTGGAACATTGGGTAGATGTTTTCCGTGGCGACTTAGGCATTGCTCTTTCAGACACTTACACTACGGATGTATTTTTCAAACAATTCGATAAAAAATTCAGTAAACTCTTTGACGGTGTACGACACGACAGTGGCGACCCTATTGTTTTTGCTGAAAAAACCATTGAACACTACAAAAAATTCGGCATTAATCCTCTGTCGAAATACATTATTTTTTCCGACGGACTCAATCCAGAGAAAGTAAAATCAATCGCTGAAGCATGTAAAGGAAAAATCGGAATTTCATTTGGAATTGGAACAAACTTAACCAATGACGTAGGACTTCGACCGATGAACATCGTAATGAAACTTACGGAAGTATTGACACGTGATAACGAATGGGTATCGACTGTAAAACTATCTGATGAACCTAACAAACATACGGGCGACCCGAGAATGATTGAATTAGCTAAAGAGCTACTTCAAATTAAATAATTAAAAATGAAATCACTATGAAAAATAAGTGGATTTATTTACTGATGGCACTCGGTGCTACGATGGCATTTACACGTTCATTTTTTAAGGGTTACGAACAGCTTCTGCTCATCGGAGGGATGGCTTTACTGATGTTTGGAATTTACAATATTTCAAGAAAATTGAATTCAAAAACGTCTGATCCCTACCCTATGCCTCAGAAAGAAAAAACCATACCCTACCCTCACTCTAAAATAGAGAGTGAGGTAAAGACCGAAACACAGCAACAACAAGAAAAGAAATAAACGAACAGAATAAGATTAGCTAAAAATTGAATATAGGTGACCACATAGAAGTTTTAGACGATACTATTCGGGGAAAAATCGTTAAAATTAAAGATCAAGAAGCTACAATTTTAACTACTGATGGCTTTGAATTGATATTTCTACTTTCGGAATTGGTAAAAATCAATGAAAACAACATGATTCGCGTACCTATTTCAGATATGAATCATGATTTTCTAGCTAAGAATATCGAAAAAAAGAAAAAAATCATTCCACGGAAAGATAAAAAAATCCCACCAATGGAAGTAGATTTGCACATTCACCAACTCACCAATTCCACCAAAAATATGACTAACCACGACATGCTTACCCTACAACTAGAAACGGCTCGTCGGCAACTGGAATTTGCTATTGAAAAACGTATTCAGAGAGTAGTTTTCATCCATGGTGTGGGCGAAGGTGTTCTACGTACAGAATTGGAATATTTATTAGGAAGATACCCCGTAAAATTCTACGATGCAGAGTATGCAAAATATGGCATTGGAGCTACGGAAGTGTATATTTTTCAAAACGCTAATTAACAATAGCTTAAAACCAAAAACAGATGCTAAATTCATATGACGATATTTTCAAAAACAACAAAAAATGGGTAGAAAAAAAACTGAAGGAAAACCCGAGCTTTTTTAAAGAATTAGCAGAAACTCAAAACCCTGATTATCTGTACATTGGCTGTTCCGACAGTCGTGTTACGGCAGAAGAACTTATGGGGATGAAACCAGGCGAAGTTTTTGTACATCGAAACGTAGGAAATATCGTTAACAATATTGACATGAATGTAGCTGCTGTGATTCAGTACGCGGTTGAGCATCTGAGAGTTAAACATATTATTGTCTGTGGGCATTATGAATGTGGCGGAGTGAAAGCTGCAATGATTCCACAAAACATGGGATTGCTAAACCCTTGGCTAAGAAACATTCGTGATGTTTATCGTTTACATCAAGTTGAACTGGATCGCATTGATGATGAACAACTTCGCTACGATCGTTTGGTGGAACTCAACGTACAAGAACAGTGCATAAATGTCATCAAAATGGCGTGTGTGCAAGAGCGATATATCATTGAAGAGTATCCAATTGTTCATGGATGGGTTTTTGATCTGAAAAATGGCAATCTAATCGACCTTCAAATTGACTACAAACGGATTATGAAAGACATCCAAAAAATCTATGATTTGACCAATTGCAAATGGATGATGCAACACAAAAAATAATTAAAACACAATATATCAACTAATTAACTCTAATATTTTCCAAGGAACTCCACTATCATTGTTATCATAGTCGGTAATGAAAGAAGCTATTTTCTTTACTTCTTCATGTGCATTTTTCATCGCATAACTGAATTTAGCTTGTGCCATCATTTCAACATCGTTCATCTGATCGCCAAAAACCAAGGTTTCTTCTGGAAGAATTCCCCACATTTTTTGTAAAATAGACACAGCAACCCCTTTATTTACCTCCTTGGCTGTAATGTCAAGCCACATATCCCCTGATATAACCACTTTAAAATCACATTCATAAATTTTCAATTTAGGGTACGAATTCTGTTGTGAACCTTTTTCATCACAAACAGTCACTTTCAATATGTCATCATCTACCATATTAAAATCTGTAACATGTTCAATAGCTGGATAATGAAGATAAATTTCCTCGTAAAGTCGGATATTTTCTGTTTTCACATAAGCCTTTCTTTTACCACAAAGAGCCACCGCAATCCCCTCTATGGATTCACAAGTTTCTAAAATTGGCTTCAACAAAGTTTTTTCAATTGAATTTTCGTGCAACACTTTATCTTGATATTTAACCAAAGCACCGTTGTCAGAAGCAAAAGCTATCTGTTGTTGAATCGGTGCAAACAACTGCTCTAAACTCTGTATTTGTCGTCCACTTGCCGCACAAAATCGTATATCTTTTTGTTGAATCAATTTAAAAACTTCCCAAAAAAGAGGTGGAATTTCTTTGAATTTATTGACCAAAGTTCCGTCAATATCGGATACAATTAATTTTATCATCATTTATTTTTTTTTGTAAATATACTATATTTCGAGGTATATTATTATCAACACTTCGTCAAGAATTAATATGAATCATTGATTTTCATAAAACAAGCACAAAAAACAGATAACTAATTATAAATAAGCACTTTGTCACTAAAAATCAAATAAATTTTCGGAGTTATCCATAGCCAAAGGTACTATATTTTCTACATTTGAGCAAATGGGGAAGAATCAACTTTTAAAACTTAAATGACTTTCAGGAAAATGCGAATCGGGATTCCACCTTATTTTTGAAAAGAATTTGATTTTATGAGTTTTAACGTCAATTTGACACAAAAAAATATTAAAGAAAGGTTTTAGTTTTTGCCTCAAGCTATGTATCTAAATCCCACACAATCACTTCCTTTGTTTGAGGAAAACATACGTAAATCACCTTTTTTATTTTTCTTTTTTCCTACAAAAGTCCAAAGTTGGCTACACCAAGCCACTTCGTTAGGTTTCATCAATTTATAAAGATTTGTATTTACTTTGTTTTAGTTTGATTTCTTAATTAAAATTCGCCAAAACAGACAGCACTTTTTTTAATAATAACATATTCAATTTCAGCAACATGAAAAAATAAATACACTTCTTGCCAAAAGCAAGAGAATTTTGGTAAGGATGTACGAATGTAGGTCAGAATTATGGTCGCCGATGAATTGGCGTTTGCTGTTTTTACAAAGATATTTTTGTTTTTCGTAGATTTTTTTCCGCTTTTTTTTACTACATTTGTGTGTTGACAATTGGGATGTGGAATTTAATTGTTATTTGCTTTCAATAAAATCACTACATTTTTCCTTGATTGTCAGTTTTTTATGTCATCATATTTTTAAAAAAAACACGACCAATTTGTATTATGCCAATCGTTATACTAACCATATGTGTTGTTTTTATCGTATATACATTATTTGGTTTAATCAAGAATGTGCAATTGGATAAAAGACAGAAAGTGACTTTTGCTTTTTTGATTTGTGCGTTTCCTCTATTAGGTTCGTTCATCTATGTATATTCAAAAATTTTATTTATTAAGAAGTAAACCAAAAAAGAAAATGATAGATGCCTTGCTTCCTTATAAAAATTTTGACGCTTGGTAGCTTAATACGCAATTTAGAATTAAAATAAATTACTTTTGGTATATCAAAAAAAATCATTATCTTTGTACCTAAATTTTAACGTTAAATTCTATCTCAAATGAAAAAAGTATTATTGGTAGCTCTTATGGGGGCATTGGCAGTTTCTTGCGGAAACACAGAAACAAAGAAAAAAGAGGAGTCTTCTGTAACTCACAATCACGAGCATGTAGCTCCTGAAACACCTTCAAATTCTACAGCTAAACATGTTGAAAATGGGACAATTGTTTTGGAAGGTACGGATCAAATGACGTTCAACCTTTCTGAAATTAAGGCAAAAGCAGGAGAAAAGGTTACATTAACCTTAAAACACGTTGGTAAAATGCCTGTAACGGTTATGGGACACAATTTTGTATTGCTAAAACAAGGCACTGACGTGGCGGCTTTTGCAGCTGAAGCATTGAAAGCAAAGGATAGTGACTATGTTCCTGCGGGAAGTGATGCTGTAATTGCACACACAAAAGTAATTGGCGGTGGAGAAGAAACTACTATCACTTTTGACGCTCCTGAAGCTGGAACGTATGATTTTATCTGCTCGTTCCCTGCTCACGCAGCTATGATGAAAGGTAAATTCATTGTTGAATAATTTACTTATTAAATAACACACATTTAGGGCGCTGTCCGAAAAGTAAACAATTGCAAGATTCAGCCATTTGATCTGGCTGACGAGGCAAGGTTTTCTTGTTACATTCAAGATACGTTTATATGTTTTTTTAACTTATAAATTCTTCTTTCATGCAAAACAGTAAGGAGTTATTCGTTAAGTGCATATACAGGTATACTGAAAATATCACAACAAGATTATAACTTTTCGGACAGTTTCTTTTATTTGTAAATAACCGATACTATTTTGTCAATTTCCAAAAAAAGTGTACTTTTGGGCATTATTTCCATAAGAGAATAACTTTATGAGTGCCGAAACAATGACAGTAGAAAACAATGTACTTCCGCCAAAAGGCAAACCGAAATGGATTCGTGTGAAACTTCCCACAGGAAAAAAATATACTGAACTTCGAGGGTTAGTTGATAAATACAGTCTTAATACCATCTGTACCTCAGGAAGTTGCCCAAACATGGGAGAATGTTGGGGTGAAGGAACGGCTACGTTTATGATTTTAGGAAATATATGTACACGTTCTTGCGGGTTTTGTGGCGTAAAAACAGGACGTCCTGATTCTTTGGATTGGGAAGAACCAGAAAAAGTGGCACGTTCAATCAAATTGATGAACATAACACATGCCGTTATTACCTCCGTGGATAGAGACGATTTGAAAGATATGGGTAGCATCCTATGGGCAGAGACCGTAAAAGCCATCCGAAGAATGAGTCCAAAAACTACTTTAGAAACCTTAATCCCTGATTTCCAAGGCGTAGAAAAGAATATTGATCGTATCGTAGCCGTAGCTCCCGAAGTAATTTCACACAACATGGAAACAGTTCGACGATTAACACGTGAGGTACGTATTCAAGCAAAATATGACCGCAGTTTGGAGGTACTTAAATATCTTAAAAGCAGTGGAGCTCATCGCACAAAATCTGGAATTATGTTGGGATTAGGCGAAACGGAAGAAGAAGTAATCGAAACGTTACACGATTTGAAAGCAGCAAATGTGGATATAGTTACAATTGGACAATACTTACAACCTTCAAAAAAACATTTACCTGTAAAACAATTTATTACACCTGACCAGTTTGCGAAATTTAAACAAATAGGCGAATCATTAGGTTTCCGTCATGTGGAAAGTGGTGCTTTAGTACGCTCTTCGTACAGAGCTCATAAACATGTTTTATAAGAATCATATAATTAAACTAAGCAGGAAAGAGCTACTGACATCCCTTCAAAAAAATACAAAATACTGTATTTCAAATAATTGAAAAGTTATAAAGAATAGTTTCTTTTTCATCCGGCTATTCTTTTTACACTTACCACATTAGTTAGAAGAGAGAGTAAGCAATACTGAGGAGTAATTCGTTAGAAATATAATCAATGTTCAAAACAATGGTTTTAAGAGTGTTTTTTAAACATACTTTTTTATTAAATCTACGGAAGAACACTATGAATAAACGGTATTACACCCTTGATTTTTGTATTTTTAAAAGAACCTCTTTACAAACTTCTTTTAATCTCAGAACGAAGCTATCTGTATAGAACTAACTTTTCTTTTAAATACGTAAAACAGCTTCTAAGTGATTGATGCATGATAGTTTCCATTGTCTTGAAAATAGGTAAATGTATTAAGTAAAAAACTGATGCTATAGCAAGTAGCTAAGCGTAACCTGTTATAACAAAAAACTCTGAAATGGCGTTCGTTTGTTTGAGTCTAATGATACATAAATCGAAAGCGTTGCTCACCATTTCTTGTCTCATTTTTTACAATATGGTTAGATTATATGCTTGACATTTTTTATTCGTTTTGGATATAAAACAAGAGTTATAGCGAAACTAATTCCACTACAACCCTTAGTAAGTTCATAACTCACAATATTTTACACAGTTTTTAAACACAATTCCACCCATTGCGTGAATTATAATCAAGTCTTTATTTGAATAAAATCATTTAAACTTTCGGTAGCCTTGACAGTTGTTTCCGAACTGACAGTAGCTGAAAAATTATCAATGTCAAGATGTTTGACCATTAAGAACGATTTTCCCGATAATGTAATGTGCATATTTTCAACTTTTGTTGGAGTATCTACTAAGATAGTACTTTTCGTACCTTCAATAGTTATATTTTTATAATCTTTTGTTTTTCGTTCTTGTTGTAATGTGATATGAGATTCGTTCATACATATGTCCAACGAAACGTTTTCTACGGAAGGGTAGGCATCTAGCGTAAAGTTGCTTTTATCTAATGTTAATGACTGTAAATCAGGGGTGTGAACTTGAAAGAAATAAGTGTATTCCAAGTTTTTTTCTGTTTTTATATTCTCATAAGAAACTATAAGTGTATCCTGATGATGGATAAATTTAGGTCGGGGAGCTGATTTGTCCTGAGGAACGAACGCAAAGGCAGAATCCGAGGATGCGAATGCTAATTGCATGTTGTGATAACTTCCTACAACTTTCAGATGTTTGAAAGGTAGTAACTTTTCAGGAACATAGTCATAAGTGTATTTATTGAATACTTTCGGAGCTTTTTTATTTTCTACATTTTTGAGCAGTGTCAAAAAAACAGGAAATAGCAATAGCGTTACTCCAAGTCCCATAAGAATTTTATTACTGGTTTTCATCTTGTTTAGTTTTTAATTGTTGTTTAAATACTTGAAATTTAGGTTCTAAATCATTTAGTTCTATTCCCAAAGTGTGCAATGTGTTGAAAAAAGTAGGTAATTCATTCTCAAGAAAATCCGCTTGTCGGAAGTTTTTAGCTTGTTGCTTTCCTTCTTTTTCAACGAAGTAGCCAATCCCTCGCTTATCGATGATAATTCCGTTAGTTTTTAGTACTTCGTAACTTCGAGCTACTGTATTGGGGTTTACAGTCAATTGTACTGCTAACTCTCTAACACTCGGTATTTTAGTTTCAGGGAGCCATTCATCTAACAGAATTTTCTTGCAGACAAATTCTGCTATTTGTAAATAAATGGCTCGTCCAGTATCTCTAATTTCCATAGGCTATCGTATTTCTTTTTCCTTAAATTTAAAATAAGATAATGTGTACAACATAAAAATTCCGATATAGAATAACAGGGTTAATAACAATTTTATATTTTCTGAATTTTTGTGAATAGCATAATAGCCCATTCCTTCATCTGCTTCCACCCCCAATACAGTATCAAAAAAAATACTGCCATATTCTCCTAAAATTGAATTCAAAGCTATCATAAAACAAATCCATAAAAAGAAAGAAAAAGTAGTGAAAAACATGGAAAATTTATTAAAAAACAGTACTCCTGCAAAGAAAATAGACTGTGCCATCAGACAAATAACTGTTCCTATTCCAATAAAATGGCTAAATGAAGGTAGTCCAAAATCTTCTGGAGCATACGTATTTACAAAGTTCAATTTATCCACTATTTGAGCTGAAATATAATACAAAATTCCATACAGGATTGTGAAAAAGATAAAGAACAAAACACAATAGATAAACCATTTAACCAACCATTTCTGAGTTGGAGTAGCAGGAATTAACCATTCGTAAATAGCTGATTTTCTTTTCTTAAAATCCCTAAAAGCGATGTAGGGAGAGATGATAGCCCACACAAATATTGTGACTATATAGGGCATCAAAAAAGCCTCCGTAGAGAAAAAGAAATATCCTGTATCTACTGAATTTATCCAACTGACATAACAATAGTAGGATATCACACCTATACTTATGAGTAATGCTACTATCGTAAAAAATATAAAAAACGTACGTTTCTCCGTCCATTCCTTGCGGAGTAATAGTCCAATTTGTTTCATGGGGTATTGTTATTTTGAGTTAAACCATTGATTTATTTGTTCAGAATTAGTAGTTACGGCTTTGTAAAGCAATTCCAAATCCACCCGATTTTCGGTATTCTCATGATTGGGAAGTACCATTACATTGCCAAAGAAATTGGTTTCAGCATAAAAAGCCTTGCTCAGCTCAGCTTTATTTTCTGAAATTTTAAAATTTAGTTTCTCAGAAATCGTTCGTACAGATTGATTGAATAATATTTTTTCATTATCCAATACTATCACGCGGTCGATAAGATTTTCTAAATCTTTAGCTTGATGTGTACTGATGATAAAATAGCGATCATCATTCATCTGTTCAGCAAGTATTTTTTGAAATTGAGTTTTACCCATAATGTCGAGTCCGTTTGTAGGTTCATCCATCAGTACAATAGCAGTATTCGTTGCTAAGGCAAAGCTAATCAGGACTTTTTTGCGCTGTCCAAGGCTCAGTTTATTAATCTGACTTTCTGAGGGAATTTCAAATCTATTTAAAAATTCAAGGAATTGTACCGTATCAAACTTTGGATAAAAAGGAGCGATGGTTTTTTCATATTGCCGAATCGAGATATCAGGCAGATATACTTCATCGGTAATTAGAAAAATTTCCTGTAGGAATTCCGTCTGTCGCTTCTTAGGTTCAAATCCCAACATCTCCACTTTTCCTTTGTGAGGAAACAATAACCCTGTGAGGTTGTACAACAACGTGGTTTTCCCGACCCCATTTTTTCCAAATAATCCACAAATTTGTCCTGCTTCAATCTGCAAGTTCAAATTTTGGAATACAACTTTCTTGTGGAAAGAAAAATCTAAATTTTGAATTCGTATCATACATAAACTGATTTAGTGTTCTACTTAACTAATACACTGCAAAAGTATATTGAAAAAATGAAACCTCCAAATATTTTGAGATTTATTTTAAAATATTTTCAAAACACCTCACCATTGTACCATTCGACAAATAATTGTTTAATTCATTTAAAATATGTATTTTTGTGGGGTTAACTATAAAAAACAGTAATACAATGGCAAACGTAGAAAAAGTAAAATGCCTAATAATTGGCTCAGGTCCAGCGGGATACACTGCGGCAATCTATGCCTCACGTGCCAATATGTCTCCTGTTTTATACCAAGGAGAACAACCTGGAGGACAGCTGACCACTACCAATGAAGTTGAAAATTTTCCTGGATATCCAAAGGGAATTACAGGTCCTGAAATGATGATTGAACTGCAACAACAAGCAGAGCGTTTTGGTGCTGAAATAAGAAACGGATGGGTGACAAAAGTCGATTTTTCGCAAACACCTCATAAAGTTTGGGTAAACGAAACACACGAAATCCACGCTAAAACTGTTATCATCGCTACAGGAGCTTCTGCAAAATATTTAGGTCTGCCTTCCGAACAACATTACTTAAAGATGGGAGGTGGCGTTTCTGCTTGTGCCGTTTGCGATGGATTTTTTTACCGAAAACAACAGGTTGCTATCGTAGGAGCTGGAGATTCGGCATGTGAGGAAGCTTTGTATCTATCTAACATATGTGAAAAAGTAACCATGTTAGTGCGTCGTGATGAGTTTCGTGCGTCGAGAATCATGAAAGAACGTGTGCTAAAAACGCAAAACATAGAAGTGCTTTTCAATACCGAAACAGAAGAAGTTTTAGGTGATGGTCAGGTAGTTACGGGGATTAAAGTTCGTAATAATCAAACGAATGAAATCTCTGAAATACCTGTAACAGGATTTTTCGTTGCAATTGGACATAAGCCAAACACCGATGTTTTCAAGGAGTTTATCACTTTAGATGAAGTGGGGTACATTAAAAATGTGCCAGGAACTTCTGAAACCAACGTAAAAGGAGTTTTCGTAGCAGGAGATGCCGCTGATAGTCGCTATCGTCAAGCTATCACAGCTGCTGGTTCAGGGTGTATGGCAGCTTTAGATGCCGAACGCTACTTAATGACCTTAGAATAAAAATCTCTTCGGATTATTTTCCTGAGATATGGATTTACTTCGGTAAGAGAGTGCAAATTAATTCTTTGATACGAAGTAGGTTATGTAAAAAAAAGGCAATACTTAATTGAAATAGAAACTTTGTCAAATTCTTTTCCGTTTTTCAAAATTGAGAAAAAATTGACAAAGTTTTTTAGTGCTTTAATCAGCCTCACCACAGATTTAAAAACCAACACATGTTTAGCAGAGCAGAAGCAAAAAAACTACGCGAAGAATTTTGGACTTCTTTTGGCAAGTCATTTCCTCGAAAATGGGTGCTTTATGACACTAAAATTAAAGATTTCAGTTTTAAATTCTATTTTGACCAAAAAAAAGCAATGGTAACACTTGATATCGAAGATAACAATTTAGAAAACAGGTGTTTATACTACAATAAAATGCTTTCCCTGAAACAGATTCTTTTAACAGAATATCTGCCTGATGCTATTTTCGAAGAAACTCATATACTTCCTAATCAGAAAGGAATCAGTCGAGTTTACGTCCAAAAATACGGTGTGAATATCCATAACAAGGACAGTTGGCGTGAGACTATGGAATTTTTGTACCGTACAATGAGTCAATTTGAATCCTTTTGGTTTGAATATGAAGATGTTATTAAAGAGTGATATTGTTTACTTAAGGTATTATAAAACTCGTAACACATTTTCCTTCACCCATCCTATTTTTCCATCTGCCAAACGGATTTTTATCCATTCGTTAAGGGTTTCGATAATTTCTACCTTTGTACCTTCATGCAGAATAAATACTTCTGAGCTATACGCATTGGGTTCAGCAAAAACACGGATGGTTTTCTCGAATAGAATTGCATATTTCTCATTCACATAGTTTTTATAGTGGAAATTTGCTATGAAATAGGTGCCTACAGCAGTTACTATGCAAACAAGAGTAAGTGTGAAAAATATGCGTTTCAAGATTGTTGAAGGGGTGAAAAAGTAAATCAAAAAGCATATTACAAAAGCAAAAACACTCAAAATAGGAAAAATAGCCCATGTACTGAGTGAAAATAATGAAGTAATACGGTTTGATAACTGTGTGTACCACGTTTTGGGTAATGGAGTGATAACATCAACCGTCATTTGGTTGGCGAATACTAGATTATTACGAGCATCCTCGTTGTCAGGATTGAGCTTAAGAGCTTTTTCGTAGTAGTAAATACTTTTTCCTACTTGATTCAGCTTGTAATGAGCATTTCCTAAGTTGTAGTATAGTTCTGAGGATTCATATCCCGAATCTAAGATACTCATGTACGATTCTATAGCTCCTTTAAAATCGTTCGTGTTGTAACTTTCTGTAGCCTTAGAAAATAACTTTTCATTGTCCTGTGCAAGGCTCGTTCCCAGTCCTAAAATAAAGAAACTAATGTTCAATATATATCGTAATTTCATAGTATTTTTTATGTTATTTCTTTAATATTTTTGTTTTATTCGAACACAATATCTTACTTTATCTGCTTATCAAGCTCAGAGAGTACCTGTACTGATAGCTCATAATCTTTCTCCAATGAAGCAACAGAATGAGCCTGTGAGTAACGGGCTAATTCGCAGTTTTTCAATAAGCTAATAAATGTTTCCAGCGTAGAGGCTTTCACTTGTTTTTCTTGTAGCAGTGAGCTGATTTTTTCCTTACTCATTTCGTAGGTTTCAATTTTCAGTTTAGCTTTCAAATAGTTGTGAAAAGCTCGTTCTAGTGCTTCATAGAACGTATCTTTGTCCGTTATTCTCTGTTTTGCTTCACTTAAATACTTCTTGGCTAAACGGTTTGCTTTACGGATTTTGTTTCCTTCCACATCGCCTTGTCTTTTTTGCTGGAATCGTTGCCAGAATAAAGCTATTGGTATAGCGAGTAGGGGTAAAAATAGCCACCAATAATAAGCCGATGTACTGAAAAAAAGAGGCTGATCTATTGGTTGTAAATTTGGATTGAGTTGTAAAAATCGGAACTGATTTCCTAAATTTTGTACGCTTTGTTTTACTATTTCTCCCGTGCTTTGAATTTCTTTGGCAGGAGTTCCTGCAATATCAAGGAGAATATCTTCTGTTTTAACGGTATGATACTTCTGTGTACTTGGGTTAAAGTAGGAAAACGAAGTAGCTCCTACGGGATATTTTCCTCCATATTGAGGCACAATTGTATAAGTTTGCTCTACCGTTCCTCGCATTCCCGAAAGGGTGGTGTTGACGTTGTCCTTTTGCTCAGGGTTGTAGACCTCCAAAGATGAAGGGAAAGTAAGTTTAGGTAAATCAAATAGTTTCAAGTTCCCATTCCCCGAAACTTGTACTTTAATTTGAGTCGATTCTGATGCATTCAGCTCTTTGCGGGTTGCGTTTACCTCAAAAGTAAAATCACCCACAGCTCCTGAAAAATCATCGGGTTTTCCTTCTTCGGGAAGCTCACGAACGTTAAGTACTCTATTCCCAGAGCTAACTCGCTGTACGGATTGTTGCATAATGTTTCTGCCGAAAAAATCGCGTTGTTGCGTAGGTACAGCCAAAACTGCATCCACTGATAGTGGTTCCAAGGTAATTTTTCCTGTTTTTTGTGGATATAGCACCATCTTTTTTATGGTCACACAACGGAAATTTTTTCCTTGGTAGGTGCAATTATCTACCTCATACTGCGACATGGCCATCCGTATTTCTTGACTCCAAAAGTTAGGAAATTTTGGAACATCCACAACTCTTAAATCATTCAATGCAACTTGTCCACCCACATAAAGTTTATAGATTACGCTGATTCCTTCGTTCAGATATGGATTTCCTTTTGAAACTTCTGCTACCAAAAACAAATTGTCTTTAATAAGGTCAGTGGTCGGTTTATCCAACGAAGGTGTTTCTACTGCTTTCGTAACACTTATTTCAACTGGCTTTGTGGTATAGGTCTTTCCACCAATATCAATACTCGCCCCTTGAATAGTGAATTTTCCCTCAGCAGTAGGTTGCAAGGTATAACTAAATGATTTTGAGAAAGTTCTCACCCCATTCATCCACATATCTGAAACCGATTGCGAAGGCCCCATAACTACTGTGAACCCTTTAAAGTCAGGAGGGGTAAAATTATCTCCATTTTTGTTCATTGTGAAGTCGATACGCAAACGTTCATTTACTCCCAATTTGTCTTTGCTGACCTTGGCAGTAAATTCTACTTCTTGAGAGTGTAACACACTGAAAAATAAGCTAATAATAAATAATATGCGATGTTTCATATTTTTTCTTTATTTCTAATTGTATAGATGACAAAACCTTAAAGCCAATCAACTCCAACTTATTGATTAGTAGTAAATAGAAGCTATTACCAATCTTTTTCTGATTTGATACGCTCACCTTTTACCTTTTTAGCGTTAATTTTCTCCTGAACTTTCCGATCTTCGTTATTCATAGCCTCTAAAATACGCTCCATCTGCTGAGGCGATAGTGACGCAGGAGTGTTTTTGCCTTCACCCTTATCTTTGTCATTCTTGCCATCTTCAGGATTATTGGGTCTATCTTGGTTGTTGCCTTTATCTTGATTTTTATCTTCTTTATTGTCGTCCTTCTCTTTGTCCTTATTGTTTTTGTTATCTTGATTATCTTTATTCTCCTCCTTTTCGTTTTCTTTGTTATCTTGCTTATTATCCTTATTCTGGTCTTTGTTTTCCTCTTTATTTTGACTGTCTTTGTTCTCGTCGTTTTTGTTTTCGTTGTTATCTTGTTTATTGTCTTTATTATCTTGACTTTGAGGAGGATTTTTCTTCAACATCTCTTTAGCAACAGCTAAGTTATAGCGAGTTTCTTCGTCGTTAGGATTATTTCGTAATGCTTCTTGATATGCCTGTACAGCTTTTTCATATGCCTTTTCTTTCATAAATGTATTCCCTAAGTTATGGAAGATTTGATGTTTTTCGGCATGACTTACCTCTGCTGAAGTGGACGCATTTTTCAATCGGTAGAAAGCTTCGTCGTAGCTTTTTTGTTTATAGTACATCGTCCCTAAATTGTACTGAGCAATGCCGTTTTCTTTGTTTTCAGCAATTGCATTTCGATATTCAACCTCTGCTTGAATAGGTTTATCGCTGTTGAAAGCCTTGTTTCCCTTTTGAGTATATTTTTCAGACCTATTTTTTGCTTCTTCAAGAGTTTTCTTAGTTTGTTCTTCTCTGTTTTGAGCAAAAGTTATGAAGCCTGTTAATAAAAATACAAATAATAAAATCCGCATCATTCTATTTCTTTTCGTTAAACAAATTGAGTTTTTTTACCCACAGGGTTTTACGTTCAAAAATAAATAAATCGAAAACCAATAGTAACAGAGCCACCGCCAAAAACCATTGGAATTGATCTTGATAATCAACAAATTTTTGAGTTTCAAATTCGGTTTTTTGAGTGCCATCTAAAATGGTTATAAGTTCATCAATCGTTTCCTTTGTATTTTCGCCGTTTATGTATTTTCCGTTGGCATTTTCTGCGATTTCTTTTAGTAGATTCTCGTTCAGTCGAGAGATGACTACCTCGCCATTCTTGTCACGTTTGTAGGACTGAGTTACGTTACCTTGCTTGATTGGGATAGGGCCTCCTTTTTCAGTTCCTATACCGATGGTATAGATGCTTACTCCTTGATTAACAGCTTCTTCCGAGACTTCCAAAGCTCCCATTTCATGATCTTCACCATCAGAGACGATTATCAAGATTCGTGCCGTTTCCTGCGTATTGTCGAAATAACTGCATGTCATTCGTATTGCCTCTTGGATTGCCGTCCCTTGTGAGGAAAGCATATCGGTGTCCATACTTTGCAAAAACATTTTGGCAGCCGAATGGTCAGTTGTCAAGGGTAACACCGGATAAGCACTGGCCGCATACGCTACAATTCCTACTCGGTCGCCTTTCAGTTGATTTAGAGTTTCGGACACTAATCGCTTAGCCTTTTCCAATCGATTGGGAGCCACGTCTTCCACTAGCATACTCTTAGAAACATCAATAACAAAAAACACGTCCACACCTTCTCGTTTAACAGTTTCGAGTTTCGTTCCTACTTTTGGATTTGCTAATGCTACGGATAGAGCCACGATTACAACAGAAAGTATTCCTAACTTTAACAACGGTTTAAAGCGTGAACGATCGGGAGCTAAACGTTTTAGTAGATTCTCATCGGAAAATTGTTTTTGTTGTCGTCTCATCCGGATGCGGGAGATAGAAAACAATAAAAATAGTACCCCTACCGATAAAATGAGCCACAAATATATTTTTTCGTCTATGTGTATCATGACACGATTTATTTCTTATCTAATTATTTTACTTTTTAAGTATTTCGTAACTATTTGGTTTACATGTTTTTTTTCTACGAATAGATATCAAAACCTTAAATTTCGTTCCTGAAAATGGAGTGCTTCAATAAAAATTCTAATAGCAATAAAAAGACTCCAATTAGAGCTAAAATTCGAAACTTTTCTTCCACCTTTGTGTATTTGAATTCTTCAATTTCAGTAGTTTCCATTTTATTAATTTCTTCGTAAATCTCTTCCAATTTTTTGTTATTGGTAGCTCTAAAGTATTTTCCCTCAGTAGTTTGAGCTATTTTTTTCATCAGTGGTTCATCAATGTTTACTTGAGTCATTCGGTAAACGAAACTTCCGTCAGCATTTAAAGCATAAGGAGATAGAGCCATTCCATTAGTTCCGATACCAATTGTGTACACCTTTATGCCAAACTCAGCAGCCATTTCAGCAGCGGTTTGTGGGTCTATAAACCCTGTGTTGTTCACTCCATCGGTAAGTAGAATGATGACACGGCTCTTTGCTTTGCTGTCTTTCAACCGGTTTACGGCAGTAGCGAGTCCCATACCAATGGCAGTTCCATCTTCTATTTGTCCGTAAGTAAGAGCATTTATTGCGTTGATTATCACTGATTTATCACTTGTTACAGGTGTCTGAGTGTAACTTTCTCCTGCGTAAACAACCAAACCAATTCTGTCCGAAACTCTATCGCGTACGAACTGCGATGCTACTTTTTTCAATGCTTCAAACCGATTTGGCTTTAAATCTTGTGAAAGCATACTGGACGACACATCAATTGCCATCACGATGTCGATTCCTTCAGTAATCTTGGTTTTAGCAGATTCTGAGCGAGTTTGTGGACGAGCTAATGCTATTATAATCAACGTTATAGCTAATATTCGCAACGCAAATAATAAATGATACCCAAAGGTTGTCCATCCGCTTTTTTGCTTAAAAATGGCGGCTGATGAGAGGGTTAGTGTTGGTCTTGATTTTTTGTATGTATAAACATACCATAAGACTAACAAAGGAATGATTGCCAATAACCAAAAGAAGATTGGATTTGCAAAAGTTATATCTTTAAACATACGTTAATTCTTAAAATCATTTTTCTTACATATTTTTTGATGATATAAATCAACATTCCATGAGGATTATACCATGTTCTTTTCGAATAAAAGCTATTCCCGTTTGAAATGAATTGAATTTACAATTTTTTCGGCGATTTTATAAGCATTAGGGTCGTCAATATGAGTGATTAATAGTTGTTGTAAAGCTCCATTTTCTGTGAAACTATATAGTTCATAATGAGCCTGAAAAGGCGATTTTGTTTTTTCATTTACTAAAACCATTTTTCCGTAAACTTTCATACCCTTCGCACCTGAGGTTGAAGTATATTCTTCGGTGAATGTCGTAATATTGGTTGCTTTAGCAGCTTCTATTTGCGATAGTATCAAATTGTTGACTAATTCGGGATTTAACTCAACTTGTTGTCCGTTCGTTTGAGGGTGAAATGTAATAATACTAGTCATTACGTACAATTCTGAATGAATACTTCCAAATTCAAAAAAATGTTGTTTCTTCACAGGCATTCCAACCTCTTGTAAATTAACAATTTGTTTACGTTTTAGAATTTCAGGAGTTGATAGTTCTGTAATCGGCACACCATAGTCACTTGTTACCCATTTTTTTTCATATAATTCTTTGATGTATTGACTGTTATAAAAAAGTTGAGTAATGCTATCGGCATAGAAATAGACTAAACTCCCGATAAGCAATGCCACCGTACAGGCAATCCCTGAAATGACAACAAGTTTCCGTTTTTTGTTTTTGTTCTGAATTTCCGCAACTTTTTCGGACAAGCCTTCTGTCGTTTCTATTACTTCGGGTATGGCTTGTTTAGTTTTAATGATGACCTCTTCAATCATTTTCCGATCGTATTCGGCGATACTGTCGGCTGGTTTGCTTTTGGCAAATTTTACTAAATCAGCAGTTTGTAGTACTGATTTTAGGTTTTTTACCGTTTCTTCCGAAAGATTCAGACTGCCATTTTCTTGCATTAATTTTATTTTAGAAAGTAACTCATCCGTAGTACTTTCTTTAGCTAAAATATGTACATCGTCTTCCAAATATTCGCGGACAATATCTGTCAATTTTGAGTAATACGCCTTGTGATTCGATTCGATTAGATATTTGGAATTTTGCAATTTTTTCAGATCTTCAATTGCCCTTTCGAAAGGAGGTAACCTCCTTCGCAATTCCTCTTCGGACAATTTTTTCTTATGGAAAAAGAAGTAATATACTAAAAATCCGATTGTTATAATGATGATGATTCCAAGTAAAACCCACAGATAAACCCTTGATTTTGAAGTTGAATTCACACCTATGATTGGCTTCACATCAAAAAGAGGTTGTTTGAGCGTGTCTATTGGTATCGAACGTACCTCTACGAGTAAAGAATCAGTGTAAAAATCTTTGGAATTAATAATTATTTTTTGACGTGGAATGGTGTAACTTCCTGAGTCGAATTGCGTTAGAAAATATTCTTTTATCAAGCGATATTTTTCTTGCTTTCGCATTGTGTCAATGGCAGACGAACGCACCATCTCCAGAGGCATAAATGTCTGTCCTTCAGGGAATGAAATAGGTTCTTCAGTTGTAGTTTCTACCGAAATTTTATATCGTATCTGTTCACCTATTTTGATGTTTTTAGTGTCGGTTTCTACCTTAATTTCCTGTGAATTAGCTGAAAATATACTCCAAAACAATCCACAAAAAATGATAAATTTATCTTTCATTTTATCCTCTTCGTTTAAAATAACCTAATAACTTTTGAGTATAACTCTCATCACATCGGCAACTTACAGTTCCAGCTCCTGACTTTTGTAACAAATTTTCGTAATAAGCAACATTTTCTCTGTAATACTTTTCATACTGCATCCGAGCCGATTTTGAAGCCGTGTTCACCAGTATCAGTTCGCCTGTTTCTGCATCTTTCACAGTGATGTATCCCAAGTTTGGTAAAGTAGTTTCCTTTTGGTCATAAATGCGGATGCCTGTTACATCGTGCTTTTTAGCCGCAATCTGAATAGGTTTTTCGTACCCTTTATCCATAAAGTCAGAAAGTATAAATACGATTGCTTTCTTTTTCAGTACCTGACTTAGAAATTCCAAGGCTTTGGAAATGTTTGTTTTCTTGCTTTTTGGTTGAAATTCAATCAGTTCACGTATTATTCTCAGTACGTGTGATTTTCCTTTTTTCGGAGGAATGTAAAGTTCTACTGTGTCAGAAAAAAGAATTAATCCTGTTTTATCATTGTTTTGCAAGGCCGAAAACGCTAAAGTTGCAGCTATTTCAGTGATGATTTCGCTTTTAAATTGGTTCATCGTCCCGAAGAGTTCACTACCACTAACATCAACCATTAGCATTAGTGTCAGTTCACGCTCCTCTTCAAAAACTTTTACGAAAGGTTCGTTATAACGAGCCGTTACGTTCCAGTCGATATTGCGGATATCATCACCATATTGGTATGGACGCACCTCCGAGAAAGTCATCCCACGTCCTTTAAACGTAGAATGATATTCTCCTCCGAAGATGTTATCACTCAATCGGCGGGTTTTAATTTCTACTTTTCGTACCTTTTTTAATATTTCTTTTGTGTCCATTTTTTCAGTTAAATACTTTCAAACCAGGCGTTAAACATAGGTTTTATCTGTAAAAATTGCCTAATCAAGTAACTTCCCTTTTAGTATCATTTATAAATCTGAATTTAGAAAATCAGTAAAAACAGTGTTAAAATCTTGTTTTTTAACCAGTTATTTCGTCTATCATTTTGCTACCCTTTGTGTATTTCTGAACTACATAATCCTCACGTAGATTCTTCTTATAAGATGTTGCAAAAACTAAAAAAAGATATAAAATATCCTACAGCTACCATTTGCATCTGTTAAAACGTTGATATATTGCATTGATGCTAATCGGTTTTGAATTGATTTTATATCCTTGTATTTCTATTTTTTTCATTTCCCATCTAATAATAAATGAATTCAGGTTCACAAATACGGGTGTAAAATATCTCTCCATTGAAAATACCCCTCTGCCATTAAGTGCAAACCATCATTGGTGTATTTGGCTGCCAATTTATCGGTTCCTTTTTCCACAAAATATGGGTATAGGTCAATGTACATAGCTCCATATTCTTCAGCAATAAGTTTATACCTTTCGTTGATATGCTTTATTACTTCTGGTCTCATATGATTTTTGAATGTGCCGAAATCAAGATTTACAGGCAATAAACTCTGAATATGAATCTTTGTTGTGGGAGATTCTTGTTGTATTTTTTGTACAATTTTCTTCATATTATCGACGATGGTTTTTACCTCAAAACCTCGGGCGATGTCATTCACTCCTATCATCAAAAATATTTTAGCAGGTTTAGCCTTTACGATATAATCTAAACGCTCATAAACTCCTTCGGTCGTATCTGCACTGATACCTCTGTTTTTCACTTTTTTCTCAGGGAATAACTCACTCCATTCACCTCCGTTAGTTATGCTATTTCCTATGAAAACAATATCTTCTGAGGTTACAGGTAGCTTTTCAAACAAATCTGACCGTTGCTCGTAAAAATGCGAGTGTTTTCGTTCTTGTGTATATCCATTGAGAATAAAAACAGCAAAAAAAGACAAGACGACAAATCGTTTCATAATCAAAAAAGTAATAATTTTAAAAGAAAAAACAACAGCTCTAAGGAACTTCTACTGTGTTTACGATTTTGTTGATAATCTCAACGGAAGTAACATTTTCTGCTTCTGCTTCATATGTAATTCCAATACGATGACGCAACACATCATAAATAACAGCACGTACGTCCTCAGGAATCACATAACCACGTCGTTTGATAAAAGCATGACACTTGGCAGCAGTTGCTAAATTGATACTTCCACGAGGCGAAGCTCCAAATTTTATAAGAGGTTTTAAATCAGCTAAATTATATTTTTCAGGATAGCGTGTGGCAAAAATAATATCCAAAATATATTTTTCAATTTTTTCATCCATATACACTTCACGAACCACTTGCTGAGCTCTGCGAATTTGATCTAAGCTAACTACTTGATTTACTACCTCTTGTTGGCCTGATAAGTTGTTACGCATAATGAATTGCTCTTCATCCAGTTTTGGGTAGTCAATCACAGCTTTGAGCATGAAACGATCCACTTGAGCCTCTGGTAAAGGATATGTACCTTCTTGTTCTACAGGGTTCTGTGTAGCCATTACCATGAAAGGTTTGTCGAGGACAAAAGTATTATCGCCGATAGTAACTTGTTTTTCCTGCATCGCTTCCAGTAGTGCAGATTGCACTTTGGCAGGAGCTCTGTTTATTTCATCCGCAAGAATAAAGTTAGCAAATATAGGCCCCTTTTTGATAGAAAATTCATTTTGCTTAATGTTGTAGGTCATCGTTCCTACTACGTCAGCAGGGAGTAAATCAGGGGTAAACTGAATGCGACTGAAGGATCCATGTACAGCCTTAGCTAAAGTGTTTATTGATAGTGTTTTCGCCAAGCCTGGAACTCCTTCCAAAAGGATATGGCCTTGTCCTAACAATCCGATGAGCAAAGCATCAACCATATGTCGCTGCCCAACGATTACTTTATTCATCTCTCGCGTGAGTGAATCTACAAAAAGGCTTTCATTTTCAATTCGCTCATTAATTTGTCGTATGTCGACAGTAGTATTATTTTCCATATGTTATACCTCGTATTTTGTGCCTCGCAAGGTAGTAAAAATATTTGTCTTAAGTGTTAAAAATCTTATAAAATAATTAGATTTGTAATGATTTAAGAAATTCGTTTCAGTTTTTCTAAGACAAAGAGATTTTATTTAACATTTTTTATATCTTGTCATCAGCTATGACAGCACTAAATAACATCTTCTGTATTAACAAGCAACTGTGTATCAAAACACACAGAAGTTGATGAAAATCGATTCTCACTAATAGAATATGCGTTGATTTTTTCATTTTTCGTTTTATTTTTTTACATTTGTCGCTTTAAATAAGTAAATTATATGATCAAAGTTACACTACCCGACGGTTCAGTTAAAGAGTTTAACAAGGGCATAACGCCTTATGAAGTGGCTCTCAGCATTAGCGAGGGCTTGGCAAGAAACGTGTTGTCAGCAAGTTACGACGGAAAAGTGGTTGAGACTACCACGCCTTTGACCACCGACGGAAGTCTAATTTTATATACCTGGAATGATACCGAAGGAAAGAAAACTTTCTGGCATTCCTCAGCACACATTTTAGCACAGGCTTTGGAAGAAACATACTCAGATATTAAACTAACGATAGGCCCTGCTATTGATAATGGATTCTATTATGATGTAGACTTCGGACAACACAGTTTTTCTGAAAAAGATATTCCAGAAATTGAGAAAAAAATGCTCGAAATCGCCAAAGGAAAGCATTTATTTTCAATGCGTTCCGTAAGTAAAAAGGAGGCATTGGATTTTTACAAAAACAATCCGTATAAAACAGAATTGATAGAAAATTTAGAGGATGGTTCAATCACTTTCTGTGATCACAGTACCTTTACCGATCTTTGTCGTGGAGGGCATTTGCCTAATACAGGTTTTGTGAAAGCGGTAAAAATATTGAGTATCGCAGGAGCATATTGGCGTGGCGATGAAAAAAACAAACAGCTAACACGTGTTTACGGAATTTCATTTCCAAAACAGAAAGATTTAACTGAATATTTGACTCTTTTGGAAGAAGCTAAAAAGCGAGACCACAGAAAGTTAGGTAAAGAATTAGAATTGTTTACCTTTTCAAATAAGGTTGGGCAAGGGCTTCCGTTGTGGTTACCCAAAGGAGCAGCACTTCGTGAGCGTTTAGAACAATTCTTGCGGAAAGCACAAAAACAAGCTGGATATGAGCAGGTTGTGTCTCCGCATATCGGGCATAAAGATTTGTATGTAACTTCTGGGCATTGGGAAAAATATGGTAAAGATAGTTTCCAACCCATTGCAACACCTAACGAAGGCGAAGAATATTTACTAAAACCGATGAATTGTCCGCATCACTGCGAAATTTACAATTCAAAACCTTGGAGTTATCGTGATTTGCCTAAGCGTTTTGCTGAGTTTGGAACGGTGTATCGCTACGAGCAAAGTGGTGAACTTCACGGACTTACTCGTGTGCGTTGCTTCACTCAAGACGATGCTCACATATTCTGTACTCCTGAGCAGTTAGATCAAGAGTTTAAAAACGTGATTGACTTAGTTCTGTATGTGTTTGGTTCGCTTGGTTTTGAGAATTTTACGGCGCAAGTTTCGTTGCGTGACCCTGAAAATCCGACTAAATATATAGGTTCCGATGAAAATTGGCAAAAAGCAGAACAAGCAATTATCAACGCTGCCAAAGAAAAAGGGTTGAATTACGTGATTGAAACGGGCGAAGCAGCTTTCTACGGCCCTAAGTTGGACTTTATGGTGAAAGATGCTTTGGGAAGAAGTTGGCAGCTCGGGACAATCCAAGTGGATTACAATCTGCCAGAGCGTTTCGATTTGTGGTATAAAGGTTCTGACAATGAACTACATAGACCTGTTATGATACACCGAGCTCCTTTCGGAAGTATGGAACGTTTTGTGGCGATTTTGTTGGAGCATACGGCAGGTAATTTCCCACTTTGGTTAATGCCGAATCAAGCTATTATACTTTCCCTTAGCGAGAAATATGAAAATTATGCTCAAAAAGTTTTGAAATTATTAGAAAATTTCGATATTCGCACTTTGGTAGACAATCGTAATGAAACGATTGGTAAAAAAATCCGCGAAGCAGAGACGCAAAAGATACCTTATATGTTAATTGTAGGGGAAAATGAGGAAAAAGAAGCCACAGTTTCTGTAAGAAAACATGGAGGCGAAAGTTTAGGAACACTTTCTGTAGATGCTTTCGTTAAGATTGTTGAAACTGAAATTGGAAAAAGTATAAAGTCGTTTAAATAAGAGAATAGCTTATAGCGAAATAGAAGTAAAATTATTGATATACAATTGATTATCTGATTTATTTTGGAAACTAGACTATCAATACTAGTACATAATCACTTCTGTAGGTGCTAATTTATTATTCTTTGAGTTAAAAATAGTATTAATTAAAAATCAGGAAGATTATTAACAAGAAGGTAAACACTCCAGGTAGAGATGACAAACAACCACACCGAATTAATAACGAGATTCGTGTGCCTGAGGTTCGTTTGGTCGGGGAAAATGTCGAAGTAGGCATATATCCCACTCGCAAAGCATTAGAAATTGCAGATGAATTAGAGTTGGATTTGGTAGAAATCTCGCCAAATGCAACACCTCCTGTTTGTAAAGTAATCGATTACAAAAAATTCCTTTACGAACAGAAAAAACGTGAAAAAGAAATTAAGGCAAAGGCCACAAAAGTAGTTATCAAGGAAATTCGTTTTGGACCTCAAACGGATGAACACGATTATGAGTTTAAGAAAAAACACGGCGAAAAATTCTTGAAAGAAGGTGCTAAAGTGAAAGCGTATGTTTTCTTCAAAGGACGTTCAATAATTTACAAAGACCAAGGTGAAATTTTGCTATTGCGTCTTGCAACCGACTTGGAAGAGTTCGGAAAAGTGGAACAAATGCCAAAGTTGGAAGGAAAACGCATGACAATGTTCCTTGCACCCTTGCCTAAGAAAAAATAATGTTGTAGTTTTGCACCCGTTTTGCAGAAAACATCAAACAATAAAAACGAAATAATATCGCAAAAATCAAAAGCAAGATGCCAAAAATTAAAACTAAATCAGGGGCTAAAAAACGCTTTCAAGTAACAGGCTCTGGTAAAATTAAAAGAAAGCACGCTTACAAAAGTCACATTTTGACTAAAAAATCGACTAAACGTAAGTTGAAATTAACACACACAACATTGGTTCATCCAAATGATGAAGCAAGTGTGAAAAGACAATTAGGTTTGAAATAATTGTTCTTTTAACATCTGAGTAATTCAAAGTGAAAGACTTTTAGCTCAAAAAGGGAATTAATAACCATGGAGTTAGGTAAAACGAAGTGTCTGAAAATGACCACCTACTACAAAAAATAATTAACATTTATGCCAAGATCAGTAAACGCAGTAGCTCGTAGAGCTCGCAGAAAAAAAATAATGAAGCAAGCCAAAGGTTTCTTTGGTCGTAGAAAAAACGTTTGGACGGTAGCTAAGAATGCTGTTGAGAAAGCAATGCAGTACGCTTACAGAGACCGCCGTAATAAAAAGAGAACATTCCGTGCTTTGTGGATTGTACGTATCAACGCAGGAGCAAGACTTCACGGATTGTCGTACTCTCAATTTATGGGGAAATTGAAAGCAAACAGCATTGAGTTGAATCGTAAAGTTCTTGCCGATTTGGCAATGAACCATCCAGAGGCTTTCAAAGCTATTGTTGAAAAAGTAAAATAAAAAACGTTTAACAAAAGATATTATTTCGTTTTAAAAAGCTGTCCTTAAAGGATGGCTTTTTATTTTGTATTAACTTTTGAGCATTCAAATGTGAAAATGCTGTTTATGGTCACTTAATCCAAATTCCTATCGCGTAATTTGGGCCAAAAATAGTCAAAAAGTTATTCTGATTTTTTTAAAGTGCTTGTAAAAGCTCCAAAAAAATCAGAATAACTTTTTCTTACACAGATTATAGGATATTCCCATTTTCAAGTTTCTTTGAAAAACAGAAGCAAAAGCTCCTAATTATCGGTGCAGATTTACCCAAAACTAATAACATTTTTCAATAATAACTTATTATATTTCAGCAATATACCGTACATACAATCCTCTTTCAAAAAGAATCAAAATCTTTTGAATTATGTCTTAAATGTTGATATAAATTACCTCCTTTTTCTTTATCTAATAAATTCGCTCTACACTTACCACAGAGATGTTCTAAGAGTCACAATATCTTACAATCTGTTGTAGAAACCATTTGATCTTATCGATACAAGGTAAAGTGTCCCATAAATCGACGGTTATCATCTTGGCGATTTATTTCGATGATGTACCAGTAGTCCCCCGAAGGTACTGGTTTATGGTTATAGTTTCCGTCCCATTCATCAAGAACTCCATTTACAAATTGTAACGTTTTGATTCTTCGTCCGTATCGGTCGTATATATGTACATTTGAATTTGCAAAATTTTCCATATTTCGAGGTTTCCAAGAATCGTTTATTCCATCTCCATCGGGGGTGAAATAGTTCGGAATGGTGATGTCGAAATATTCTTGCTCTATGGTCATCGTTCTAGTACATCCAGCGGAATCTTGAACCATTACTTCAATAATTTTGATTATTTTACCATCTTCAATGCGTTGAGGGTCGTTTATATTCATCACATACACGGAATTTTCCCCTTGTTCTTTTCCATTGAAATAGAAAGTGTACTGAGGAGTTCCTTGTTCTGCAATAACCTCAATGGTATTCAGCCTCATGTCCGTTACTCTTTCCAATGTTAAAGGTAGCACGTTGTAAACCGTAAAAGGATCAGCTGTAATGCTACAACTTTCAGAGAGTCCTAAAACAGTATCTTCATAGTACACTGTAATCTGTTGCTTTTTAATGGTTCTGTCAAAGTCATAGATGCGTCCAGCAAAACGTGTGGTGTTTGAGAACGTATTTTTTGTAGAAGAACCATTCAGAGTGTAGTACAACTTAGAGAAATCCAGCTCAATAGCAAATCCTACTTCGATATAATCGGAATATTGATTGTCAACACACGTACCCTGTTGTTCAATGTGTCGTATGGTCAAATCGGGAAACTCCACCACAGTGAAAGATACTGTATTTTGCATCAAACATTCGTTGGCATCGGTCATTCGAATTTCGTAGTTTCCTGGTCCTATGTTGTTATTCTTGAATTCTAACTCTGTTCCAGGATTTACGTTGGAGTAGCTTCCTACCTCAACAAAACTGTCTTTATGAACTACAGAAACTCGGTATGGAGCTGTTCCTCCTCCGATAACATTCACTCTTACGTATGCATTTTCTTCTCCATGGCATACGGAGAATCTAGAGCTTCCACGGATGATTTCTACATTCATTGGACTTGGTTCATAAATGTTCACTGGAGATGTCCTGATACCACAATTCCACGCATCGATAATTTCAACAAAGTAAGTAGCTTCGCCCAAACCACTGAAAACATTGGAAGTTTGAGGTTCTCTATGCAGTACATTATCCTTGTACAAAGCATAATAATATGTTCCCTCTCCCGATCCTCCACTGGCGTTAACGGTAATGATTCCATTCTGGTCTCCAATACACGTAATGTGTGTTACAGATACGGTAGCTGAGACACTATTTGGTTGTAGCAACGTCAAGGAAGTTGTTCCAGTAAACATCGTACACCCTACAGCATCCGTTACAGAGATGGTATAATTATCGGCACTCAATCCTGTGAATAGAGCATACTGAACCACTCCTGTTTTAGTGATTGGAGCTCCACTACCGGTTAATGTCACCTCAAACGGAGTTTCTCCTCCTTTGATAGTTACCAACACTTCACCTTTGTTATTGTCGCAAGTAACTCCATAGGTTTCAGTGGCATGAATTTCAATTTTTGGAGGACTTTGTGGAATCACTAATCGAATTGGTGATGTTTCACAGTCATTCAATAATGATTTAGCAATTACTTCATACGCTCCGGATTTTAGGTTGATAATACCTGTAGTATCTGTGGTCATAGTACCAGTGTACACTTCGGTTGAATTTATTACCGACGTAATAGTGTATGTAAATCCATCGATGGCTTGATTGCCATTTCCTAAGGCTACATCTACGAAACGTAAAGAAACGCTACCCGAATCACCGTAACATGTTGGACGGACGATATTTTCAGCCATTATTTCAAAGGTATTAGGATTGTCCACTCGGTGGGTGGAAGTCAATTCACAACCTGTGCTTAGGTTGATGACCTTAATTTCATAGTTACCCATACCTAAACCTACGAATGTATGCGAAGTTGAAGTGATTGTAGTTTGTGTTACAACCGTTTCTGTATCTATGTTTCTTAAGATATAGTTTAAGTTAGTTCCCAAATAGCTTGGTAACACGGACACTTCAACACCAATCTGTTCATCACGACTACAAGTAATGCTTTGTGTGATAGTTACGGTAATAGCTTCTAAGCTAAATGTAGGAGTCACAGTCACAGGAGTTGTGCTTGACACTGTACATCCGTTTTGATCGGTTATCATCATATAGAATGTCCCTCCGTTCAAATCAGGTAGAGTGTAAGAGTTTCCGTTACCTAAGGCAGCGTTAGTTGTAGCATCGTAGAAAGTTGCCTGATATGGAGGTGTTCCTCCTTTCACTTTTGTCATATCAAAAGTGAGCGTTGCAGGATTCATTCGGCCATTACCTGCACAGGCGTATGCACTTGCTGTTAAAGCCTCGTTTTGTAATGATAACGGTTCAGGAGCAGTCAGCGTAATGTATCTTTCTGCATAACAATCGTTGTCATTTGACACTACTCGGATAGTGTAGCGCACCCCTGCTACCGTACCTCTCAAATCTTTGAAATTAGCGGTGTAGTTATCTGCTGTGGTTGGAGCAGTGACCGTAGTAGTTACCATTCCACCTGAGGTCAAATCCTCCATACGGACAATGGCAAAAGTAAACCCTGCGGGATCCGAGTTTGGCATACTCACGATAATTTCGCCTACGTTTGGATCGCAAGTGAGCGGAGTGGCTACCAGAGTTGCATCAGCAATATTTGGTTTTACAGGTTCTTGAATTTGTAAATCCTTGTAAATAGGACATGCAGTAGTATTGTTATCATATACCGCTATGCGATAGTTTCCATATGCAGGGTTCAATATGGTGATTGTAGGTGTGTAAGCTCCTGTTAATACTACGGTGGCTGTTTCACTGGCAGTTCCTTTTTCTTCGATTCTTTCCAAGATGTAGAAATAGTTACCAGTACCACCTGTTGGGGTACTCACACCAATTTCTACCGATGGAACGGTTGTTCTACAAGTGGCTACACTGCTTATATTGGCTGTATACTGAATCAATTCATTTACCACAAAAGTAGTGGTAGAGGTACAGTTATTGCCATCGCGCATAGTGATGGTGTAAGAACCTGCCTCTAAGTTTAATGAGAAAGCGTTGCCTGAAGCATCCCAAGTAATAGGCTCTTGTGGTTTCACGCCAGAACCTGTTTCAAGTGTATAGAAATGATTTCCAATCCCTAATTGGTTCATGGAGATACGCACAGGAGTTTCTAACGTGTTAGGATTTGTGCCACAGGACATCACATATGAAGTTCCTACCATAGGTTCAGTATCTTTTGGCACGAACACGGTGGTACTTTTCTCACAACCGTAAGCATCACGCACATAGACCGTCCATGTGTTAGTTCCCATAGGAACCATTACCATGGTAGCATGAGTGACGTTTGTCGCAGGATAATAGGTAGGTGTCGAACTTCCTGTCACAAAACCATAGTGGTATGGAGCTTTTCCTCCGTTGAAGTTCAAACGAACTAAACCATTGCTGCTACAAGTAGCATTTACCATTGGAGTGGCGGATACTGATAGTTCTATTGTGGCTTTCTCTATAATAAAATCTTTAGAAGCATTTACGCAAGTATCATTTCCTGAACCATCTTTCTCTGTAAATACAATATAATATCTTCCAGCAGGTAAATTGTTTATTGTAAAAGGAGTAGTAGCAGGAGCAAATGCCCGTGTAGCTAAAGGTACTATCGTATTACCAATGTAGTTGTATACTTGAGCGTTAATGGAATTTGTTCCTGCCTGCCATCCTGCCACAGAGAACGTTACACTTCCATCGTTAGCACTACTACAAGTTGTAGGCTTGGTAGCTCCAATTGTAGAAGTCAAAGTTGAAGCAGTCGGCACAGGGATGGTTGCCCGTTGCGTATAGTAACAGTTTGTACCACTGTTGTACATTGTAAATGTGTACTCAACCCCCGGAAGCAATCCTGTGAAAGCTCTTTCTACAGACGTAGTGATTGTTCCACTAACTGTTTGATTTGTATGTTTATACCATACTATCTGTTGTGTTCCGTAGGTTACGGTTTCAGTAGTTCCTGTAAATAAACGTGGTAGCATATTTTCAATACCTGGTTGGTAGATGGCAAACCAATAACCGTTTGTAGCAGGTTCCAAACCTTCCATAGTATTGAATGCGGTAACATTCACCGTCCCCGTAGTTGCACATGCGGTAGGTGTTGCAACTGCAGTGGTGATAATGAAATTCGCATTTGCAAGTACATCAAAAGGTATGGTAACTTCACAGCCATTATGATCGGTAATAATGGCATTATATTGTCCGAAATCCAATCCATTGAACGTACCTATCGCCGAATGAGAAGCTAAACTTTGTGTGCGAGAGTAACCATTTGAGGTACTTTCAACTTTCACAGTAAACGGAGGCGTTCCTCCTCTGTTGACAGAAACTTGCCATTCCGCTAATTTCAATCCTCCTGTTTTTCTACAACTGATTGGGGTAATTTGAGTCGCTGTTGCTGTCATGGCTTCCACTCCTGGGACGGTTACTGTGGTGGTTACCACACAGCCTCTATCA
>NZ_CDOI01000176.1 GCF_000827555.1 Capnocytophaga canis
ACGCAACGCAACGCAACGCAACGCAACGCAACGCAACGCAACGCAACGCAACGCAACGCAACGCAACGCAACGCAACGCAACGCCTATTCTAATGCCTTAATAGTTCGCTCGCACGCGAAAGGTATCTTTTTTCTTCCATTTACGCAAATTTGTAGCTCTAATTTTTTGTCAAAAATTACGAGTTCAACTTTCCTTATACAAGCCTATTGCGAATTAATCATTCGCAGTGGGCTTTTTCTATTCTCAAAAATCAAATGGCAATCTATCCAACTCAGAATATAAATTTATTCAAGTTATTTTATAAAACAAAACATAATTTTTAATACTAAATATCATGATTAGAAAAGTAATTTTATTATTGATGGTAGGGCTAAGTGTAGCCTGTACCAAAAACGAAAAAGAAATCGAAAAAGATGATGCTCCTCAACAACAAAATGGCATCGTAGTTACTCGAAATAACCTGAATAAAGCGTTGATAAATGTTACCATTACTTCGCTTAAAAACTTAACTTATGATGATGTAGAGGTTCTTTGTTCCAGAGATCCTTTTAATGGTGGATTTACACTTACTTTTATTCGTAAAATGAAAGAAAATGAAATCATTAACGCCGAAGGAAAAGTAACACTCGATGTTACTGAGTTGTTTTATGGAGTTTCAAATTTAGTTTTGGATGGTGATAACAACATGTACGTATTGTTAGTTGATAAAAAATCTGAAAAACGATTCGATGTGTATAACCAAGTAAGAGTACGAATTAAAAAAGGAGAAACCTACCATATTGAGCTTATGGCAGAAAAGAAAAATAAGGTTTAATATATTTTGAATACCAATTAAAAAGCGTTATCCGAAGGACGTTACATAACATTAATTTTTTTTAACTCTCCCACGAGGCGAAATCCGAAAAGCCTATAATAGAGTAGGAACATTTATTAAATTTTTTATTTTATGAAAAGATTTTTTTTAGTTTTAATTTTGATTGGGATAGGTAATGTTGCTTATGCTCAATTCAAGGTAGGAGCTCATTTGGGATATGGTTCTTATAAAAACATAGGCGTTGGAGCAGATGTAGAATACTTGTTAAACGATAAATGGGCTGCTGCTTCTGATTTTAATTATTATTTTTCAACAGGAAATGGGACTGCATGGGATTTAAACTTTAACGGGCATTATTATTTTTATGAAGCTAAACAAATTAAAGCGTTTGCTTTAACAGGATTAAACCATACAAGAAGAAATGTAGAAACTCCTAAGTTAACTAATGCTTTTGGACAAGAATTTCAGGTTGAATTTCCTACATTTTCAAGCACTACTATAAATATCGGCATTGGAGCAAATTATGAATTGAATGATGTCTTGGAGGTATTTTCTTCATTGAAATATACAATTAGCCTACTTGGAGGTATGAATTTTACAGTGGGGATAAAACATAAGTTTTAATAGATGTTATCAATTAAACGATAATTGTTTTATTGTATTAACGTGAGTTCTATATAAAAAGTAGGTTTAATTTTTTGAGATAAGGGATATTTTTAGTAAATTTAATGATAAACACACAAATTTACTAAAAATATTCCTTATCTTATCCGATAAAATTACTGAACTGCGAGGTACATTTTTACTTTTAACAATTAAAACAGCTAAATAACTATTTTACAGTCACTTCAATAACTCGCTCTTCGCCTTTAGTGTTGATAATTCGTAATATATTTTTTCCTTTTGGTGCATAGATGTCCATTTCGTGGAAATGCGTGGTAACGCCCAAGTAAGAACTGTTCAGATACCAAAATACTTCGCCTTCATTGTGGGCTACTTTAGCTGTAAAAGGTTGTAAATCACCTCCAAATCCTTTAGTCGTGTAAATTATGTTTCCGTGCTTAGGATAGATAAAGTCTAATGATTTTATCGTGTTACTATGTTGACAATCAGATCTAAAAGGAGGGAGAGTTTGGTAATTAACATGCTGTTTTCTGTAAAACCACTCCATCACAGGAGGCAAAACAAACCATGATTTTGTGACGATTTTATCAAGAGATTCGCAAGAGGCATTGATTTGAAATTGTTCATTTTTGTCTAAATGGACAATTTTATGATATTTACATTGTTCGTTGTCGGAATTGCTAATGGTTGAGTAGATCGTTTTTTTGGGACATTCTTCTTTTGCTAAAAATCCAGAAACTTCACACACAGAGAGTTCTCTAAGGTCTTCGTGAGGCTTCTTAAACCATGTTGAGTTAGGCAAGGTATTGAAAATACTGAACATAATAGGAGCTGCAAAAGAAGCACCTGTTAGCGAAGGACGACCTTCGCCTGTAGCATTACCCACCCAAACGCTAACTACATATTCTGGAGTTATACCAATTGACCAAGCATCTTTATTTCCGAAGCTGGTTCCTGTTTTCCATGCTACTTTTCGAGCCGACTCATAGTATCGCCATGCTACATCGCTCGTTGGGCGATTTACTTCTTTCATGGCTTCAAACATTTGCCATATAGCTCCTGCTCTCAATGTGGGAATTTCTGTGGTAAAATGACCAAAATCAATAGTGTTTTTAGACAAATCATAGTTTAAATCCTGAAATTCGGCACTTCGATAGGCTCTTTGTTTGTTGAAAACATTCAATTCGGAAGCTAAATTAACGTAAACTCTTGTTAAATCCCATAGATTACTTTCAGCTCCTCCTAAAATTATAGATAAACCATAATGATCAGGATGTTTTTTTATGTCCGTAAGGGAAATTTTTTGGATGATATCGTAAAAACGATACGTTCCAAAACGTTGCAATAGCCATACAAATGGTATGTTTAGTGATTTTGCTAATGCCATATCTGCTGGAACAGCTCCCTCGAAGGTGTTGTTAAAATTTTGAGGAGAATATCCAGAAATATGCGTAGGAATGTCTGGGATTAACATTTGAGGCAATAAATCTCCTTCTTGAAGCATAGCCGCATACAGTAGAGGTTTCAACACGCTCCCAGTACTGCGAGGGGCATGGACAATATCCACATCTTTTTGGTGAGCAACATTTGTAGGAGTATTTCCAATATATGCTAACACATTCCGAGTTTTCACATCCGTAACTAGTACCGACATATTATAAACTTCTGATTGAGAATAATGGTGATAGTAGTTACGAACAATTTGATTTACTTTTTCTTGCAAATAGAAATCAATAGTCGTTTTGATGCGATGACCTTCATTTTTTTTAGCAATGAGTTCCAATAAGTGAGGAGCCATCTGTGGTAACGGATGTGGTTTTTGAGGTAAAGGCTCGGCAAGTGCTAGTTCGTATGTTTCGTTGTCTATAACCTGATTGTCAAGCAGTTTTTTGAGTAGTCGATTACGTTTTTGTAATAAAAGTTGTTGATTTTTTCCTGGAAAAATTAAACTTGGGGCATTGGGTAATACAGCTAATGTTGCACATTCTGCCCACGACAATTGATGTGGAGACACCCCAAAATAACGCCATGCTGCCATATCCAACCCTACAACATTTCCGCCAAAAGGAGCGTGTGAGGCATAAAGCCGTAGAATTTTGTCTTTAGAATGTCGAAATTCTAAACGCGTAGCTAAAATCAATTCAGTAATTTTCTCAAAATATGTACGTTGTTGGTTTTCACGAGATAAACGGATGACCTGTTGCGTGATTGTACTGCCTCCACGAACAATTTTTCCTTGTTGTAAATTATTTACTAAGGCTTTAGTCATCGAAATAGGATTCACTCCCCAGTGGTAGCTAAAGTATTCATCCTCAAAGTATATAATTGCTTTTTTGAATCGATAAGGTACACTGTCAAGCTCAGGAAACCTCCATTGTTCATCATTCGCGATTTTTGCACCCAACAAATTTCCTTCAGCACTTTCAATCACAGTGGAATAATCGTCGGGAAACAGTGCTTTTGGCAATGAAAAGTAATACAACAACAGAACAACTCCAAAAACAGAAGTTTTGATAGGATTTTGCTTAATTTTTTGAGTTATGTAATTAAAAAATCGTAACATTGAAAGTGAATTTCACAAAGGCAAATATACGGATTTATTCGTTTTTGAGCAGAAAAATTCTCATTCTCAACGGATTTTAGAAACAGAACTGTAAACCGTAAGCGTAGGGACGCAATACATAGCGTCCCCATCAAAATTCCTTCAGTGAAACTAACTTATCTCAGATTCAATGAATTACTTTTTTTTTCCACTGCGGAAAAACATAACCGTCATCACAACAAAGGCGATACAAACTAAAACGAAGACACCGATGATGAAAACACCTGCTGTGTGGTTGTAAAGAGGAATGTTAGAAATCATTGTCATTTTTGTAGCGTTTTTTTATTCGGCTAAGATAAAATTTTTCGTAAAAATAAAATATGATAAATGTCAGTTTTTCAGTTAATTATAAATATTTTTGTTTGTAAAACATTGGTTTTCAATATTTTATAAAAGCATTGTTTTTAAAAAATAAATTATATATTTGCCGCCCGAAATATTTTTTTCGAGTAGAAAACAAGATAATGATAGATCTTAGACATTGTTTTTGACGTTACATTGAGTTAAAATTCGTATATTTGACCGGTTAAATTTTGCAACTTGTGGAAAACATACAAACTATAAAACAACGTTTTGGAATCATCGGGAATGACCCTAAACTCAATCGAGCTGTTGAAAAGGCAGCACAAGTAGCTCCCACTAATGTTTCTGTATTGGTTACGGGAGAAAGTGGAGTAGGGAAGGAGTCTATTCCGAAGATAATTCATTCATTGTCAATGCGTAAGCACGGTAAGTACATTGCTGTGAACTGTGGAGCCATCCCCGAGGGGACAATTGATTCCGAGCTATTCGGCCACGAAAAAGGGGCTTTCACAGGAGCTACATCGACTCGAAACGGATATTTTGAAGAAGCGGACGGAGGCACAATCTTTTTGGATGAGGTGGGAGAACTACCACTTACCACACAGGTGCGATTGCTTCGCGTACTCGAAAATGGAGAGTTTATCAAAGTAGGGTCATCGGTAGTGCAGAAAACAAATGTACGCATTGTGGCAGCAACCAATGTGAAAATGTTCGAAGCAATTAAAAAAGGACGATTCCGTGAGGATTTGTACTATCGGTTGAGTACCGTTGAGATTCACTTACCCGCACTTCGAGAGCGAAAAGACGATATTCACCTGCTTTTCAGAAAGTTTGCTTCTGATTTTGCTGAAAAATACAAAATGCCGCCCATAAAACTGACTGATGATGGCGTACATCTTTTGGTTAACTACCGCTGGAGTGGGAACATACGTCAGTTGCGTAATGTAGCTGAACGAATCTCTATTTTAGAACAAAAAAGGGAGATTTCTGCTACAATTTTGCGTAACTATCTGCCTGACGAGGGAGTTAATCTGCCAACAGTAGTCGGTACCACACGTAGTGAAAGTGATTTTTCAAACGAACGAGAATTATTATATAAGGTGTTGTTCGATATGAAAAGCGATCTCAATGATCTGAAAAAATTGACTTTGGAGCTATTACAAAAAGGAAATTCGCAACAAGTTCAAGAGGATAATAAGGGATTGATCCATCGAATTTATGGTGAAAATAAGAAACATACTTCTGAGGTAACTCCCGAAATTTCATTCATTCCTGTTGAGGCGACAATTCCTACCGAGGTGATTGACGATGCGGAAGAGTACGTTTATGAGGAAGCTCCAAAAGACGAATCTCTTTCCTTGCACGATAAAGAATTAGAGTTGATAATCAAATCGTTAGAGAGAAATGGAGGCAAACGTAAGGAAACAGCCAAAGAGTTGGGAATTTCAGAACGGACACTCTATCGGAAAATTAAACAATTTGATTTGGATTTGTAAAGCTCCTATTCAATATCTTTCTGCTTTTCATCCCAATCAAGTTGACTGTGTTTGAAATTCCGTAAAAATGGGGTTAATAAAATTAGTTTACTTAACCATAACGAACCTTACAGATTTGCACAGGCAATGTTAGATTGATAATGTAGAATCTTAGTTAAATTTTGGGTCTTGACATGAGGTACGACGCAGAAGATACGTCAGGACTCTTATTTTTTTTTGATATAAATGTATAATCAGTCTTAATAAAAACAATTGTAAAAATGACTCTGTCCATTTGGAGATATGCACATTTGGTATTAGCTTTAGTAGCTTCATTTTTTGTTCTGATAGCTACCCTTACGGGGATGATTTTAGCATTTGAACCTATTTCAAATCAATTAAAACCTCTGAAGAGCTCTAATTTTGAAGATGTTGAGCTATTCGAAACTGTATTACAATTAAAGGAAAAATACACAGAAGTATTATCTCTTGAGGTTGATGAAAATCGGTTTGTTAAAACAGAAGTTGTTGATGAACAGGGCGATACAATGATTTTTTATATAGACCCTAAAACGGCAGCAACTGTTGGTGAAACTTACAAACGACCTGAATTATTTAGTTTTACCACTACTTTACATCGTTCTTTGTTCATGGGAAAAGTAGGGAGAATTGTGATGGCTGTAACTGCATTTTTACTGTTTTTGATTGCTGTTTCAGGAATGATTCTCATTGTTCGTAAGCAAAAAAGTTGGAAACGCTTTTTCAATAAATTGGTAAAAGAACGATTTTTTCCCCACTACCATACCTTTTTAGGTCGACTGTTACTCTTTCCTATAACTGTCATTACTCTTACAGGAATATACCTTTCCTTGGAAGGCTTTTCGTTGATTACCTCCCCAAAAATAGATTTTGAAGATATTGACTACGAACAAATTAACGAAAAACCTCATAGGTCAATTGCAGATTTTGAGGTGTTTCACATCCCACTTTCAGACGTAAAAAAACTCACCTTTCCAATATTTGAAGATGTAGAAGAAACTTATCGCTTAGAATTGATTGATAGTGAGTTCATTATAAATCAGTTTACAGGAGAAGTATTGGCACAATCGCCTAAGTCAACTGTAAAGGCAATGACCTATTACAGCATGATATTGCATACCGGTAGGGGTACGGTGCTATGGGCTGTGATTTTGTTTTTATCTTGTATTAGCATTTTGTTTTTTATCTACTCAGGATTCGTTATAACATTGAAACGCAGGAAATCAAAAATCCGTAATCCATACACGAAAGATAATTGTCAATACGTGATTTTGGTAGGATCAGAAGGAGGCACGACTTTAGGATTTGCTAATTTGGTACATCATGAGCTTATCCGTCAAGGAAAAAAATCGTATTTAGCAGAAATGAACTCCTTGTCAGAATATCCTAAAATGGAGCATTTAATAGTGATGACTTGTACCTATGGCAAAGGAAATGAGCCTGTTAATGCAACAAAATTTAAATCTTTATGGCAAAAGAATACGATTCAAAAACCATTTACCTATTCAGTAGTGGGGTTTGGATCTTTGGCATATCCCGACTACTGCAAATATGCTTATGAAGTAGATGAACTATTAGCGAAAACCTCCATAGGTAAAAAAATAGTAGATTTGCAAACTGTTAATAATCAGTCTGTTGAGTCTTTTTCACTTTGGGCGAATGAATGGGCAAGGCAACAAGGTTTTTCACTAAATTTACCCTTTAACAAGTTGGCTAAAAAGAAAGGTAAACAACACACATTCAAAGTGATAGAAAAAACAACTATTCAATCCGATGAAACTTTTTTAGTGCGATTGCAAACTATTGAAAATGTGCGTTTTACATCAGGAGATTTATTGGGTATAACATCAGAGGTTGATGGTAGAGAACGACTCTATTCCATAGGGAAAACGGCTTCCAATGAGATTTTACTGAGTGTGAAACGACATGAAAAAGGGTTGATTTCCAATATGTTAAATAATTTAAAATCAGGTGATCTTTTGAAGTCGGCGATATATAAAAATCCAGAATTTCACTTTCCCAAAAAAGGAAAACCAGTGGTTTGTATTGCTACAGGAACAGGTATAGCTCCTTTTTTGGGAATGATAGCTGACAATGAAGCCCATCAACCGTTAACGCTATTTTGGGGCGGAAAAAACGACAGGTCTTTGGTTATTTACAAATCATTTTTGGAAGAGCAACTTCGAGTTGGAAAATTGACGAATCTACAAATTGCTTACTCCAGAATGGGGGCGAAAAAATATGTACAAGATATTGTTTTAGAGCAATCTACGTTTTTTGCAAATCTCCTAAAGAGTGGAGGTGTGGTGATGATTTGCGGTTCAGTAGCGATGCAGCGAGGAGTGGCTGAGATATTAGAAAGTATATGCCAAGAACAATTACAAAAACCGTTGAGTTATTTCCAAAACAGACAACAGTATAAAGTTGATTGTTATTAGGTACTTTTCAGGATTCTACCGTATTTTATACGCTTTGAACTGTTACCGAAAAATCAAAATTCTTCAGATTTTTTGATATTTAAAGTACTGCTTACTCTTAAAGAAATCACAATTAACATTGTTTTTAGATAAAACATAAAAATGTCAAAAAAGAGAAAAAACGGAAGTTTTTGTATCTTTTTCGTAATAAAAATATGTTAAATGTTTTTCTTTTTATTTTATTTTTGTATGATAACTGCTATTTATGATTTAGGATTATTAACTCTTGTTTTTTGAAATCGCAAAAACTAACATCCGATAGTTTTATATCCAATTAATTTGTTTACTTTTGCAATGCTGTCACATGTGTTTAATACAAATAAACCGTGAAAAAAGATTTTGAAATAATGAAAATAGATATTTCATACAAGTATTTAGTACTGCTTATTTTCTCTTTGTTCGTAAGCTATGTACACGCTCAGAGGATAGAGTCTATCTCTCTGGGTTTTAGTGATGCTTGTGTTTCGGATTCATATAATAACTTTGGAGTTTCATTCAAATGGCAACCACCATTGCCCAATGCTACGAATCAATATATTATTGAGTTATCCGATGCGAATGGTGATTTTTCAAATCCTGTAACATTAGCAACGTTGACAGGGCAAAATACACAGTTTGAATACTCAGTAAACGTTCAGTTTCCGAACACCATGCATGGAGATGCGTATAGGATTCGTGTTAGTAGCACCAATCCATCATCTTCCATTACAAGTAATCCATTTTCGGCTTACTATGTAAATGTAAATAGCCCTATGGAATTAAACGGAGGGGTATCTAATATCAATCTTTGTCCAGGGCATTCGCAAGAAATATCAGTAAACAAAAAAGGTGAAAAAGCTTACAAATGGTACCGTAACAATACCTTAATTCCTGGTGAAACCAAGCATACGCTCCGAGTTTCAGAGGCTGGGACGTATCATGCCGTTGTAGATTATGGAAACTATTGCTCGGGTTCGTCCAATTCACGTTCAAACAATGTGACCGTGGTAATGGGGGGAAGTCTCGGGGTCGTTATAACCAACTCGATTTCAGGTAATAATATTTGTAAAGGTCAGCCTTTTACCTTAACAGCAAGTGTTAACGATTCGAACTATCTATATAAATGGTATCGTAACGGAACGGTAGTGCAACAGGGAGCAGGTATGCATACTTACACAGCTCCTACCGATGACACGGCTGCTGGTTCCTATAAGCTAGGAATTTCTGTTCCAGGTAGTACTTGTGAGGAATTAACAAATGAAATTGAAATAAAATTCAGAGAAAACTTCACGGTTTCAGCTACGGTACAGGGTGATGTACTGATTTTGCCTGGAGGGACGAAAAAATTAGAGGCTACTACTACAGCTGAATCCCCATCATATCAATGGAAATTGAATGGAGCCCCCATACAAGGAGCTACAGAGGCTACTTATCAAGCCAGACAGCCTGGAGAGTACACCGTTGAGGTAACTCAAGGAGGAAGTTGTGCGGGAGTTTTGCAGACCTCTAATAAGGTATTGCTTGAAAGTCCGAATGAATTTAAGGTGGAGATTCGATATAAGTCCTCGGGTTACCAACCTTGTATGTTTGATAAAGCTACTTTAGGATTGGCAAAAATCATTGCTGTCACTCCTTCAGGAGAAGTATTGTTAGAGGCATCAAGTTACAGTGCATTTACTTACCAATGGTATAAAGACGATCAAGCTTTGGATGATGATGACGATGACAACGATGACGATGATGATGACAATGATAATGACAATGGTTTTGAACTTACCTTAAATAAGGCTACTCAAAATGGGAATTACTCTTTGAAAATAGCTACTCCTGGAGTTACAAACATACAACGTTCTAATTCGTTACCCGTACAGTTGACAGATCCCAATGCGGTACAGTTGAACGGAGGACAAACGAGCTTGGAGGTTTGTGCAGGTGTAGTTACTTTGACGGCTTCGCCGCTTGACGCTAATGCCACTTATACTTGGTACAAAGATGGTGTTAAGGTATCTGAAGGAGCAGGAGTTTACGAATATGGAGCAACCCAAATGGGGACTTATTACGTGGCAATGTCTGGAACTTCAGAGGCTTGTCCTGCTACGTCAAATTCATTAGTGCTTGTTAAAAGAGAAATCAGGGCAAATTGGGTTTTGCCACAAATCCCAAGAGCTTTTATACCTGGTAAAACCTATGTGTTGACAATCAGTCACAACATGAATAATCCAACTATCAAATGGTTTAGAAATGGGACTGAAATTCAGGGAGTTTCTGCTCCTACTTATTCCGTTACGGAACCAGGAGCTTATCATGCTGAGGTAGAAAGTTCAAGTTCGGGGTGTGCAGGTTCAAAAATTGTATTACCTTTGCGGAGCTATATAGAGATAAAAGAGCTTAAACCTAATATAGGATTTGCGGAAGTCCAGTCTCAAAATTGTGATGGTACGGCAACTCAAACAACATTGAAGCTGAAAAAGTTAGAAGCTGTATTAGAAGGAGGTGAGGTTGTTTTGATAGGTAATGAGGGGGATGAGACTGATTATCAGTATTTCAGTTTTCAATGGCTCAGAAACGATGCCCCAATTATGGGACAATCTGACCCGACGGGATTAGTTGTTACAAAAGAAGATGCCTTAACTGGAAGTTATTCGCTATTAGCAATTTACCAAACGATCATTGACCCGTCAAACAAATTGAATGTATCTTTTTCAACTATTCCGGATATCACATTAGTTTCGGAAAGTGATGATGATAGTCCTAAAATTTGCGAAGGCGGTTCAACTATTATCAAAGCTCCTATAGATTCGGAGGCATTCTCTTATCAATGGTATAAGGGAGCAGTTCCTATCGAAGGAGCAGTAGAAGCAACCTATGAAGCAACAGAAGTTGGTGATTATTATTTGAGGATTTCTAATGGAGCTTGTACCAAACAGTCGACTAACATCGTGAAAGTTTCTGTATTTGATCCTAGTTCACTAAAGTTAGTACGCGTCAATAGTGATGGAATAGAAATTTCGGAAGTGCCTTCAGGCAGTCGCGTTACAGCATCGAAAGGAGAGGTAATCAAAGTTGTTGGAGGGAATAGTAAAGCGGAAAACTATCTGTGGAGTACGCCAAGTAATTCTGTTTTCGCTCAGGAAATTATTATAAAAGAAACAGGAGATTACGTGTTGACAGCTACTATAGGCGGTACTTGTTCACCGGTGGAGTTACGTTTTTCAGCGGAAGTGTTTGAAATTTCTAAAATCCCCAACGTGGTAACGCCTAATGGAGATGGAAGTAACGATTTTTGGGAGATTCCTGAGGAGTATCTGAATAAGGATAATGTTAAAGTAAGCATATATTCGCAAGAAGGGAAGGCAGTCTTCTCTGGTACAAGATTTACCAATAAAACTTGGCCTAATGTTGAAACATACAAAGAATTGGGTAAAAGAGCCTTAATCTTTATGTATATAATAGAAGTGGATAATAAAGTAGATAAGCAAGGTACCATAACTTTGTTCAGATAGAGAAAGAAGATGATGAATAGAAATACTGTTACATGGGTTATTTTGATGTTGTTAGTTCAGTTTTCGTGGGCACAGCAAAAGAATAACTATTATTTAGCACATGATTTACCAGGACATACAGCTGTAAAATACAACACGTTTTTGATGAATCCAGCTTTTCCAATTTTTGGGTACAAAGAGTCACATGTGGCATTGTATCACAGACAGCAGTGGATGAATTTTCAAAATAACTTTAGTATTTTTATGGGGACTTATGGTAAAAAATGGTCTGATAATGAGGTGATTAATGTTATGGCATTTCAGAAAAAGATTGGAGTGTTTCAGAATACAGGTTTTTTAGGAAATTATGTTCATCAGATAGGTTTGGGAGATGAGAGCTATTTGAGATTAGGGATTAATGCATCTTTTGGTATGAGTGGTATTGCTCAAGGGAAGATTGTAGCTAATGATTCATCAGATCCTTTTTTAGCGAATTTTAGCAATACTGGGATTTTTAATATAAACCCAGCTTTCGATATAAATTTCGGGATGATACATTTTGGATTGAATGCTGAAAATTTGATTGATTATGCATTGGCTGGAGGTGAGATGGCGGTACCTTTTAGTGATAAAGCTTTTACAGGGCACGTAATGTACCGAAATACGATGACAGCAGGTAGTGGAGTTTTGGAAGAGGCTACTTTGTCCGTATTAGCAAGAGGACGAAAAAGCGCAGATAATTTTCAAATGGGGGGACATGCAATGCTCGACATGCCTACTTTAGGTTGGGTACATGCTGGATATGATCAAAAATATGGAGTATCAGCAGGTTTAGGGTTCAATGTGAACGCTAACCTAAGTGCAGGATTTGGCTACGAACAAGGCATAGGTACCTATGTAAGCAATTTAGGAGGGACTTATGAGATTACTCTTGCCTATAATTTCGGAGGTGAGCGTCAAGCAAGGGCTAAAAAATTAGCAAAAGACAGAAAAGCAAAAGAGGTCGAGTTAGAAAACAAACGTAAGGCTGCTGAAAGAGCCAAAGAAGAGAAGAAAAAAACAGCGGTGGTGACGCCAACCACTCAAACAACACCGCCTCCTCCGAAGCCAGAGGAGAAACCGAAAACAATTATGCAACGATTGGAAGAACGTCTGAAAGTACAGGAACACAAGATTGCAAATGATAAAATTTCAGAAGGATTCTACGTTATCGCGGGAGTTTATAGAAATCCTAAAGGAGCTTACCAATATTTACAAAATGTCAGAGGGCTTGGATTGACAGCATATACTTTTGTACACCCTGAAAATGGAATGACGTACGTTTACCTTAACAAGGCGTACAGTAGCAAAGGAGAAGCAGGAGTGGTTATGACCGAAACGCTCAGACGACCAGAATTTGCCGACAGAAGTATTTGGATTCTGAGGGTAAGTCGATAATAACGTAAATTGAGAGAGAGGATAATGGTTAGAGATTAAAATAGTTTGTATATTTTGATTTCTAACCGTTGTCGTTCCTACATTTGGTCTTTTAAGTGTTTCACACCGATAGTTTCAGGGGGGTAAACAGGAATTCCTATCTGAATATTTGGCAGAAAAATAAAGCAATTGAAAAATATATAAAAGTGAAAAAGCTATGTTTATAAATATGAAAAATTCATCTTTTTTTCTTATGTTACTACTGACGATTGTTGGTGGTGGCAGAGTGTTTGGTCAAGCTCAGACTCATCAGAGTTTTGTACCTCACAGATATAATGTTACACTGAATGGAGACATGCTTGTAGTAGGAAACTCTATTTTGAATTATGGGACAAATTCAACTCAAGCAAATCAAGTTTATACGGGGTCTGCAACGAGTAACGAAGATGTACCGCTTTACTATATAGATATAGACAATGATCCTACAACGTTTAGTTCAAGTGCGGCTTCTATAGTTTTAGAAAACCAACTCATAGCTTGTTCAAAGGTAAAACAGGCGTATCTCTATTGGAGTGCTGTTTATATGAATCAGAAATTAGCTCCAACACAACCCGAGTTACAAAAGGCTAAATTTAAAGAGGTAAAGTTTAAGACTCCTTCATCTTCGGGTTATCATATACTTACAGGAGAAAAGGTATATGATGGAGGAGATGTGTTGTCGGAAAATTATACTGAAGCTACTCACCAACGGGCTTACGTTTATGTTGCTGATGTAACAGAATTATTGAAGCAGACTGAAGTAGCTAAGGGAAATTTTTTAGGAGAATATATGGTAGCAGACCTGAGAGCTGCTCATGGAAGAGATTCTCGTGTAGGATTTGCAGGAGGTTGGACATTGTATGTAGTATATGAAAATTCAACTTTATCCAGCAAACATATTACTTTATTTGATGGCTTTTCTGTAGTTAAAAATAATGGAATTCTTAACATTCCTATTTCTGGATTTAAAACAATTCCTAGGGGGCCTGTACATGCTAAAATTGCGTTTAGTGCATTGGAGGGAGAACGCAAGCCTCAGGATATACTCCAAATTGAGAAAGGAACACAATTTCATACATTGACAGCTCCTGGCAGAGCAATTGTAGACAATATAGCTTTTCCAGGTCAGAACGATTTTTTTAATAGTAAAATTACCGATGTTAATGGAATGTATAATCACAAAAGACCCAATAGTACTAACTTGTTTGGATATGATGCAGGTATTTTCAAGGTAGACAATGCAGACAATGACATATTAGCAAATAATCAAACAGCTACCAAATTGAGAATTACCACAGGGTGGGATGTAATCTATCCCTATATGTTTGCTTTTGGGATTGATGTGATTGCTCCCAAAATATTGATAGAAAAGAAAATATATAAAGTCAATGGAGAGGCTGATGTAACAGGAGGTACGGTTAATTTAGGCGATAAGTTACGTTATGAAATCAAATTCAGGAATGCGGGAAATGATGATGCTGAAAATTTGGAGCTTACAGACGTACTGTCTGAAAATTTAATATATACAGACATTATTTCATCTGTTAAATTCGGGTGGAATTCGAATCCTGTAGCGGGGGTTGACTATGTTTATAATCCTGCAAACCACACTATTAAATTCAATGTTCCAAATCATGTTGTGAAAAAAGAACAAACGACATGGAATAAAATTTCATTTGAGGTTAAGGTTCCCAATGATTGTAATGGATTGCGAAATGCTTGTTCCAATAGAATCGGAAATATTATAGAGGCAACTTATAAAGGAAGTTATAATCCTTCGGATTTTCAAGCACAAAGTTCAAGCAGTTTTGGAACATGTTTAAATGGTATTGAAGGGCCTTCAATTTTCATTGCTAATCTAGGAACTTGTGTGAGTAAAAGAAAAGAAACTCTTTGTCAGAAAACGCTTGATTTGGTAGCAGGTGCAGATTTTGAGACCTATGCTTGGACAAAAGAAGGTAGCTCAACAATCATTGGAACATCACAAACGTTAAAAGTTACAGAGACTGGTACTTATAAGGTTTTAAAGAAAAAAACGGGTTGTGCTGATATGCGTGAAGAAATAGAAGTAGTTTTGCATTCAACAGCTTTGGCAATCAATCCTATCAATCAGTATGCTTCTTTGGTGCTGACTTGCGGTAATGACGGTTCGGACTATCCACAAATTTACCTTTGTGGTACTTCTGCGACCAAACTGTTGCAGTTAAACACCGCAGGAGCAGTTAGTTACAATTGGCAGAAACGCAATAACTGTACCATTCCTGCCACGCATCCTGATACTTGCCCCGTACTGGATAACTACGGATGTACATGGAATACAGTACACACAGGAAGTTCTTACAATGTTAGCCAAGGGGGAGATTATCGAGTTGAAATTAATTACGCGGGAGGTTGTGTGCAGGTATTCTATTTTAGAGTAACTAAAACGGAGCTTACCCCTACGGTAACCACACGTGACATCATTTGTACAAAACAAGGTGAAATCACTGTAACTCATCCAACTTCAGGTTATCAATATGCTTTGCGAGGTAGTGATGGAAACATTGTAGTTAATTATCAGAATTCGAATAAATTTACTGTTACGAATCCAGATTCTTATACAGTCTTGATTCGTCAGGCATTACCAGCAGGATCGACTTACACTCCGTGTATCTTTGAGCTTCCTGCTTCAATTATACGTAAAAATCCGAATCTGGCTGTAGCAGCAACACCGTTGGCATGTCAGAATTCCAAAGGTAGTTTGCAAATTAGCGTATCGGATATGTTTCCACCTTACACCTATGTTGTAAGAAATGCATCTGCTTCAGGGGCAGTAGTCTACCAAGTGAATGCCACTAATACCACCAACATCACCGTACCTAATTTGAATGATGGAAACTATTATGTACAGGTAACTTCTCCTGATGGTTGTGCATTAAGCCATCCCATAACAATTAATAAACTCCCTGAATTGAAAGCTACAGCTACCGTGAAGCGTCATTTGATGTGTGGCGAGGCGGTGATTCGAGTGGAAGCACAGGGAGGAACACCTGGTACGAGCTATGGATATAGGATTGATGGTGGAACTACTTATGTGTATAACTACACGGGTAAATTCTATGAATTTACGGTAACGGCAGCAGGTACTTATAACATTCAGGTAACGGATGGGAACAACTGTAGTGTGAGTACATCCGCCACGGTTGATGCTTTAACACACCCTACATTTACCGCAACATCCAGACTGACAGATTGTGGGCAGAAAGTGGCATTGCAGATAAATGTAACCAGTAATCCATCCAATTTCCAAATCCGTTACAGCGTAGATGGAGGGCTTACCTCACAGATAGGAAACGCTTTTGTGGGGCTGACACCTGGAGGTACATATACACCATCTTTATTGATTTCATCAGGTTCTGCTACCTGTACGCTTACCTCAACTTTGACTCTGCCACCAATAAACAATGCTAAGATTACGGCGGCCTTTGCCGGAGTGATTGAGTTGATTGGTTGTGGTGGTACGGGAGTGAATTCCGACAAAGCTAAAGTACGAGTAACCAACGTACAAGGAGGTTCAGGTAACTATGAATATAGTTTCGATAACAAAGCAAATTGGATAACCTCTTCCGAGGCGTGGTTACCAGCCGGTACACATAATGTGTTTGTACGCGATAAGGTCAATGAGTGTGAGTTTGGTCCTATGGAAGTAAATGTGCCAAACCGTCCTGTAGCTCCAAACTTTACTACTTCTGTGGCATATGATTGCCAAGGACTGGGAAGTATTACAGTAGACAGTAATCAAAATGGGTTTGTTTATACCTATGAACACAATGGAAGAACTTATACCTCATCCACTATTTCAGGATTACCACCTGGATCACATACAATTAAGATAAAATATGCGGATCCAATAGCACCTACGCCAAGTATTCTGATAAAAGAAGACTTTGGATATGGAGGTTATACACGAAATCCGAATGTGCATCCTAACTATACATATAGAGATACCTCAACCATAGCTGATGGACAATATGTTGTAATGCCTGCAGGTACAGTTACAAATCCTACCTCAGGAACATTAGCTAACAATTGTTGGACAGCTCCGACAGACCATACCTCACCATCAGATCCTACAGGACGTTATTTAGCAATGAATGTAGGAAGCGTAGGATTTAATAAACCTATTTACTACAAAGAGGTGAACGACGTAATTCCAGAACAAGAAATTCGTTTTGAAATGTACGTTTACAATTTGTGCCATTGTACATCATGTGCACCACCAATATTTGCCATTCGTTTGGTAAATTCCGCTACTGGACAAATCATCGGAACGCAACAAGATTCGGGAAATATTCCAGTGAATGAAATGGTTAGAGGCGCGTGGCATCGTTTCTCTGGAACCTTGGCTGCACCTGGCGTAACCTCATTGCGTATTGAAGTAGTAAGTATGAGTCCTGAAACAGGTGGTAATGACTTGGCTATTGACGATATTCTTGTGTATCAGGTACCAAAAGTGTGTGGTTTCGATGCAGAAGTGACCGCAACTGTGTTGTCAAACAAACAATTTGGTGCTAATGAAAACACACGCATCGTTGAAAATGCAAAATGTCATCCAGCCTCCACGACAACTCCTAATAGTAGAGGTAAATACCAAATTAATTTGAAAAACATAGCAAATACAGGCTACTACGTGTCAAAAGATGGAGGAACATGGACTTTAGAAACTGCAAACCCATTCGTTTGGGATGATGTTCCAGTGGGTAATCATACAGTGAAATTCCGTTATAGTGCTACTTCAACAGATTGTGAAGTTACGGAAACCTTTGAGATTAAGGCACCACCTGCCATTACCGTTACCCCAATACCAACAAAATATTTAGGTTGTAATCCAGCAGAGGTTACTGTAACGGCTGG
>NZ_CDOI01000177.1 GCF_000827555.1 Capnocytophaga canis
CCTACAAACGCCACTAACAAAACCGTAACGTGGACAAGTGGAAACACCTCCATTGCTACTGTTAGTTCCAGCGGAAAAGTAACGGGCGTTGCTTCTGGAACTGTTTATATTACAGCTACTACCGAAGATGGTTCTAAAACAGCCACCTGTAAAGTAACGGTGACAGCTTCCTCGGTGATACCCGACGGAGCACGTATTAGCGGAAGTGTATTAACAGGATGGGATTGCACAAAAATCCCTGCTGATGGAAAAGTGATTATTCCAGCTAACGTGAATATAATAAGCAGTAGAGCCTTTGCAAACTGTCAAAGACTAAAAGAAGTAGTAATTCATGGAAAAGTGTACATGATTGGAGAAGAGGCTTTTCAAAACTGTACGGCATTGAACAAAGTAACCATAGCCGAGGGAATGAAACGTATTGAAACAGCTGCATTTGAAGGTTGCTCATCGTTGCAATCCATTGTTTTACCCTCAACTTTAGAAAACGTAGGACCAAGGTTATTTGCAAATACCCCATCATTGGTTTCAATTACTGTAAAAGCACCTGCTCCTCCTCGAACTTATGCTCTATATAGCTTAACACTCTTTGGAAGCAGTAGAAATCCGTTTATTTATGTGCCACAAGCCTATGTAGACACCTATAAAAACGACCCTAATTGGTTTTGGAGCGAATACCGAGATAGAATATTTCCTATGCCTACAGGAGGGGGTAGTACGATTGTGCAAGTAACCGCTGTTGAGTTATCAGAAAGCAACTTAACTTTAAGCCTTGGAGACACCCATAATTTATCAGCAAACGTGTTGCCTACAAACGCCACTAACAAAGCCGTAACATGGACAAGCGGAAACACCTCCATTGCTACTGTTAGTTCCAGCGGAAAAGTAACAGGCGTAGCTTCAGGAACGGTATATATTACCGCTACTACCGAAGATGGCGGGAAAACAGCCTCTTGCGTTGTAAAAGTAACCGACGAAGAAACCCCAAAAATGGTACTAAAAACAACCGCAAATAGCCTTAAATTGGTTATCAATGCTGACCCCCAAGACCAAAACGATGTTTGGATAGACCTAAACAACAACGGACAAAAAGACACGGGAGAAAATGTGACAAGTTTTAATAATTGGCTATATGGAACTTCAACTAATTACACAATAAATCAACTAACATCAGAAAAAACAGTAACGATTTATGGGAAAACAACTATTTTAAACTGTAATCAAAATCAACTGATCAATTTGGATGTTACAAAAAACCCATATTTAAAAAAGCTTGGTTGCAATCAAAATAAACTGACAAATTTAGATATCAGTAAAAATCCATATTTAGAGGTACTTCAATGTCATGACAGTCACCTGACTAATTTAGATGTTAGCAAAAATACAGGTTTATTATATCTTGGTTGTCATAAAAACCAATTAACTAATTTAGATGTTTCTAAAAATATAAATTTAAAGAGTCTCGACTGTAACTATAATCAATTAACCAGTTTAGATCTTTCTAAAAATATAAATTTAGAGATTCTCAGCTGTTATGATAATCAGCTAACCAGTTTGGATATCAGCAAAAATACAAAGTTACTAAGGTTATATTGTGATAATAATCAACTAACCAATCTGAATCTCTCTAACAACGTACTCTTAGAACAACTCGTTTGTATGTATAATCAACTGACAAGTTTAGATGTTAGCAAAAATACAGCGTTAACATATCTTTATTTTCATGGTAATCAACTAACAAGTTTAGATATTAGTAAAAACACAAACTTAGATTTTCTTGCATGTGGTAACAATCAGCTAACAAGTTTAGACATTAGTAAAAACACGACTTAACAGAACTTCATTGTTCAGGGAATCCATTTACGAGTTTAGACATTAGTAAAAACACAAAATTAAATAAGATTACTATTATAAATAATAACCTAACCCCTGCAAGCAAACAAAAAATTGTAGATGATTTGCCCACACGCTCAGCATCTGAAGAAGCAAAATTTTATAATTCCAACTCTCAAGAGTTTTCTCAAAGTCAGCTTAATGCTATTAGAGCAAAAGGCTGGACGGTGGTTAATGATTAATTACGAATTACGAAGTTAATTACGAAGTACGATAGTTAATTACGAAGTACGATAGTTGGTCGTGTTTTAAAAAGTATGATGGTATAAAAATTTGACAATCAGGGAATAAAGTTGTATTTTTGTTGAATGCTAATAACAATT
>NZ_CDOI01000178.1 GCF_000827555.1 Capnocytophaga canis
CATTTGCCCACGACCGATTCCTGCCGAAATATTGCTCATTCTATAGTTGTACCCAATATGCGAATGCTGATAGTGCGGAGCATTATCCCTTGCCTGAGTGGAAAGAAATACAGCTTGGTCTTTCTGTGCTTGAGTTTTGCACACCAAAGCCCCTCCGCCTGAAGTGGTTATGATTTTATTTCCATTGAAACTCAAAATAGACATTTCTCCAAACGAACCGCATTTTTGCCCTTTATAAGTACTTCCAAGTGCCTCTGCTGCATCTTCCACTACTGGAATTTCGTACTTTTTGGCAATGCTTAAAATCTCGTCCAATTTTGCTGGCATTCCATAGAGATGCACCACGATAATCGCTTTGGGCTTTTTCCCTTTGGCGATGCGGTCTTGAATAGCCTCTTCCAAAGCCTGCGGACACATATTCCAAGTCTCGGGTTCGCTATCAATGAATACGGGGGTCGCCCCTTGATAGGCAATAGGATTTGCCGATGCCGAGAAAGTCATACTTTGGCAAATCACCTCATCACCTGCCTTTACTCCGAGAATAATCAATGCCAAATGCAAAGCAGCCGTACCTGCCGAGAGGGCAGCAATCTTAGTATTTTCTCCAATAAATTTCTCTAAATCTAGCTCAAAATTATTGACATTCGGCCCTAGAGGTGCTACCCAATTTTCATCAAAAGCCTCGTGTATGTATTTGAGTTCATTACCTCCCATATGCGGAGAGGAAAGCCATATTTTTGTGTTCATCTTATTTTGTTTTTCGCAATTTTGCACTACCTAAGTGCATTTTATTTATTTTTTTGCACTATTATAGTGCATGAGCATTGTTTTTTACCTTTATCACCTTGGCAGGGTTTCCTACCACTGTAGCATAATCAGGAACATCTCTAATCACCACAGCACCTGCCCCTATAAGACAATCATATCCTGTTTGTTTTACACCTGTCATAATAGTCGCTCCTATACCAACGTAAGACTTCTCTCTGACTAACACAGAAGCTCCCACGTTAACACCAAAAGAAATAAACACATTTTTTTGTATGACAGCATGATGCGAAATTATTGTTCCCGAACTAATCATGACATCGTTATCTATTACGGCCATAGGCATTATAACTACCCCTTGAAGAATATAAATTGCGCTATCTCCTAATATCACATCTGTACCTATATTGACGGTAGAATGAATATAGTTGGGTGTAGAAAAACCATTCTTTCTAACCTCTCTCAATATTCTTTCTCTACTACTCGTATCTCCTATTGGCACAAACACCTTTATTTTTCGGTCCATTTCATCTAATAAAAACTGAAGATTTCCTATAACGGGTAGCTGAGAAATAATTGTGCCTTTCAGTTGTGCATTATCATCTATAAAACCTAAAATTTCATATTCACTTTTCAAATATTTAGCATAAACTTGCCCATAAGTTCCTGCTCCAACTATAATACATTTATTCATACCTAATTGTATCTATTAAACCTTTCAACTGTAGCCTTACCTTTTTGATTTATTCCTTCTCTAATTATTATTTTCAATATGGTGAAAAACAATATTTTCAAATCCAATCCAAAACCTACATTATCCACATACCAAACATCGTATTCAAATTTTTTCTGCCACGATATGGCATTCCTTCCATTGATTTGAGCCCAGCCCGTTATCCCTGGTTTTATCTCATGTCTTCTACGCTGAAATTCATTATAAAGCTCCAAATACTGGGGTAAAAGCGGTCTTGGCCCTATCAAACTCATATCGCCTTTGATGACATTCAGCAGTTGCGGAATTTCATCTAAAGAAGTCTTGCGTACAAAACTACCAACTTTTGTTAATCGATCCGCATCAGGAAGTAAATTTCCGTGTTCATCTTTTTTATCGTTCATCGTTTTGAACTTGATGATTTTGAAAATCTTCCCATCTTTCCCGGGTCTCAGCTGAAAGAAAAACGGCTTTCCTTGATTGGCAAAAAATAAGCCTATCGTAACTATAATAAACACAGGACTCAACAGTAAAAATCCAATGAGTGCCAAAATGAAATCCAAAAAGGGTTTTATGAAAGTTTTATACATTTCTCCCTGCTATTAAAAAGTTATACTCCTCTAAAAGAGCCTTCCAAACTGCTTCTTGTTGGTACCTTTCCACAATCATTCTACGACTGTTTTGTTGCAACGAATAATACAATGATTTATCCTCCTTCATTTTCTTCATTGCTAGTTTCAGTTCTTCTACAGATTTGGAAGGGATAATGCATCCATTTTCTCCTTCCGCTATAATTTCATTACAACCATTGATATCGGAAACAATACTTGGCAATCCCATCGCCCCTGCTTGCATCACCACATTAGGGAACCCTTCTCGGTAGCTCGGAAAAGCCAAACAATCTGCAATAGCAAAATATAAACGAACATCCTTTTGAAAACCAACAGCAATGATATTTTCATTTTTCTGTATTTCTTTAATAGTATTGATTTCAAGAGGGTCTAAATCTTTTTCTTCTCTTCCTACCAATAAAAGTTTAGCATTAGGTAAATTTAGTTCAGAAAAAGCGACTATCAATTCGTTGACTCCCTTGTCTCTAACTAATCGTCCTACAAAGATAAAAACAAAATCATCAGGTTGTATATTCAATGTCTTTTTTAACTCTTGTTTTTCTTGGTCAGAAATGCTCTCAGGAGAGAAGTACTCAGTATTTATTCCGTTGGAAGAACCATTGGCAATTACTTTCAGCTTGTTTTTGGTGGTAAAATTATTTTCTAAAATAATATGGTATAAGCCTTTAGAATTTGGATAAACCTTTGTAGCACAGGAATAGGTGATTTTCTCTACAAAATTGAGTATTTTTCTTTTATTTCCTTTGGCTTCCATCAATGGCAATCCGGCTACGGTATGCAAACGATGAGGAACCCCTGCTAACTTTGCTGCCAACATTCCTATAGTACCTGCCTTAGGGGTATGTGTATGAACAATTTCGGGTTTTTCTTTTCTTAAAAAATTCCACATTTTCCAAAGCGACTTCAAATCTTGTAAAGGAGTGATTTGCCTCGACATTTCAATAGCCACGGTACGAATGCCCTCATCTTCTGAAACCTCACCTAATTCTTTTCCAAAAGAAGACACTCCCACCACTTCAAATCCGTTATCAGACATGAAAAAATGCTGTCCTTTCAGTAAGGTCTTCAAAGAAATAGGGACGGTGGTTATACGGAAGAGTTTAATTCGATTCATCGGCTATATTTATTACAAGTCATATATATTTTTATACCATTTTTGAAAACAATAGAAGGTCCATACTCGAAATGAATTATCTTCTCTACTCTGCACATGATTGAGCACTATTCTTTTTATCTCTGCAACATTAAAAATATTTTGTTTTTCAAGAAATCCATCTTCTATATAACTAAGTAGCTCATCTTTCAGACCTTGTTTCAGCCAATCCCCCACAGGTACACCGAATCCTTGCTTTGATTTTTCTAAAAATCCTTCAGGAAATTGGTCTTCAAAAGCCTTTTTCAAAATCCTTTTTTTATCATTTCCTTTGAGAAGAAAGTGATCTGGCAATGAATGTGTATAATTCCAAAGAGCATGAGTCAATAAAGGAGCACGACACTCCAATGAAGCAAGCATGCTAGTCCTATCCACTTTAACAATCATATCTCCTTCAAGACTGAGCATTTTGTCCACCTGTCTAAAATCAGACAATGATTGTGGTTTAGGAAGCTGACTCTTGTAATATTTCAAAGGATTTTCCGTAAAATAAGATGATAACATATATCTATCTAACTCATGTTCTGGAAAACCTAATTTAATGATATTATAAAAAAATTCACCATCATAATTAATAGATTGTAATGCTTTTCTTATTTTAAATTTCAAGCCTCTATGATCTTCCCTTTGTTTAGTAAAAACATTCGAAATATTTACAATGCTATTATGAAAAAACTGAGGTACAATGGAAGTGTACTTATGGTTAATCGCTCCTATTCGATATTTGTTATATCCTCCGAAAACCTCATCACCTCCATCCCCTGTGAGTGCCACTTTTACAAAGTCACTTGTTTTTTTGGCTACCATATAGCTTGGCAAAGCTGAAGAATCTGCAAAAGGCTGATCAAAATTCAATAAAATAGCATCTAAATGTTGTGTTAAATCCTTCTGAGAAATAACAAATTCATTGTGTTCGCTTCCTATCAACTGAGCTACCATTCTAGATTTTTCAGTTTCGTCAAAAGATTTTTTATCAAAACCTATTGAAAAAGTATTGATTTTCTGGTCAGTATTTTGTGCCAAACATAAACTGACAATAGAAGAATCTACCCCTCCTGAAAGAAATGTACCCAAAGGCACATCAGAAACGCTCATGGCTAATACACTCTCAGTAACCAAATCCTTGACTTTCTTTTTTGCAGAATAAAAGTCTATATTTTGTTTTTGAACTTTATCTGTATGAATAGGTTCTATATAATAAGTATCTGCTTTTAAATCATAGATCAGCAAGCTATTGGCTTCTAATTTCTTTACCCCCTCATATATTGTAAAAGGTGCTGGAATATAAGTCAACTGAAAATAAAGATTCAGTCCTATTTTATCAATTTTTGGTTTTTGAGACAAAGTTGAAATAATTTCTTTCAACTCTAATGACCAAACGAATCCATTTTGTGTTTGAGTATAATATAATGACTTATTTCCAAAGAAATCTCTAGCGATAAATACTTTATCATTACTTTTATCATATAGAGCAATAGCAAACATACCATCAAGCATTTTAAAGCACTGATTTCCATATTCTTGATATAAATAAAGTATTAATTCTGTATCAGATTTATTTTTAAAACGGTAACCTTCGTTTTCTAATTTTTTTCTGAGTGAAGAATAATTATAAATTCTCCCATCAAAAGTAAGAACTTTAAACTGCTCTTCTAGATGAACAGGATATGTATGTTTTTCTTTTTCCTCTACGAAAATTCTATGCTCGTCATGTTTTGGATGAATAATTTTCAAATTCATCTCTTCCGAATGCTGTTTAGACAACAAATCTGCTTTTTTATATATTAATCCCTTGATTCCGCTCATAATAAAAATGTTACAAAAAATACTTTAATTCCCCCTTTGTATATACCACTAAAATATCATAAAAATACCGTGAATTTATGTATCGTAATATTCATTTCAATAACCTTTGATATAATTGAAATGTTTGATCAACGGTTTTTTGAATATCATATTGCTTAGCTTTTTCTTTACATTTTTTTCCTACTTCTATCGCCAATTGTTTATCAGTCATCAGTTTTAATAAAATTGATGATAGCTCTTTATAATTTTCATTCTCAAATAAAATTCCTGAACCATTTACTATATCTCTCAACCCCTCTACATCGGATGCTACAAAAGGTTTTTCAGATGCCATTCCTTCTATAGACGAAAGAGATAATCCTTCAAAATCAGAAGACAATACATTAACATCTACCGTTTTTAGTAGCTCTGGAATATCCATCCTTAATCCTAAAAAAAACACACGATGCTCTAAATCCAACTCCTTTACCAAAGTTTTAATTTGCTTTTTTCTCTCATCTGGTCCATCCCCTATTAAAAGTAATTTAGCCGATTCTGGTAATAAAGACATAGCCTTTACAAGTATATCTTGCCTTTTTCCAATTCTAAATGCAGAGATTTGAGCAATTAAAAAATCATTTTTATCAATTTGTTTTATTTCTAATTTTTCTTTTTCATACCCCCTTGCAGTAAAAATCCTACATAAGTTCACTCCATTGTCTATTAAAGTTATAGGAAATTTATTCAAATATCTATCAAAAGTCGATTTTACATCATGAGAAACGGCTATTAAATGATCATACAGCTTATACACTTTCTTATCTAATATTGATAATAACATATTATTTGTCCGAGTGTTAAATGTACTATGTTCACTAAATACTAACTTAACTTTTGATAGAGATAATAATTTCGCAAAAGCTACAAAGTACATAGCGGGAAAGAGATGCACATGTACCAAATCATACTCACGCAAAAGGGGAATCATTTTAAAAATAAGCAGAGGATTATATGGGGTTCCCTTAGAAAGTTCTATTATTTTAATATTAGTATTTTTTTTCATCTGCTCATAAAAAGGATAAGCTTTAGCATCCAATAGAGCCAAATGTATCTCTACCCCTTTTTTTTGAGATAGTAATGGAAGCGTATCCAAGATTAATTTTTCGGCTCCTCCTGTCCCTAAAGAATTTATTACATGTAACACCTTCATCTTAAGTAATCATTTTTAAAATCGAATTTTGCACCTAATATACATATTTAATATGAAGCCTAATGGCAAAACTATCCAATTTTGATATATTTTTTCACCTTTCAAAATCAATTTTATATCTTTAGCAAAAATTGCAGAAGAAACAAGATGCACCGAACTTTTTAAATTTGAAATAAAAGATTTTTCATACTTCTTATAAATATTTCTAGCGTATGCAAATCCTCTTGGAGACTGTTTGTATTGCTTAAAAATAGTTTTGGAAGAACCTTCCTCCTGATATTCTACAATGCAATACACTTCATTTTGATACATAAAGTCATAATCTCTTCCTATCATAATGTATAGCACATCCAAAGGAACTAGACGTTCATGTTCATATTCTGGATACAATGGATATTGTTTTATAACATCGGTACGAACTACAAGTTTTTTATCTCCCTTTACTCCGTACTTATTATATAAATCCCAAAGAGAACCTTTTTTAAGTCCTACAGGAATATCTGTACCTATTATTTTCCCTTTATTATCTGCATCTAAACCTATAATTCCTGCAATTTTTTCTTTGTTTTCAATTTGCAACCAAGTAATCAATATTTTTTGAATAGCATCTCTAGGCATATAATCATCTGAATCTATACACACATTAAGTTCTGTTGATATATTTTTGTATGCAAGATTATGTCCTGTATGCATACCACCATTTTCTTTAAAAAGATAAGTTATTTCTATTATATTATCCTTTTGCCATTGACGAATCAATTCTTGAGTATTATCATGAGAGCCATCATCTATTACGAGCCATATAAAATCTCTAGAAGTCTGTTCACAAAGACTTTGATACAGCCTTGGTAACAAATGAGCTCTATTATATGTGGGAGTAAAAACAGTGATTTTTTTCATTACATAGATATTAAAAACATAAAAAAAGTAAAACCGAAATAAGCCAAAGTAACATACACCAAAAATTGAGTTTGTTTAGACATAATCTTATGTTTTATCAGTGGAAAAACAATGACTAGTGCCATCATAAACCAAGATAAATAAGCAAATCTATTTGAGAAGTTAGCTTTAATAACTAATATCCAAAAACTATTGGCTATCAAGTAGGTGCAATACAGCACTAAGTACGGTTTGTATTTGTAATTTAGCTTGAAAACATAATACCATCCTGCTATTATTGCAGAAGCACTATACAATAAAAAGTCCCAACGAAATCCTGTACTTGAAAAATGATCATCATTCACATTTCCATCTGTAAGATAAGAGGTTCTGCTACTATCTATGAAACCAGCAAAAATGCCTTGTAAATCCATACCTGCTACCAAAGATATTGGAATACATGCTATCCAAAAGTACAAATAATATTTGGGCTGAGTATAAAAATTTGCTAATAAATATGCTAACATCGGCAAAGCTACAGAGTTATGAATACTTACAGCAATAAATAAGATGAGTCCTCGCCATAACCATTGAGTTCTTGATATGGCTAATAAAAAAAATGATGTTGCTATCCCATTTCTTATACCATTCGTTCCATAAGCCCAAAAAGAAAAAGAAACGCTCAATAATAAAAACGCATAAAACCAATAAGCCTTGAACCATTTATTACTGACAAAGTATAAAGGCACAATATACATGGCTGCACAAGTCAAGAAGTAAGCATGTACGCTCATGAAAGAGGAGCAAATTTTTGTAAATATATGAAATAACACATCCTCTTTAATAGTGATTGGGTTCCCTTCCTGATAATTGTTAAAATAGTTTGCATAGACACTCATGTCACCGAAATATTGACCACTCACAGGCCTGAAGCCTACGTAAAAAACTAATCCTATTAAAAATAACATTCCAATATTTTGGGACATTATTACAACTTTTCTATCTTGCAAATCTTTTGACATGGTATGAATACCTATAAACAATACTATTATCAAACTTGTATAATAGTATAAAGGTTTATAATATTCTAAAGGAATCCAGTCAAACATTTTTTGCTCTGTTAGTGAATTTTAATACAGAATCTTCTAAGGTTTCAAATAGTGCTTTATTAAACTTACAATCATACCTTTTTCTTGGGTATTCATTCCGATGGTATAGAGAGAACAAATATATACTATACCTATTAGTACTGCCTTTATCATAAAATCTAACCAACCAACTTTAAATAGAACTATTTGAGTTATTAAAAAAGATACTACCAAGGTTAATACAAACACAAACACCAACCCTTTTGCTGTTAACTTAAAAAATAATATAATATCTAATCCAAGCTTCTTAACAAAAAAAACATTCATAATAATCTGTGCAATAATCCATCCTGTTGCAATTCCACTAATAACACCAATCACGCCAAATTTTTCAACAAGAAACAAAGAACTTAACATTCCTAAAACTATGCAACCTAAATAAATCAAAGCGTTATATTTAAAAAGATTTTTAGCTTCTAATATAGAGTTGGCAAACTTTTGAATTAGAGGTGTAGTGTATCCTATCATTACGATAACTGCTATATAGTAAGATTCGATATAATTCTTACCAACCCATAGGCTTACAAACTGCCTCCCTAAAAGCAAGAATTCAATAAATATGAGCATTAAAGAAAATAATGAAAATCTTGCGATTTTAGTCATCTGAAAAGTCAGCTCAATTGAACTCGTTTTTTTTACAATCATTTGAATAGCCTTGGGTAAAAAAAGATTAGATATTGCTCCCGAAAAAGCTGCATAATAAGACCCTAGTACAATTCCTATCGCATAAATCCCCACTTGAGAAGGATCTGACTTTGTTCCTATTATAAACTGCCCTCCTTTCCATAGTATTTGTTCAGTAACTGCAAACAGAAAAATCCACATAGAATAAGAAAATATTTCGAAGATAAATCTCTTATTCATTTTATGAAAACGAAAAATAATTTTTAAATTATTTTTAACATAAAAATAACTTATTAATATAAAAAAAACATTTAGAATGGTATCCAACAGCACCAGTCCCACAGAATCGGCCCCTTGATACAGCACAGTAATAACTAAAACACTACGAAGTACATACTTAATAACATTCATTGCTCTTGGAAAAACAAAATGCTCATAGGCATTACAAATTGCAGCGAAAGAGCCTCCAGGTATAGATACCATCAAATTAAAAACAAGCAAAAGCATCATTAATTTTGCTTTTGAAATTTGTTCAGGATTTAATGTTTCTCCGAAAATATTTTCTATATTAGAGTATAGAGACAATCCAAATATCATAACAATCAATGAAATACCTCCATATATCATTAAGGAGGTTCCTAAGAAATCTTCTTCTTTCTTTTTATTATTTTCTGCTCTATATTTAGCAACATATCTTACAATTGTATTGTTTAATCCCAAATCCATAATAGATAAATAACCTACAAATGCTCCTATCAAAGTATAAAGTCCATATTCACTATCTCCTAACGAACGAATGATAAAAGGGGTAAGTACTAACCCTACAACATTAGTAAGAATGATGTTTAAATATGATAATATAGCTCCTTTTTTCAGCTGGTTCATTGGTGTATATTTTACTAAATCATCTTTTTATTTTAATAAGTTTAATTTTTTCTTCATTTACTAATCACAACCTCCCATCTACTGCCTCTAAAATTCCCTTTACATCATACACCACGGCATTTTCTTTGGTCAAAGAATGAATATCCAACTCTTTAAATTCTTTATGAGCCACACCTAATACAATAGCATCAAACTTTGTAGAAGATAGTTTCTGGGTGCTTTCCAGACCATATTCGTGTTGTACTTCTTCTGGATTTGCCCAAGGGTCAAAAATAGTTACTTTTACGCCAAAATCTTCCAAAGCAGCAATCACATCCACAATTTTCGTATTGCGAACATCAGGACAGTTTTCTTTAAAGGTAATTCCTAACATCAATACTTCTGCTCCATTCACATTGATATTCTTTTTAATCATTGCCTTTACCACTTGCTCTGCTACATATTTGCCCATCGAATCGTTCAATCTTCTTCCTGCCAAAATAATCTCAGGATGATAACCGTATTCTTGCGCTTTTTGAGCCAAGTAGAATGGGTCAACACCGATGCAATGTCCGCCCACTAAACCTGGTTTGAATGGTAAGAAATTCCACTTCGTACCTGCAGCTGCCAACACGGCATGGGTATCGATATCCATCAAATTGAAAATCTTTGCCAACTCATTAACGAAAGCAATGTTAATGTCTCGTTGTGAATTTTCAATTACTTTTGCCGCCTCAGCCACTTTTATGGTCGGTGCCAAATGCGTACCTGCTGTAATCACCGATTGGTAAATATCATCTACGATTTTTCCTATTTCTGGTGTAGAACCGGAGGTTACTTTTAAAATTTTCTCTACCGTGTGCTCCTTGTCTCCTGGATTAATACGCTCTGGGGAATAACCTGCAAAGAAATCCACATTGTACTTCATTCCTGAAATTTTCTCTACCACAGGGATACAATCTTCCTCCGTAGCCCCTGGATATACCGTAGATTCATAGACTACAATATCTCCTTTTTTCAGTACTTTCCCCACCGTTTCACTGGCTTTTATTAAAGGCGTAAGCACAGGACGATTGTTTTTATCCACTGGCGTAGGAACGGTAACGATGTAAATATTCGCGTCCTCAATATCTTTTAAATCTGCCGAACATAAGAGTCCATTATTTCCTGTTTTTAGAGGATTCTCTTTCACTAAAGCGGATTGTAATAACTCATCAGAAACTTCCAAAGTATCATCATGTCCTCCGTTAAGTTTTTCTACTCGTTCTTTATTAATATCAAATCCTACTACGGGATATTTTGTAGCAAAAAGTCTGGCCAATGGCAGCCCTACATATCCCAATCCGATAACAGCGATTTTAGGATTCGTGGTTAGTGATTGGAGATTAGTGATTGGAGTATTCGTAATGTTCATGTTTATTTCAATTTTAATTTCAAACTTTTTATCAAGGCTAACAGCTGTTTCTTTATAATCAACACTTTTTCAGATAATATTTCTGTGTTTTCAGTGTATTTTTGTCTAAATGCAATCTCAATTTGTGTATCTAATTCACTTGGTGAGCTTAAAGCAATATAACAAAATTGTAAATATTCCTTAGTATTTTTTCTATCAAAACCTTCGGCGATATTAGATGGAATAGAAATTGATGCCCTTCTTATTTGACTGGTCAAAACAAACAACTCCTCTCGCGGAAACGATTTCGTCAATATATAAACATCGTCCACTAAATTCATTGCATTTTTCCAAACATCCAATTCTCTATAACTCAACATCATATTTTATGGTTATTTATTGTTAATAATTCTCCCTCCATTCACTACCCACTATTCACTACCCACTATTCACTACCCACTACTTCAAATTTTCCCAATACCAATCTACGGCTTCTTTTAACCCTTCTGCAAATTTATGAGAGGGCTGATACCCTAAGTTTTTCTGTGCTTTTTCTATGGAAGCCAAAGAATGCGGTACATCACCCAAACGGTTAGGGCCGTTCAGAATTTCTACTTCTGCAATTTTAGGGTCATACTCGGCAAGAAACTTCCTTAGCAATTCGGCCATATCTTTGATAGTCGTTCTGTCTCCCACTGCCGTGTTATATACTTGATTAACTGCATTTTCATTCTCTGAAATCATCGCTAAAAGATTCATCTGAATCACATTGTCAATATAAGTAAAATCACGAGAATAAGTTCCATCGCCATTAATGGTAGGCGATTGGTGGTTCATCAGCTGAATCACAAATTTGGGAATTACCGCCGCATACGCTCCTTTAGGATCTTGTCTTCTTCCGAAGACATTAAAATATCTCAATCCAATAGTATCAAAATCATAAGTTCTTTTGAATACATCAGCATATAGTTCATTTACATATTTGGTAATCGCATATGGAGAAAGAGGTTTTCCGATGACATCCTCCACCTTAGGTAGCGATTTAGAATCACCATAAGTAGAGGAACTCGCGGCATAAACCAAGCGTTTTACTCCTGCGTCTCTCGCAGCTACCAGCATATTAAGGAAGCCGCCCACATTCACATCGTTGCTTGTAATTGGGTCGTTGATAGAACGAGGTACAGAACCTAAAGCAGCCTGATGCAAGACAAAATCCTGTCCTTCACAAGCTTTTCTACAAGTTTCTAAATCACGGATATCTCCCTCTATCAAGGTAAAATTCTCATTGGATAGGAAAGCCTCTATATTGTGTCTATGTCCTGTGGCAAAATTATCCAAAACGGTCACCATAGCTCCTAATTCCAAGAGCTTTTCAGAAAGATTAGAACCGATGAAGCCTGCTCCACCGGTTACTAATATTTTTTTGTTTTTCAACTCAGAAAATTCCATCTGCATCATCACTCAGATTTCTTCTATTTCATTATTTCGCTATATCCTATCGCTTTTCCTATGAGCGTAGTTGAAGTACAACTTTCTATCTTAACATTCACAAAATCCCCTACTTTGTAATGTTCTTTCGGGAAAACCACCACTGTATTTTGAGTGTTACGCCCCATCCACTGAGCATCTGATTTTTTGGAATTTCCCTCTATGAGCACCTCGCAAATCTGTCCGATTTTTTGTTGTGTGCGATACAGACTGTGTTTCTGTTGTAGGTCTATAATTTCTGCTAAACGACGTTTCTTTGTTTCTTCGGGAACATCATCAGCGATTTTGCGAGCAGCTAATGTTCCTGGTCGTTCTGAATAGGCAAACATAAATCCAAAATCATATTTCACATATTCCATGAGAGAAAGCGTATCTTGGTGATCCTCTTCAGTTTCCGTTGGAAATCCTGCAATCATATCTTGAGAAATGGCACATTCAGGCATACGCTCACGAATGTTGTCAATCAACGTAAAATACTCAGCTCGAGTATGTAGTCTATTCATTGCTTGGAGTATGCGATCGCTTCCGCTTTGTACAGGCAAATGAATATACTTGCAGATATTATGATGTTTTGCCATCGTATCTATCACATCCAAAGTCATATCTTGAGGATTGGATGTTGAAAAACGAATACGCATTTTTGGATGTGCCGTGGCAACCATATCCAATAATTTGGCAAAATTGACCGCCGTTGCCTTTTCCATTTCAGTAGCTTTATCAAAATCCTTCTTAAGTCCGCCACCATACCAAAGGTAGCTATCTACATTCTGTCCCAATAGAGTAACTTCCTTAAAACCTGCTACTTGCAAACTATTGATTTCTTCAAGTATAGAAAATGGATCGCGACTTCGTTCACGCCCTCTCGTAAAAGGTACGATGCAGAATGTACACATATTATCACATCCACGCATAATTGAAACGAAAGCAGTTACTCCATTGCTATTGAGACGTATAGGAGAAACATCGGCATACGTTTCTTCCTTGGAAAGAATCACATTTACGGCCTCTCGTCCTCCATCTACCTCTTGTAATAAGTTAGGCAAATCTTTATAGGCATCAGGGCCAACTACCATATCTACTATCTTTTCCTCCTCCAAAAAGGCATGTTTCAAACGTTCTGCCATACAGCCCAACACCCCCACTTTCATAGCCGGACGACTGCGTTTTACAGAGTTAAATTGCTCCAGCCGTTTTCGAATGGTTTGTTCAGCTTTCTCACGAATCGAACAAGTATTAAGCAACACCAAATCGGCCTCCTCTAAAGTTTGCGTAGTATTGTAGCCCTCTTGAGAAAGAATAGAAGCCACAATCTCACTATCAGAAAAATTCATCTGACAGCCATAACTTTCGATATATACCTTTTTGCTGTTATTTCTATTTACCTCTAAAACAAGACTTTGCCCCTGCTTCGATTCATCTATCACTTTTTCCATAAATGCATATTTTTCAAGCCACAAAGATAGAAAATAATTAGCAATCCACAACCTGATTCACCGTTGTTTTTGAAAAACAACAACTTACCAAAACAAATCAGATTGCACTGGAACTGCCTACCCAACACCACTAACATTTACTTCGCAAAATTCGACTGAAATGCGGTTGCAAATGTTGTCGCATAGCTTCGCGAAATGATTGCGGAGTCCCATTTTTTAATTCCTCCACCAAATCTCTGTGAGTTACTATGGAAATTTCGTCTTCCAGAGTACCATTCGCTAACGCTCCATTCATCTCTTCTCTTTGGAGGTGATGAACATATTCAAATACTGGAAGGATAATTTTCTGAAATCGCAAAAGCATCTCATTATCAGCTATTTTGTAAAGTGATTTATGAAACAAGACCTCATCTTCCAATGAAAAGCTATTACTATCACATTGCACATCTCTGGTCTTATTGACAATTTGTTCCAATGTTTGAATTTGCTCTTGAGTTTTACGTGCAAACACAAAATCAGTCATTCCGATTTCAAACATCAATCGAAATTCAAACAAGTTATGCAATGTAGCTTTATCCAGCATGTGTGGATCGAGCATTTTCTCCAAATTTTCAATCAAATTGGGTTCTTTGAGAACCATCCCTTTATGTCTTTTTGACTCAATAAGTCCTAAGGTTCGCAGTCGTAACATAGCTTCTCTCACTGCCGTACGACTTACCCCCAACTGTTCAGCCAATTCCATCTCCTTTGGAAGCGAATCTCCAGGACGAAGATCATTTTCTTTGATATACAAAATAATTTGTTGTTCAATTCTATCTACTAAAGAGACATTTTCTGAGGGTTCTATTTTCTGAAGTTCTATCATTTGTTTTAATTATTTACGTCCACAACATGTTCTTTTATTCAAAAAAAAATCCTACATTTGCGGAGATTGAAAAGTGCTTCTTGGGTCAAGTAACAAAACCCCGCTAAGGTACGCCTTTTTTACATAAACAACAAACAAGTAGAGAAAAAATAACATAAACTATCTTTATGAAACACAGCGAACTTTACAAGAAAACATTATTAGAAGATGTCATTCCTTTCTGGGAAAAACATTCGTTAGACCACGAATTTGGCGGATATTTCACTTGCCTTGACCGTGAAGGAAACGTTTTTGACACCGATAAATTCATCTGGTTGCAAGGACGACAAGCGTGGACCTTTGCGATGCTTTACAATCAGGTAGAGAAAAATCCAAAATGGCTTGAAACCTCAAAATTAGGCGTTGAATTTCTGAAAAATCACGCAATGGATAGCGACGGGAATTTCTATTTTGCAGTCACTCGCGATGGCAAACCGCTGGTTCAACCTTACAACATTTTTTCGGATTGTTTTACAGCAATGGCTTTTAGTCAGTATGCAAAAGCCTCGGGTGATGAAACTTATAAAAAACTGGCTATCAGTACATATCACAACATATTAAAAAAACAAAACAATCCTAAAGGCAAATACGAAAAAACAACCGACATGCGTCCGCTCAAAGGATTTTCACTCCCGATGATTCTTTCTAATTTGGTTTTGGAATTGGAAAGCGTTCTTTCAGAAGAAGAAATCAACAAAACGATAGATTTCAGTATCAACGAAGTAATGAACGTGTTTTTAGATGCTGAAACGGGAATTATTTTTGAGAATGTTCGCCCTGACGGGAGCAAAGAAGATAGCTTCAACGGTCGATTGCTAAACCCCGGTCACGGCATTGAAGCAATGTGGTTTATGATTGATATTGCTGTTCGTCGTGGTGACCAATCGCTTATCGAAAAAGCGACACAGACTATTCTTAACATCCTCAATTACAGTTGGGACGAAAAACACGGAGGAATTCTGTATTTTATGGATTCCAAAGGAAATCCGCCACAACAATTGGAATGGGACCAAAAACTTTGGTGGGTGCATTTAGAAACTTTGGTAGCACTTTCAAAGGCGTATTTGCACACCAAAAACTCGGAGATTTGGACGTGGTACGAAAAAGTACACAACTATGCTTGGTCGCATTTCTCTGACCCTGAGTACGGTGAATGGTTCGGTTACCTGAATCGTGAAGGAAAACCTTTGCTCACTCTTAAAGGCGGAAAATGGAAAGGTTGCTTCCACGTGCCGAGAGCTATGTTCCAATGTTGGAAAACTTTTGAAAAAATTGAAAATCAATAAATAAAACGCATCATAATGAATCGAATTTTTTATCTTTTATTCGCTTTTGTTCTTTTGTCGGCTTGTGGAAGCCAAAAAAACGTAATCGGCGGCGGCGAATTTACACAACCCGAAATGCCTTTGGTCACAGGCAAGGAGAATTTATTAGCTTCTTTCAAGTTAGCTACTAAAAATTTGAATGCTATCACAGAGATGAAAGTTTTACTCAAATCCGAATTAAAATCTTTGGATTTAAGTGAAATAGTTATCTATTTAAGTGATAAAGAAAACTTTAAAGAAGCACAACAATTCGCTTCTACTAAAAACATTCAATCGACAACACTTCTGAAAGGTAATTATTTGCCCAAAACTGAAAACACTTATGTTTGGGTAACAACAAAAACGACTGAAAATCCGAATCTTTTGAACAAAATTAAAGTTTTTCAAATCGAATTTTTATCAAACGGGTCACGATACGTATATGTAAATCCGAAAAGTCCTGCACAACGCTTTGGGATAACGCTTCGCGATAAGAAACAAGACGGCATTGAATGTTATCGTATCCCTGGACTGGCGACCACCAACAAGGGAACGCTCATCGCGGTGTACGACAATCGTTACAACAATTGCAAAGATTTGCAGGAAGATGTAAACGTAGGAATGAGTCGAAGCACCGATGGCGGACAAACTTGGGAACCGATGAAGGAAATTATGGATTTGGGCGAATGGGGAGGACTTGATAATCGCCTTAACGGAATTGGCGACCCTGCCGTTTTGGTTGATAAAACCACAGGAACAATTTGGGTAGCAGCCCTTTGGCTCCACGGACACGATAAAGACAAAATGGCGTGGTGGGCTTCCAAACCAGGTATGACACCCCACGAAACTGGTCAGTTGATGCTCGTTAAAAGTGAAGATGACGGCATTACGTGGAGCGAACCTATCAACATCACGGCTCAAACTAAAGACCCAAAATGGTATCTTTTCTTCAACGGACCAGGTAGCGGTATCACCCTAAACGATGGAAAAATAATGTTTGCGGCACAATATAAAGATGAAAACCAAGTACCACATTCTACCTTAATATATAGCGACGACCACGGAAAAACGTGGCACTGTGGAACGGGAGCTAAATCGCATACTACAGAAGCACAAGTAGTTCAACTTTCCGACGGAAGTATAATGCTTAATATGCGTGACGACCGAAATCGGCAGAATTACACGCTTTCCGATGCCTTTCACGGACGTTCAGTGGCTGTTACTCGCGATTTTGGAAAAACGTGGACAGAACACAGCACATCACGTAAAGCACTAACCGAGCCCAATTGTATGGCAAGTATCATTTCCTACTCGGCTAATAACGGTAAACAATATTTGTTTTTCTCAAATCCTGCCGATGCAAAAAATAGAATTAACATCACCATCAAAGCGAGTGATGACGACGGCAATACGTGGAATAAACTCCCTCAAATAAAACTCTATGCCGATGGTAATTTCGGATATTCTTGCATGTCTCTGATCGATAACAAATACATCGGAATACTTTACGAAGGAGTTGGTGATTTAATCTTTCAAAAAATTCCTATTTCGGAACTTATAAAATAAACAAAAGATCTGAAAATATATCGTTTTAGCGACTTTCTCTTTCAAAATTATGCTATAAACCTCATCAAATTCAACCGCTCTGGGTGGAAAACTTTGATGAGGTTTCTTTATACTTCTGGGAAGTCTGATTTAAGTAATAGCAATCAATCACACAAAAAAGAGGCTATGGAAAATTCCCCAAATAGCCTCCTATATGTGATAAAAAATCATAGTTTCGTAACTGGTGGCTCATCTGCCAACGGCACAAAACGAGCCTTTAAATTAGGCGTGGGCATATCTGCATCTAATGGATACATCGGACGTTGGATACCTTTGTAAGGCAAACGCAATAAATCCTGATCAACACCACCTGGCGTTAAAGCCATTACCCAGCCTTTACGCATATTGTAAAGTTCAGGTACCAAATATCCGATTTTTACCACTAAAATATCCGTTTCTCGAGGGTTTAACCCAATTTCAGTAAAGTAACGCTCATAGTGATACGCTTTTCGTTTTTCGGTGATAATCACAGAAATAGCTCCACTTTTAACTACTACAATCGTATTGTTTTTATCGTCTTTTTCAATAGCTGTAATGGTTCCTGACACACGCACTGGCAGAGCGTAACGATCATCAACACGAGCTCCTGCCAAAGCATCAATTTTACCTCCTACTCCAATAGCTTGTGCTTGTCTTACAAATTCAGCATCAGGAATAGAGGCGTAAATAACACTTTTTCCTTTTTCAGATTTAAATTCAGGACGTTTGAAAAGCTCGGTAAGTGTCCATGTAACATCACCTGCTCCTCCTGCCGTCGGGTTATCTCCCATATCACTGATAATGAACGGTTTTTCTGTACTCGCTAAGGCTTGTGAAAGACACTCGGGCAAATAGGCTGTTGGTGCTACAAACTCAAATTTATCGCGTACATCCCAAAAATGTTTCGCCAAGGTTTCTGCCGCTTTGCCTACAGCTTCTTTATCATCACCATAAGTTAAAACAACCCCGTGATTGCGAGGCTCGTCTGCCCATGGATATGACATCCAAATAGAAGCATCAATGACCTTATCTCCGTCAATGAGACTCGGAATTTGTCCGTAAAGACTTTTGGCTGGTTCAATGCGTGTGCTTGTTTTTTCACCTGGAAGCAAAATTGGCACAGGAATCCATGCTTTGTAGGCTGGTTTGCCTTTGCCACTCTCCAATCGGTCAATCAAATTTACCAAAGCCCGTTTTTTAGAAATCATCGCATCTTCATGCGGTGCAAGTCGATAACAAGTCATCATATCTACATGCTGTGCCAAACGAGGTGAAACACTTCCATGTAAATCCATACAAGAAGACACCAGAACTTTATCACCGATTACCTCACGAATTCGAACTATTAAATCTCCCTCAGGATCTTCCAATCCTTGAACGCTCATCGCTCCATGAATATCGAAGAAAAGACCATCAATAGGCAAGGATTCTTTGAGCATTTCAAGTGTCTTATTTACCATTTTTTCATAAACCTCACGTTTTACAATACCTCCAGGCATAGCATGTGAACGCAAAGTAGGCACCCACTCAGCCCGTTGCACAACGGACGAATCGGGAACAAAAAAATTGTAATACGAGAAAATGCTATCACCTATACGCAACGGAAAAGCGTCTTCATCGGAAACAGCGGGTGAAAACGTACTTGACTCAATGGCAATACCTGCAATAGCAATACGAGGTAGTTTTTTCTCTGTTTTTGAGGAACAACCTATAAAAAAGGACAACCCCAAAAGAAATAGAATGTTTTTTATGTATCTCATAACTACAAAATTAGGTTAATAATAGCACAAAAATACAAAAAAAATGAAATAAATACAAAATAATCTCCCAAAGAAACTTATTTTTCCTCACTGCTAATCATTTATGAGTTAAAAAACTAACTTTCTTATTCAGAGCAAACC
>NZ_CDOI01000179.1 GCF_000827555.1 Capnocytophaga canis
TAAAAACCATATAAAAGCCTTTGAAATTGTGTTTTTCTACATCAATTTTGGGTGGATTTGAGTATCATACTTTGGGAAACACTACCTTCTTTTTAAATAATGAATTTTGTAATCTTTCCCTAAGACACCTATTTTTTCTTCACTCGTATTTATTTTTAGAGTTGCACAACCTAAAAAAGGGAAAAATATGGTGCTAATTATTAGAATTTTTAAACCTTTCATAAGAAATTATTTTTTGTATTCTGTCTTTTTCTGATTGAGTACTCGCAGTGGAGATAATCAACAGGAGGAAGATTACTATTTTTAAGAAACAAGTAAGTGAATTATCTATGTAAACGATTATTCTAATCCCGCTATTTATCTATACGATACCTATTTACAAGTTCTTCAACACCATCTTTGAAACCAGCTTCGTATTCTATTTCACTAAAGGTTTTGTTTACTTTTTGCATACTATCTATCTCTTGCAAAACTTTCTCTTTCCCTACCAAAAAAGTACGCATATAAAAATACCTTCCATACGCAGAAAATTTATCATCTATATTTTTTGATTTTATTACCATTTTGATATCCTTCAATCCTTCTTGTGCGAAGAAATGAGATTTTTCTCTGTTCGTGTGATAATAGTGAATGGCTTTCGTATAATTTCTGTAAAAATTCCTATCTTTGAAAGATACCTTATCGTCTTCCAACAATCTTTCTGCATCTTCGAACTTATCAAGCATCATAAATAATTCATATACTTTAGCTGAAGTTGGATAACTGATATTTATATTTCCTAAATAGCCTGTATTCTGAATCTTTTGAAATGTCTCGAAAAGAACCAAACTATCAGCATTTTGAGGATTCTCTATAAAGGAAGAGTAGAATTGCTTAATACCATCCGAGGCTATATTAAACAAAATCTTATCTTTCTTTACATCATTTGAAAAATGACATCCTTGTAATGTCAAACAGACTAGAATATAAAATATGTTTTTCATACTCAATAGTTTAAAATTGATGTATAGGTATTTCTACCTTTAAATTGACTTTGTTTGGCAATATATTCGCAACAGGATCACACATTATTGTATTTCCATTTCTATCAACATATATTCCCTCAAATTCGATTACCATTTTTCTCGTTGTATTAGCTATACCTTTCAGGTAGGTTGAATCTACAAACATTTCAAAAGGAATAGACGGTACAGAGCCTCCTTGTATGAATTGAGGGGTTTGAAATTGAGTAGGTTTTATTTCTTGTCCATTAACAGTCATCCTTATAGGACTTAACCGAATATCAACTCCTTGATAAGGGGCTATTGTATCTCCTGATATTACAATATTAAATTTTATTCCCTGTAAATTTTCTACAGAATAATCCCTACTATTCCTATTTAAAACAGGGGAAAAATTAACTCTCATTTTTGTATCTGTAATCATTCTGTGTATAACGGCACCTTTTATTCTTTATAATGCCTAAAAATACCTGTATCCGTTGGAGTCCATAGGGCTGCTTTTTGTCCCGCTACTTTTAGTCCGTCATTTACCCAAGTATTACAAGTTCGAGTGAGGTTATACTTCCCCTTAGCATCGTAAAAGGCATCATTTTCTCCATAGACCGCATCAGTTTTAATAAAAATAAAATTGCCTTTTTCGTCTTGGTCGAACTGATTTTGGATAAAGTTCACCAAATCCTGATATTGTTGTTCGGTGAGCATTATTTTTTTACAATCTTCGTTTTCTATAATTTTGTCGTAAAAAGTACAATGCATAGCAGACTCACTCAGCCAGAAAGCAGCTTTTAGAGCAGTAGAAATTTTTAGGTCTGCCCAAGTGGGGGTTTCTAGATAAAATCCTTTGTCTCCCCAACCGATTCCAACGTATTGATAATCAGTTCTTTTCGATAGAGTGTTCTCGAATAGAATTTTTTGACTCCAATCTATGATTTCTGTTTTGATAGGAACTACCAAATCAGTGTGCATTCCGTTGGTATAGATGTATATAGGCATGTTTTTTGGTTCAGAAACTTCCTTTTCTGCAATTTGAACAAAGGGAAGTAGAACACCTAAAAGAATGTATAAAACGATAAATCCTATAATAGTCCCAATAGTTTTTAAAAGTAAAATAAAAAATTTTTTCATCTGATTATGATATTAAATCTTTAAATTATCAATAAAGTTAATGTTTTTGTTTGTACACAAACATTTAATAATCAATAAAATTTCAGCAAAAATACAATAAAAAATGGATTGTTACCTATTTTGAGCGTAGGAAAATAGTTTATATTTTTGCATGGTCTGAGTTAGGCTTATAGCTACAACACTGCTGATTTTTCTACCTTTGAATAGAATAAAAAATAGAATAAAAATATGTTTGAAGAGTTAAGTTTAAGTATTACAGCTATTTGTAATCAAGAAGATGCATCTCGTGATGAGAAAATGCAAACCATTTGTGACTTGTTGCAATCCAGAGTAGAGCATTACGATTGGGTAGGATTTTACTTTGCCAATCACCAAACGAGAACTTTGCATTTAGGAGCTTTTGCAGGAGAACCTACCGATCACACTGAAATTCCGTTCGGGAAAGGAATTTGTGGACAAGTAGCAGTCTCCAATCAAAACTTTGTAGTTCCCGATGTCAAAGCACAGGACAACTATATAGCTTGTAGTCTTACTGTGAAGTCTGAAATCGTTATTCCTCTGTTTGTCAATGGCGTAAATATCGGACAAATTGATATAGATTCTCATCAATTGAATCCTTTTTCGCAAGAGGATGTTCGTTTTTTAGAATTCGTAAATACGCAGGTAGCCAAGCTATTTGACTAAAATAAGTTTCTTTTAAATTAGTATTTCACGAATACGAACTATTTGTATTTGAAAAAAAACATTGTAATAAATCTTCGATGGCTCAGCTGACACGTTAATTGTTCAGCTGAGCATTGTCGGAGAGTGAGCCGAACGTCTGTTCCGAATTATCTTTAAGTCCCTGCCAAGAGTATATTTTTGCCTGATTTTCAGTTTCTTATCTCATATGCTTCTTGTAATAGTGTCGGGTTATTAATAATTTTAAGAAAAATATTTGTTACTCGTTTGTTATTTGTATTCGTAAATTGCACTCAGTGAAAAACATAGCGAAATCTTATGCTTGATTTTTGCAAATCAAAGGAATGTTAATGCAGAGTTTTTACAATTCTTTCTTACGTTTCTACAAGTGTTTTTAGAACGTAACATTTTACCTTTGTCCTGAAAATAAAAAGGAAAATGTTATGAAAAAAATTGGTATTTATGTAGTTACGTTACTTTTTGTAATGGCTACGGCATGTATTCCAGAAGAGAAAATAGAAAAGCTAACCCTCAATAAGCAAGAGCTTGTAGCTACTTTCACGGGTGATGCTTCTAAGGACTTCAACGAGACTATTGAGATTGCCACAGGGAATGGTCAATATGAAATTACTTCAGAAAATGAAAAAATTGCCACAGCACGTGTTGTTAAGAATGTCATTTCCATCAGATTTAACTCATCGGGAGAAACCCGTATTTCAATAAAAGATAAAGTTAGTGGGGAAGAGTTAAAAATTAAAGTGGTAGTCAATCTTCCATTTTCTGTAGCTACTACGGAAACTACCTTGCATGTAGGAGCTTCCAAATCAATAGCTATCACATCCGGAAACGGTTCTTACGAGGTGGTCGGTGGCGATGAGAAGATTGTTGCAACAACCTTTTCTTCAACCACATCCACAACTACAGCAATTGTTTTCAAGGGAAAAGAGGAAGGATCTACAACTGTAAAAATAAAAGATAAAACATCACAAGAGGTGGTAGAGGTTAAAGTAGTTGTTCAACTTCTTAAATTGGAATTTAGTATTAAAGAAGAAGTGTTTGAGTTCGCTCCGAATTGTTCTGAATCGTCATTCCAAATCTTTGGTTCGGGAGAATATGAACTCATGATGGACAACCCTAATATTGATGCTTCACTTGCTGTTGACGAAATAGGTACAAAAATAATCTTCAATGCAAAAGGCAAAACTGAAGGGAAACTTACGGTTCGAGACTTAGAAACTAATTTTGAAAAATCCATCAAAATAAAATCGTTAGAAGATTTTGTTGTCAATATAGGAACGGATAAGACAGAAATAAAAACGTGGAGTAAGGTTACATACAAAGTAGCAAAAGGATATGATTATCCTATTAAAGTCCTTAAAGGAAGTGGAAATTATGAAATTTCTACATCGAACTCTACCGTTGCTGAGGTTTCAAATGACAATAATGGAATGAAGTTTACAACAAAAGATTTGGGACAGGTAAATATCGTAATGATTGATAAAGCCAATCCGTGTTTGAAAATTGAAATCGGAATAGAGGTTGTTAATATGGATAAAAAATTGCAGTTAGAAACAGATAAAATTCAAATTCAGGAAGGATATCTTTCATTCATTCGCATAATATCAGGGAATGGAAACTATGCTGTAGAATCAACCAACCCTTCTATTGTTTCGGCTTCTGTTGAGGAAGATTTTATTCAAATTGAAACCAATGCTGTCGGAAAAGCAACACTTACCGTCACAGACCTCAAAACAAACGAGAAAAAATCATTGGAAATTGATGTAATAAAGGCATTAAAACCTCTGATTCTTGAGCCTTCAAGCATAAGTGTTCATAAAGGAAAAACTGAAGAAGCGATCATCTTGTCAGGGAATGATTCCTATAGTGTTTCATCCGTAAATCCATCAGTAGCAACAGCAAATATTTCAGGACAGAAGGTTGTCGTTACTGGAAATGCTAAAGGAAATACAACCATCAAAGTTGTGGATAATGAAACTAAGCACGAGTTTGCAATTGCTGTCAGCGTTATTGAAGTGATTCCCGATGTTAAATTCTCAGTCAGAGAATTTAATATTAAAAAAGGGAAAACAGAATCTACCGTTCAAATTGTTTCAGGAAGTGGATTCTACAGTATAGCTTCAAGTAATCCTGACATTGCTCGTGCTTCACAATCAAGAGGAGTGCTTTACATCCATTCGTCTTACAGAGAAGGGGAAGCAGTTCTAACAGTTACCGATACGCGAACAGGAAAAACAGATACGCTACGTGTGATTGTTTCCGATGGAGAGCGATTGGCATTGGATAAAACAGAAGTTACAGTGCTAAAAGGACAGGAAGTAGCGGTAGTCATTACCTCAGGAAGTGGAGATTATTCATTTAGCATTCAACACGCATATGCCAGTGCAGAAATTAATGGTAATCTACTCACTATCAAAGGAAGTCAGAGAGGAAATACTATAATTACCGTTACAGATCGTCGAACTCACATAAAAGCAGAAATAAAAGTAACAGTACTCAATCAAATAGGGGATGTTAAATTCTCAGTCAGAGAGCTTCGATTGAAAAAGGGTGAAACAAATTCTTCGGTTTCCGTACACTCTGGTAGTGGTGCCTACAGTTTTGGAACCAGTGATTCAAAAGTGGCTTATAGTTTCCGCTCCCGAGGAGTTCTTTACATCTATGCTGCCAATTCAGGAAGAGCAACTATTACAGTTACCGATGCCCAAACTGGAAAAACGGATGTTTTGAATGTTATTGTTGATGGAGCACCTGATTTGGTTTTATCAACAGGAATTATTTCTATTGAATATCCTAAATCGGCTAATGTTTTGATAATTAGTGGTTCTGGTTCATATCGAGTTACTGAATCAAATGGAAGGATTGTTTCAGCAGCCCTTATAGGTAGTACATTGAATCTCAAAACATATGCTGCGGGAGAATCTTTTGTAACTGTTGAGGACACAGTGACAAAACAAACCAAAGTGGTACGAGTAAACGTAACAGAACCTGTGGTTGATGTTCCTTTTGAGCTGTCCCACAATCAACTGTTTATATGGGGTACAGTAGGTTCGAACTATGTCAATGAAGATACTGTTGCTTGGATTTCAATTACTTCAGGAAGTGGTGATTACGAAATAATTAAAAATGAATTAGGAGATCTGATTACCGTTAAAATTGTGCAGAATAGTATCCGAATAGAATCTACAAGAAATGAAACTAAAGAGGGTGTTATAACTATTAGAGATAAAAAAACGAAAAAGACAGCATCAATAGATGTAAGAGTAGGTATGGTAGTGAATTAAAGCAATACTATGCTTCATTTAAAACTCAGCTTCGGCTTCACTTGTGTTAGATTAAATAGCTATTAAACTAAGTGAAGTCGGAGTTTTTTTAAGGTTGAAACAAAGCAAACCTACAAAATACTCAAACTGATAATAACTCTAATAAAAAAAGGACTGTCATTAGCGACAGTCCTTTGTAGTTTATTAAATACCGCTTTCGGTGAGTAGCTCAATGAGTTTAGGGTCTGATGGACGAGGAGCATCTGCACTGATGATGTTTCCTTGTGTATCAAGTAATATAAAATGCGGAATTCCGGTGATTACATAATCTTTAACGAATGGAGTCTCCCACGCATTGTCAGCAAAGAGTTGTGTGCCTACCAATTCTCTTTCTGTTACGAAGTTTTTCCATTTATCATAATCTCTTTTATCATCTACTGAAATGCTCACGAATTCAATATTCTTTCCGTGGTATTTTTTCTCCACCTCTTTTAGGTGAGGAATTTCTTGCAAACAAGGTCCGCACCAAGTTGCCCAAACATCAATATATACCAATTTGCCTTTTAGGTCAGCCAAAGCGGTTTTTCCACCTTTATGATTCTCAAAATTGAAGGTAGGTGAGGGGTTTCCTTTTGCCAAAGCCTTAACTTTGTTATAACTTTCGGTGAATTTCCCTTTCAGAGTTTTATCAGTTACGTTAGCCATAAGCTCTTGATAAACCTTTTCTGTTAGAGGACTTTCCGGTGAAATGTAGTGTTCTAAGAATCTTTTTGCGATGGCATTACGAACGTTGTCACTTTTTATCTTTTTGAAATTAGTCAAAATAATACCTAAGTATTTTTCTTTATCATATTCCTGTCCGAATTGTTCATTGTATGCATTATCGTTATTTTTTTGGAATAATTCATTTACCAAACTTCGGTAGGTTCTTGAAAAGCGAAAATCTTCAGCGTTATCAAGGTCAGTAGTATTTAGTTTAGGGAAATTTTCAGAAACTTTAAACCCTTCCTTTTGTGCAAAGTAAGAATGATAATTTTCGTATCGATTTAATAGGAAATCAGCTTCATAAGCGATGGTTTTTTCTTCCAAAGCTTTAAATCCTTTCACGTTGAAATTGGTTTTATTGAGTAATTCTTTTTGTTTTGTACTATATTCATTTACTTTTGCAATAAAATCAGCCTCTTCTAATTTATAAAAGTCTGTTTTATCTTTACCTAATACCTCTTGTGAGAGTTTTACTTTACTCAAAAGATAGTTGTTTTCAGGAGCTAAACTGCCCGAAAATTTGTTTTCCTGCGGATTTTTAAAATCCATATCAACGTTCAAATCTTTGCCTTTTTGCAAGTAGATATCAGTACGAGCAAGGGTATAGCCTCCGTCGTGGGCTAACATCAACGTATCGATAAATGATTTGTCGGCGTTGAGCATAATTTCCTTTTCAAAACCATCTCCAACTAATATGATTTTCTCAAAATCATAGTTACTTACCTTACCCGATAGCACGGTGTACTCGGGGGCTTTGTCTGTACAGGACGCCAATACTGCACATCCTAAAACGGGGATAATAAATCTTTTCATAAAATAATAAAATTTGTTAGTGTTGCAAAAGTAAAATAAAAATTGAAATGTCCTAATTTTTAGAGCATAAAATTCAATAAAGGGGAAAGTTCTCTTCTTTCAGTCCATTGAAAAGGTGAGTTATTTCCAACCTCCTCCGAGGGCTTTGTAGAGCATAATTCCGTACTGCATCTTATTAAACTCGGCATTGGCTACGCTTAGTTCGGCATTAAGTCGATTTACCTCTGCCGAAATCACCTCCAAATAACTTGCCATACCACTATTGAAAAGTTCTTGCGAATATTCGGTAGCTTTTTGGTAAGCCTCCATTTCTTTGGTTTTTAGCAGGATATACTCGTGTTGCGAATGATAATTTTGCAAAGCATCTGATACTTCTTTACCTGCGGTAAGCATTGTTTTTTTGAATTTGAGCAGTGCTGTTTCGCGGTTAGCTTGGCTAATTTCGTACTGCGAACGAATTTGCCGTTTGTTGAGCAGAGGTTGTACCAATCCGCCTATGAAATTAGCAAATATGGATTTAGTATCCAACCAATTTTCAAAGGTTTGACTGCTGAATCCTCCACGTGCTGTAATGGTAAATGTAGGGTAGAAAGCTGCCCGAGCTACGTTAGTCAGTTCAAAGGCTTGGATTAAATCGAGTTCTGCTTTGCGTACATCGGGGCGATTTTCTAATAAACTCACTGCGTATCCTTGATTAAAATCTGTGGGGAAGGATTGTCCTTCTAATGAATTACGTGCTATGGGTTGCGAGGGAATACCTAAAAGGATACAAATGCTATTTTCTAAAGCGTGAATGTTGTTTTTAATACCAACAAGCTGTGCTTGTGCGTTGTAGTAAAGGGCTTGGGTTTGTTGTACAGCCACTTCGGTGGTGCTTCCGGCTTGTTTTAGGGCTTGTGTAGTTTCCAAACTTTTAAGGCGAAGGCTGATGGTAGCTTCCAAA
>NZ_CDOI01000180.1 GCF_000827555.1 Capnocytophaga canis
GCTATCGTAGTTAGTGATTGTAGCTGTCGTACCATTTATTCCACATTGGGCATTAGCCACTTGTACCACAGGAACACTCGGTTTGGCATAGACATTTACCAACACATTAGCTTTCACACTTTCGCATTCACCCGCCTGTGTTTGTGTTGCCTGATAGGTAGTTGCGTGTGTTAATGGCGTAGCATCGTTCAGTAGCATATTTCCGCTATAAACCTTAATAGTATTGAAAGCAGTAGCGTTAATACGTTTTTTCAAATCCAAAACAGTGGC
>NZ_CDOI01000181.1 GCF_000827555.1 Capnocytophaga canis
CCAGCCATAGGCGAGGCTGATGAAGGTGATATTGTTTATCGAAATGGCGCTAAAGAAAATGATTTAATGGTGGTTACAGGAGATTTAGGCGGTGCTTACCTCGGACTACAAGTGCTGGAAAGAGAAAAGGCTGTTTTTCAGGTAAACCCGAATTCACAACCTGATTTGGATATGTATTCCTACATCATTGAACGTCAGTTGAAACCTGAAGCAAGGAAAGATATCCCCCTGTTGCTGAAAGAGTTGGGCGTAAAACCTACTGCCATGATGGACATTAGTGATGGATTATCCTCCGAAATATTACACATTTGTAAACAATCAAATGTTGGTTGTCGCTTGTACGAGGATAAAATTCCGTTAGACCCGCAAGTTATCAGTACGTGCGAGGAGTTCAATTTGGATAGTACGACCATTGCTTTGAGCGGAGGTGAAGACTATGAATTACTATTCACTATTTCACAAAAGGATTACGACAAAATCAAAGGAAATCCAAATTTGAGCGTAATTGGATATATCACTCATAAAGATACAGGAAAGAATCTAATTACCCGAATGGGCGAACCGATAGAAATTATAGCGAAAGGATGGAATGCCCTTAGATAAAACTGCTTTAAAAATTGTTTGCTGTAATTTTTTTCGTATCTTTGGTCTCTGTTGAAGTTAGTAACGTAACAATTTAAAAAAATATACACAATATGAAAGTAACAGTTGTAGGTGCAGGAGCTGTTGGAGCAAGCTGTGCTGAGTACATTGCAATTAAAAACTTTGCTTCAGAAGTAGTTTTAGTAGACATCAAAGAAGGTTTTGCTGAAGGTAAGGCTATGGATTTGATGCAAACCGCTCCTCTAAACGGATTTGACACACGCATTGTAGGGGCTACCAATGATTATTCAAAAACAGCAGGAAGTGACGTAGCCGTGATCACCTCTGGAATTCCTCGCAAACCAGGAATGACTCGTGAGGAGCTTATCGGAACCAACGCAAACATCGTAAAATCAGTAGTAGAACAATTGGTAAAACACTCACCAAACGTGATTGTGATTGTGGTGAGTAATCCTATGGACACCATGACTTATTTAGTTCATAAAGCTACTAACTTACCTAAAAACCGAATTATCGGAATGGGAGGAGCTTTGGACAGTGCTCGTTTCAAATATCGCTTGGCAGAAGCTTTGGAATGTCCACTTTCGGACGTAGACGGAATGGTAATCGCAGCTCATAGCGACACAGGAATGCTTCCACTTACTCGCTTGGCAACTCGCAACGGTGTACCTGTTTCTGAATTTTTAACTGAAAATCAATTAGAAAGTGTAGCTCAAGAAACTAAAGTAGGTGGTGCTACCTTAACCAAATTGTTAGGAACGTCCGCATGGTATGCTCCAGGTGCTGCAGTTTCGGCTTTGGTTCAAGCGATTGCTTGTGACCAAAAGAAAATGTTCCCTTGTTCGGTAATGCTTAATGGAGAATATGGCCAGTCAGATATTTGCTTGGGAGTTCCTGTAATCATCGGTAAAGATGGTGTTGAAAAAATCGTTGAAGTAAAATTGAACGACGCTGAAAAAGCAAAATTCAATGAAAGTGCTGCTGCGGTTAAAGAAGTGAATAAAGATTTGCAGAACATTCTATAGTTATTAGTATTTATCTTTCGTAAAAAGGTTGTCTGAATTTTTAGACAACCTTTTTAAGTATCTTTCTCTGCAGATTGAAAGATCACTTTGTCTAACGTAAATGAAAATTCAGAACCTACTCCAAACACACTGTCGACATAAATTTTTTGCTTATGTGCTTCAATAATATGTTTTACAATGGAAAGCCCTAATCCTGAGCCACTTTCTCGGCGATTGCCACTTTTCTTGACTCTGTAGAATCGCTCAAACAAACGCGGAATATTTTCTTTAATTACCCCTTCTCCATTGTCTGTTACGCGAATAATAATTTTTTTCTTAGAAATATCTTCAATACTCACCTCCGTAGTTCCATTGTGTCTTCCGTATTTTATTGAATTGACAACCAAATTAGTTAGTACTTGCTGAATTCGTTCTTTATCAGCATATACATAAAGAGGTTTTTCGTATTTCTGGTCAAAAATAAGGGAGATATCTCGCTCAGCAGCCTGCATTTCAAACATATCAAACACATTTTGTATCAACTCTACGATATTAATTTTTTCATAGTGAAGATTGAGTTCTCCTGTTTCTAATTTTGAAATCATTTCAAGGTCTTTGACTATATAAATCAGACGTTCAACTCCTTTGGCTGCTTGTGAGAGATATTTCTTGCGTATATTTTTGTTTTCGGCAGCTCCATCTAAGAGGGTAAGAATATAACTTTGAACGGTAAAAAGCGGGGTGTTCAATTCGTGAGAAATATTGCCTATGTATTCCTTTCGATAATTTTCACGATCTTTCAAATCTTCAATTTCCATCTTTTTGGTATGTGCAAACCGATTGATTTCTTGACTTAACGTAGTTATGTCCGTGGTAATGACTTGATCTTTAAAACTCGTACTTTCTAAAAGAGAGACATCTTGATATATTTTTTTGATACGTTTGTAAATAAATTTCTCAACGCGATATTGCAAGGTGAAGAAACATATTGCAAAGAGTAGCGTAGCAAATGGGATTAGCCCTAAGAACGGAATATTATCAAAAAAGAAAATGACAATTCCAAGCAAAACACTCGAAAGAGTTGTTATCATCACGGATGATTTTAGAGCAAAACGATATGATTTTTTTAGTTTTCGCACGTTAATATTATTCCTTAACTACCAATTTGTACCCTACACCTTTGATCGTTTTGAAATAATTCTCACCGATTTTCTCACGCAATTTACGTATGTGTACATCAATCGTACGATCACCAACAACCACTTCACTTCCCCAAACTTTATCCAAAATGTCATCGCGTTTGAAAACTTTATTGGCTTGTGAAGCTAATAACCACAATAATTCAAACTCTTTACGAGGTAAAATAATCTCTTCATTATTACGGATTACTTTGTATTCATCGCGGTCAATAACCAAGTTATCAATAGAAAGTGAAGTCACTTTTTCCTCTTCCACACTAAAACGACGCAATAAAGCCTTCACCTTACTAACCAGCACTTTGGGTTTGATAGGCTTTGTAATGTAATCATCGGCTCCTGCCTCGAAACCTGCTAATTGAGAATAATCTTCACCTCGGGCTGTTAAAAACGCGATGACCGTTCTTGACAAATTTGTGTTTCTACGGATGCGTTCACAAGCCTCAATACCATCCATGTCGGGCATCATTACATCCATCAGAATTAAATGAGGTTGCTCTCTTTCAGCAATTTTGATAGCTTCAATTCCATTTTTTGCTGAAAACAACTGAAACCCTTCTTTCTCCAAATTGTAGCCCACAATTTCCAAAATATCGGGTTCGTCATCAACTAAAAGTATCTTCATGTTTTTCATAATTTACTTTTTATATGCCATAGTATATCTTCCTTCATTGATAAACAACTATGAAAGAGGACAAAGATAAACAACTTATTATTTTTAAAAAAATATTCAATGATTTAGTATAGCAATTACGTACAAATATCATAGTTTATAGCTTTTATTTCTTCCTCAAAAAGCACATGTCAGTATATTTTGAGACCTTTGCAAGGCAAATTTCCTTAAAAAATACTTGTTAATTATCTGAATATTAGATGGTTATTTCATATATTTATTTTATGAAACGCACCAAAACCCTATCCGTTGTCCTTTGCTGCTTACGATGTAGAAAGACGCACCCGAAAAGGCTCTTTTTACGCATAAGTCGATACCATCATCGATTGGAAACCCATTTCCGCTATCATCGATGAACATTATCAAAAAGGGCTTTCCGCCTCGGGTGAATTTCCCGAGGAAGAAGTTGAGAAACAAGACCATTTTTTCAAGGAAGTAGCTGAAGATGGGGAAGATAAAGAAGCGAGATGGCTCAAAAAAGGCACAAAGACTTATTTCGGATACAAAAAACAAATTGCGGTGGACAGTAATGGTTTGGCGTGGGTGGCATACGGCTCAAAGGCTTAGCAAAAGTACACACACAACATATTTTGGAAGCTATTGCCTACAATCTGAAGCAAAGTCCGAAGATGGAGATACTTCCTGCCTTTTAATGAAAAAAAGCTCAAAAATGAGAGATTTTGCTTAAAATAGTCCCAAAAAAGGGACAAAAAATGATGAAAATCATCTATTTTTATGTTTTTAAATATGTGATTTTCTAAAAAATCGGTTCAAAAATTATTTAAAACCAGTTAAGAAAAGGAAATAGAGGATCTTGCAAAGGACTCAAAGGTTTAATTTTTGTTTGACAATCAAAAAAAAAATTATAAATTGCGGACTGTTGCTTTGAGTATAAAGCGTATATTTCATGTTTTTATAAATCCACTTTTTAAGCGATTGAAAAAATATTTAATAATCATTTACAAAAAATAGAGTATATGGGCATTACAAACAATTTGCAATTTATTGAGAATTCAAAGTTACGAGAAACAAAAAGTTTTGTCGGAACGTTTAAAATTTATACTTTTTTAATTTGTTCATTATTAGCCACTATTGGAACCGTTCACTCACAAACAAAAGTTGCTACGATTTCTGGCAAAACTGCTGGTAAAGATAATAGTTTGATACTCGTAGAAGACGGAAGTAAAGTACGAAAAATTATCAGACCTAATGAAAATGCCGAGTTTCGCGATACGCTCCATATCAAAAGTGAAACATATGAAATGTACGAAGTCAAATTTTCAAAAGGCTTTAACGTTGCACTTCGTGAAAATTCTGATATCGTTCTTGATTTGACTGAACCCACCGAGAATGTAAAGGAAATTATATCAGGGAATGATGCTTTTATATCGCATTTCTATATCGACAAAGAAAAATTCTTTAATACGCACTACGATGGAAATATCTATAAAGAAAAACCTGATGTATTTAAAAACAAACTTAAAGAACTGTTTGCAAATTGGGAAAAACAGTGGAAATCACATTCTTTTGAACCTATCCGTAAAAATGAGGAAAAGTGGAGTAAATATGCATTTGTACAAATGCTTGTGCACTACCCCAGAGCTAATCAAATGCATCGAAAATCATTTAAAGAGACCAAAGTTCCAGCAGATTTCTTTGAAGAAGAAAAAAGTATTGATTACGACAATGCTGATGAATTTGAAAAAGTAAATACATACCGAAAATTGGTTATGAGTAAGCTATTAAGTTTGCTAACCAACCCTAATGACACCAAACAAGTTCAACAACTTATTGATAAGACCGAAAAAGTTCGTTCGCAGAACATAAAAGCTGCTTATCAAGAAGCTATTTCAGACCTTATTGATCACGGAAATCCTAATAACGAGCTCATTTATAATTATATAATGAAGAATTCGGCAAGTGAGAAGCTTCGTAAAGAATGCGAATACATTTTTCTAAATACCGAAAAAAGTATCAAAAAAGGAAGTAAATCACCATCGTTTTCATTTGAAAATGAAAAAGGAGAAAAAGTATCGCTCGAAGATTTTAGAGGAAAATTGGTTTATATTGACGTATGGGCTTCGTGGTGTGGACCTTGTATTTCAGAAATTCCATACTTAAAGAAATTGGAGGCTGACTTTAAAGGTAAAGAAGTGGTTTTTGTTAGTATTTCAAAAGATATAAAGAAAGAGCATTGGCAACAAGCCTTAGAAAAACATCAATTGAAAGGAATTCAATTGTGGGGAGGAAATAAATCTGATTTCTATGACGCGTATTTTATAAATTCAATTCCTCGTTTTATATTGATTGACAAAAAAGGAAAGGTAATTTCCCCGAGTGCACCTGAACCATCAGCTCCTAAAATTAAAGAATTGATTGAAGAATTATTATAATAAAAAGTTTAATCATCAAAAAACAGTACAGAGCCGAAATCTGTACTGTTTTTCTTTTCTCTCTTTGAGACGATATTCTTTATCTTTACATGAATGATATTCTCTGAAATGTTTGCCTATTGGATGAGCTAAAAGTATAAAAATATCGTATCTTTGCAACGTATTTAACAACACTCATCTTCTAAAAACACTACATTACAGAAAATAATGCGAAACGAACAATTGACCGAAAAATTTAGACAACTTGTTGAAAATAAATATCAAATCTACAACTCGTTGTTTATGAGTTTACCGTATGACAAGATGACGAACATAGGTATGCTTTTGCCTTTTTTATATGAAGAAAGCAAAATCGGATACGAGCAAGGTAAAACTCCTGAGGAAATCATCGAAACCTTTTTCAGAAATCATACCAACCTTCAAACTGAAAAACAAAAGGCAGATTTGCTGTTTACTATCATACAATATATTGAAAGACAGGTAGTTCTTTTCGATAGTGTAGAAGATGCAGCTTTTACTCAACTGCATTCGGATAAGGACTTAGGAACCATTTTACATCTCTATGAAAAAAGTGTCCAATCACAAAAATTGGAAGAAGTTAGAAAAAAAATGGAAGATTTCGCGGTAAGAGTGGTTTTTACGGCACACCCAACTCAGTTCTACCCCAGTTCTGTGCAACGTATTTTGCACGATTTGCGTTCTGCCATTTTGCAAGACTCTACTAATGAGATAGATATGCTGTTACAACAATTAGGAAAAACCCCTTTTGTGAATAAAGATCGTCCTACCCCTTTGGATGAAGCTACCAGCATCATCTACTACCTACGGTATGTCTATTACGATGCCATCGGAGAACTCTACTCCAATCTGAAAACCTATTTCGGAACCATTAATCCAAATATTGTTCAATTAGGATTTTGGCCAGGTGGCGATCGTGACGGAAATCCATTCGTTACAGCAGAAATAACGCTACAGGTTGCTGAAGAATTGCGTATCAATATTTTAAAATGCTACTATGAGCATCTAAAAAAACTTAGAAGGAGACTCAGTTTCAGAGGGATTGCTGAAATTCTTACCGAATTAAGTCTTTCTATTTACACTGCCGTTCACGAGAAAAAAATCATTTCCGTAGAACACATTTTAGAGAGACTTTCAAAGGCAGAGACCATATTAAAAGAAGAACATAATAGTGTTTTCTTGAATCTGCTTTTGGAATTTAGCGATCGAGTGAAAATTTTCGGAACACACTTTGCTTCGTTGGACATCCGACAGGACAGTCGTATCCACCAGCAAGTCATCGATGAAATCACGGAAAAATATGCAGGAGAAAAAGCTCAAAAAATGACTTTTGAAGAAAAATTCAATTGGCTTTTGAGTAACAACATTAAATTATCAATCCATGATTTTGAGGGAATTACCAAAGAGACCTTACTTTCCATTATCGGCATAAAAGAAATCCAACAACGAAATGGTGAAAAGGGGCTCCATCGTTATATCATTTCGAATTCGGAACATATTAAAGATGTGTTGAATGTGTATGCTCTTTTCAAAATTTGTGGATACCAACCTGATGAAATCAATGTCGATATTATTCCACTATTTGAAACTATAGATGGATTAGATCTTTCAGAGAAGGTAATGGAAAAACTCTATCAACATCCTGTTTATCAAGAGCATTTAGTACATCGAAGTAAATCACAAACTATTATGTTAGGATTTTCCGATGGTACAAAAGACGGAGGTTACTTAAAAGCAAATTGGGAAATCTACGAGACTAAAGAGCGACTTACAGCTATTTCCAAAAAATTTGACATTAAACCGATTTTTTTTGACGGACGCGGAGGCCCACCAGCCCGAGGAGGCGGAAAAACGCACGATTTTTATGCTTCGCAAGGAAGCTCTATAGCTAATCACAAAATAGAAATCACCATTCAAGGACAAACCATTACGAGTGTGTTCGGAAATAAAGATCAAGCACGTTACAATTTCGAACAATTGCTAACAGCAGGTATTGATAATGAAGTGTTTAAAAATGATAAAAAGGACATCAATCAGCAGGAACGCCTCTACATGAAAGCATTAGCAGATTTGAGTTTTAAGCGATATTCACAGCTTAAATCTGATTCTATGTTTGTGCCATATCTTCAGAAAATGAGTACGTTACAGTACTACGGACGCACTAACATTGGAAGTCGTCCATCAAAAAGAGGTAGTGATGGAGAAATGAAATTCGAAGATTTACGTGCTATTCCATTTGTAGGCTCATGGGCTCAACTTAAACAGAATATTCCAGGCTTTTTTGGATTGGGGTATGCTTTATCTGAACTAAAAAAACAAGGGAAATTCGAAAGTATAAAAAAATTATACAAAAGCTCAGATTTCTTTAAAACATTGATTCTTAACTCCATGATGAGTATGAACAAGAGTTACTTTCCGTTGACCTATTACATGAAAAACCATCCGAAATTTGGTGATTTTTGGAATCAACTACATGAGGAGTTTTTATTGTCAAAACAGCTAACATTGGAACTCACGGAACAAAAAATCCTGCAAGAACAAGAACCGCTAAGTCGTCGTTCAGTAGAAATTCGTGAAAAAATAGTGTTGCCGTTATTAAGTATTCAACAGTACGCACTTATGAAAATAGAAAATGGTGAAGGAAGTACGGAACTCTATGAGAAAATGGTTATTCGCTCACTGTTCGGAAATATCAACGCAAGTAGAAATTCAGCATAAGAATGTAATATCTTGAGTTTAAAAACAAAAGTAACGCAATCAAGTCGATGAATCGAAAGCACGTCATATATCTTTTCATTTCCTTAGTGGTATTAACTCTCTTGGGATATGTTTTTTTGGGGAATGATAAAAAAGAGTACATTTCTATTGAAAATAACATAACTGATTATAAATCATTGTATGTAGGTTCTGAAAATTGTAGGGATTGTCATCCACAGGCGTTTGCTGATTGGAAAATGTCCGACCATTTCAAAGCGATGCAACACGCTACGGACTCCACTGTTTTGGGTAATTTCAATGATGTGAACTATACCGCTGATGGTATCACTTCTCGATTCTTCAAAAAAGACGGTAAGTTTTATATCCATACCGAAGGGAAAAATGGCATTTATCAAGATTTTGAAATAGTTTTCACTTTTGGTTATTATCCACTTCAACAGTATATTACGAAATTCGAAGGAGGCAAAATGCAAGTTTTTCGGCAGAGTTGGGATAGTCAAAAAAATCAGTGGTTTCATCAGTATGCAGGACAAAAAATTCCTCATGATGATTATCTCCATTGGACGAACGCTTCCCAGAATTGGAATTTGATGTGTGCCTCGTGCCATAGCACTAATTTAGAGAAGAATTACGATGCTTTTTCTGATACGTATCAAACATCCTACAGTGAACTTACTGTGGGTTGTGAAAGTTGCCATGGAGCGGGAAAACAACACATTGACTTTGTAAAAAGTGCTAACTACCAAGCTGAAAAATCCAAGGAACTGTTCATTCGTTTAGGAAAAAACACAGACCAAATAGCTGAATTAAACAGTTGTATGCCTTGTCATTCCCGTAGAGGCGAAACAAGTCAGTTTCATTCCTTTTCAACCGAAATTATGGATGAATATATTCCAGAAATCCCTACAAAAAACATTTACTACGCTGATGGACAGGCTTTTGATGAGGTTTATAAATATGGTTCATTTTTGCAAAGTAAAATGTTTCACTATGGGATTAGGTGTTCCAATTGTCATTTTCCTCATTCTGGCAAAATAAGAGCAGTTGGCAATCAGCTTTGTCTGCAATGTCATACAATAGATTACGGAACGTCAAAACATACGTTTCATCCGACTAATTCGGAAGCCTCTGACTGCCGAGTATGCCACATGCCAACGCGTACGTATATGGGCAATGATGTTCGCCATGACCACAACTTTTCAGTGCCACGACCCGATTTATCTGCAAAATATGACGTTCCCAATGCATGTAACGATTGCCATACGGACAAAACAGCAAAGTGGGCAGCAACAGCCGTTCAACAGTGGTATGGCAAGGAACGAAAACCTCATTTTGCAGAAGATTTAGTACGAGGGAGTGATCAAAAAACGTATAGCCTACAACATTTAGAGGCTTTATTGAATAATAGCAGTACACCTAACATTATCCGAGCAACAGCCGTTCATTATCTTAGTGGCATACACACACAGCAGAGTTTTGAGCTTATCAAAAAAGAATTGTATAGTGCTGATCCTCAGACGCGTTATCGGGCTGTACTTGCTTTGGGAAATTTTCCAATACAGTCCTATGAAAACGAATTATTTCCTTTGCTTTCTGATGAAGTAAAGTCAGTACGATTGGCAACAGCATATTTGGTGTTAGCACAAAAAGGAGGACAATGGGCAAAGATGCACCTCCCTGCTTTCGAACCTGCATTACAAGAATATGAAACCTTTGTACTTTCACAAGCCGATTTTCCGTTAGGAAGTGCTACTGCAGGAGATTATTTCACCCTGTTGGGCGATAATGCAAAGGCAATTTTATTCTATGAACGGGCTGTTAGCAAGGATAAATCACTCAACCACATACGGTTGAACTTAGCGATGCTCTACAATGGCGTTGGACAGAACGACCAGGCAGCTCGGCAACTCAATGATGCTTTAACCCACGAACCAAATAACCCTCAGATTTACTACTTTTTGGCATTACTTCGTAGCGAACAATCGGATTATCAACAAGCTAAAACTCTTTTTGAAAAGGCAATGCAACTTGGAATGGATAATGAAGCAATCCACCGAAATTACGAAGCCGTAAAAATACAGTTGAGAAATGGAAGTAGATAATTCACAAAAAAAATGTATATTTGCATACCACTATTTCTCAAAAATATATTGCTATGAACATACGAAAATTAGGCGCAATTGACATTGGTTCAAACGGAGTTCGTTTATTGATTATGAACGTATTAGAAGCAGAATCTGAGCAACCTCTTTTCCGAAAAAACAGTTTAGTACGGGTGCCAATACGTTTGGGGGCTGATGTTTTCCTTGATAAAAAAATCTCGGAAGAAAACATCGACCGACTTGCCGAATCCATGGAAGCTTTCCGTTTGTTGATGAAAGTTAATAAGGTAGAAAAATATATGGCATGTGCTACCTCAGCAATGCGTGAAGCAATTAATGGGGCAGCTGTTTCTGACGAAGTTTTTAAGCGTACAGGTGTGAAAATCAATATTATAGATGGAAGTGAAGAGGCCAAAATCATTGCTTCAACCGACATACATTCATTGATAAAGGACGGAAAATCATATCTGTACATTGATGTTGGAGGAGGAAGTACTGAATTTACTGTCTTTGCGAACGGCGAAGTTCAGAACGCTCGTTCGTTCCCTATTGGAACCGTACGACTTTTGGACGATATGGTCAGCTCCAAAATGTGGAACGAAGTCAAGGGATGGATTCAAGAGAACACAAAAAAATACGATAAAATTGAAGCCGTTGGTTCAGGAGGAAATATCAATAAAATATTCAAAAACTCAGGAAAACGAGAAAGACAACCTTTGTCTTTGAAATACTTAAAAGATTATGCCAAATACGTGTCTTCTTTCAACTACGAAGAGCGAATTCGGGTGTTAGAATTTAATCCAGATCGTGCGGACGTTATCCTTCACGCAATGTCTATCTATATCAACACAATGAAATGGAGTGGTGCGAAACTCATTCATGTACCACGCATCGGTTTGGCTGACGGAATTATCAAAACAATTTATTACGAGCAAATTCAGACTTCTTCGTAATTTTGTTGTGAAAAGAGCCACACAAGAGGAGAGAACAAATCAGCTATGACAATTTTCGTCAAATACAAACGTTGCCTATGGAAGATTTACAACAAATTACAGAGTTTAGAACCTCGCCTGAGTTGGTTGAAAAACTGTATCAATACAGCATACAAAAAAGTTTTGAGGCAGGAAGGATTATCGTAAATGAAAATGCCTACATTAACTCCATTCCCATTGTCACCAAAGGGATGATAAAAGTCATCCGAACCGAAGATGATGGAAGGGAGCTGCTACTCTATTATATCAAAGCCGGAGAGAGTTGCGTGATGTCCTTTTTAGGAGGAATGCATAATGACACCAGTAAAGTGAGGGCTGAGGTGGAGGAAGATGCTGAAATATTGTTCCTGCCGATGGATAAAGCCTCTCTGTTTATAAAAGAGCATCCTGAGTGGTTGGATTATATTTTCAGATTATATCATAGACGATTTGAGGAACTATTGGAAATTATCAATGCCATCTCTTTCAAAAAGATGGACGAGCGACTTTTAGCTTTACTACAAAAAAAACAAGAACTTACCAAAAATTCTGTTATAAATATCACCCACGAGCAACTATCTAATGAATTAGGAACTGCCAGAGTAGTGGTGTCTCGTTTACTAAAACAGTTGGAAGACAACAAAGTACTGAAACTCGGCAGAAACAAGATTATCCTTATGTAACCAAAGTAACTGTAGATCTCAAATAATCTCCGCATTTTTGTCCTCGTTAATTTGATAATGAATATGGAAATAGCGGGATATATAGCTTCAATTTTTATAGGAATCGCCCTTGGACTAATCGGAGGAGGTGGTAGTATTCTTACGGTTCCTATGTTGGTATATCTTTTTCGGATAGATGCTGTATTGGCAACAGCATATTCTCTTTTTATTGTAGGAGCAACAAGCGTTGTGGGGTCTTTCTCCTATTTTATTAAAGGTTTGGTGAACGTCAAAACGGCTGTTATTTTTGGGATTCCATCCATTGTTGCGGTTTATTTCACACGAGCCTATATCGTTCCTGCAATTCCACACGAAATATTGGCTGGT
>NZ_CDOI01000182.1 GCF_000827555.1 Capnocytophaga canis
ACGCAACGCAACGCAACGCAACGCAACGCAACGCAACGCAACGCAACGCAACGCAACGCAACGCAACGCAACGCAACGCAACGCCTTTCTTATGCTTTAACTAAAAGTTCCTTCGCGTGTGTATATACTTTTTCTGCATATATACAACATTTCATAACTTATTTTTTACAACATAATACAAATTTGCTAACAATATATAGCAAACAGACCGATTATGGGCATATGGCTCGTAATCGGTTTTTTGCATTTTTGTGTAAATTGGGAAAATAGAAATTTTAACTATAAAACTTTAATACGATGACAGACAAAAATTTAGCCAGTGTAGTTTTTACTGCCGAAGAATTACAAAAGTTAGATGAAGCCTTGCAAAACATTGAAAATGTGCTAAAAGGAAAAACATTTAACCTTACTCCTGATGAACGTAGACAGTACGGAAGCATTGCTGAGCAAAACAAACTTTTTGTAAATAAATGCAAAGAGTTTATGGAGCAATATCCTCAGTTTGTGCCTTCTTTTTTGGACAAGGAGGAATTTGACCGCGATTATCAAGCTCGTCAGCAAATTGAAACTCGCCTTATTCGTCTTAAAACTATTACAGAACAACTTTCGGATACCAAAGTATTGCTCGATAATGACAATTATTTCAATTCGATAACCTTTTACCGAAACGTAAAATTTTTAAGCGGACAAAACGTTCCAGGTATTAAAACCCTATATGAGCAACTGAAGCAATTTTTTAAAGGAGGACGGAAGAAAGCAGATGTATAAAATTCCCTCTTTAAGGAGGTAGGGAGATATAAAAAAATCAAATAAGAGCCATTAAATAGGCTTTAAAAGTACATTAAATACCTATTGTTAAGGTATTGAATATCCTTTATTAACATATTTGATAGGTTTTCAAATAGTATTAAATACATTGTTTTAGGGTATAAAATACATTTCCGAAGGGTATTTTATACATTTTTGAGAAGTATTTTTACGGGTTGAAAACCTATTTAATGCTTTAAGGCAATGAATAATCGTTTATTGAAAAATTATTATTTGTTCATTGAAAAAAGGCGTAGCCCGAAAAGCCTGTAATAGAGTAGGGAAAAATTTTAATGATTAAATTTTAAGGAATGAGGTATTTTAAAATCAGTGTGTGGTGGTATTTAATAGCTGCTGCTTTTGTAGGTTGGTATATTTATGATGACAACGTAGGGTCAGTTTCTTTTTGGCTTGCTGTGGGGGCGGTTTGTTTGTTGCTACTTGTGTTAGTGGACAGAGCAATTGATATATTAAAACGTGAATCTAAACTAAAAAAGTTGAGAAAAGATTTAGATAATATAAGCGATAAATCGATAGCATATAGTCAATTGAAGGATTTTGTTTTCCTGTCGTATGATATAAAAAAGGAAACAGAATTTGTTAGAGAGAAACTAAAAGAAATTATTAATTTAACTTGGATTGGAAAGGAAGATTTTAAAAAAATTTCTGACGTAATATGGTGGTATCATAATGATGAGACTTTTTTAGATGTTTATGATTTAATCGTCTTAAAATGTGATGAAGAAGTTGAGGCTGTTTATTATGGGAATTATGAATATGTTTATAACTTAATTCGTAATTTGATTTATCATCTGAAAGACAAACATCCTCATATTGATTCTAAAATTAGGGAATTAAATCAAAAGTTGGAACGGAAAATAGCCCCCATAATAAAGGAGTATAATGAAAACTATCCTTATGGAGACAAACCGTGTTATGCAAAATTTGAAGTAGATATGCTCAATAAACGCACCAGAGGAGGAGCTGTTTACTATGATGAGCAAAATGCAATAGGTACAACTCTTTATGTTTTTGACGATATTATAGAAATTCATAACAATCAAGGAATAAAGCAGATGAGCATTAATAATATTGTAAAAATTGAAGAATCTTATAGAGATGTTCCCGTACTTATTTTTCCATCAAAAGGAGGTACAATAAATTTAGCTTTTTCCTCCGCAGAAGAATGGTACTTTATAAAATTAATGAATATGTTAAAAAGCAAGTAGTTACAATGCTACAATAAATCAGTTAATAATTAAATTTATAGTAAAATGTCAAAAATGATTCATTATGGAAGCGAAATGCTTCGTATCAACGAGGAAAAAGGAAGAATTGAATATTCTACCAATGACGGCAGAACTTGGAGTTCTCGCTACACGGGGTCTTCTGCGGGAGAATTTTTAGATTTGTGTCCGTATGGCGATGAACTTTTGGCGGTAACCTCCAAAGGAATTTACTATTCTACAAATGGAGGCAGAACTTGGAGTTCTCGTTACACGGGGTCTTCTGCGGGTGAAATCGAATCATTAAAAGATAATGGTTCGGAATTGTTGGCAACTACAAGCAAAGGGTTGTATTACTCTAAAAATGCGGGTAGAACGTGGAGTAAACGAAGCTGAACAAACAATAAAAGTAGTGGATAAATTTATCTACTACTTTTGCCAAATAACATTTTACAAATCAAAATAAAAAGGATAAATATATGAACAATAAAAATTTGTGGATATACGGAATTATTGCATTCAGTATCTTATTTTTAGGAGGAGCTATTTTATTCAAAATTTTCGAAATGGAATCGCTGCCTTCGCAATTTTATGGGGCGTTAATCGGGGTGGTAATTACAGCAATTATCACGGTATTTTTGCTACAAGGGCAAACCGCTAACGAAGAAAAGAGAGAACGTAACCTAAAAGTTTTTGAGAAAAAGCAAGAGGTTTATCACGATTTTTTAGAGAAATTGAAAGGTATTATTCAAGATGGAGAAATCACTCTTTCAAACTCTGAAAGCAATATTGACGAGCTTAAAGATTTAATTTTTCAGCTTGGATATATTCAAATGCACACCTCGCCAGAGAATACCGACAAGATTTTTGAGCGTGTGTCCAAACTCATTCAATTGATGAACGATTTTAGCACAGATAAACACAAACAAAGCAAATTGCCCAAATTCTACTCTCAACTTTGTGAAGAAGTCTTCGGAATTATTTCTATTCTAAAAAGCGATTTGTACACCAGCGAAGCTACATCAATTAGCGTAAATAGAATTGAGGAACTCTTGCGTGAGTGCGATTTATTTATTGAAAATGAAAGTTTTGATAAATATGAACTACAAAATTATTTTTGGAACGAATTGCAAAAACAATTCAAAAATAAAGGATATGAAATTACTCCAAAAGACTTTACTCAAGATGTAAATGAATTTTATGCAAGAGCCAGAAACCGTCATCGTTGGTTTGGTTTTTGGTTTCCAGTTTATACCACTAAAGAAGGGAAAACGCTTAATTTCTGCGTAGAGCTGGAAAATTCTTATTACTACGGATTTATTAAATCGCAACCTAACGAAAAAAACGAAGTTATTTTAGATGTCGTTCAACAGACCTCTACCAATTTTAAAGAAACTGCCAATTGGTTTGGCTACAAACTCGCTGACCGTAACAATTTGGATTTTTGGAAACTCAACTCATCTGAGTTTGAACGTTTAAAACACCCACGCAAAAGGGAAGAACTCATTGCGGAGATTGCCAACGAAATGGATATGTACATTACTAAATTTCAGCAAATAGCAAAACAAAATAATGTGTGATGAAATCATTTGTTGCCATTGATTTTGAAACAGCTAATCAGCACCGAAGTAGCGTATGTAGTATGGGGTTGGTTTTTGTAGAAAACGCCCAAATTGTAGGTGAATTTTACCAACTGATAAAACCAATCCCCAATTTTTACTGCCAATGGGCGACCGATATTCACGGCATTCATTATTGGGATACGCTGCAATCGGCTGAGTTTCCCGAAGTTTGGGAAAGGATTGCCAATCGGATAAAAAACTTGCCTTTCGTTGCACATAATAGTAGTTTTGATGAAAGCTGCTTGAGAGCAGTTTTGTCAGCTTATCAACTTCCCGTTCATCAAAATCCGTTTTTTTGTACGTATCGAGAAGCAAAAAAGCTTTTTCCTGAACTTCCAAATCATCAGTTACATACCGTTTCAAGTTATTTAGGATTCGAACTTAATAATCATCATAACGCATTGGCAGATGCACAAGCTTGTGCTTACATCGCTACGAAAATGTTTAATAATTAAAATAATGGAAAATAAGAAAAATTATTGGTGTTACCGAATTGACACAAGACACATTTCTTTCTTTAAAGAAGAATTAGAACAGGGCAGGTTACGACAAGGTTGGGGTTATGACCAAAACCAAGACCTTCGCCACCCCGAACGTATTGATGTCGGTACTAAACGGAATTTACCGATGTTTCAGCGTGTAAAAAAAGGAGATATTTTATTGGTGCCTCAACTTCCGAGTTGGGGAGAGGTTGCCGTGGTTGAAGCCACTGCTGATTGGGACACTGGATATGACTTCCAGATTTCTGACCAATACGGCGATTATGGACATATTTTCCCTGCTCAACTTATCAAATCTTTTTCAAGGCATAGTTCAAATGTTTCGGGAAATATCCGCTCTACACTTAAAAATCCGTCTCGTTTTTGGAATATCAACCACTATAAGGAAGATGTGGAGAAAATTATTACTACTGATGATGAAAAATTAAAACAAACGCAAACCTATCAAGACCGATTTGAATCTTCAGTAGTAGCGGTGTTTAACCAAACCGAATTTAGCAATCAGTTATACCAAAAACTTAACGAGCAATTTACGCGTGAAGAATGGGAATATGCCTTAGTTTATGGATTAAAAGAATTATTCCCTTTTTATGAAATAGATCGTATCGGTGGAAGGTCAGAGGCACAACACGGCACGGATATTTTAGTTAAATTACCAAGTCTTACCTCTCAATATCAGTATGCAATAGCAATTCAGGTAAAAGATTATTCAGGAGGTGTAGGAACACAGGTAATCGCTCAAATTGACAAAGCCAATGAGTTAAATAATGAAAATTTAAAATTGATTGATAAAATTGTAATTGTTACCAAAGCAGAAAAAGAACTTAACGCAAAGTTATTGGAAAATAGCCAAGATATAAAATTCATTTTTGCAGAAGATTTGAGAGAAATCCTAACAGAAATTGGGAAAAAAATCATCGGAAAATCCAATACATAAGGGTATATTAACATAAAAGCCGAAAGTATTACACTTTCGGCTTTTTTATCACTTTTTTTAGAGGAAATCTTACAATTATTTAAACTCTTTTTCGTAGCGTTTACGATCGTTTTCGTTTAAGTAGATTTTACGCAAACGTAATGATTTTGGCGTAACTTCCACGTATTCATTCGTGCAGTACGTACTTGGAATGAGCGTTCCACCCATGATGATGGCGAATTTGGTTGATGAGATTTATAGACAAAGGAAAAATATATTTGAAAATGAATGAAATAAAGAGAATAGTTGTACAAAGTAGCAGAAAGGGAAAATTGGTTATCAAACGAATTTCCAAAGAAAAAGCATCTCCTTATTTTTGGAAGATGCTCTTCTAAGGAAAAATTATTCAGAAGAGGCTGTCCTTTTCGGATAGCCTTTTCTTATTTTTCTTGTTTTTATGAGATTATTTAGTTATTCCTTCCAAATCCAGCATAAATGCGTATTCTTTGGCTGTTTCTTTCAGAGCTTCAAAACGACCAGAGGCCCCGCCGTGTCCTGCATCCATATTCGTGTCGAGGAACAGCAAATTATTATTGGTTTTCATCTGACGTAATTTAGCCACCCATTTAGCCGGTTCCCAATATTGTACTTGCGAATCGTGCAATCCTGTAGAAACATACATATTAGGGTAATTTTGTGCTTTTACTTGGTCATAAGGCGAATAAGAAAGCATATAATCATAATACTCTTTTTCATTCGGATTTCCCCACTCATCATATTCTCCTGTCGTTAAAGGGATTGTATCATCAAGCATCGTGGTTATCACATCAACAAACGGAACTGCTGCAATCACACCATTGTAAAGCTCTGGAGCCATATTTACCACAGCTCCCATCAATAAACCTCCTGCAGAACCTCCTTCGGCATACAAATGCTCGTTTGAAGTGTATTTTTCAGCTATCAAGTGTTTAGAACAATCAACAAAATCGGTAAATGTATTCTTTTTGTGTAACATTTTACCATTTTCATACCATTTTCTGCCCAAATATTGCCCTCCACGAATGTGAGCAATCACATAAATGAAACCTCTATCAAGCAAACTCAATCGAGAAGAGGAAAAATACGGACTTACTGTATGTCCATACGAACCATAAGCGTACAACAACAACGGATTTTTGCCGTCTTTTTTCATTCCCTTACGATAAACCATCGACATCGGAATTTTTGTTCCATCTTGTGCCGTTGCCCAAATTCGTTCTTCTACGTAGTTATTTTTGTCGAAATTTCCACCCAAAACTTGTTGCTCTTTTAGCACCGTTTTTGCTTTGGTAACCATATTAAAGTCAATCACCGAAGCAGGTGTTGCCATCGACTGATATCCGTAACGCAATACATCTGTATCAAAATCAACATTTTGTGTAGTATATGCCGTATAAGTTTCACTTTCGAAAGGCAGATAATACGACTGCCCATCATTCCAAGGACGGATTTCAATTCTATTTAAACCATTGAACGTTTCTTCCACCACTAAGAAATTCTTGAAAATTTCGATTCCTTCCAAAAACACGTCCTCACGATGCGGAATAAGTTCTTTCCAATTCTCGGCAGAAGTCGCATTTTCAGCGGTTTTCATCAACTTGAAGTTCGTTGCATTGTCCTTATTGGTAACGATGTAGAAAGCATCGCCATAGTGTGAAATATCATACTCCAAACCTCGTGTACGTTTCTGAAATACTTTAAAATCGCCCGTAGGATTGTCCGCTTTTAGGATTTGATATTCCGATGTAAGCGTACTTCCTGAACCGATAACGATGTATTTTCTTGATTTTTCACGATATACATACGTGTAGAAAGTATCGTCTTTTTCGTGGAAAACAAGTACGTCTTTTTTGGTATCCGTACCCAATTCGTGACGATAAATTTTATCGGAACGAAGCGTTTGTGGGTCTTTTTGGGTATAAAATAGCGTTTTATTATCACTTGCCCAAGCCGCTGAACCTGTGGTGTTTTGAATTTTTTCAGAAAGAATTTCACCCGTTTCTAAGTTTTTGATTTGCAACACGTATTGGCGACGAGAAACGGTATCCACACCAAAAACAGCCCATTTATTATCATCACTTACAGAAATTCCCGCAAGTTGGAAATAAGCGTGTCCTTTTGCCATTTCGTTACAGTCGAACATAATTTCTTCGGGAGCGTCCAAAGTTCCTTTTTTACGTGCATAAATCGGGTAATCTTTTCCAGTTTCATAGCGAGTAATGTACCAATATCCATTTCGGAAATACGGTACGGACGAATCATCTTCTTTAATTCGGGATTTCATTTCCTCGAAAAGCGAGTTTTGAAAATCTTTAGTGTGAGCCGTCATTTTTTGGTAATACTCATTTTCGGCGTTCAGATAGTCAATAACTTCTTGGTTTTCACGTTGATTCAACCAAAAATAATCATCAATACGCACATCACCAAATTTTTCCAATTTATGAGGAACTTTCTTCGCCACAGGTGGCTGAATATCTGGATATTCTGTCTTTTTCATCGTTTCGGTATTATTTTTACAAGAAGTTGCAAAAATAAGCGAAACGGCAACAATAGCGAATTTTTTTTGATTTATTTTTTTTGTCATAATATGAAAAAAAATTGATTAATAATTCCACAAAGATATAAAAAATATTGAAAAAAAGTTTTTCTGTAATTCTATTATAAGCGTAAGTCATACAAAAAAATCATGAAGACTAGTTTTAGGTAAAATCTGTTTTATTTTGATTAAATGAATCATAATTTGTTTTTCTGTCGTATCTTTGTCGAGCATTCCAAACAGGAAATTTGCATTAAAATATATAATGGAATGTAATTCAACTGTTTGAAACTTTATAATAACATAAGACACACCAAATAAAAGAATATGAAATTAAAATTATCAAAACCTATTTGTTTTTTTGATTTAGAAACCACAGGAACAGATATTACCAAAGATCGTATCGTAGAGATTTCTATTTTAAAAGTTTTTCCAAACGGGAATAAAGAAAGTAAAACCTGGTTGGTAAATCCGACAGTGCCTATTCCAAAAGAAGCAAGTGATATCCATGGAATTACCGATGAGAGAGTTGCTAATGAACCTACTTTCAAAGAGTTAGCGAAAACAATCCACAACATGATTAAAGATTCTGATTTAGCCGGATTTAATTCAGATCGATTCGATATTCCTCTTCTGGCAGAAGAAATGTTACGTGCCGAAATAGATTTTGATTTAGGAAACCGCGTTACAGTCGATGTACAAACCATTTTTCACAAAATGGAACAACGAACCTTGAGTGCCGCCTATAAGTTTTACTGTGATAAAATTTTAGATGATGCCCACTCAGCAGAAGCCGATACTAATGCTACATACGAGATTTTCAAATCCCAACTTGAACGATATGATGATTTGGGAACCGATATTAAAAAAATCAGTGAATTTACAACACGTAAGCAAAGTGTTGATTTTGCAGGTTTTATCGTGATGAACGATAAAAATGAAGAAATTTTTTCATTTGGAAAACACAAAGGGCGACGTGTGGAAGATATTTTAGCCGAAGAACCTGGCTATTTCGGATGGATTCTAAATGCTGATTTTCCTTTATACACTAAAAAAGTACTGACAGCCATTAAGTTACGTAAATTTAATTCATAGGATGAAACGATTTTTCATAGGTATGCTCACTGCGGTAATACTTCTTTTAGGATTGAAATACATTTTCGATAAAAAAGAAGAAAAGGCAGTTTTGGAAGCCGACACAGCATTAATTCAGACCCAAATTGCGAATGTCAGCAAACTTATCGTTACTGAAGGTCATTTTTCAGAGGTAATTTCATATACAGATAGTCAGAAATATTTTTTAGATTTATTTTCATTCGACAAAAAAATACTAATTGTAGTCAATGCTGATGTAACAGTAGCATATGATCTTACAAAAATTACTTACGACATCGATGAAGTAAATAAGATAGTGAATATCAAATATATTCCTGAAGAGGAAATAAAAATATATCCAAATTTAAAATATTACGACATAAGTCAAAGTCAAGTAAATCCTTTTAATGCAGATGATGTAAACAAAATTCAGAAAAAAATACAAACTGAATTAGAGAAAAAAGTAGCAAATTCAACGCTGAAAAGCAACGCGAAAAACCGATTAATATCCGAACTATCAAACATTATTTTCTTGACACGCTCGGTTGGTTGGACGGTAGTTTATAACGATAAGCCCATTGAAAACACAACAGATTTACGAATACTTGAAAACAATTAAATATACATAAAATTATGAAAATCATTTGTGTAGGTAAAAACTATATTGACCATATTAAAGAATTTGACGGAAAACATCCCGAATCAATAGTATTGTTTATGAAACCCGACACGGCGATTCATAACACCGAATTACCCTATTATATTCCTGAGTTCACCTCTAATTTGCATCACGAAGTAGAGTTGGTATTGAAAATTAATCAGAATGGTAAATTTATTTCCGAAAAATTCGCTCACAAGTACTATGATGAAATTGGTTTGGGGATTGATTTTACGGCTCGAGACATACAATCATCTCTAAAAAAGGACGGACTATCCTGGGAAAAAGCCAAATCTTTTGACGGTTCTGCTATTATAGGAGATTTTATACAAAAATCAACATTAGACTTGACTAATATTTCATTTCGATTAGAGAAAAACGGACAAACGGTACAACAGGGTAGTTCAAATCAAATGCTATGGAACTTTGACCAAATAGTTTCCGAATGTTCAAAGTATTTCACGCTACGCAAAGGGGATTTGATTTTTACGGGAACCCCTGCTAACGTAGGACAAGTACTTGCAAACGATATTTTAGAAGGTTTTTTGGGTGATAAAAAGATGTTTTCTTTTGCTATAAAGGGATGATTCGAGAACGATTTTACATGCGTTTGAAACGGTTATGAGTCCACAGATAGTATTCAGGTTGTGAATAAATCTGTTGGTTGAGACGTTCAAAAAACATATCTGTAATTTGATAATCAGGCATTTCGATCGGATTTTCGGAAAGAACTTCAAAAGTAGTCCGATAGTACCCTCGTTTTATTTTCTCAATGTTAGCGAATACGACTACCGTATTTAACTGTTTACTAATGCGTTCCGCTCCTGTAAAGACTGGTACCCGTAATCCTAAAAACGGACGACGATAGCTTTTGGAACTGTTAGGAACCTGGTCAGCAGCAAATCCGTAACAGCAAATAAGCCCTTCGTCTTTATGTCGTTTCATTTCCGCAGAAGCCTTGTAACGCGACATCAAAAAACTTTTATGTTTCATGCGGATTTTCTGGATTAGTTTATCGAAGTACTTGTTGCTCAACGGACTATAAAGCGCATATGACGTATGTTTTAAAGAATACGCCAACGACAACAACCACTCGTAACTCGCATAATGTCCACATATGAAAATAATGCTTCGATTTTCAGTTTCGTATTTTTTGAGAATTTCCAGATTGGAATAAATCATCCGTTTTTTCATCTCTTTTTCCGACATTCCGTAAGATTTTACCATTTCTAAAAATATATCACAGAAATGCTTGTAGAATTTTTTTTCTATGGATAATCGTTCCGATTCGCTCTTAAAAGGAAAGGCAATGGATAAATTCTTACGAACTACTTTAACTCTGAATTTCAGAATTTTATATATAACAATGTAAAAAAAATCAGACAAAACGTACAATAATCGGAATGGCAAAACAGAGACTAACCATATTAAGGGAAATGCCAAAATAAATATCAATAAATTCATCAGATGTGGAAATTTCCGCAAATATAGTTATATTTGACCGAAAAAATCAAAATCAATATGCGAGATTTACATTTAATCACTCTTATTATCATAGGAGCAAACGCCCTCTTCTCAATGCAAGGGTTTAAGAACTATACTCTTTTTGAAAAATACAAATTCAATGTCCGTGATGTTCAACGAGGAGAATATGTTCGGATGTTTTCCAGTGGATTCCTACATGCCGATTGGCAACATTTGATTTTCAATATGCTAACACTTTTTTTCTTTGCCAATGTAGTTATTTACAATGTGGGAGTATCGTCATTTGTGATAACATATCTTCTCGCGCTACTCTTGGGTAATATTTTTACTTTGTATTTTCATAAAAATGAACCTTATTACTCTGCCGTTGGTGCCAGTGGAGCGGTTACGGGAATTTTGTATGCCTCCATCTTGTTTGCTCCCAATATGTTGATTTTTGTGTTTTTCATCCCAATGCCTGCCTATATTTTTGGAATTGGGTATTTGCTTTATTCCATCTATGGTATGAAAACAAGGTCAGGAAACATCGGTCATTCGGCTCATTTTGGAGGCGCTGTTGGTGGATTACTTTATGCATTAATACTCAAACCTCATTTGATTACAACTCAACCTCTATTGATTATAGGTATGTTAGTGCCTATAGTCTTATTATTGGTGTTTAGAAAACGATTGATGTAGCAAATACAATCCGTATCAAAATGGAATATTTCTTACGTGAAACAAATAATTTGAAACATACAAATATGAAATCATTTTTGCTAATATTATTTTTTATTCCTTTGACTATGATAGCACAATCTGTTCCAAGCGTAACCGTTGTGGGTGAAGGTTTTGTGACTGTATCTCCTGATATTGTATACATATCTTTAAACGTTGAAAATGAAGGAGATAATGTAAAACATCTAAAAAAAGTAAACGAAGAAGCCGTAGCCAAAGTTCTACACACTTTAGCCGATGAATTACCCAAATCTAACTTCCAAACTAGTCATGTATCCTTGAGAAAACATTATAATTATGAGAAGCATATAAATAAATATTACATCTCCCAAGGCATAAATATTAAATTGGAAGATATTTCTAAGTACGAATGGTTGATGGAATGTTTATTTGAAGCAGGAGTTAATGAAATAAACAGCGTAACGTTTGATGTTAAAGATAGAGAAAAATTCATACGTGAAGCACAATCATTAGCAATTTACAATGCACGTCAAAAAGCGTTATTTTATGCCGTTAGTTTAGAACAAAACATTGGTAAAGCGTTGTTTATAAGCGAATTGAATTCCAATGCACCGCGTTTTGAAAACGTTGCTATGTTTGCAAAAAACGATGTCATGAACAGTACAATAGCTGTTGGTGTCATTGAAATTAGAGCTAATGTCAATATTTCATTTGAATTACTGAAAGAGTAATTTTTTGTCTTTTATATTTCCCTGATTCACACGTATATAAAATGTTAAAATTTTATTGTTTTGTTGTACCATATTTTTTATTACTTTTGCAAACTTGAAAAAAAGCGTTTAGTAGCAGTGTATAGAAACATTAACTATTCACTTACCCCTAATTAAATATAACACAGATGAAAGCAGGAATTGTAGGATTACCAAACGTAGGCAAATCTACCTTATTTAATTGTTTATCAAATGCAAAAGCACAGAGTGCAAATTTTCCATTTTGCACCATCGAACCTAACTTAGGTGTGGTGAATGTTCCCGACCCACGTTTGCAGAAATTGGAAGAACTCGTAAATCCTGAGCGTGTGCAACCCGCTACAGTTGAAATTGTAGATATTGCAGGGTTAGTGAAAGGAGCTAGTAAGGGCGAGGGCTTAGGAAATCAGTTTTTAGGAAATATTCGTGAGTGTAATGCTATCATTCACGTGTTGCGTTGCTTTGAGAACGACAACATCGTTCACGTAGATGGAAGTGTAAATCCAATCCGCGATAAAGGCACCATTGATGTAGAGCTACAACTCAAAGATTTAGAAACTGTAGAAAAACGCCTTGATAAAGTAAACCGAGCCGCTAAAGCCGGTGACAAAAAAGCTGCCAAAGAACAAGAATTGTTGAATCGTATCAAAACAACATTAGAATCTGGAAATTCAGCTCGTGCTGTACAGGTATCTGATGATGAACGAGAATTGATGGATTCGTTTCAGCTTTTGACTGCCAAACCAATACTATACGTATGTAATGTAGATGAAGCCTCTGCTAAATCTGGAAATGCATATGTGGAACAGGTTCGTGATGCTATTAAAAACGAAAATGCAGAAGTAATCGTATTAGCAGTGGCTACTGAAGCTGATATCACAGAGCTAGAAAGTTATGAAGAGCGTCAAATGTTTTTGGAAGATTTAGGATTGGACGAACCAGGAGCGTCAAAACTTATCCGTGCAGCATACAAATTACTAAATTTACAAACCTATTTCACGGCAGGAGTGAAAGAAGTAAGAGCCTGGACTATCCATAAAGGGGATACTGCTCCACAGGCAGCGGGG
>NZ_CDOI01000183.1 GCF_000827555.1 Capnocytophaga canis
CTTGTGGCTTGTAAAACTAAACAAGTGGGAGCCACTTCAATGGATAAAATAGTGTATCAGCCTATCAAGGTTGAAACTCCAAAACGTCCTGCAGGTCAAACGGACGTGGTAAATTTGGTAACTCCGAAGCTGGAAACTGTTCGCGTAGGTTTTATAGGATTGGGAATGCGAGGACCTAGTGCGGTGCAACGTTTTACACACATTCCTGGAGCAAAAATAGCAGCTCTTGCTGACATACGTCCTGAACGAGTAGAAAAATCTCAGCAAATCTTAGAAAAAGCTGGTTTAGCAAGGGTTCCAGGTTATAGCGGTTCACAGGACGCTTGGAAGGCTCTTTGCGAAAGAGAGGATGTAGATCTTGTTTACATTGTAACTGACTGGGAAACGCATGTCCCTATGGCTTTATATGCTATGGAGCAAGGAAAACATGTAGCCATTGAAGTACCAGGAGCAATGACTATGGAGGATATTTGGGCCTTGATTAATATGGCTGAAAAAAAACGTCTGCATTGCATGATGCTTGAAAATTGCGTGTACGACTATTTCGAATTGACTTCACTTAATATGGCTCAGCAAGGGCTATTCGGTGAAGTAATCCATGCTGAGGGGTCTTACATCCATAGTTTGGATGATTTCTGGAAAGCTTATTGGAATAATTGGCGTTTAGATTACAATGCAAAACACCGTGGCGATGTATATCCTACACATGGAATGGGACCTGCTTGTCAAGCTCTTGACATTCACCGAGGTGATAAAATGAATTATTTGGTTTCTTTTGACACCAAACCTTTCAAAGGGAAGAAGTTATATGAGCAATTGACAGGCAAAAATGGAGATAATTTCCAAAACGGAGATCATACTATGACAATGATTAAAACGGAAAAAGGAAAAACAATGCAAATTCAGCACAATGTAATGACTCCTCGTCCGTATTCACGTATGTATCAACTAACTGGAACACAAGGATTTGCTAACAAATATCCTACACAAGGATATACTATTGAACCTGAGAATATTTCAAAAGATGATGTGCCTAATCACGAAAATTTGAATTCTCATGGATTTGTACCTGAAGATGTGAAAAAAGCATTGATGCAAAAATACAAACACAGAATCCATATTGAATTGGAAGAACAAGCTAAAAAGGTGGGTGGACACGGAGGTATGGATTTCATCATGGACTATCGTTTAGTGTACTGTCTAAGAAATGGACTTCCTTTGGATATGGATGTGTATGATTTAGCAGAATGGTCTTGCTTGGTGCCTCTTTCTAAATTGTCATTAGAGAACGGAAGTGCACCAGTTGAAATCCCTGATTTTACGCGTGGAGCTTGGAACAAAGTTAAAAAATACAGACACGCTTTCGTTGACTAATCCTTTGTGAAGTTATATTGATTTCTAAGGATATAAAAAAATGTCTCGCGAATCTCTGTTATTGCTTTATCTACCACACTGCTTTCTTTACATTTTAAGGAGCTTGAGCAAGTTTTTTGTGATTTTCACAAACCTAAGATAGGAGTTTCTAAAAAATCGAGATATTTCAATTTATTAATTAAAAGAGGCTGTCCCAAAAAGGGCGGTCTCTTTTTTGTAATTTGATTAGACGAAAGAGGAACATATGTTGATTACTATTTTGGAATTGAGGGAAAGGCTAAAGGAAAACCACATAGAAGCATAGAAAAACTATGTGCCTATGTGGTTTATTTTCAGTATTTTATCTGTGTGTTATTTTTAGAGAGGTTTTATAGTATATAATTCTAAAACGAACAATCACAAAAAGTTAAATTTACAATAAGGTCCAAATATACCAAAGAGATATAAAAAGGCTTAAGGATAAGAGAAGAAAGTTAATTTTCTTAAAAATACCATTACTTTTTGTTGCAGACAAGTAAAAACAAAAAATTGAAATAAATCCTAATAGGATACAAAAAGCGGTAATACCGATAGTGTTGTTTATAAGATCTGGAATATTTTTATCGAAAGATTCGATAGCTTCCTCTCTGCTATTGGAATGATTAAAAATATGAAACCAAAGAAAAGCAAAATAGGAAATTATTGAAGTTAATATAACGCCTATACCAAAAAGAAATTTGTTCATAATCAATCAATTTAGTTATAAAATTTTATTTTTTTGCACTGGCTTCGTACAAGGATATAACTCGTAGCTTAGTTATTATTTTATTGAAATTCAATAGAATATAAGTCCTTTTAATTGCGTTTTCTGTTCAATAAAAAATGTTTTTTGATTTTCTCCAAAGTTATAAAAAACATTTCTAAAATTAGTATTGACTTTTAAAAATGTTTTTTATAGCTTTGTGAGTCTGGGTAGCTTTTGAGTGTATTCATTACTTTTCTAACCAAATCTACCATGAATCATGCTTTTTACTTAAATCTTTGTTTTATGACCTTTGATTGCAAAAGACACTCCGAGTCCTAAAGGAATTTTTTGGAACTTACCGTCATATCTAACCCATCCTCCTGAGAATGCTATCGGGAAGAGAATATTGTAATTATCCCCTTGAATATCAACTAATGATAATTCTATCCAAATTTTTCCTTTGGGTAAATTCACATAGATCTTTTCTGCAAAATCAGTCTTTTCTGTGACTTGTGGAAAATCAATATATATGGGTTTTTCGGTCAGAGGGACGAGTGATTCATCAGCTTCAACCTTGTAGAAGTTCAAACGGAACAGCGTTTTACCAGAGATATTTTTCAAGCATGTAATATGAAATTCTCGTGCAACATACTCTTGGCTTAGGGTGACAAAATCACCGACACTAATTTGTGTTGCTTTATAAGCAGTATTACTTTTCTCGTGGGAAGAGCTATTTTCTTTGTCATTTTCCGAATATTTCCCAAAACTTATTGTCGCACCGGGGAAACGAGTGCCTCTACCTTTGATGGTTCGCAATTTAGGCTCTTTATCAAAAACCACCACGGGAATCAATTCGATGTGATTTTCTTTCAAGATTATTTTGGAATCTGAAGGGATATCTTTAATTGCTATTGCTTTTCTATGATAACTCAAATGGGAAAAATAGATACTATCTATCGGTTTTTGAGTTGAAATATCAATGCTAAAATATCCTTTTTCATCGGAAATTACTCCTTTATATGTTCCAACAACACCAATATTCGCATATTCAACCGACTCTCCTTTTTCTCCTACGATTTGTCCTTTCAAGATTTTGTTTTGTCCGCAAACTATTGATATACAAAAACATATGATTAAAGATAAAATTTGTTTCATTTTTTTAATAAATTAATCGATAATATATTTTTAGAGTGTAAATCATTTAAAAAAACTTTGTCGAAGTTCTTAGATTTCGACAAAGTTGGATTTTGATTATGAATGTATTATGTTTTATTTTACAAGTCCGGCACGTTTCATCAGAGCGTCGGGAGAAGGTTCTTTTCCGCGGAAGCGTTTGTAAAGTTCCATTGATTTTTCACTGCCTCCTTTGCTGAGGATATGTTCTTTAAAACTATTTCCTACTTCTCGATTGAAAATTCCTTTTTCTTTGAACACTTGAAAAGCATCTGCATCCAATACTTCTGACCATTTGTAGCTGTAATATCCAGCGGCGTATCCTCCTTGGAAAATATGTGAAAAGGCGGTCGAAATGCAAGTGTCATCAATTTTTGGGTATAATTCCGTTGGTGCAACAGCCTTATCCTCGAATGATTTAATGTTTTTAATTGTATTCGGATTTGAATTGTGCCACGCCATATCCAAAACACCAAAACCTAACTGACGCATGGTTTGTAATCCTTCCATAAAAGCAGATGATTCTTTAATCTTATGGACAAGTTCCATGGGAATCAGCTCGTTAGTTTCATAGTGTCTTGCGAACAATGCTAAGGTTTCTTCCTCCGAACACCAGTTCTCCAATACCTGGCTTGGGAGCTCAACGAAATCACGGGAAACGCTGGTTCCACTCAGATTAGGATATTTGGTGTTGGCAAGAATTCCGTGCAAAGCATGTCCAAATTCGTGGAAAAGCGTACGCAATTCGTAGAAACTAAGCAATGAAGGTTGGGTTTGAGTGGGACGTGTAAAGTTACAAACGATAATCACATGGGGGCGAGAATTTACTCCGTCTTTAATATACTGATTTTTGAAAGAGGACATCCAAGCACCGGCTCTTTTTCCTGGTCTTGGGAAGAAGTCCGTGTAGAACAGTGCTACATAGTTCCCTTTTTCATCGGTAACTTTGTAGGTTTCAACTTCTTCGTGATATTTCTCAATGTTATTTATTTTTTCGAAATTAAGTCCGTATAGTCTATTGGCTACTTGAAACATTCCGTTAACGGCGTTGTTAAGACTAAGGTATGGCTTTAGTTTCTCATCATCAACATTGAAACGTTTCTGCTTTAACTTTTCGCTGTAAAACGTAAAATCCCATTTTTGGAAATCTCGAATACCATCTCTTTCCAAAGCAAAAGTTTTAAGTTCTTCCAATTCACGTTGAGCTGCAGGTTTCGCTTTTTCTAACAAATTGTTCAAAAAATCATTTACTATAGTTGGATTTTCAGCCATGGTTTCTTCCAAAACGAAATCAGCATGAGTTTTGTAACCTAATAAATTGGCACGTTCATGACGTAGTTTAGCAATTTCCAAAGCTATTTTTTGGTTGTCGTTATTGTTGTTTTGGAAACCACGACTTCCAAAAGCGATAAACATTTTTTTGCGAAGCTCTCTGTTTTCGGCATATTTTATAAAAGCACTGTAGCTTGGAAAATCTAACGTAAATACCCAACCTTGTTTTTTGCGGTCAGTAGCAATTTGAGCTGCAGCTTCAACAGCAAAATTAGGCAATCCTTTAAGGTCATTTTTATCGGTAATGTGCAATTCAAAAGCCTGTGTTTCAGCTAATACATTCTCCCCGAAGAGCAGACGTAAACGCGACATTTCTTTATCAAGTTCACGCAAACGCTCTTTGTCTTTTTCTGATAGATTGGCTCCATTGCGAGTAAAGCCTTTGTATGTTTTTTCTAATAAAGTGGTTTCTTCGGGCGATAGTTTTAATTTTTTACGTCCGTCATAAACCTTTTTAACTCGCTGAAATAAATTTGTATTTAATCGAATATCATTGGAATAATCACTCAACAGGGGAGAAATATTTTGAGCAACTTTTTGTAAATCTTTATTAGTTTCGGCACTGTTTAAATTGAAGAAAATAGCTGTGATTCTGTCCAATTTTTCACCATTGTAAGCCAACGCTTCGATAGTGTTTTGGAATGTTGGTTTTTCTTTTGAATTGGCAATCGCATCAATTTGTTTTAGACTTTCGGCGATGGCTTTTTCGATAGCAGGTTTAAAATCTTCTGCCTTAAACGCACTAAAAGGTGCCGATTCGTACGATGTTGTAAAGATGGGTTCTCTCATAGATTGTTGAGCTTGTAAACTACCGAATGAAGCGATAGTGCATAAAGTTATTATCTTTTTTTTCATGAACATAATAGTTTTATTAGTCTTGCAAGGCAAAAACTGATTTCAATAATGGAGTGGTACGTGCTGCCACGTTAGTTCGGATTTCTTTCTCTTTGTCGGCTACTTTTGTAAAAAGTCCGTTGATAGCTTGTTTAGTAACATAAGTTGTTAAATCGGCTTCAACAGGAGTTGTTAAAGGCAATTGATTGTAACGATTTATCAAGTTACTCCAAATTTTGTCAGCTCCCACTTGGCTTAAAGAATTCTGTATTTTGGGTGCAAAAGCAGCTTCTAAAGAGCTAAATGTGTTGTTTTTCAAGTAAGTAGTTGCTGCATTATTATCTCCTTTCAAAATACCCATAGCATCGTTAATGGTCATATTTTTGATGGCGGAAACAAAAATGGGTTTAGCCTCAGTTACGGCATTTTCAGCAGCTTTATTTAATACCTTTAGTCCTTCATCAGCTAAGGCTCCTAAACCGATTTTTCGGAGTGTAGCATCCACTTTTTGCAACTCGGCAGGAAGTAAAATTTTTACGGCTTGATCTTGGAAATAGCCTCCATCCTTACTAAGTAAATCTACCCCGTTAGAAACACCAATTTCTAAAGCCTGTTTCAATCCATCAGTAATATTAAAACCTGTGGTTGAAGATGTTGAATTGATAACTTGCTGCAATTCAGCACAACTATTCAATGTAAACGATGCTACAAAGAGCAGAGGTAAAGCGATTTTTTTCATACTATTCAATTTTATATTATTCTATTATTTTATAAACACTTTGCTAAACCATAAAGCTGATTTCTATCTTTTGGTTATTGCATACAAAGCGTAATTTATGGCATAGAAGAATGGTAGAGTAAAACATATTCCAACAACAAAAACTAAGATTCCGGAAAAACCCATAATGATTCCAAAAGCTAATACTAACAAAACCGTGAACATGAACGGTGCAATACGTGCTGAGCTTTGTCTCATAGCATCAACCAGTGATAGATTTTCAAATATTATTATAGGGATTGTTAGTGTTACCAACAATGAAATTAATATGGAAATAGAAACGTTTGCTACTTCTAAACCCAGAAAGTTCAAAAGTATGGAAATAATCGTTTTTATGGCTGTGATCACCAAAACAGAACCTAAAATTCGAGCCGTATAAGGAGAATTGTAAAATGAAAATAATTGTTTCATCGTTGGAAGCTCATTTTTTTGCACAGACCCAAAAATGCTATAAAACCCAGCAGTCATAGGAGCTATTATGCAGTTGATGAGCAACATAAATACTGTGAATTTAATTTGAAAGTCAGGTGAAATAAGAATACTTTGAAGTTGTTCAGGTGTTTGTATAGTAAAACGAGAAATCTCTTCCAAAGGAATGCCTAACAGCATCGGGAAAATAACAATATATAATCCAGTTATGACCAGAAACAAAACCAACATCCCTAAAGCGTTTACTAAGATAGAGGTGCGGAAAACTTCCCAAGCGGTTTTAAAGATATAAGCAATCGACACTTTTGTATATTTTTTTTACAGATGCGTTCCTATTTGGATATGCAAAAATACATGAAATCAAACAAGGAACAAATATATGGAATTATATTGAAAAATAGGAAAATAAGTAATTGAAATCTAATTTTTAAGATTTCTACTATTCGTTAAACAATTGTTTTTATCAAAAAAATGGGATTTATGAATTTCTGCTAAATCCCATTTGTTTTTATTACGGTAATAAATACATTTTTGTAAAACTACTCAGCTGAACTTACTACAGCGTCTTTATTAATTTTTTTAACCAACCCTTGCAACACTTTGCCCGGACCCACTTCAATAAATTCAGAAGCCCCATCTTGAATCATTTGCTGTACGCTCTGTGTCCATTTCACAGGGGCAGTTAGTTGCTGGATAAGATTCTTTTTGATCTGGTTTTCATCACTAACAGCTGTTGTTGTTACATTTTGATACACAGGACATATAGGTTTACTAAAGTGCGTATTCTCAATAGCCTTTGCTAATTCTTCCTCGGCGGGTTTCATCAATACTGAATGGAAAGCCCCTCCTACAGGTAGCACTAATGCTCGTTTAGCTCCTGCGGTTTTCATGGCTTCACAGGCTTTTTCTATAGCACTCAATTCACCCGAGATCACCAATTGCCCAGGACAGTTGTAATTTGCAGGAGTTACAATACCTTCGATGGATTCACAAACCTTTTCTACTACGGCATCATCCAAACCTAATACGGCAGCCATTGTTCCTG
>NZ_CDOI01000184.1 GCF_000827555.1 Capnocytophaga canis
TACGGTAGCAGCCGTTCGTCAAAATTTATTTTGGGCATTTATCTACAACCTCATCGGTATTCCCATTGCGGCAGGGGTTCTCTATCCTATCAACGGATTTCTGCTCAACCCGATGCTTGCAGGAGCCGCTATGGCACTGAGCTCCGTAAGTGTAGTAGGAAATAGTTTGAGACTAAAGAAAAGCAAACTATAAACCTATCTCATATAAAAATCCCTCTCCGAAGTTTAGTCTTTGGAGAGGGAAAACGAAATCATTAGTTCATTTCAATACTTCCTCATATTCCCCCGTTTTCCTACATAAAAGGCGAAAACAGTTGCAAGCGCTGAAAAAAACATGATTCTTTATCTGCTTAATATTATAACACCCCCAGAATGAGAGCTATATTAAATCTATTTTTCTTCTTTTTTACCTCCTAAAATACCTTTTAAAAATCCTTTTGCCTGATTCTTAACTTCCTCTTTAGCCTTTTCTTTAACTTCTTCTTTGACCTTATTGATAGTACTATCCTTTTTCGTAGTAAGTCCTTCAATAAGTTGATTAGCTTTTCCAGCAGTGGTTGAGTCCGTTTTAGATGAAATAAATCCTTTTAAAGCATCTGTACCTTTATCTTTAAGATTATTAATTTGATTTTTAGCAATTTGAGACGCTAAATTGGCCACTGACTGTTTCATGTCAGTTGAAATTTTAGGATTATCGAACGTACCTGCTAACAATGCTGTTACAGCTATGTTGTCCACTTTGGTTTGATTTCCTGTGAGTTTAGCTAACGTTGTACTTGCTTCGGTTCCTAACATCTGTGGTGGTATATTAAACACTACGTTGTAGTCCATCACTTGATCAAAGCCGTGCGTCCCAACCACATCAATTGACACGTCTTTGTATTTCACCTTAAACGGATTAATATTGACCTTTCCATCTTTGAATTTTCCTGATACTTTCAAATCTTTCAAATTCAACTTAGAGAAATCTAAACTCTGGAAATTTGAAGCTAAGGAAGTTAACAATTTAGACTCTTCACTCTTAACTTTTGAATCAACCAAACCTGCGGAAATATCTCCAGAAAGAGTACTCAAATCGGGGGTCATATCATTCTTCAAATTCCCTGTAACATTAATTACAGTATTTATTTTTCCTTGCAAAACTTTAGAAATAGGAGCTATTTTTGATAGCATTTCTATTTTTGTAAATGCCTCTACAATATTTAATTTTGACATATCCAAGCCCATAGCAAAAGTTGGAATAGCATCTTTAGTTGATACATTACCACTAATAGCCACATTTCCTCCTAAGATATCAGTTCTTAAATTCTCCAAACGCACTTTTTCCTCTTTGATAATCAGTTTCCCCGAGGTGTTTTTTAATTCTAAATTGTCATAAATCACCGTTTCAACATTTGCTACAAACGTGCAATCTAAAAATGATGGAATTTTTAATGTTGTCGTTGTTGATGAAGCTGTTGTTACTTCTTTAGATTGATTTTCTGCTGGATTTTCTATTGGATTGGTTGCAGGTTGCATAAAATCTGCAATTACTAATTTATTAGAATTCAAAGCAAAATTCCCTTTCAAAACATCATTTTTGAATAGAAATCCAAATAAATTATCCAGACGCCCGTTAAGTTTTAAATCAGAATCTCCGACATGTGAAATAAATTTACTCAATTGAATGTGAGCCGTTGAAAAATCTAAGTTTGCTTCGTCAATATGGAAAGGTTTCACGAACTCTTCACCTTCATAAACGAACTGCTGTAGAGATGCAACTCCTTGACTTTTAACATTTTCAAACTTCTGTTTTTCAACCGAATTCATATCTAATTCGGTGGTTATATCGGCTTTAAAAATTCCTTTCAATTGTTTGTCTAAAGATATAGGATAGGCTTGTGAAAGATTTGCTAAATTTACCGTTCCCTTCAATGCAGCATTTACTTTCGGATTGTCAACTACGTTGTACACATGGGCTTTAGCTGTAAAATGATCTTCATCAATAGTCATTGTAAATTTATCCAAATTGACTTGAGTATCATTCATAATTCCCGTTGTATTTTTTACTTTCAAATCAATGTTGATATTTTGTATACTTTTGGGTAGATCAGGATACTTTAATGAAGCTTTTTGAGAGGTCATTTCCATAGCAAATGTTGGTATTTTATCCCCTACCATGTCCCCTTTGACATTTCCTTTTAGTGTAAAATCGCCAGTAGTTTTCACTTTTTCAATTTCTTTGGAATACGCCTCTGGAATTAACGCTAAGAAACTTTGAAAACTGTTTGACGGAGCATTAAAAGTTAGGTCATAATGCTGTCCGTTTTCTAATAATTTTACAAATCCATCGAAAACGAGCTCCAAACGATTAATAATTGCTTTGTTTTCCTTAAACGTATACTTTTGCTGATTCAAATCAATTCCTAAAATAGCATCCAACGAAACGGGAATTCTATTCATAAAATTGCTTTTGTCCATCGAAAATGATATTTTCAGATCGGTCTTCGTATTCAAATCTAATACTTCGTTTTCAAAATTTCCTTTTCCAGTATGGTTCAGTTCATCCAAAAGCAAATGCATATCACCATCGTCATTCTTGAATGTAAACTTCATGTTTTCAATATTATAAGACTGTATGCCTAACTTGAATGGGGTGGACTGACTTTCTTTTTGTGTTGTTTCTGAAGGCAAAGCTATATCAAAATTTCCCTGCCCTTCTTTATTTATATGAATGAAAACTGACGCATCTTTCAAATCGAAGCCTAATATGTTGTAATTACCTGACAACAAATCGGTCACACTTACTTTAACAGCTATTTTCTGTGCTGTAAATAAAGTATCCCCTACGAACGGTTCTTTGTTGACTATACTAAAGTTGGTGAGGGTAACATCAGCCTTTGGAAAGCTACGGAATAAACTGAGAGAAACATCCTCTAATGAGGCTGTTGCATTGATATTTTCATTAACCAAGCTAATGGCTTTTTCCTTTATCTTATCCTTGAAGAAAAATGGAATAGCTACCATAGCCAACACAAGTAGCACAACAAAAATAACCGTGATTTTCAAAAGTTTTTTTACTATTTTCATAGATTTTGTTTTTAAAAGATTATTATGTAATTATTATAAATAGCCTCGACCTATGTAAACTGTTGAAGAATAAGCAACAGAAACAGTACATAAGTCGAGGCTACAAAAAAAATGTAATTCCGACCTTCGTTTTACCCCATCAAAGTCAGGAGCAAGGCAAAGGTACAAAAAATATTCTTACTTCAATATGGGAGCCAAAACTTCTGGTTTCCCATCAATATTTTCAGGATTATCTACTCCTAAAATTCTGGTTATTAATGGATATACATTGACATTTTCGAAAGTATGAACTTTGTAACCTTTCTTGATTTTAGGCCCTATAGCATAGAATATACCGCCCATATCAGGCGTTACATAAGGGTCATAACCGTGTGTTCCCCATTTATTTTTCAATCGTGTTAGCGGATGATTTGCTCTGTGAATCATATAATTAGGAGCATCAACCACTAAAATAATATCTCCAATCTGTGAACTTTTTGAATAATGCCAGTGAGCAGGAGTTTCTTCTCTGTAGTATATCTTGACCTTTGCAGGTAACTCAGCTTTCAAAAGGTTGTAAACCTCAGCTTTATCAGCAGGGTTGTTTACATAAACCTGAGCGTGCATCCCATTGCTAATGATATTCGCCTTGTCTTTGGTTGCTTTGATGACTTCTTCCAAATTTATAAAAATATCTTGGGAGGAATCCATTTCAATCATCCCGTGGTCAGACACCACAATGGTGTAAATAGGCAGATTGATGTTTTTAACTTTTTGCATAATAAGTCCTAACAATCGATCAGCTTCTTGTACGGTTTCTCGCATTTTTGGAGAGTTTGGCCCAGAATTATGACCTTCCGTATCTACCAATGAAAAGTAAAGTGTGACGAATCGAGGACGTTCATTTTTAGGTAATTGAAACCAACGAGCTACTTCATCAATCCGAGCTTCATTGGATACTTTTCCGTCATAATCATAGTAATAGGTTGGATATTCTCCTCGAATAGGAGCCTCTGAACCAACCCAAAAATAAGATGCTGTTTTCATTCCTTTGGACTGTAACCATTGCCAAAGTGGATATCCTTGATAGTAATGAGCATCTTGTACCTTAGCTCTATCACCGATGGCATAAACTGCATCACGACCACGATCATAAAATTTGTTGTCTACTATACCATGATTACCAGGATACATACCTGTGATAAGAGAATAATGGTTTGGAAAAGTTTTACTTGGAAATGAAGATAATAGCATTGGAGTTGTAGCTCCTTCTTTGGCTAATTTCTTGAAGTTAGGAAGGTTATACTTTTCTGCATAATCGTGTCGGAAACCGTCGAAAGACACAAACAGCACATAGTTCTCCTCGACCTTACTGACACCTGTCTTAGATGGGTTACATCCAATGAAAAGTAATGAAATTAATAAAAAAATAAATCTTTGAAAGTATATTTTTTTCATGTGAATTAAATTTGTAAATAGTTATATGAATTTTCAAATCAGTATCGAAAATGTGTCATATCATAATCGACTATTAATTCAAAGTCATTCAATAGTCGTTGACTATCTCTAAATTAAAATACTTTGAGTATATGCACCAAAATATAGAAATCGTTAAATGAAATGATCTGTCGCAACATTTCCAAAGACTTTTATATCCAAATTCAATTTGTTATTAATAAAGACTTCGACTACACCAAACTGACAAATCACTGCGTGTCAACTAAGGGTAGTCGAAGCCTATTTCAAAATATTATTGCCTATTTGCTATTAAAATGTATATCTCAACCCGAAACTCCAAGTACGTCCGAATCCAAAATAAACACGGTTTGAAGTATCAATACCTTTATAAAAGTTATTTTTGTTAGAAATATAACTTTGATATTGTTCCTGAGCGGTAGCTCCATTTTTAATATCCTTAAAGTCAGATAGGGTTTTAACATGATTATTTGTTTGAGATTCTGTGATGTAATATGTATCCAACAGGTTATTTACGTTAGCTGAAATTATTAAAGCTTGTTTTTCGCCTAAATCAAATCTATAAGAAGCACTGACATCAAACAAGTTGAATGAAGGTAATTTCAAGGTTCCCTTATCTGCTGCTGCTTGAGTTGTAAAGTCTACTATATTGAGATTTGCATACAAGTTATTTACGTTTCTCCAATCAATATCAAATTTCAAACCTTTAACAGGGTTGATCGTAGCTCCTAACGAAGTAGTTTGTTGAGCTGAATCTCCCACTTTCAATTTATCTAAGTATAAAAGAATTGAACCGGCATCTTCAGCTGCTACTACATTTCCTTGTGTATCAATAGGTTCATTACTTTCATTAAATAAAACTCCCCGAGCATTTCCTTCGTAAAACCAGTTTCCTAACGAGAAAGAACCTTTAAAGCGTAAGTAATCGGTCACACGGATATCACCTTCGAACTCAAACCCTTGGTGAATCTCTGTAATTCCCAAAATATTGGCATACGCATTTATTACAGCCTTTCCTACTGTAATGTTATTCGCTTTTCTTAAGAAACGGTCTTTCCATGATGTTCTATACACGTTTACATTAACATTACCTACACTTGATTTAAATCCATACCCTGCCTCAATACCAAAAATTTTTTCGTTGGTTAAATCAGGATTGAGGAAGTTTTTATTATTTGGATATACGGCATTGAAAAAAGGCTGCTTAGAGTAGTATCCTACGTTAGCAAAAACATTGTGCTGTTCGTTGATATTGTAATTCAACCCTGATTTGATATTGTACCCTAACAAATCTTTAAATCCAGTTTTTGTTTCCATTGCTGTTGCTGGATTATTTCTTACCGCGAAAGTACCAGGCTTCAAGAACAAATCAATACGTTGGAATCCTTGGATAGAAGAAGAACCTTGAAGAAAAGCTGAAAAAGCGTCATCAGAGTATTCTAACTGAGCAAACATCCCCATCCAACGTACCTCGCCGTCGTTACTATACCCTACTTGTTCATTCAGTGGAGCCAAAGATCCTCCAAAAGGATTATAATCAGGAGTGTCTTTTTTAACAACTGAAACATCATTAGGCTTGGCTAAATTTCGGTTTGCAGTATTTCTGTAAGCAGAAGCTCCTAATAAGTGAGACACTACTTGGTGATGGTATCCGTAATAATATCTTCCATCAAGTCCAACATTGAAGGTAAAGTTATCGTCTATTTTATGGTTAAAATTAGTTAAGAAACCATACCAGTCATGAGAATTGACACTTGCTCTACGAATAAGTTGTCCTTTCTCAGGAGTAGAGGCTTTATTTTCAGCTACAATAGCATCAAAATCATGCAACCCCGTTTCAGGAACTCTTTGAAAATTAGATAATCGTTTTCCATTTACACGTCCCAAGTCACCTGTTCCAAATCCACGTCCAAAAGAGGCATATACTACCGTGCTCAAAGCCGAAGCATCAGTTAATTGCCAGTCCCAGTTGAGCATCATTACTGGTTTGTGATAGGCATTTCTTCGCATAGTAAAAACATCACCATTCAAGTATCCCCAATCAGAATTGTACTTTCTGTTAGGTTTATCTAAAGAACCTCCATATTTAACCTGATCAGAAATAGAGGAAGCATAAGAACGTTGGTTGTGCCATTGCGGAGCTCCGGTCATCATAAACTGAAGACTGTGCTTTTCTGAAGGTGAATATCCTAAAGCAAAGAAATAGTTATATCCCTCAAATTGAGTAGCATCGGCATACTTTTCTCCTGCACTACGGCTAAATAATACGGAGGCTGACCACCCTTTCTCGCTTTTCCCTGTGTTATACGCTACTAGAGCTTTGGTTTCGTGGTTTCCTCCATTATTTCCATATCCGAAAGATACTACACCTCCTTGTTTTATATCTGAGGCACGCGTTACGATATTAACAGTTCCTCCCACTGAAGCTATAGCCAATTTGGACGCTCCCAATCCTCGTTGTACCTGCATTGCCGAAGCTACGTCTGAAATACCTGCCCAGTTACTCCAATAAACACGGCTATTTTCCATATCATTCACAGGCATACCATTAACCATTACAGCAATGTTTTCGTTAACAAATCCCCGTATGTTAATTTTTGAATCTCCATAACCTCCACCTGCAACGGTTGCATATACGGATGGTGTTCTGTTTAATATCTCTGGAAATTCACGCATCCCTAATTTCTCTACAATCTCTGCTGCACGAATGGTAGAAACTGCCACTGGTGTTTGTCTTTCCTTCGCGATATCCAACAAGGCACTCCCGGTAACAACAACCTCTCCCAAACTCTCAGCGTCGGATTGTAAGGTTACATTGATATTAGCCTTACCGCTTGTCAATTTGAAAGGTACTTGTCTTGTAACAAATCCTAAATAAGAGATTTCCAAAACTCCACTGTCACTGTCCACTTGCAATGAAAATTTTCCATCAGCATCGGTAAATACTCCTTTGGTAGTTCCTTGAATGAGTACATTAGCTCCCAAGAGCGGTGCGTTAAACTCGCCATCAATGACCTTACCGGTAACTATTCCCTGAGCATAAGTCATTGTAGCACATAAAATTAAGGCTAAATTTAAAAACCAATTTTTCATTTTGTTTATGTTAAATATTAAAGTTAGTTTGATGCGACAAAAATGCATCTTTTCACGAAATCATATATTAAGTGAATGTTAAGTATTTCTAACAGCAATCCAAAAAAAGCATAAAACATCCCCCTGATATGTAATAGGGAATATTTTATGCTCTCTACCCATCCGATTTATTCTAATGGTTATCTATCGGCAACTTGCTTTCAAATACTCACGGTTCATACGCGCGATATTTTCTAAAGAAATACCTTTCGGACATTCTACCTCACAAGCTCCTGTGTTGGTACAGTTCCCGAAACCTTCCAAATCCATTTGGTGTACCATATTCATCACACGATCAGCAGCCTCTACACGTCCCTGTGGAAGCAATGCAAATTGTGACACTTTTGCCGCTACAAACAACATCGCTGATGAGTTCTTACACGTTGCCACACAAGCTCCACAGCCAATACAAGAAGCAGCATCCATTGAGCGGTCAGCATCGAATTTCGGAATTGGAATCGCATTAGCATCTTGCGTATTTCCCGAAGTATTTACTGAAATATATCCTCCTGCTTGTTGGATACGCTCGAAAGCAGTTCTGTCCACAATCAAGTCTTTGATTACAGGGAAAGCGGTTGCTCTCCAAGGCTCAATAGTGATGGTATCACCGTCGTTGAACATACGCATATGCAACTGACATGTAGTAATTCCGCGGTCAGGCCCGTGAGCTTCCCCATTGATGAAAAGCGAACACATACCACAGATTCCCTCACGACAATCGTGGTCAAACGCAACAGGCTCTTCACCTTTGGCTACCAAACTTTCATTAAGTATATCCATCATCTCCAAGAACGACATATGCTCGGAAATATCGGTTACTTTATATTCTACCATACGACCTTTTTCGTTGGCGTTCTTCTGTCTCCAAATTTTTAATGTTAAATTCATTGTGCTTAGGATTTAGGGAGATTAGGAAGTAAGAATGATTAGATATATAGAATTTTCAGTTTTTTGGGTCGCTTTGGATATTATCTCTGGATTTCATTTTGAAAATCATCGAACCTATCATTTTTCCTATTTCAGAAATGAGTTCTTCTATATGACTGTCCGATGAAAAACCCAATCCTTTTGCTATATATATTTGAGTTTCCAATTCAAAAAGAGAGCCTTGTGCTATTCTTAAAAAGTTTAAGCAACTTCTCAAAGAGGCTCGTCCCCAACCTTCTGCTATATTGGATGGTATCGACACTGCACTTCGGCGAATTTGGCTTGTTAACCCAAATTTTTCTTCCTCAGGAAATAAGCGAGTTACTTCATATACTCTCTTGACTAAATCCATTGATTTTTGCCAAACGACTAATTCTTTATATGACGTAACTTTATTTAACATTGTTACAAACCTATCTCCTTATAATCTTTCTATTCTTCTAATCTTTCTATTTTTCTATTCCTTCTTTCTCCTATTTATAACTACGTTGTGCTAATTTTATATCTTTAAACTCTAATTCTTCTTTATGCATAATTTCCTCGCTTGGATTGTAGGTACATTTCACCTCATTAGGGTTCCCTGTGTATTCCCAAGCCGCTACATAAGCATAATTTTCGTCATCGCGAAGTGCTTCACCGTCAGGAGTTTGATACTCTTCACGGAAGTGTCCTCCGCACGATTCGTTTCGCTCCAAAGCATCTTTGGCAAAAAGCTCTCCAAGTTCCAAGAAATCAGCTACACGACCTGCTTTTTCAAGCTCGGTATTCATTCCTGTAAGTTCTCCAGTAACTTTTACGTTTTTCCAAAAGTCTTCACGAATTTCGCGAATTTCCTGAATAGCTTCTCTAAGCCCTTGTGCGTTACGTGCCATTCCTACTTTATCCCACATCACTTTTCCAAGTTTTTTGTGGTAATAATCTACCGAATTCGTTCCTTTATTATTGATGAAGAATGCCAAACGCTCTTTTACAACACGCTCTGCTTCAACGAATTCAGGCAAATCTGTTGAGATTTTTCCTGTACGAATGTCAGCCGCCAAATAATCTCCGATAGTATAAGGAAGAACGAAATATCCGTCTGCCAAACCTTGCATCAAAGCAGAAGCCCCTAATCGGTTTGCTCCGTGGTCAGAGAAGTTCGCCTCACCGATACAGTAACATCCTGGTATTGTAGTCATTAAGTTGTAATCTACCCAAATTCCACCCATTGTGTAGTGCGTTGCCGGATAAATCATCATCGGTGTTTTATACGGATTTTCATCAACGATTTTTTCATACATTTGGAAAAGGTTTCCGTATTTTGCTTCGATGATTTTTTCCCCTCTTTTTATAATTTCTTCTTTGGAAGGATTTTCAATTCCGTGGATTTTACATTGCTCTCTTCCGTAACGTTCAATAGCAGAAGAGAAGTCCAAATACACAGCCTCGCCTGTTGCATTCACTCCGTAACCTGCATCGCAACGCTCTTTAGCAGCACGTGAAGCGATATCACGCGGAGCCAAGTTTCCGAAAGCAGGATAACGTCTTTCCAAGTAATAATCACGGTCTTGCTCTGCAATTTCAGTTGGTTTTTTACGTCCTTCACGGATAGCATACACATCATCCATATTTTTAGGCACCCAAATACGTCCGTCGTTACGAAGCGATTCAGACATCAATGTCAATTTTGATTGATAATCTCCCGAACGTGGAATACAAGTTGGGTGGATTTGCGTAAAACAAGGATTCGCGAAGAATGCTCCTCTTTTGTGAGTCTTCCAAGCTGCCGTTCCGTTACAGCCCATGGCGTTGGTAGAAAGGAAATATACGTTTCCGTAACCTCCCGTTGCAATTACCACTGCATGAGCTGAATGGCGTTCTACTTCACCTGTAACCAAATCACGAGCAATAATTCCACGAGCCTTGCCGTCAACTACCACAACATCCAACATTTCATGGCGATTGTACATATCAATTTTTCCACGAGCTATTTGTCGGTTCATTGCTGAATATGCTCCAAGCAAAAGCTGTTGTCCTGTCTGTCCCTTTGCATAGAAAGTACGGGAAACTTGCGTCCCTCCAAACGAACGGTTGTCCAACAATCCGCCGTAATCACGAGCCAACGGAACTCCTTGAGCCACACATTGGTCGATGATATTTCCTGAAACCTCAGCCAAACGGTATACGTTAGCTTCGCGAGCACGGAAGTCACCCCCTTTTACCGTATCATAAAAAAGTCGGTAGTTAGAGTCTCCGTCACCCATATAGTTTTTCGCAGCGTTGATACCTCCTTGTGCAGCGATAGAGTGAGCACGACGTGGCGAATCTTGATAAGCAAACGCCTTAACATTATAACCTAATTCAGCCAATGTAGCTGCAGCAGAACCTCCTGCAAGCCCCGTTCCTACAACAATAATATCAATATTACGTTTATTTGCAGGGTTTACCAAATTGATTTTATTTTTATGTTTTGTCCACTTCTCCGCGATAGGACCTTCTGGAATTTTTGAATCTAATTTCTTCATAGTTATTTCCCTAATAAATGATTAAAATAATGGAACAAAGCAACGAAAACAAATCCGCCACAAATCACCAAAGAATAGATGCTACCTAATTTGCTGATGAATTTTTTGCGTTTATCATCTTTCCAACCCATTGATTGGAATGATGATTGGAACCCGTGAATCAAGTGTAGGTACAAGAAAACAAAACTTAACACGTACACCGCCACGCGAATAGGATTACTCATAGCTACGATAAGGTCAGTATAGTAGCGGAAACCTCCGTCGGCTGCCAAGCCTGACATATCTCCGTTTACATACTTCACGGTCATTTCGTGTACCCAAAAATCTTTCAAGTGAAATAACAAAAATAGGAGGATACACGCACCACTGATAATCATATTACGTGACATCCAAGTGGAGTTTGCCGCTCCGTTGTAACGGGCATAAGCGTTAGCTCCACGGGCTTTGCGATTTTGGATTTCCAAAACAAAACCCATCACGAAGTGGAAAATAACTCCCAACATCAGAATGGGTTGCATCACGCCTTGAACCAAGGGATTGGTTCCCATAAAATGTGATAAATCGTTGAACAAACTGGCACTAAAAACCGAAGTAAAGTTCACCGCCAAGTGTATCACCAAAAAGACAATCAGGAAAAGTGCCGATAGAGCCATCGCCACCTTTCGAGCAATAGATGTTTTAAATAGTGCTGCCATTATTAACTGTTAATTATTTGTTTATAGTTTTTTTAAAATTGAATACAAATTTACGTATTTAACAGTTAATCCACAACTAAAAAACTTTACAAAACCTAATTTATAACGATTTTAAAAAAAGATACTACCCTATTTTACAGATTCTCAATACAAAATAAAAATTAGAGACTAATTCTTCTATTAAATTTCTTTACTTAAGCTCTATCAGCACTAAAAAAGTTAAGAAATAAAAAATAAAGCTAAATAATACACCTATATTTATTAATGCTCTTAAAACAATTTTATTTAAATCAATATAAATGTGGGAGAAAAAAGTAAAAAAATATGACAGAAATCATGTTTTATTCTTCTTTTTTTTCATAAATTTGACGCATGTAATCATAAAAATTAACACCATATGCTAAAAAAATTATTAACCATACTTATGCTGACATTTTTAGCTTTACCGCTAATGGCACAAGTAAAAGTGACAGGAAAAGTTACTGATGAGAGTAATAGTCCACTACCAGGTGCGACTGTGATTATTAAAGGTTCTACTAAAGGAACCGCGACTGATTTGAATGGAAGTTACGAAATTGAGGCTCGAGTAGGTGATGAACTTGAGTTTGGATTTATGGGTTTTCAATCACAAACTAAAAAAGTTACAGGAGGTGGCAATTCATTAGTCATCAATGTTTTGCTCCAAGAAGATGCTGAACAGCTTGAGGATGTGGTTGTTGTAGGATACGGAACTCAGCGTAAAGAAAGCCTAACAGGAGCTATGCAAACCTTAAAGCAGGAAAAACTGACAGACATAACTTCTCCCACGATTGAGAATATGATCAGCGGAAAAATCTCAGGTGTGTTTGTTGCTCCAGGTTCGGGTCGTCCAGGGGAAACGGGAGCTATTATCATTCGTGGAAAATCGACTATCAATGGAAGTACAGCCCCTCTCTGGGTTGTAGATGGCGTTATTATGGGAACAGGAGCGAACATAGTAAACCCAGGAGACATTGAGACCATGACGATTTTAAAAGATGCTGCTTCTACGGCTATTTATGGTTCTCAAGGAGCTAATGGGGTTATTCTTGTTACGACTAAAAAAGCTACTTCAGGCAGCTTAAAAACACAAATATCTCTTAAACAAGGTATTACAAACCTAAACAACGGTAATTTACAGGTGATGAATGGAGCTGAGTTATATGATTATTTCCAATCGTTCTCAAATGCTTCAACCATAATAGCTCCTCGATGGAATCCTGAACTCCGCAATAGTAATTTTGATTGGTGGAAAGAGGCTACTCGTACCGGATTTGTACGTGACTACACGGCTTCAATCAGTGGTGGTTCAGACATGCTTCGTTCCTATTTCTCTGTAGGTTTCTACAGCGAACAAGGAGCGGTTAAAGGCTATGATTATGATAAATATGACTTCCGATTAAAAACGGATTACGCTCCTGTTAAATGGTTGACGATTAAACCAAACATTACTGGTAGCTTTAGACAAACAGATGATAAACAGCATTCTGTGACAGCTATGTATTCGAACTTACCTTGGGATAGTCCGTACGATGAAGAAGGAAACATCGTTCCACATCGCTCTTCCAGATGGTTTAATAACAACTCAACAAACTATCTATATGATTTGCAATGGAATCATGGCAAAGGAACTTCTTTCCAAGGAATGGGAGGTTTGGATTTTACTATCAGATTCTATGATTGGCTTTCATTCTCTTCAATTAATAACTATCGATTGTCTACATATCACTCAAACTTTTACAGCGACCCTCGTTCCTCTGCAGGAGAGAGTGTGAAAGGACGTTTGTATGAATATCAAAGTAATACAATAAATCGATACACAAGTCAGATTTTGAATTTCAATAAGTCTTTTGATAAACACTCAATTGACGCAACTTTGGTATATGAATACAAAGATTATTGGGGAAAAGCCATTTCAGCACAAGGAGTTGGATTTATTCCTGGATTTGAAGTTTTAGACGTCGTTACCAAGCCTGAAAGTACTAAAGGAAGTTTGACCGAGTCTGCTACACAATCGCTTATTTCTAAGTTAGTTTATAACTATTCCAGCCGATACGTATTGGAAGGTTCGTTACGCCGTGACGGAGCTTCTAATTTTGGAGCCAATGCCAGATATGGAAATTTCTTCTCCGTGAGTGGTAGTTGGAACGTTCACAATGAAGAATGGTTTACTCCTGAATGGGTTAATAATCTCAAACTTAGAGCATCATACGGTTCTGTTGGTATCCAGCCTAATGTTTTATACGGACAATATGATTTATATGCAGTTTCTACTGGTGCTAGTTACAACCAAATTTCGGGAGCATTAATTTCTCAAAAAGGAAATAAAGACTTAACTTGGGAAACTACCTATACCACAGGGTTAGGTTTTGATGCAACTTTGTTTGACAGAATTTCACTTACAGTAGATTACTACGATAAGGCCATCAGTAATTTATTGTATCCTGTACCCGTTTCTGGTGTTACGGGAGTTACCAGCGTTTGGCGTAATGTTGGTGAACTATCGAATAAAGGAATCGAAATTACCTTAGGGGCTTCCATCATTAAAAATGAAGATATCCACTGGGAAATAGATTTAAATTTTGGTAAAAATACTAATGAAATTAAAAACTTGTATGGCGACAGAAAAGAAATCATTTTACCAGACGGAGCGGGAATTGCAGGTTCTGCAAACAAAATCCTAAAACCTGGGTATGATAGTGATACTTTCTACATACGAGAATGGGCGGGAGTTGATAAGGAGACGGGAGCTCCTTTGTGGTACAAATCTACAACAGATGCTAACGGGAATGTAACCCGTGAAATAACTAAGAATTATTCAGATGCTAATCACGTAGATATGGGAAAAGCAACTCCTGATTTCTTTGGAGGTTTTGGAACTGCTTTCAAATATAGAAATTTTGACCTGAGAGCTAATTTCGGATTTGCTTACGGTGGTAAAATATACAATTATTCACGAACCGAATATGATTCTGATGGAGCGTATACTGACCGAAATCAAATGAAATTAATGAGCGGTTGGTCTCGTTGGCAAAATCCTGGAGATGACGCCACCCACCCAAAAGCTACCTACGAAAACAAAAGTAACTCAAATAAAGCCTCTTCTCGATTTTTGGAAGATGGTAGTTACTTGAAACTTCGTTCACTGTCGTTAGGATATAATTTAGACTTGTCCGAATATAATTTCCCTAAATTGAGATTGTCCATTTCAGGAGAAAATCTGTTTACAATAACTAACTATTCTGGTGTTGATCCTGAAATTCCAGCAAGCGGCGGAGCTATCATAAATTCATCTGGACCATCAGTATATCCTTCAACACGCAAATTTATTTTTGGAATAACCGCTAATTTTTAATTTTTGAAATTATGAAAAATATCATATACATTTTAACAGTTTCCATCATTCTATTATCTTCTTGTGATATAGAAAGATTTCCGCACGGACAAATGGCTGCGGAAAAAATAACATCAGACCCAGATGGTTCTCTGGACGGACTGCTTAACGGATGCTACGCTCAAATGAAAGGTTGGGCGGATGTTATGCATCGATGTGGTGAATATGCTGGTGATAACATGATGATTCGAGGTAGTTCGACCGATGCTTTTTATGAATTCATCTCGTACTCCCGCACTCCCAATAATTATCGCTTACAATCATTTTGGGATAGTGGATACAAGGTAATTGCTCAAACATCCAATATCATCAGTCTTTTCCCTGAAGATAAAGCCTCTAACGAAACCAAAACAAAATTAGGAGAATGTTACTTTCTTAGAGGGATGATGTATTTCTATCTATGTAGAGCATATGGACGCCCCTATGCACAATCACCTGAAACTAATTTGGGAGTGCCTATCGTTAATGGAACACCTGAAGATTTGGTAAACACAACACTGCCTGACCGATCTACTGTTAAGGAAACATATGACCAAGCTATCAAAGACTTGCTAAAAGCAGAGCAATTGATTAGCCGTAATAGAGGCAACGCATATGCTTCAAGAGAGGCTGCTCAAGCCCTTTTATCAAGAATATATCTTTATATGTCCGGCACATATGAAGCACCGAATACCAATTACGCTCAATTGGCTGTTGAGTATGCTGACAAGGTTATCAATTCTAATAAATATGTACTTCTTGACAGACAAAACTTCATGAAGTATAACACCTTTGTCCCTGAAAGTAATAAAGAATCCATATTCGTAGTTAAGAGGGTAGCTTCAGAGTTTTCAGGTTACGACCACTATTATGGTGTTGGTGGTATGTATGCTAACATCGGTGGTATGGGCTGGGGAGAAATGTATGCCAGTGCCAAATACATTGATTTACTGAATGAAACGGGACGTAATGACTGGAGTAACAACATCATCGTTGATGCAAGAGCCAGTTTTATTGAACCTCAATACACTAAACCTTCTGTTACCGTAAACGGTGTTAACTACCACCAAAAAGTATTCCGCTTTATCGCAAAACTTAAGGATAAAAACGGCAAACAAACAGGTTATAGATACATTCAAGCTCCGGTTGCTTACAACTATGAAAGCAACCAGTTGGAATTAACTTCAGGAGTTCCAACCTGCACGATAAAAGCAGGGGATGTAGACACAACTTACCCCCTTACTGGTGTAAACATTGCTCAAGGCATATACACTATCAGTTATGAAGGAGATGTTTATGAAGGAGTCATTGACAACCTAATGAGATTAAATCGTGCTTATCCGATGTTTTACATTGTAAAATGCTCTCGTGAGGGAGAGGACAGCCACTTGCATTCTCCTGTGATTTCTCGTTTAGGAGAAATCTATTTGAACAAAGCTGAGGCTCTAGCTAAACTTGGACGCTATGGAGAAGCTCTTACGAACTTGAATATCATCAGAGAACGTTCAATCATAGGAGGTGGTTACGCTTCTTTGGACGCTTCTAATGCAGCGGAACGCATTGATAAAGAACGACAACTGGAGTTAGCTTTCCAAGCAGAACGCAGTTATGATGTATTCAGAAATGGAAAATCTCTTACTCGCCATTATCCAGGCCCTCATAGCGCCATGGAAGATATTTCGGCTAATGATTACAGAGTAGTGTATTATATACCACAAACGGCTATAAATTCATATAAAGGAAAACTTACTCAAAATCCAACCAAATAGAAAAAATGGAAAGAGGCGGTCTAAAATTAGACTGCCTCTTTTCTTATAATTTTATCTCACCCGAACTTTTTATTAAAAGCTGGAGAGCATGATACCTACCCCAATTGTATTTTGTTTGTGGTTATATTCGATGAGCGAATCTCCATAGCCTGTGGATACCTGAGCAAAAAGTCGTAATCCTCCTTTACCAACAGAATGTACATAGGTCAACTCGCCAAATCCTCTATTGTTTTTGAAGTTCAGATTGTTACGTGTTAAAAATAGAATTTGATGTCTTTTAGCCATGTAAAACACATTTAATTCAGCTCTTCCTACATAATCAATTATATCGGGATTATCATTATCATTTTTCTTTTCACTCATACGTCGCCAAAATCGGGTTATAAACATAAAATCTCCCCATTCGAAAGCATTCATTAAAATAATTCGATTCCAACTTCGGGAATAGAGATGTTCCTTTCCATTAGACTGGTGATTTAAAGAAAGTCCCGTCAAACGCCATTTAAAGCCTCCCGCGGATAAGTTCAAAGGAATTAAATACATGATCTCGGGTTCGTAATTTAATTCCCGAAACGGACGGGACAATTCTCCATTATAAACCTGCCAATACGCCTGTTGTGTGAAAGCTACCCAAATATCTCCTTTGGAACCTAAAAAATCCTGCCAAACTTTGGTTTTCAAACTTACTTGAAATTTCGTTTCTACATCCTGAAAATCCCGATATGGCGGATTTCCCCTAAGTGGATTGGTATTTTGTGGTTGCCGATTCATTCTATCTGTCCAACGAAAAGGTATCAAATAAATTGGTCGATATTCCGATGGTCTAAAAATACCTTGTTGATCTTTATCGTCAATTTCAAACATTTTCGATAACGCACTCCCATATCGGTTGTATTCAATCTTTTCAATAATAGGCAGTATCGTATCCAAACGATGTTGATGATTCACCTCTTGCGATATAGCCATTTGACTAATAATCAATGATAATACTAAAGCTAAATTACTAATTTTTGTATTCAAAATGTTTCTTACATATTTTACAGAAGCTAAACAAGTTTATGTCTGAAAAATGAAACTTTTAACTAAAAAAGTTATTTTCAGAACCAAAAAATATTTTGCTCCAATAGTTAGACAATTTGTGTTTAAGTACATAAACTTTAATCCATAGAGATTACCTAAAATCGTTTACATCAAAGCTTTCCCCAATATTTAATAAATGTAAATTCCTATTTTCCGCCGCAAATTTATCTATTGACGCTTGACGATCGATTTTGATAACATCAAAAGTATCATAATGCACTCCAAGGGTATGGATAGCATCTACGAATTTGGCCGCTGTTAAAGCATCTCGGACTCCCATTGTATAATTATTCCCTATTGGAAGAACCGCTAAATTTACTTTATATTGGCTTGGAATAATGGTCATATCCAAATGTAGTGCTGTATCTCCTGAAATATAGACTGTTAAGCCTTCATAGTTGATCAAAAAACCTGCGGGATTTCCTCCATACTTACCGTCAGAAAACGAAGACGAATGTACAGCTTTTGTCATTTTTATTTTCACAGTTCCATTCTCAAATCGGTATGAACCTCCAATATTCATTTCGTGTCCGTCCAAACCTAAAGATCTGTAGTGAGCCAGTATCTCTGGATTGGTAATGAGTTTTGCTCCCGTTCTTTTAGCAATAAATTCGGCATCCAAAATATGATCCTGATGTGCGTGTGTAAGTAGAATATAATCTGCTTTAACATCGGAAATATCAATATGTTTAGCTAAAGGATTAGCCGAAATAAAAGGGTCAACCAAGAAGAACTTGCCGTTAATCTCAATATTGACACAAGCATGTCCTAAATAAGTTACTTTCATAATATATCTTTTTTTGAATGTTTTACTTGAATCTCACTAAGTCTAATCGTTATTTATATGTACGATTTTTCCTGTATCAATACTTCGTTGTAATAGAATTTCAAATAATTCGGTTAGCTCTTCGGAACCTTTTTCAACCGCTGCCCCTACAATATTTCGTACCTTTTCGGCACTCACTTTGGCCTCCCTCCAACTTTTACCTGAAGTGTGGGCATTCAGTATAAAAGGTATAATTCTATCCACTGCCGAAGCAAAAATTGCATCAGCAGATTCTCCCGACTCGAATTCTTCCCACAAAGCTAAAAATTCGGCACTCAAAGGCTCACCCAATATCCCAAAAATACGCTTTGCTGATGCCAATTCACGTTCGTACTTTCCAACCATCGCCTTTTCATCGTAGACAAAGGTGTCTCCAGCATCAATTTCTACTATGTCGTGAATAGAAAGCATTTTCATAACACGAAACAAGTCGATTTGCTCCTTATTCTTGGCATACGGATACATTATTTGAGCCAAAACCATCACTTGCCATGAATGTTCTGCCGAGTTTTCTCTACGTGTATCGTCTAAATTATAATTGCGACGCTGTACGTTTTTGAGTTTATCTAAGGTTAGTATAAATTCAAGTTCTTTTGCTAATTCCATTTCTTGATAATCTATATTTTTTATGGTATTTCATCTATTCTTTTTACAACCAACGCCTTGTTTTTTGACAATAATCCTCATATGATTTGCCAAAGATTCTTTTTAAAACCACTTCCTCAGGAATAATCTGAAAATAGGTAATGTATGCTACAAACCCTGCAACTCCAAACCATGAAAGACAATTTCCAAAATAAAAAACCAATCCTACCAATCCAAATGCCATTCCTAAGTACATCGGATTTCGACTGAATCTATAAATTCCTGTACTAACCATTCGACTACTTTTTTCAGGCGTTGTAGGATTAACCGTTGTTTTTAATCTTCTAAATTCCCAAACTCCCATCAGTGCAACTACTATTCCCGAAATAATAAAAATAGTAGATAACCAAATGGATTTCACTTCATAAAAAGGAAAAACAAAAGGAGGTCGTGTTTTAAAAAGTATGATGGTATAAAAAATTGACAATCAGGGAATAAAGTTGTATTTTTGTTGAATGCTAATAACAATTAC
>NZ_CDOI01000185.1 GCF_000827555.1 Capnocytophaga canis
AGTGGGTCCTACTGGATTCGAACCAGTGACCCTCTGCTTGTAAGGCAGATGCTCTGAACCAGCTGAGCTAAGAACCCTTAGTGCTTGAATGCGGATGCAAAAGTAGCACTTTTTCTCAAACTACCAAAAAATCATTCAACTTTTTTTGAAAAAATTATTGCAATGATTCTTTAATTCGGCGAATCGCTTCCGTAAGTTCCTGTTCTGAAGCAGCATACGAAATACGAATACAACGTTCATCACCAAAGGCTTCACCCGTTACGGTGGCAACTCCTGCTTCTTCTAACAGGTATAACGAAAAATCAGATGCAGTTTTGATTTCTTTTCCTCGCAATGTCTTACCAAAGAAATACGAAATGTCCGGAAAAACATAAAACGCTCCTTCTGGAACATTCAATTTGAAACCTTCAATTTCGCCGAGCAAACGCAACACCAAATCTCTTCGATTTTTAAACTGATCAATCATGTATTGAATATTGCTCACAGGAGCCTTCAATGCAGCAATTGTAGCTCGTTGAGCAATTGAGTTAGCTCCGCTGGTAATTTGTCCTTGCATTTTCGTACAGGCTTTAGTTATCCATTCTGGAGCTCCTATATATCCTATTCGCCATCCTGTCATAGCATACGCTTTTGACACTCCATTCACGGTGATAGTTCGATCATACATACCTTCAATTTCAGCGAAACTGGTATGTTTACCAACAAAATTGATATATTCGTAAATTTCGTCGGACAAAATAAATATGTTTGGATGTTTTCGCAACACCACAGCCAAAGCCTCCAACTCTTCACGGCTGTACACTGAACCACTTGGATTGCAAGGCGAGTTGAACCACACCATTTTAGTTTTTGGAGTAATCGCTGCCTCTAATTGCTCGGGAGTCATTTTGAAATCATTTTCAATCGTAGTATAAACCTCTACTGGCACTCCTTCCGCAATTTTCACGATGTCCTTGTAGCTTACCCAATAGGGAGCTGGGAAAATCACTTCGTCTCCCGAGTTAATCATAACCAAAGCTACATTGGCTAAACATTGCTTTGCACCCGTAGCTACAGAAATTTGCGAAGGCTTATAAATCAAATTATTATCACGCTTAAATTTTTGACAGATGGCTTCTTTCAAATCAGCATATCCATCTACAGGAGAGTATTTACTGTAATTTTGATGAATGGCTTCGATGGCGGCTTCCTTTATAAAATCAGGAATATTAAAATCAGGCTCTCCCAAACTGAGACCTATAATATCTTTGCCCTGTGCCTTCAGCTCACGCGTTTTAGCAGCCATTGCTAAAGTAGCTGAAGTTTCCATATTGATGATGCGTTCCGATAAAAATTGTTGCATAGAAATAAAATTGTTAATTACTGGCTACAAAAATACTAAAATATTTGGATGTATTAGATTAAAATCGGTCGTTTTTTCATACATTTGCCTCTGAATTTGTTATAAAAGTTTATGGAACATATTCTTACCTACTTTAAAGATTTAACTCTGCAACAGAAAGAACAATTTGCAGCACTAAAATCGGTTTACGAAAGCTGGAATACGAAAATTAATGTCATTTCACGCAAAGACATGGATTCTTTTTATGAACGTCACGTACTGCATTCGTTAGCCATTGCTAAAGTTCAGGTCTTCAATCCCTCTTCTGACATAATGGATGTAGGCACAGGTGGTGGCTTCCCTGGAATTCCATTAGCTATTTTGTTTCCTGAAGTGAATTTTACGCTGGTAGACTCCATTGGAAAGAAAATAAAAGTGGTTAAAGAAGTTGCGAAAGAAATTGGATTAGAGAACGTTACTGCTATAAACTCTCGTGTAGAGCTGATTGATAAAAAATTTGACTTTATCGTAAGTCGAGCCGTGACCCAAATGCCTGAATTTGTAAAATGGATCAAGGGCAAAGTTAAAAAAGATGGCAAACATGAACTTCCAAACGGAATTTTATACCTAAAAGGAGGAGATTTGAGCGAAGAATTAGCTACATTCACAAACGTTCAACTGTACAACATATCCGACTTTTTTACCGAAGATTTTTTTGAAACTAAAAAGGTTGTATATTTGAGAATCAAATAAATCAATAGATTTTGAGCATTTGCCAAAGTGTCATCTGATACAGTAAATCATTCCTTGTGCCATAATTTTGGAAGAGAAATGTTTTTCCTATCAAAAATCACGCTATTTAAATTCACTATCAAAACGAAAAAAATAAAAAATAAAATATTAAATTTCAAACGGTTAATGTTTCAATTTATATTTTTAAAAAATTTCACGCCTTGCATTTTACAAAATAAGTTTGTTTAATTTGAGAAAAATTATACATTTGCCGTAATATAAAATGAATTTATTATGAATCAAAAACCTTCAAGTGCCTTCATTGGGGCATCGTGGATTGCATTAGGAATTGGTTTTTTAGGCTATATGATTGGTCTTTGGAGAGCCGAAATGCTTTTAAGTGAAAAGGGCTACTACTTTACGGTACTGATGTACGGACTATTTGCCGTAATTTCAGTACAAAAAAGTGTTCGCGACCGATTGGAAGGTATTCCTGTAACCGATATTTACTACGGAATAAGTTGGTTTTCAACTATTTTATCAATTGTTTTACTAGTTGTAGGGTTATGGAATGCCGACACATTATTGCCAAGCGAAAAAGGATTTTACGCATTTTCGTTTATATTGGCTATTTTTAGTGCAATTGCCGTTCAGAAAAACACTAGGGACAGTAAAAATTTTGACCTAGATTTCTCATCTCATTCCCCAAAGAAAGAGGATGATTTTCACATTAAAAACGAAAGTAATTCCTAACAATAAGAAAACACTTTCGCTAATAGGCGAAAGTGTTTTTTTAAACTTTATTTACGATATAGTTAGTAGCTTTTCTATCTTAAGTTTTTCGTTTTTGACAATCCCAAAAACTGATTTTTCTTAAGGTATCGTACACTTTTGTACCAAACTTCAAAATAGATAAAAAAACGAACAAGAATTTACAAAAATGCAAAAACTTAACATATACAACTCCCTTACGGGCGAAAAAGAAAACTTTGTTCCTTTGAAGGAAGGACACGTCGGGATGTACGTCTGCGGACCTACCGTTTACAGCAACGTACATTTGGGAAATTGCCGAACCTTTATGTCTTTCGACCTAATTTTCAGATACTTGAAACACATCGGATATAAGGTTCGATACGTTAGAAACATCACAGATGCGGGGCATCTTACCGACGATGGCAACGTTGAAAACGACCGCTTCGTAAAACAATCTCGATTGGAAAAACTCGAACCGATGGAAATCGTACAGAAATATACGGTGGATTTCCATAAAGTATTGGAAATGTTCAACAATTTGCCTCCGACTATCGAACCCACTGCTACGGGGCATATTCTCGAACAAATACAACTTACCGAAAAACTCGTCAAAGAGGGTTTTGCATACGAAAGTAATGGTTCGGTGTATTTTGACGTGCAAGAGTACAATCGGCGCGGACTGAATTACGGAGAGCTTTCACGCAGAAATATAGAGGAGCTATTCGCTAACACTCGCGATTTGGACGGACAAGGCGAAAAGAAAAATCCGCAGGACTTCGCCCTCTGGAAGAAAGCCTCACCTGCTCATATTATGCGGTGGGCATCGCCTTGGGGAGATGGTTTTCCGGGCTGGCATTTGGAATGTACCGTAATGAGCACTAAGTACTTAGGTGAAGAGTTTGACATTCACGGAGGCGGAATGGATTTGAAATTCCCACATCACGAATGCGAAATCGCTCAGGGCAAAGCCGGACACGGACACTCACCCGTACGCTATTGGCTACACGCCAATATGCTGACAATGAACGGGCAACGAATGAGCAAAT
>NZ_CDOI01000186.1 GCF_000827555.1 Capnocytophaga canis
CCCTGCAATAACTGCCACTTCGCCATCGGCTATCGGAACTTTGGGGATATCCGCATTCTTTATCGCCTGATACTTAGGCGGAGTGGTTTTGTACTTTGCCGGAAGATTCACCCACAGCTGCATCATATGGAAAAGTCCGCCCGATTTACTCCACTCGGTTTCGTGAAATTCTTTGTGCAAAATGCCATTTCCAGCGGTCATCCATTGTACATCGCCCTCTCCGATCACTCCACCTCCACCTGCACTATCCGCGTGTTCTACCTTGCCTTTGTAAGCAATGGTTACGGTTTCAAAACCTTTGTGCGGATGCACATCTACCCCTTTCGGAATTTCACTCGGTGGGAAAACATATGGGGCATTGTAATCCATCATTATAAAGGGGTCCATACGCTCCATAGAAGAAGTTCCAGGAATGAAATTATGTACGCGAAATCCGTCTCCCACAAAATGCGGTGTGCCAGGACGAACGATTTTTTCTATATGTTTGGTGTTCATAATCTCTTTTTTAAATTTGTTATTTATTGTTTTACAGCATATTATCTACAATAAAAATTATTCTGACTAATCGTTTTTCTTAAAAATATTGGTTTTATCCAAGTTCAGAAAAGGATTATTCAAATTGGGATTATCTTCAAAAGTATAATTCGACATTCTTCTTCTAAATAATTCATTACGAAGATTGATGACTACTTTTTCCAAATCTGCCATATTTTTGAAATCTGCTTTTTCAAATATAATCTCAGAATCTAAAATTCCTGCGATTTTCTTTATTTTGAGAATTTCTTGTTCTTTAATGGTTGCATCTGCCAATATTGCTCCCACAGCAAAGAGATTCAATTTTTCAATGGCTTGTTCGGCATTATCCGCAAATTGAAACACAACTGAAGTATATACTTTTGCCAACTCTTTGATGAAAGTTTCTTCTTTAGAAACAATCAAAACAACATTTTTTTTCATTGTTTAATCTCCTTTAATTTTTCCAATACAAAGATACGACTATATGCAATACATTTTTCAGTAATAGAACATTATCAAGTTAATATAATTTTATATAGTAATTGATTTCTAGATGTTTATTTTGAAAAATGTAGATATTCAATATTTTTCTATTTGCCAATATTGTCTATTTTTGCAATCTAAAAAACTTTTGATGAAAGAAAACAACGAAAATAAATACACGGAAATACAATCGGTTTTAGATGCGATTGAAGTCATTGGCGGAAAGTGGAAATTTCCCATTATTTACAGTCTCTGCGACCATACCAAGCGGTTTAAAGAATTGGAAAACGAACTAAAAGGTATTTCACCCAAAGCCCTTTCCAACGCTTTGAAAGATTTGGAAATGAATGGACTAATACATCGCGAAGTGTTTCCCACCGTTCCCGTTACGGTAGAATACAGCCTTACGCCCTACGGCAAAGACCTCAAACCTGTACTTTCTGCCCTGCAAGAATGGGGCAAAAAACACCGCGAAAAAATCGTGGAATCTTGTAAGGAGGAGTAATAATTATTTTGTATTTCTAAATCACTCATTGACGGAATGTTAGTAAAAAAAACATCTATCAGGTAAATGTTCCCCGAAATGAGAGCGATTATATCTGTAACAAATCGATCAAAATAGGGTCACAGATAGAAGTGTTTTAAAATCTGTTTTTTATATTTGCCTAAAGTTACTGAAATATAATGCTTTATATTTGTGTAAAGTACTGTTTTTCACGCAAAACATTATTTTGAAATAATTTGAACAGGATATTATTTAAAGAGTAGCTCCTACAAATAATTGTTTTAGGAAAATATCAAAAACTAAAAAAGGAAAGCAATAATCCATTAGCAAGAACTTAAACATGAATTACAATTGGGTTTTCAAACAATCGCCTCAAAAAGAAATAGTAGCTTCACTCCAAAAAGAACTCAATGTCAGTGAAACAATAGCTACGTTATTGGCTCAGCGAGGAATCACTGATTTTGATAAATCAAAACGCTTTTTCCGTCCGTCATTGGATGATTTACATTCTCCTTACCTGATGAAAGATATGGAAAAGGCAGTATCGCGCATTCATAAAGCTATTGAAAATCAAGAAAATATACTCATATATGGTGATTACGACGTAGATGGAACTACCGCCGTGGCACTAATGTATTTATTTCTACAACAATTCACCCATAATATTGATTTTTATATCCCCGACCGATATAGCGAAGGCTACGGCATTTCTTTTCAAGGAATTGACTACGCTTCCGATAATGACTTTTCGTTAATTATTGCTTTGGATTGTGGTATTAAGGCAGTTGATAAAGTAGCATATGCCAATGAAAAAGGAATTGATTTCATTATTTGCGATCACCACCGTCCGTCTGATATTGTACCCGATGCATTGGCCATTCTGAACCCCAAACAAGTCGATTGTTTGTATCCTTACAAAGAGTTATGTGGCTGTGGGGTAGGGTTTAAACTCATTCAAGCACTCAACGAACATTGGGGATATCCTTTTGAGGAAATCCTACCATTTTTGGATTTAGTAGCTACTGCCATTGCTGCTGACATTGTTCCTATTACGGACGAAAATCGGGTGTTAATGTATTTTGGTCTGCAAGTGTTGAACCAAAATCCGAGAGTAGGATTGAAGGCTTTGTTGGAAGTGGACAAACCTGTGAAGACTTCCAATGTAGTGTTCCGATTAGCGCCCCGTATCAATGCCGCGGGGCGTATTGAACACGGCAAATTTGCAGTAAAATTGCTTACGGAAAACGATGAAAATAGAGCCATTGAAAAGGCTAAAATCATTGAAGAGTTCAATACGGAACGCAGAGATTTAGACCAAAATATTGCCAATGAAGCCTTAGCACAAATTCAAGAGAATAAGGAACAACATCGTTTTTCGACTGTGGTTTACGCACCATCATGGCACAAAGGCGTGATAGGGATTGTAGCTTCTCGTCTTATTGAGACGTACCACCGTCCTACGCTTGTATTTACTAAAAGTGGAGAAAAGTATGCAGCTTCCGCACGTTCCGTTTCTGGTTTTGATGTATACGAAGCCTTGGAACAATGTTCTGAGTATATTGAGCAATTCGGAGGACATAAATATGCTGCAGGACTCACTCTTTTGCCTGAGAAATACAGCCTTTTCAAAGAAAAATTTGAAGAAATTGTTTCTAAAACCATCACAAAGGAATTGTTACAGCCCAAAATAACGATAGACACCATGCTTCCATTGGAACAGATTACGGATAATATGTTTCGCATTATAAGTCAGTTTGAACCCTTTGGGCCACACAATATGACACCTATTTTTTACGCTGAAAATGTGATAGATACAGGCGTAGCAAAAGCTATCGGCAAGAATGGAGAGCATTTACGATTAACTTTGAAGGAATGCGGAGGAAATCGATTTTTTACCGCCACTGCTTTCAATATGGCTCATATGTTACCAACTATCAAACAAGGTAATGTTTTCAAAATTGCCTATTCACTTGAGGAAAATTTTTGGAACGGGAAAAGATACCTACAATTGATGATTAGAGATATAAAGTTTTGATTTTTATTAAATTAGCATCTTTTTTTGAATTAGTATCTACTTTTTTCTTAATTAAATTTATCATCTAATAAAATATTGTAAATCAATCAATTGTATAGCAGAATTAATAACTTACCGAACGAAAAAAACTATGGATAATGAAAACTATTGTTCCAAAATAAAAAAAGCAGTTAGCAGGAGTTGAGTGTAGCTCAAAACAAAACATCTTTCTCTCTTGCAAAAAATAATATTTATTTGTACCTTTACCTCTTGAAAATTTAACTTAAAAATAACAACATACGATAAATATTTAGATTACATCATTATGCCAACAAAGAAAATGACATTAAATCCTGACTACATCTTCGAAACAAGTTGGGAAGTGTGCAACAAGGTAGGTGGTATTCACACCGTTATCTCAACCAAAGCGTTGAGCATTACTAAAAAATTCAAAAATAAATACATCCTCATTGGGCCAGATATCTGGCAACATGCTGAAAACAAGGAATTTATTGAAAATAAAGAACTTTTCAAATCGTGGAAAACCAAAGCAGGAAGCGAAGGGCTTCGAGTGCGTGTAGGAAATTGGAATGTGGCAGGAAATCCGATTGTGATTTTAGTTGATTTTTCGAGCTACATCAGCAACAAAAATGAGATTCTACGCTACTATTGGGATACATACAAACTTGACTCATTAAACAGCTCATGGGATTACATCGAATCAGTACTTTTTGGATACGCTGCAGCCAAGGTTATTGAGAGCTTTGTGAAATTCAACACCGCTTCACGCGAAAATGTACTGTGTCATTTCCACGAATGGATGACAGGTAGTGGTTTGCTCTACATCGAAGACAAAATGCCAAAAGTAGGTTCTGTTTTCACTACACACGCCACCGTTGTAGGTCGTTCAATTGCAGGAAATGGTTATCCGCTCTATGACAATATGAAAGGTTACAATCCTGAGGAAATGGCATATCGATTTGGAGTGCAACACAAGCATTTCTTGGAAAAAACCGCAGCGAAAGTGACAGATTGTTTTACTACTGTGAGTGAGCTAACAGCACAGGAATCGCTTCATTTCTTAGGTCGTAAAACTGATATGATTACTCCAAACGGATTTGAAGACAGCATTGTTCCTCCATCCAAAACCTTTGATAAAAAACGTAAGGAAGCTAAAAAACAACTCCATAAAGTAGCTCAAGCTCTAGTTGGGCATACGCTTAGTGAGGATACTAAGATGTTGGCTATCAGCGGAAGATATGAATTCAGAAATAAGGGTATTGACGCTTTCATTGATGCTTTAGGCACGTTGAACCGCAATCCGAAAAATAAAAAAGAGGTAATTGCTTTCTTGCTAGTTCCTACGGCTCATGAGGGCGTAAACCATGGGTTACAACATAATTTGGACTATCCGCAACAAGCGGGAAATAATGACCAAAAACATTTAACGCACTATTTATCAGACCCTAATAATGACCAAATTCTACGCAGAATCTATGAACAACAACTTTTCAACCGCAAGGAAGATAAAGTGAAAGTAGTGTTTTGCCCTAGCTATCTGAACGGCAATGACGGTATATTCAATTTGTCGTACTACGATGTACTTATTGGAATTGACGGCACTGTATTCCCTTCATATTATGAGCCTTGGGGGTATACCCCATTGGAAAGTTTAGCTTTCAATGTGCCGACAATCACGACTTCTTTGGCTGGATTTGGAAAATGGGTAGAAAATTATTATCCTGAAAAACAGAAATCTATTGAGGTTATCAAGCGTACTGACAGCAATTATGGTGATGTAGTTAGTGAAATCACTAAAAACATATCATCACTACTTCTGATGAAAGATTCTGACTTTGAATTAATTAGAGAAGAAGCAGGTAAAGTGGCCGAAATTGCCCTATGGAAGAACCTAAGTAAAAATTACTTTAAAGCCTACGAACTGACCTTAGAAAATATTGAAGAACGAATAATTAGTCTGCCTAACATTGACACAGACGCAGCTTCTGTATTAGAAAAAAGTAAAATAGTGAATACTCCTATTTGGCGTAATATTATCATTCACAGAGCGATACCAGAAGCACTACAACCTTTGGAAGAATTGGCAAAAAACCTTTGGTGGTGTTGGAATGACGATGCTTCGGATTTATTCCACAGCATTGACCCTCAAAAATGGCTTGATTCTCGCAAAAATCCAATAGAATTGTTGGATATGATTTCGCTTTCAAGGTATAAAGAGCTTGAGAAAGATAGTGCTTTTATGAAACAACTGTCAAACGTATATAACAAATTCCAAAATTACATGGCTAAAAAAGTAGACATGGTAAGCCCATCGGTTGCTTATTTTAGCATGGAATATGGGTTACATTCTTCTCTAAAAATATATTCGGGAGGATTGGGAATTTTGGCAGGAGACTACTTGAAAGAAGCTAGTGATAAGGCTACAAAAATTACTGGTGTAGGGCTACTTTATCGTTATGGATATTTTACTCAAAAATTATCTTCCGCAGGAAATCAAGAGGCTGATTATGAAGCTCAAGATTTCTCAAAAATTCCAGTCACCCCAGTGATTGACACCAATGGAAAATGGATGGTCGTGGCAGTGGATTTACCTGGAAGAACATTGTACGCGCGTGTTTGGCGAGTGGATGTAGGACGCATTGAGTTATATCTATTAGATACTGACTTTGAAGATAATAGAGAAGACGACCGCTTTGTAACCCACCATCTTTATGGGGGAGATTGGGAAAACCGTCTGAAACAAGAAATGCTTTTAGGATTAGGAGGCATCAAAATGTTGCGTAAGTTAGGAATTGATGCTGAGGTATATCACTGCAATGAAGGACACGCGGCATTTATTGGACTGGAACGACTTAGTGAATACATCCAAAATGACAATTTGTCTTTCTCCGAGGCTATGGAGGTAGTACGAGCTTCATCTTTGTTTACTACGCACACACCAGTACCAGCAGGACACGATTTCTTTGAAGAAGGTATGCTAAGAGCTCATATTGAGAATTATACCGATAAACTACACGTAAGTTGGGAACAAATTCTATCCTTAGGAAAAATTAACTTGAACAATCCAAGAGAGAAATTCTCAATGAGTAATTTGGCGGCTAATCTATCACAGGAAGTAAATGGAGTGAGTTGGCTACATGGAGAAGTTAGTAAGGATATCTTCAAAAATCTATGGCCAGGTTATATGCCAGAAGAGTCACACATCAGCTACGTTACCAATGGGGTACATAAACCAACATGGACAGCGACCTTATGGAAAGAAATTGAAAATGAGGTGTTTGGTGAAGATTTCAAAAAGAATCAATTTGACCCTAAAGGTTTTGAAGGGATTTATAAAGTGTCCGACAAACGTATTTGGGAAGTCAAAACAGAATTGCGAGCAAAATTATTACGTCGTGTGGAGCAAAAGTTACGTTTGGAAAAAAACACACCGTATTTCTCACCTAAACAGTTAATTGAAATCAAAGAGAATTTAAGAAAAGATATTCTTACTATTGGTTTTGCACGTCGTTTTGCGACTTACAAACGAGCCCACTTATTATTCACTAATATTGAGCGTTTGGATAAAATAGTAAACAATCCAGAGCGACCAGTACAGTTCATTTTTGCAGGAAAAGCACATCCTGCCGATAAAGCAGGTCAGGATTTGATTAAACACATCGTTGAAATCTCGAAAATGCCACAGTTTTTAGGTAAAATTCTTTTCATTCCTAACTACGACATGGAGTTAGCTCGTCATATGGTACAAGGAGTGGATGTTTGGATGAACACTCCAACGCGTCCGCAAGAGGCTTCTGGAACCAGTGGAGAAAAGGCTGCAATGAACGGAGTGATGCACTTTAGCGTACTCGACGGTTGGTGGGTAGAGGGCTATCGCGAAGATGCTGGTTGGGCTTTACCAATGGAACGAGCTTACGAAAATCAAGAGTATCAAAATGAAATGGATGCCGAAATGATATACAACATCATTGAGGATGAAATTGCTCCAACATTCTACGAAAAAGATAAAGACGGCATTTCACAATCTTGGTGTGCGTTAATTAAAAATACTATTGCTAAAGTGGCAGTAAATTTCACAACAACACGTATGCTTACGGATTACGAAAATCAATATTACTTCCCTATGAGCGAACGTGCTGCGAGTTTGAAACAGGATAATTTTGCCTTAGCAATTCAAATTTCGGACTGGAAACGCAAGGTAAATCAAGAGTGGGATAACGTAAAAATAGTAAATACTGAAATTCCGAACAAGAACAAACAATTGATTTCCATAGGAAATAACTACCAAGCAAAAATAACTTTGGACATTGGAGGGCTGAACATGAATGACATTGGTTTGGAATTGGTCATCGCGCGTGAGGACAAGGAAGGAAAAACAAAAGTAATGGACAAAAAAGAATTTACACCAGCTTCACAAGAAGGTAGTAATGCTGTTTATACTTTAGAGGTGGTTACCGAGTATCCAGGTTCATTACAACTTGGACTTCGAGTGTTCCCGAAAAATGATTTGTTACCACACCGCCAAGATTTTGCATTAGTGAAGTGGTTCTAATAGGTAGGTACTGATAAGTATTTGGAATTTTACCATAATAAGTTCAATACCTAATAGTTTTCTCATTCAAAACTTTGCCAGAGTTTAAACTTTGGCAAAGTTTTTTTATAATGTATTAAATTCATTGGGCAATCATCGTAACGATTAATCGAAAAAGATACTCTTTTCCTTGAAAAGAGTATCTTTTTTGTAACATTTCCCGTTTTTATGCATCTTTAAGATGGAAATCAAAAACAGAGTTGCCATGAAAACCATATTTTCTTTTTTGTTTTTACTATGGGCAATAAGTCTTTCCGCCCAGGAAGTCACTCTTTCAGGAGAAGTGAAAAATCAACAACAAAAACCTGCTGAATTTCTGAATGTCATCTTAAAAAAAGACGAAAAACCCGTACACGGAACACTTACCGATGCTTCGGGGAAATTTTCTGTAAAAATCCAGAAAGGCGATTACACGCTCATTTTAGAACAATTCGGCACCGAATTTCTTTCCAAAAAAATATCCGTTTCCCAAAATACCGATTTGGGAATTCTGCAAATCAATCAAGCTATTGAAGTGGAAGCCGTAACTGTTGAAGGTCGTAAAAAACTTGTAGAACAAAAAGTGGACAGAATTGTTTTCAACGTAGAAAATTCTGTTCAA
>NZ_CDOI01000187.1 GCF_000827555.1 Capnocytophaga canis
ACAGTTGTAATTTGCAGGAGTTACAATCCCTTCGATGGATTCACAAACCTTTTCTACTACGGCATCATCCAAACCTAATACGGCAGCCATTGTTCCTGGTTGTAATTCACATGCTTTTTGCATCGCCAAAGCTCGTTTGGAAACGAGTTGCAGTCCGTCTTCAAATGACAGAGTTTTGTTAGCTACCAGTGCCGAAAATTCTCCTAATGAATGCCCTGCAACCATTTGAGGACGGAATGATTCCCCTAAAACCTTACTCAACACTACAGAATGTAGAAAAATGGCAGGTTGCGTCACTTTCGTCTGTTTCAAATCCTCCTCTGTCCCGTTAAACATTACTTCTGTGATTGAAAAACCTAAAATGTCATCGGCTTGTTTAAAAAGTTCCTTGGCTACGGTTGACTTCTCATATAAATCAATTCCCATACCAACAAATTGAGCTCCTTGTCCTGGAAAAATATATGCTTTCATAAGTATATCAATTTTATTTTTTATAATCTATTTTAAAATAAAGATTCGTATTTTCAATTAAAACCTACATTGCAAGAATCTAAGATTTATATATTTATGTCTTAGAACCCGCAGAACCTTAAATTACTTATTAACAATTAAGTAATCATAAAACCTATCAAAGATGATTTTAAACCACTCGGTGTATTTTTGAGGATTTGCATCAATATCAATTTTCACCTTTTCAGGGGTTTCCCATTTCCAATCGGCAACTTCTTGAGAATTGATTTGAGGTGCGTGGTCGTAAAAACCAAGCAATACGTGGTCAAATTCATACTCTGTAAGTCCGTTATCAAAAGGCGCCTTATATATAAACGATATAACATCTTCCAATTCGGTGGTAAAGCCCATTTCTTCTTGTAGTCGTCGCTTACCTGCTTCGATATTACTCTCATTTTCACGCTGATGACTACAACAAGTGTTTGTCCACAACCCTGGGGAATGATACTTATGTAATGCACGTTGCTGCAACATCATCTCGCCTTTTGCGTTCATCACAAACACCGAGAAAGCCCTGTGAAGCAAAGCTTTTTGATGTGCCTCTATTTTTTCCATCAACCCGATTGGATTATCGTTTTCATCAACTAATATCACTCGCTCTTCCATAGTTTTCATGGGGTTATGTTTTATTCTTACGTAAAAGAGTCGTTTCCCAAAATATTAGGTTAATCCTCTAATTATTTGATCGGTTTCTTACACTCATGTAAGTTTAAGATATGCTTTTTATTTTTGATTTTCAGTAATTTAAATAAAATAGAATTCTACAAAAAAAATGAAGTTTTCGAAAAAAACGTTACCTATTTTATAAGTTGATACGTAATGTTATCCCCTACATCAATACCCCATTTATCGGACAACCCGCCATTGATTTCCAGAACATACATTGCTGGTGCTTCTGAAGGCATTGACGACTCATCATAGGGTTTAGCTCTTTTTACAATGCTAACTATCTGCAAATCTTTATTTAAATAGATAATATCCAACGAAAATTCTGTATTTTTCATATAGAAGGAACGAGGCTCCTCCTCTTTAAAAATAAAAAACATTCCTTGGTTTTCGTCCATTCCTTTACGATACATCAACCCCAAGGCTCTTTCATTAGGTGTATCAGCCAATTCTATATCTATTTTACGTACCAATTCCCCTTGTTTGAAAATCGACACTTCCGCTTCTTTAGTAAATTCTATTTCAACCTCTTTGATTTCAGAAAAAGTCATTGTTTCTTGCTCCTTTCCTGAAAAAAAAGCGGGTAAAACATATGCTAAAGCTGCAATTACAAGTATTCCTAATGCTAAAGGAACAAAATATTTTCTAAAAAATTCCATTTCTACACCTTTTTTCTAAATAATAAATAAAATCCTACTACAATAAAAGGCAAACTCAACCATTGTCCTGTTGACAAAAGCCCTAAGGTGCTTTCAAATCCGCCTTGACTTTCTTTGACAAATTCCACTGCAAAACGAATACCCCAGAGTAACACCAAAAATAACCCAAAAATGAAGAAAGGTTGTTTTCTTTTGTCCGTTTTCCAGTAGGTGAACCACAAAACCCAGAACAAAAGGAAGTAGCCTACCGCTTCATAAAGTTGTGCGGGGTGTTGATATGGAATAGCTGCCAACACCTCAGAAAAACGCGGATCGTTAGCGATGAGATGAAAGGCTTCTTTAGGAGAGCTTTGTCCTGTAAGCTCCATGGCTTGTCGGGATGAGATTTCGCCTCCTTGTACAAATTTTACCCCTAATGGATAACTTGAATCTACCACTTTTCCATTAATTTCCGAATTAAAGAAATTCCCCAAACGAACAAACATTCCCCCTATGGTAATCGGAATTACGATACGATCCAGCACCCATGAAAGGGTAATATCTTTATACTTACGTATATAAAAAACCATTGCAACAATAATTCCTATGGCTGCTCCATGACTTGCCAGACCTGCAAATCCTGTAAACTCCCATCCTTTGATAATCCCAAAAAGACTTTCGTTCGGATTTTTACGAATCGGTAGGAAAATTTCTAAAATATTATGTTGAAAATAATCCCAATTATAGAAAAAACAATCCCCGAGACGAGCCCCTACTAAGGTAGCCACAGCAGTATAAATCAATAAGGTATCTAACTGCTGTAATGTTTTTCCCTCATTGAGATATATCTTTTTCATTACGTACCACCCGAGACTGAATGCAACTAAAAACATCAGGCTGTAATAACGAATGGCAATTCCTCCGATAGAAAAGAAAATCTCATCAGAGTTCCATATAAAATTTAATGCTGTCATCTTTTTTATCCATTTATTGATTTAATAGCTTCTATTCGTTGTAGAGTCTCCTCTTTTCCGATTACTTCCATAATGTCGAAAATGTGAACACCTTTCATTTCACCAACTAACGCCAAACGTAATGGAGGCATAACTTGTCCGAAACTATATCCTTTTTCTGTAATATGATTTTTTACAGCTTCTTCTAACGGAACAGATGAAAAATTGGAAGTTTCTTTGATAATTTGAGCTACTTCGGTCAAAATTTGAGCTGTATTTTCTTTCCATTGCTTTTTCATCGCTTTATCATCGTAAACGGATGGTTTTTGGAAAAAATAACTTCCTAATTCCCAAAAATCGGACACAAACGTAGCTCGTTCTTTTATCAAATGAACAATTTTTTCGACCTTATCCGTAGCAATAGAAATCCCTTTTTCTATAAGGATTTTCGAGAAATCGTCTGCCAATTCTCTGTCAGACTTCTTCTGTAGATATTGGTGGTTAAACCATTTGATTTTTTCAGGGTCAAAACGAGCCCCTGCCTTATGAACTCGCTCCAAATCAAATAGTTCTATCAATTCATTCAAAGAAAATATTTCCTGATCCGTACCTGGATTCCAGCCTAAAAGTGCTAAGAAATTTACTAATGCCTCAGGAAAGTAGCCTTCCCCCTTGAACCCTTTGAGTGGAGCATCTCCCTCTGTCCAATCTAGTGGAAAAACGGGGAATCCCAACTTGATTCCGTCACGTTTGCTGAGTTTTCCGTTACCTACGGGCTTCAAGATTAGGGGCAAATGAGCAAACTGCGGAGCCTCCCATCCAAAAGCACGATATAATAGCATGTGTAAAGGCAAGGATGGTAACCACTCTTCCCCACGGATAACGTGTGAAATTTCCATTAAATGATCGTCTACAATATTTGCCAAATGATATGTCGGCATTCCATCACTTTTGAATAATACCTTATCATCCAAGGTTTTGGTATCGATGATTACCTCTCCACGTATTAAATCATTCATTTTCAGCACTTCTTCAGGCATTTTAAAACGAATCACAAATTCATCACCACGGTCAAGGCGTTGTTTAACTTCTTCTTCTGTAAGGGATAATGAATTCTTTAGTTGAAGACGAGTTTGCCAGTTATAAATGAACGTTTTTCCTGCAGATTCGTATTCTTTACGCTGATTGTCAAGATCTTCAGCCGAGTCAAACGCATAATAGGCTTTTCCTTTCTGAATAAGCTCATCAGCATACTTTTTATAAATTTCTTTTCGTTCACTTTGGCGATAGGGAGCATGTTTACCTTCTTTACCAACGCCTTCGTCAAACGGAATGCCACACCAGTTTAATGCCTCAATGATGTACTGCTCGGCTCCCTCTACGTAACGAGTTTGGTCTGTGTCCTCAATACGAAGAAGAAAATCTCCTCCATATTTTTTAGCAAATAAGTAATTGAACAATGCGGTACGTACGCCTCCTATGTGTAAAGCTCCCGTTGGACTGGGTGCAAATCGAACTCTTACCATATGTTTTCGGTATTTTACAAATCAAGAATGCAAAGGTATAAATTATTCGTAAAATAATTAAAAATATTTCACCCAAATATTTTTTTAGAAAATTAACCTCTAAATGTGATTTTTATTTGTACTCAATGCCATAAACAAGCATATATCAATTAACAAAAAACAAGTTTTGGGATAATTCTTTCGTTTTTTATAAATCTCTATTTTTTATGATTTTGTAGGACATTAATACGAAAAGAATTGTCCAACAACAAACAATCAGAATATCAGAAATTTGCACTGAAAAATCATACGGAATATTTATTCCCGTTTCATTAGCAAACTCCTTGATACCGTTCATTCGGGTAAAAGGTTGTTTGATAAGGTTGGACATGGCTTCCAGTGGCAAAATCCGCTTGATGATGCCTAAACTTTCGTGTCTTTGAGAAAAAATAGCTAAAAATTGCTCAATAACATACCACAACGCCAAAAAACCTAAAGAAAAAGCTGATTTTCGAGTCAGTACGCTAAAAAACAAACACATTGTAAAGAAGCCAACTAATTTTACCAAATAAGCTAATAAGTATTCTAATTGAGAAAAAATGATAAGTATTTCATCATATTTTGAATAAATTAACCCTAATACTAAGGAAACTAAAAAGACTACAAGTGTAGATATGGCAGAAAATAATACTATGGTCAGAAACTTCGAATAAACAAACTCTTTTTTGCTCAAACCATCAATAAGGTTTTGCTTTAAGGTTTTGTTACTGTATTCATTAGCAACCATAGAAACCACTACAATAGCAAAAAATAATTTAAAGAAAGCTGCCATGTAGGTGTTGAAATGCCATACAAATGGGAAATCAAAAATACCTTGCTTTGCTAAATGAAAAACGAAAGCTCCAAAGTCAATTTTTACGGTTGCAAATAAGGCTAAAAAGGCGAGTGAACCAAAGTAGGCTATTATTAAAATACGACTACTTTTGCTGTTCCATATTTTTATAAGTTCTATTTGTAATAATCGAAGCATAATAATTTTAATTTGTATGATTAGTTAATTTAAGGAATTGATTTTCAAGACTTTCTTTTCGTTTTACTAAGTGGGAAAGTACGTAACCTTTTTCAAAAAGTCGTTTATTCAATTCTTCAGAAGGAATGTCGGTTTTCAAATAAGCTCGAATTAAATTTCCTTCAATGATAATTTTATCAAATTGCGTGAAATCTCGTAAAGCTTCTTGCAATTTTTCATTGTGCTGGGTAGCTAACTCAAAAAATCCGTAATCGTTGAACATAGCGTCGACACGTCCGTTGTAACGCATCTTTCCTTGTTGTAGTACTACCACGTGCGTACACACTTTTTCTACCTCATCCAATAAATGCGATGCCAGTAACACGGTTACTCCTTGAGATGCAATATAGCGTATTAGTTCTCTAATTTGGTGTATTCCCTGCGGATCAAGACCGTTGGTAGGTTCATCTAAAATTAAGATTTCGGGGTCATTAAGGAGTGCAGAAGCAATTGCTAAACGCTGCTTCATTCCCAATGAAAAAGCTGAAAATTTACGATCTTTGACTTCCCACAAGCCTACTAATTGCAATTTTTCTTGGATTTTATCGGTTGTAGCTCCCTTAATTTTGCAAACCAAACGCAGATTTTCATAAGCCGACATATACGGATAGAAATTCGGACGTTCGATGATGGCTCCTATACGTTTGAGAGCCTGTTGATTAGATATATTTCCATTAAACCATTGATATTCACCCGAAGTTTTATTCACCACATTGAGAATCATTCCCAAAGTTGTGGATTTCCCGCTTCCGTTAGGCCCTAACAACCCGTATATACTGCCTTTTTCAATTTGGAACGAAACGTTATCTACGGCTACGAAACTACCAAACTTTTTTGTTAATTGCCGAATTTCTAAAATTGTTTTCATTTCTTGAACTGCTATTTTATGCAAATGTACAAAAAAGTAGTTAAAACCAAATTGCAGTTTATTTTTAGTGTGTTTTAGGAGATTGTATTTCTTTACAGATTTTAGCTACAAATTTAATGTCTGAATGCCAATGTAAATCCATTTATTATTCATATCTTTGCTTTGAACTGAACCAAAGGATGTAATTGAATTTTATCGCAACTTTTTCACGTGAAAAGATGAAAAAATAACTTCAAACTTACTTTCCTTTATAAAATTTTAAAAAGATGAAAAATCCATTAGCCTTACTTTTTGATTGTGGAGCTACTAATGTACGTGTAATAGCCATGGACATACACGGAAATATTGAAGCTTCTCAATCCTATCCTAACCAAACCGAAGCCGATCCTCATTACGAAGGCGGACGTATTTGGAATGTTGACGCTATCTGGGAGAAACTGTGCAAGGCTGCTAAAATCGTAACTTCACAAATCGACACCTCTCGAATTGTAGGGGTTGCTACCACAACCTTTGGCGTGGACGGAACGCTCGTAGCCGAATCAGGTGAATTGCTCTATCCCGTCATCTCTTGGCAATGCAAACGCACCGACTCCATTATGGAAAACATCGGTAATTATATCCCTGTAAAGGAACTATACACAACATCAGGAATTTTACCGTACAGCTTCAATACCATTAATAAATTAATATGGTTTAAAGAAAATCACCCCGAATTGCTACAGCATCCAAAAGTTCAATTTCTTTATATGCCGTCGCTACTAAATTTCCGTTTAACAGGTAACAAATTGAATGACAGCACAATGTCAGGAACATCAATGCTTACTGACTTATCACAACGGAACTACTCACAAAAAATATTCAATGCACTCGAACTTCAAATATCCCTCATGGGAGATACAGCCTCAGCGGGAACAAAAGTTGGGAGTATAACCTCCCGAGCCTCTATTGAAACAGGAATTCCTGAAAATACACCTGTTTTTTTAGCAGGACACGACACCCAGTTTGCTATCATTGGTTCAGGAGTAGGAATGAACCAACCTATACTCAGTTCAGGTACGTGGGAAATTTTGATGTCTCGAACCCAGCACTATACTGTTTCTGAAGCAGAATTTGGCTTAGGGCTGACCACAGAATTAGACGCCGAAGAACACACCTACAATATTGGTGTAAATTATTTAGGATCAGGAGTTTTAGAATGGATTCGACGAATGTTTTACATGGATATTCCTCAGGAAGATGTATATTCGGTGATGATTTCAGAGGCCGAAAAAATTCCGATGGGATGCGAGGGAGTACGCGTGAATCCAGATTTTCTGGATAAAGAAAATGGTTCAGAAGGAGCTATTATAGGCATCACCCTGCAAACTACAAGAGCTCATATCTATCGAGCTACCTTAGAAGCTTTGGCTCATAAATTAAAAAAAGCCCTACAAGCTGTTGAAAAGGCAGGAAATTTTAAAGCTGAATACATTACTTGCGTTGGAGGAGGCACAAAAAACAAGCTATGGAATCAGCTACGAGCCGATATTTGTGATTTACCGATAAGACTAATCAAACAGAAGGAAACCACTGTTTTAGGATCATCGATGTATGTTTTTAAAGCAACAGGATTTTTTAACTCCATTGAAGAAGCTCAAAGTCACTTAGATTATCAACCTGAGATAATTTACCCATCTTCAAGAAATGTGTAGCAATTTTCCAAATGATTATTGTTGAGAGGAATGTAGCATTCAATATTAAATAGTCGAAAATGAAAACCTCTGAAAGTGAACATACTTTCAGAGGCTTCTGGTGTAATAAAAAAACAATAACTATTTCATCTCAATAATGATAAATTCACTTCGGCGATTTGCTTGATGTTCTTCCTCAGAACATGAAACACCATCCGAACAACCATTAACTAACTGAGTTTCTCC
>NZ_CDOI01000188.1 GCF_000827555.1 Capnocytophaga canis
GTGCTGTGCTGTGCTGTGCTGTGCTGTGCTGTGCTGTGCTGTGCTGTGCTGTGCTGTGCTGTGCTGTGCTGTGCTAAGGCACGTACAAATATACTGATTTTATGTGAATTACACAAGTTTTTCATAATATTTTTTTCTAAGTTAGGTGTATTTTATCTCCTATAATGAAAATAGACTTCCTAAATCTACGTTAGTGTTCAAAAAAGAAGGACAATTTTCTATAAGAGATTTTGCATGGGACAAAGCTAATTATTTTTTATTAACAAAACAATAGTTAATTCCCATGTAGAATGTTAAAATTTACATGAATATTTATTAAGTACGATGGTTAGATGTACCCAAAATTCATATAAAAACACGATTTCAAAGGATTTAATCACAACTATCCGAAACTTTTATTTTAAAAATTTCGGATAGTTGTGATTTGTAATGAAAAAATAACCAAAACTGATAACACTTTTATATCTCAACATAAGTTTAAAGCTATCAGCAAATAATACCTAAGTAAAAAGTTTAACATTTAAAAATACTGCTATTTTCCACGACAATGAAGCAAAATTTACAGATAAAAACTTTTCTTGGCACGAGTGAAAATGCGGTAAAATCACAGATTTATATAGCTTTGATTTACCTTCTTCTGTTGATTGATTAAACGATTTTACAGCGATAAAAAGACGGCATTTAGTAATTTTTACGAGAAAATAAGGGTCTGTCCGATGCACTATCTGACGCTGAATTATGTATGCAACGAACTGAAACCGATTGTAAAAAAAGTAAAAAAAACACCTGAAAACACACTTTTTGACAGAGATAATTCCGCACAACAAACAAGTCTGCCCTTATAAATAATGGGTTGACAAGGGTTTTTATCACGTTTTCAAAAAACTTTCGGACGGCTGTGATTTGGCATGTGTATATTTATCAGGCATAAGTTTTTCTTTATACTACTATAAGTAAAATTTATATCCATATAAAACATTTCAATATGAAAGCCGATGGTATACTTAATTTAAAATTGTAACTTTGCGGACATAATAAATTTTAAAAAACAGAATAATATGTCTTTCGTAGGAAAAAAATTCCCAAACTTTGCGGTGAACGCTATGAGCGATTTGGGAGATACGTTTAAAATTAACGTATATGAAGAAGCAGTAAATGATAAGAAAAAAGTGCTATTGTTTTGGTATCCAAAGGATTTTACATTTGTTTGTCCAACCGAGTTACATGCTTTTCAAGAAGCTTTAGCTGAATTTGAAAAAAGAAACGTAAAAGTAATTGGAGCTTCGTGTGATACAGCTGAGGTTCACTTTGCTTGGTTAAACACACCTAAAGACAATGGAGGAATTGAGGGAGTTACTTACCCTATTTTAGCAGATTCAAACCGTAATTTGGCTCGTGCATTGGATATTTTGGATTCCAGAGAAGTTTATGATGAGGTAGCTGACACTTATCTGCAAGAGGGTGATGACGTACCTTACCGAGCTACTTACTTGATTGATGAGGATGGAAAAGTGTTTCATGAGAGTATAAACGATATGCCATTAGGGCGTAACGTGAAAGAGTATATTCGTTTGGTGGATGCTTACACCCATGTTCAAAAGCACGGAGAGGTTTGTCCTGCAAACTGGGAGGAAGGAAAAGAAGCAATGAACGCTAATCGAGATGGTGTTGCAGAATATTTAAAATCACACTAAAATGCAAGAATTAGCTCAAGATAATCTACAGGAAGTTGTTGCTTCAAATGATGTCGTTTTTGTTCAATATGGAGCAGGATGGTGTGGGAATTGCAAAATCATGAAGCCTAAATTCAAAAAATATGCTTCGGAAACTGCTGACGCGGTGTTTGTTTACGTGGATGCTGAGAAATTCCCTAATTCACGTCAATTAGCAAAAGTAGACAATTTGCCAACCTTTGCAGCCTTCAAAAAAGGTGCGTTGGTGAATCAAATTCAAACAAACAAGGCTGAATCCTTAAAACAGTTCATCGATGAGACTACCGCTAATTAAACATATGGTGCAATTCATTAGTGAAAACGACCAAGATTATGTTCATGAAACCATTGAGACACTTGAAAATTTGATAGAGTGTGATCATCTCAAAGATGAGGAGTTGGACGTAATTGGCGAATTACTGTCAAATCTTTACGGAGCCATTGAGGTTGACACTATGATTAAGGAGGGAATGCCCCAAAAAGAGGCCCTCAATAGTTTTATGAAACGCGTTGTAGGGGCTATTGACAAGTAAGTAGCTATTGTAAATCACACAGTATTTTGTATCTTTGCCCTAGAAAAATATTCCTTTTTTTGAATTAAAAAAGAGGTAAAGAGGTGAAATGTTTGTATAATTGCGTTGTATATAGTAAATCGTAAAAGGGAAAAGAGAGAGTCAAATGGATTCTTTCTTTTTCTTGTTTTTCAAACGTATATATTTAGTATAAAATAATTGTAAAATGAAAAAAAAATTATTATCAGTTAGTTTGCTTGTTGCACTTGCTTTTGGGAGTTGTACAGGAAACAAATCGCAAACTGGCAGTACGTCTGTAGAAAGTAGTACAGAATCTATCGTAGAAGTTGTGGAGCTTCCTGAAGAAATTAGCATCACGCAATCAGAAGATGATATTCAGGTGTATACCGTAAAAATCGGAAACGACCCAGATAAAAGCCATCTTACGGCATCTTTCCCTATTACGGCATACGATTTCGTCAATAAAAATGAAAAGTCTTTTACGGAAAAACTTATAACCGAGTTTAAAACTGCAGCTAAAGATTATCAGGATTCTGAAACTTCGGCTTTGGATTTTAATCAACATTTTGAAGTAAAGTACCATTCCGAAGATTTTTTAATATTCCTTTATGAAAGAAATGTTTCCTATGGGAATAACTACGACAATAGCCATTTTGTTTCTGTTTTTAATTTAAAAGACAAGAAAAAAATGGAGCCTGTGGATTTTTTCAAAAATCAAGAAAGTTTTGAAAAATTTGCTTCAGAAGTAAATCTTATTGCTACTGATTTGGTAAAGAAAAGAATTTACGAAGATACTAATTATGCTAATGACGGGGAACGCGAACAGGTTTTGGAATCGTCCAAAGATATGATTCAAGAAGGAACAGCCCCTACTTCAGCAAATTACGACGCTTTGTTTTTTGACCAAAAAGGAGAGTGGTATTTACTTTTTGATAAGTATCAAATCGCTAGTGGAGCTATGGGAGATTTTTCTGTAAAAATTCCACATGATTTGGTAAATAAATACATGAATGAAACCTTTTTGAAAATTTTCAAAAAAGAAGATATTGTTGAACAATCTGCTGGAATAGAGGTTTCTGAGCCTAAATATTCGGAAGTGGATTGTTCCAAAGTACCGTGTGTGGCTCTTACTTTTGATGACGGACCTTCGGTGTATACAGCCCAGTTGTTGGATGCTCTCAAAGAAGAAAATGTAAAAGCAACTTTTTTTGTGTTAGGAAAATCTTCATCAGTACAAAAGCAGACTATCAAACGTATGGCAGAGGAGGGACATAATATCGGAAATCACTCGTACGACCATAAAGATTTTCGTAAAATTTCAAGAGAAGAAGCTGAGCGTCAAATTCAATTAACAGACGAAGTTATTGCAGGGATTACAGGTCAAAAACCCAGATACTTTCGTTTTCCCTACGGGGCTCATACTAAAGAGAACTTAGAGATGGTGGGCAGACCCGTAATTATGTGGAATGTAGACCCTTTGGATTGGAAACATCGTGAAGTAAACCGAGTAGCAGAAGCTATGTCAAAAGCATCTCCAATGGGAATCATATTGGCTCACGATATTCACAAAACAACTGTGCAATCCATCCCTCAGGTGATTAAAAATTTGAAATCACAAGGATATCATATCGTTTCCCTTGATGATCTTTTTCGTCATAAAGAACTTCAAAACGGTCACACGTACTCCAGTGGGAAGTAATTTTTTTATACATCAATTTGATTGACAAGGACTTTAACCCTCTGTTTACCAATAAATTGAAAACAGTTTAAATACCTATAAAGATGAGCACTCAATTATTTTATAGGTATTTAAACTATAAAAATTCTGTGGAAATATGCCTTTTTTAGAGAACAAAATACGATTGTTCGGTAATAAGAAAAGATAGGGAATTTTTACAAAATTCTTTATGCTATTCAAAATACAATAAAATCTCAAAATTGAGCACTCCTACCCCATAGCACTTTGCTTAGCTGTTACCAAAAAACACATTTTGAAATATGCTAATAAATAATTTCCAAAGAATTAAAGCAGATCCACAAAACTTTGCTATGAGAATAGGTTTTCATCAATAACATGGATGTCGTTTTTTTGAATTTATTTCAAAAAAGCAAGGAAAAAACGCTTAAAAATTTGTATCTTTGCACCCCAATAGGGTTTATTTTATGTTTTTTGTAATAAATCAGTAAAAGTAAAATTAGCAATGAGATACAAATTTATTACTACGCTCTTTTTTGCATGTTTTCAGCTACTTTTCTCACAAGAAAACATCAACACACAACTAAAAGTCAATGATATAGCAAACCTTTTTTCTGCCAGTTCGTTGCAGTGGTCTATTCCTGTTTCTTCTTCCGAAAAAGTCAATTTGCAATGGTACGAACGTAAAACTTCGTTCACCGAGAAAGAAGGTATCCGCACTTTCGTAGGATATGAAGGTGACTTGTTCGTAGCGACTCTGTCCATTTCAAAAGCAGGAGATGATATATCAGGGGACTTCACCTGGAAAGAACATCAATGGAAGATAGCAACCACTAATGATGGTTACCTTTTTATTTCGAAAGAGCATTCCGAAGGAGAATGTGGAGGTTGCCACAACGGACATTGTGGTACGCATAGCGATAAAAAATCCCTTCGAGGTCGCTTAACTGCCAGACCAGAAAAAATTGTTCGTAAAATCCCTACAGACAATGCGCTACGTGTGTTTCGTTTAGCCGTATTGGTGGATAAATATTATTATGACAGATATTATGGAAGCAAGGATGCTGTAAAAAGTTTTTGGAGTAGATTAGAAATTGCTCTTAACGAATACTACATTAGAGAAATAGGCATTAAACTTCAAATTGTGAATGATGATAGGCTTATCATTGATTCCAGTAAAGAAAAAGTTTTTGATGGAGAACTTTCTAACAAAATTTTAAATAAATCTACTGCTAAAATAAATGAACTTATTGGTAAAGATAGTTACGATGCAGGAATTATCATTTCAAGAAATAGTGACACTAATATTGCAGGGTTAGCATCTGTGGGAGCAATTAGACTTGACAGAATAAAAGCAAGAGCAATGGCAAACAATAGCTCACATATTATTGCTCATGAACTTGGACATTTATTTGGTTCATCACATACTTTTACAGTAGGTGGAACAGGAACGTATCAAACTGAACCGGGTAAAGGTCAGTCTATTATGAGCTACGGGCATCCTGTTAACTTTTTTTCGTTGCCAAGTATCTACTACATTCGTAGAAAAATATCAGAAATTGAACATAAAATTACTGAAATACAAACGTCTAATAAAGCTCCCATCATTAACAAATCAAAACTTAAAGAAGAATATACACTTCCGAAAGAGACTTTTTTCCAGTTTACAGTTGATGCAACAGACCCAGATAACGACCCCCTTTTGTATGCTTTTCATCAAGCAGATATTAATATATCAAATGCTGAATTTGAATCTGAAAAATCTACCGATAAAAATACAAAAGCATTTTATAATCACCGCGAAAAGGGAACTTTTGCTAAAAAAGAATATAACTTTAGCTCCGGAAAAGTATATACTTTTTGGTTAGGGGTGAATGATACTAAAAATACTCCTAATGAAAGAAATAACCACCCTACACGTTATGATATGTACGAAACCAAAGTCAAATTTGTAGAAGGAAAGCCTTTTAAAATAACAAATTTTCAAAGGAAATACAAAACGGGCGAAAAGGTAACCCTTACTTGGGATGTAGACCCAACCCTTTTTCAAAATACCAAAGTACGTATTTTACTCTCCGATGATTTTGGACAAACGTTCAATCACATCTTAGTTCCTGAAACAGAAAATGATGGAAGTTGCGAAATCGTAATGCCTAATATTACTATAGGAAGAGCCGTTTATCACGCAGATCAAAACGGAAGACCTATATTTTACTCTGGTTTAGGGCTTATTAAAATTGAAGTACTTGACCATATTGCTTTTGCTTTAACAGACAATGATGTTACTAACGGAAAAGGCGGTTTTGAGGTAGAAGCCTCTGCGATAACTTTCACCAAAACGCCTACAAAATATCTTAAAGTTTCTGATGAAAAAGATATCCCTAATGAGCCAATAGAAGCTGTATCAAATTGTACAGCTGATGGTAAAACACAAATAACACTAAATGAAGTAAAAAATCAAAACTTCATTACCAGAACTTGGATAGCTAAGGATAATTGTCATAACACCTCAAATTTTGTTCAACATATCGAAATTCAGGCTACTACTCCAAAGGATTTGGTATTTACAAAAACTCCTGAAGTTTTTCTTTCAGCTACTTGCAATGCCGTTCCGAGTGCTGATTATTCGCAATTTGCAACTGATGGTTGTGACTTGGTAAACATTACACATCAAGACACCAGAAAAGGAAACAACTGCAATTATACGATAGAAAGAGTTTACACTGCAACGGGTTGTAAGCAAAATCTTATTTTTACGCAAACTATTTCTGTAAGTGATGATAAAGCACCTACATTTAATGAACCTTTACCAACTGATATCTCTGTGGAAGAAGGAGATATTCCAGAGCAGATAGATTTAAGCGCTACGGATAATTGCTCTGAAAATATTCAAGTGACCAAGAGCCAAGAAAACAAGGAAGAAAATGGAAATAAAGTAATCATCTATAAATGGGAGGCTTACGATGATTGCGGGAATAAAGTTACTCATGAACAGAAAGTTACGGTTATTTCTTCAAAAATAGAATTTACAGGAGATTTACCTAAAGACATGACTATTTCCTGCGAAAAAGAAATACCGTCAGT
>NZ_CDOI01000189.1 GCF_000827555.1 Capnocytophaga canis
TACGATGGTATAGGAAACCGTAGGGGCGTATCGCAATACGCCTTTATGATGGTACAAGAAACCGTAGGGGCGTATCGCAATACGCCTTTATGATGGTATAGGAAACCGTAGGGGCGTATCGCAATACGCCTTTATGATGGTACAAGAAACCGTAGGAGCGTATCGCAATACGCCTTTATGATGGTACAAGAAACCGTAAGGACGTATTGCAATACGCCCTTACGATGGTATAGGAAACCGTAGGGGCGTATCGCAATACGCCTTTATGATGGTATAGGAAACCATAGGAGCGTATCGCAATACGCCTTTATGATGATACAAGAAACCGTAAGGGCGTATTGCAATACGCCCCTACGATGAAAAAATAAAAATGTTAATTTTTTTTGTTTCTCACGGAAAATGAATACCTTTGGTAGCGAAAACATCGTTTTTCAACATTGAATTTCTAACCAAAAAAACTAAAGCTATGAAGTATCATTTAGTACAAAAAGCAAATCCGCAAGATCGCAGTAAAAAGAAATTTTATGCCAATGCGGTAATTTCGAGTAAAGTAGAACAAAAGGATATCGCTAAAACGATTTCATCTAAATCGTCACTTACGGCTGGTGATATTGCCAACGTAATTCAGAATCTATTAGAAGAGCTTCCGAAAGAACTACTAAAAGGGAATAGCGTAAAGCTGGGCGATTTTGGAACATTCCGCATCTCGATTAGCAGTGAAGGCGTCGAAAACGAAAAAGATTTTAATGCTTCAATGATTAAGGACGTTCGCATTATCTTCACTCCAGGTGTGGAAATGAAAAAAGCCATTGAAGGAATTTCTTTTGAAAAATCGTAAAAAGAGGGTTTAAAATTTACGGCTGTATCTTTTGTACAGCCGTATTCTTTTTACGTAGTGGTCTTAAAAGTAATGTAAGAAAAGTTATAGTTTTTTTATTAATTTCAATTTAAAATTTTAATCTGTAATTTAATAACGTTTAAAAACTGAGTTATGGTTAAGAAATACTTTTTTTTAGGAATCCTTCTACTATTTGCTGTCATTGGCGTACATGGACAAAAGGCTACAGCCGAAACACCCCCTATGGGGTTTATGACTTGGAACTATTTTGCTGAGAACATTTCTGAAAGTCAACTCAAAGAAGTTGTTGATGCAATGGTAAGTACAGGATTACGTGATGCTGGGTACAACTTTATTTTTATTGATGATGGTTGGCAAGGAGGAAGAGACGCTAAAAATAATCTTATTCCTGACCCTAAAAAATTTCCTTCAGGAATGAAGGCTTTTGCCGACTATGTTCATAGTAAAGGAATGAAATTGGGAATTTACTCTAACGCTGCTGAACTTACTTGTGCAGGTTACACTGGAAGTTATGGCTTTGAGGAAAAAGATGCTAAAACTTTTGCTCAATGGGGCATTGATTACCTGAAATATGATTACTGTCATGCTCCTTCCGATTGGAAAGTTGCTATTGAGCGTTATGAAAAGATGGCAATCGCTTTACAAAACAGTGGTAGAGAAATCACTTTTGGTATCTGTGAATGGGGTGACCGAGAGCCTTGGTTGTGGGGGAAAAAAGCGGGAGGACAACTTTGGAGAACCACAGCCGACGTTCGTGATAAATGGAAAAGCATAGAACCTTACAAGAATGCAAAAGAACTTCACAGAGTAGGAGCAGGTATTTTAGACATTGTGAATCGAAATGCAGAGCTCAGCTCTTATGCAGGAATCAACGGTTGGAACGATGCCGATATGCTCGTTATTGGATTATATGGCAAGAAAGGACCTTCTGGTGATTTAGGAGGTGTAGGTTGCACCGATACAGAATATCGTTCACAAATGTCGCTTTGGTGTTTAATGGCTGCCCCTCTAATGATTACTTGTGATGTCAGAAATATGAACGAAACCACACACAAAATCTTAATGAATCACGATGTAATTAAAATTAATCAAGATAAACTTGGTAAACAAGCCACACGAATCGTGAATAGCAACGACTGGCAAATATTCCTAAAACCATTGCAAAATGGAGATATAGCTATCGGGATTTTAAATACTGCTGATAATAAACGTAGCTTCAATCTGAAATTAGATGAATTAGGAATTACAAACAAAAAAACTTCTGAAAATCTATGGACTAAAACAACGTCTGCTGTTAAAAATAATCAAATAAAGATTACGGCAGACTCGCATGAAACAATCTTGTTACGTCTTTCAAAATAAAAATGCAAATGAAAACGTTTTAAAGAAAAGCAAAATCCTTATGTAAGATTGAAGTCAAAAGAGCAATATTTTTATTTTTTTTAAAAGTAATAGAATTATTATGAATCAATCAGTTACTTTTTTTTAACTAATGAAAAATGAACAAGAATAAAGTTCTACTACTTATACAATTGAAATTTTTATAAAAATTATTCATTAGAATTATTTCTAAGACACATTTTAAAATACAGAAATAAAGAAAGAAATGATTTTTCATGTAACAATTTAAAATTTTTGTATACTAAAATAAATAAAACTTACGTCAAGAAAAAAAAATGTTGACGTCAGGAAATTTTTAAAAATAGATTTAGATGTGGCGTTGTTCAATGCTGTAGTAATAATTCAAAAGGGAAAGATGTACTGCACTACATCTTTGTAATAGAAAACAATATGTAAAGAAAACTTACCTCTGAACAAATCTGCCGATGTATTGAATTTACACTTCAGTATTGGGTGGAATACCATCATTTGGCAGGTAAATTTGCCGTGCCAAAAAAAATGGAGGCAGTATTGTTTAATCAAGATTAATTTTTATCTTTGTGAACTTTAAATTTAAACACAGAATATGGCGTATTTTTATATTTTAGTTATAGCACAGTTAGTCAATGGTTTATTCTTTTGGAAAGGATACGAAAAGGCAGGTTATAAAGGATGGCAAGCCTTTGTTCCTTTTTACAATACGGTCATTTTTCTTAGGATTATAGAACGTCCATGGTGGTGGTTGTTCTTAGTGTATCTTCCTGTAATAGGGAATATTATGCTCATTGTGATGAACTATGAATGGTTGCATGTGTTTGGCTATCGCAAAAAACGTTACACGCTACTTTCGGTTTTGACTTTGGGTTTGTTTACTGCTTATGTAAGTTATACCGCTTTTTACGTAAAAAAAGACAATCAGGTTATCAAAAAGAATGTATCTTCGTGGATAAGTGCTACTCTATTTGCCGTAGTAGCAGCTTCAGGAATTCATACCTATTTCATTCAACCTTATATGATTCCGACTTCATCGCTGGAAAAAACATTGTTAGTAGGTGATTTTCTGTTTGTTAGCAAGTTCCACTACGGAGTTCGTGTACCGATGACACCACTTGCTCTACCGATGGTTCATGATTCAGTACCTGTGTTAGGAGTAAAGTCATACTTCAGCAAACCGCAACTACCTTATTTGCGTTTACCTGCCTTGCAGAAGATTGAGCGTAATGATATTACGGTTTTTAATTGGCCTACGGATACGGTGCGTTTTTTCCGCGACCCGTCAAATATTCACGTTCATAAACCTATTGATAAAAGGTCGAATTACGTGAAACGAACTGTTGCTTTGCCTGGCGATGTGTTTGAGATTAAGGATGGAGACGTGCATATCAATGGTAAAAAAGAGATATACCCGGTAAGAGCTAAGTTGCAGTCTTCCTACGTTGTTGAAGTGCAACCCAATAAAGGGGTTTTCGATAAATACAGTATGTACAAACAGTTCGGTGTGACGGATTACTTTTTCGAAATTCAGCCTAACGTATATGTTTTCTCCTCTTTAACAGAAGCAGTAGCCGAAACTCTACGTCAGAATCCAAATATTGTATCTGTGAGAAAACGAGTGGAAGAGGTCGGAAAATATAATCCATCGGTGTTTCCGCATTCCGAAAAATATCCATGGAATGAAGATCAATACGGTCCAATTACCATTCCTGCTGAGGGAGCTACAGTAGTTTTGTCAGCTGAAAATTTACCGTTGTACAAACGTATTATTGAAGAGTACGAAGGTAATAAACTTCGGATACAAGGAGAAGATGTTTATATAAACGACATAAAAACGAATTCCTATACCTTTAAACAGAATTATTACTGGATGATGGGAGACAATCGTCACAATTCCGAGGATAGCCGTTATTGGGGATTTGTACCTGAGGATCACGTGCTTGGAAAACCCGTCTTAGTTTGGATGAGTTTAGACAGAAACGCTTCGGGATTGGACAAAATCCGTTGGAATCGTTTGTTCACTACGGTCAATGGCGAAGGGGAACCTGTTTCATACAGATACTATGTGTTGGCAGCTCTTGGATTATGGTTGGCATATAGTTTATTAAGAAAGAAAAAGAAAAAATAATTTCATTAGAAAATGTTAGAAAGCGTACTTTTGCATCCTACTTATTTTCCGTCAATTGCTCAATTTTATTGGATATTGAACCGTCCGTGTGTGTTGGAGGTTTCGGACAACTATCAAAAGCAAACACTCCGAAATCGGGCATACATTTACGGTGCTAACGGAAAACAGGCTTTGAATTTACCTATAAAACATGTGGGAGGAGAAACAGGCAGACAATTGTTCAAAGATGTTAAAGTTGAAAACCATTTTCCTTGGCAGCGATTGCATTGGAAGAGCCTCGAAACGGCATATCGTACTTCTCCTTTTTTTGAATATTATGAAGATGATTTACGTCCAATTTTTGAAAAAAACTACACCTTTTTATTGGATGTGAATATGGATACTATCGAAACGGTGTTGGCTTGTTTGCAAACCGATATTAATTTTGATAAAACCGTTTCCTACGAAGCTACTCCAAAATACTTGAAGGATGCTCGGATTTTGACCAACGCTAAAAAAGAATTGCCTGTGGAAATGACGGAATATCATCAGATTTTTTCCGATAAACATGGATTTATTCCCAATTTATCTATTTTGGATTTGCTCTTCCACGAAGGGCCTAACACCCAAGATTATTTAGCAACTCAGATATATATAAACATATAACATAAATAACACAGAAAATGCGTTTTCCACAACCATATACACTCAAACAAATAGCAACAATTATCGGGACTTCCTTTGTGGGTGATGACAATTTCCCTGTTTTAGGGATGAATGAAATCCACGTGGTTCAAGCAGGGGACATCGTTTTTGTTGACCATCCGAAATACTATGATAAAGCCTTGCAATCAAATGCCACAGTGGTACTTATTAACAAAGAAGTAGAGTGTCCTAAAGGCAAAGCTCTGCTAATTTCAGACGATCCTTTTCGGGACTTTAACAAACTGACAGAGTTTTTTAAACCTTTCCTGAAATCTACCGCTTTGGTCTCGCCAACCGCTAAGATTGGAAAAAATACAATTATCCAGCACGGTGCTTTCATAGGAAATAACGTACAGATAGGCGATAATTGTGTAATTCATTCGAATGTAAGTATCTATGACGATTGTATTATTGGCAATAACGTAACGATTCATGCGGGAACCGTGTTGGGAGCCGATGCATTTTACTATAAAAAGCGTCCCGAAGGGTTCGATAAGTTGAAATCAGGCGGTCGTGTGGTTATCGAAGATAATGTTGATTTGGGAGCTTTGTGTACTATCGACCGCGGAGTTACAGGTGACACTACTATCAGAAAAGGAACAAAAATAGATAATCAAGTTCATGTAGGACATGATACTGTTATCGGTGAAAAATGTTTAATAGCTTCCCAGACAGGAATTGCGGGTTGTGTTGTTATAGAAAATGAGGTAACCATCTGGGGGCAGGTAGGTATGACCAGTGGGATTACTATTGGAGCCAAAGCAGTTATCTTGGCTCAAAGTGGTATCTCAAAATCGTTGGAAGGAGGCTTGACTTATTTTGGATATCCAGCCGAAGAAGCTCGAAAAAAATATAAAGAAATGGGAGCCTTACGCAGACTTATAACTCAGTAAATCAAAATGGAAGCACCAATAGTACATCTTAAAAATACATTCATTCAACAACGGTCAAGCGTGGTGTTGTCAGATGTGAATTTGACCATCAACAAAGGAGAGTTGGTCTATGTAATCGGAAAAACGGGAACGGGAAAGAGTAGTTTAATTAAACTTCTTTACGGCGATTTGCCTTTGCTTAAGGGTGAGGGGTATGTGGCAGGGTTTAACCTAAAAAAAATGCAAGAGTCCGACATCCCCTTGTTAAGACGTAAGTTGGGTGTCGTGTTCCAAGACTTTAAATTACTTTCAGACCGAAATGTATTCAATAATTTGGCTTTTGTTTTAAAAGCCACAGGTTGGAAGGACTCCAATAAAATTAAACAACGTATTGAGCGTGTGTTGGCAAAAGTGAAAATGGAAGATATGATTTTGAAATTTCCACACGAATTGTCCGGAGGAGAACAACAACGCGTGGCAATAGCCAGAGCTTTACTCAATAATCCTGAACTTATTTTAGCAGATGAACCAACTGGGAACTTAGATCCCGAAACTAGTGTTGAGATTATGCAAGTATTGAAAGAAATCAATGCTTCGGGGCGTACTATTTTAATGGCAACTCATGACTACGCCTTGATTTTAAAGTTCCCATCAAAAACTTTGAAATGCGATGAATCCAAGCTTTTTGAGGTTATCCAAAGAACTGTTTAAAAGATTTTCTGAAAAATATTAATATAGCATTTATTTTCACCACGACTCCAACTGCCTACAGCGGAAGGTGTCATGCAAATGGAAATAATAAAATCAAGATAACTCAATGAAATTTTCACTAACTATTTTTGTACTATTCATTAGTTTTTTTTCATATTCCCAAACCAAAACTGACTATATTTCACCGTTGGACATTCCGCTGTTACTCTCAGGTAACTTTGGCGAGTTACGAGGAAGTCACTTCCATGCAGGGGTCGATTTCAAAACTCAAGGCAAAGAAGGATTGAAAATCTATGCTATCGAAGATGGGTACGTTTCTCGTATTAAAGTAGGGGCATATGGTTACGGTAAGGCTTTGTATGTCACACATCCCGATGGGAATACCAGCGTGTATGCTCACTTACAGAAATTTTCACCCGATATTGAAAAATATATTAAGAAAAGACAATACGCACGAAAATCGTTCGAAATAGAAGCCTATCCCAAAGCTATCGAGCTACCTGTGAAAAAAGGAGAATTAATTGCTTATGGAGGAAATACAGGTAGTAGTGGCGGGCCTCATTTGCATTTTGAAATCCGTGATTCGAGTGCCAGAGCCATGAACCCTTTGTTGTTTGGCTATGACATTTTAGATGAAATTCCACCCAGTGTGTATCAATTGGTAGGCTATTCTCTTGGGAGCGATTCTCAAATTGAGAAATCACAATTGCCACGACAAATCAATATGACCAAACAATCGGACGGGTCGTACTTAGCAGATAAAATTACAGCCAGTGGTAGCATCGGTTTAGGAATACAATCTATTGATAAGCAGAACGACACTTATCACATTTGTGGAGTTTACCGTGTTACCTTGGAAATCAACGGAATTGTACATTTTCAATATGTTTTTGACAAATTGGATTTTACAGAAGCACGTTATATTAATGTTTTTTCTGATTACGAGCAGTATGTGGATAAAAAAACAAGAATCCAGTTGTTGTACAAAAAAGCCGGAAATCGTATTTCAACGATTTACCGAAATATAAAAAATAACGGACATATTGACGTTCAGGATGGTATGTCCTATTTGGCAACCATTTCAGTTGAAGACATTAAAGGTAATACCACTCGAATTGTCGTTCCTATCGAAGGGAAGCAACAGGAAATAATAGAGCCCAAACCCATTGCAGAAGGGAAATTATTAGTAGCTAAGCGTGACCAGTTCTACACTTTTGAAAATGGAAATGTTTATTTTCCTGAAAATACATTTTATGATGATTTTATGATACAAATCGATAGTAAAAATGACACCCTTTCGCTACATCATCCACGAGAAGCTATACATAAGCAATTTACTTTGAATATTGAAAATAAGAAATTTACGGAAGAGGAAACTGCACAAGTGTTTATCGCTTACTTGAATGAGAAAAATCGACCTTCGGCAGAACGGACAACTTACAAAAATGGAGTTTTCACGGCAAAAACTCGTAATTTAGGACGATTTACCCTTATGAAAGATACCATTCCACCAACTGTGAGACCCGTGAATTTCAAAAATAATGGATTGTTAAATGCTTCAACTTTAAAAGTGGAAATCAAGGACGATTTGAGTGGAATTGGGAGCTATTCGGCATCCCTTAATGGTGAGTGGATTTTGTTCGAGTATGATCCCAAAACACGGATACTTACGTTTGATTTTTCGGACATAGAGGCAAAAAAAACAGATACGTATAAGTTAGAAATGATTGTTAAAGATGGAGTAGGGAACGTCCAAAAGCTAAACGTCTCGTTCAAGAAGAAGTGATCAAACGTATAAAAATTCGCTTTATAATTGTTTGATTTTTTCATAGAAATGTTAATATATGAAACATTAAAAAGATTAAAATTTCAACACGTATAGAAAGAAAAAGTAAACTTTTGGTAAAATTTAAAATCAACGTAAGTAGTTTATAAAGACAACAACATTTTAAATATTTATAAATATGAAACAAATAATTTTTACAGAAAATGCACCCGCACCGATTGGGCCTTATAATCAAGCTATTTTGGCAGGAAACACATTGTATGTTTCAGGACAAATTCCTGTAAATCCAAAAACTAATGAAGTCGTTAAAGGCATTGAAGCAGCAACCACTCAAGTGATGGAAAACCTAAAAGCGGTTTTAGAACAAGCAGGAGCCACGTTTGAAAACGTGGTAAAGACGACCATTTTCCTTAGTGATATGGAGCAATTCGGACAAGTAAATGCTATTTACGGAAAATATTTTGACGAAAAAACAGCTCCAGCACGTGAAACAGTGCAAGTGGCAAACCTTCCTAAATATGTAGAGGTCGAAATCTCTTGCGTAGCCGTATTGTAAATTTGAGTAAATTTCCATATCCAAAAAAGCTGTCTATTTCTAGATAGCTTTTTTATTTATGTAAAATTTAACAACAAAAAAAATAAAAAATATTTGCATAGTTAAAAATAAAATTTACTTTTGCAGAAATTTTAAAATACCTATTAAGCTATGTATTGGACGTTAGAATTGGCATCTTACTTAAGCGATGCACCTTGGCCTGCAACTAAAGACGAGTTGATTGACTATGCAATTAGAACAGGAGCTCCTATGGAAGTTGTAGAAAATCTTCAATCGCTTGAAGATGAGGGGGATATGTACGAGTCTATCGAAGAGATATGGCCTGATTACCCATCTGAGGAGGACTATCTGTGGAATGAAGACGAGTATTAATGGAATTTGACAATAGAAAGAAGTCTCTTTTTTGAAAGAAGAGGCTTTTTTTGTTTATTGACTTTTTGTCAGTTTTAAAACTATTGGTATATTTGTTGCCTTGTAAAAGCGTTCTGAATCCTTGCTCAAAACAGATGAACCTTTATAATTATATAAAATATTTAAGATGTTAGTATTAAGCATTTTATTAGAAAGGCCTACTAACTCTAACCACTAAATAACGTATTAGAAATGAGTATTGTAAATTCACTGATTAAAATTTTTGTAGGTGATAAAGCAAAAAGAGATTTAAAGTCTATTCAGCCTATTGTAGAAAAAATAAAAACATATGCACAACAGTTGGAAGCTATTTCTAACGATGAATTACGTGCTAAAACAATTGAATTTAAACAAAAAATTCGTGACGCTCGAGCTGAATTTGATGCTAAAATATTTGATTTACAACAGAAAGCAAATCAAACGGATGATATAGATGAAAAAGAAGATCTATATACCGAAATTGACAGTTTAAATGCAGAGGCCTATGAAATTTCAGAAAAGACTTTGGATGAGATTTTGCCTGAGGCTTTCGCTGTAGTTAAAGAAACTGCACGGCGTTTGGCAGGTAACCCCACTCTTACGGTTACGGCGACCCCTTATGATAGGGAACTTTCGGCTACTAAATCCTACGTAACAATCGAAGGTGATAATGCTGTTTGGCAAAACTCTTGGGATGCGGCAGGTAAGCAAGTTACTTGGGATATGGTGCATTATGACGTACAGCTTATCGGAGGGATTGCTCTGCATCAAGGAAAAATTGCAGAAATGCAAACAGGAGAGGGGAAAACTCTCGTAGCTACTTTACCGGTCTATTTGAACGCTTTAACAGGAAATGGAGTACACTTGGTAACCGTGAACGATTATTTGGCACGTAGGGATAGTGCTTGGATGGGGCCACTTTTTGAGTTCCATGGAATGCGTGTGGATTGTATTGACAATCATCGACCTAATTCACAGGAACGTCGTAATGCCTATAATGCTGACATTACCTACGGAACTAATAACGAATTTGGTTTTGATTACTTGCGTGATAATATGGCACATACATCGGAAGATTTGGTGCAACGAGTTCATAATTATGCAATTGTCGATGAGGTAGATTCGGTGTTAGTAGATGATGCTCGTACTCCGTTAATTATATCAGGGCCAACGCCTAAAGGAGAGTTGCACGAGTTTAACGAATTGAAACCCTTAGTGTCGGATTTGGTGTCGAAACAACGTCAGTATTTGACAAAGGTTCTTGCCGACGCCCGTAAGCTCATTGCGGAAGGAAACACCAAAGAGGGAGGTTTTCTATTGCTTCGTGTGTATCGGGGATTGCCCAAAAATAAAGCACTTATTAAGTTTTTGAGTGAAGAAGGAGTTAAGCAATTACTTCAAAAAACCGAAAACTTCTATATGCAGGATAATAATCGCGAAATGCCAAAAGTAGATGAGGAATTGTATTTCGTGATTGATGAAAAAAATAATCAAATAGAGCTTACCGATAAAGGTTTTGCTGATATTTCTTTTGATGGGGATAAGAATTTCTTTGTACTGCCCGACATTAGCATTGAAATAGCAAAAATAGAAAAACAAGGTTTGCCTATTGAGGAAGAGGCAGCCTTAAAGGAAAAATTATTTCAGGATTTCAATGTAAAAAGTGAGCGTATTCACTCATTGAATCAGTTATTGAAAGCCTACACGTTATTTGAAAAAGACGTTGAATATGTGGTAATTGACAACAAGGTATTGATTGTTGATGAACAAACAGGGCGTATTATGGATGGTCGCCGTTATTCCGACGGATTGCACCAAGCTATTGAAGCAAAAGAGAACGTAAAAATTGAGGCTGCAACGCAAACGTATGCTACCATTACCTTACAGAATTATTTCCGTATGTACAACAAGCTATCGGGAATGACGGGTACTGCAATTACGGAAGCTGGGGAATTTTGGGAGATTTATAAATTAGATGTAATGGAAATCCCTACCAACAGGCCTATTGCTCGTAAGGATAAAAATGATTTGATTTATAAGACCAAACGTGAAAAATATAATGCTGTAATTGAGGAAGTTGCGCGTATTTCAGAAGCGGGTCGTCCTGTACTTATTGGTACAACTTCGGTAGAGGTTTCAGAACTTTTGAGCCGTATGCTTACCATGCGTAAAATCAAGCATAATGTTTTGAATGCTAAGTTGCATAAAAAAGAGGCTGAAATTGTAGCAGAAGCTGGACAGCCTGGGGTGGTGACTATTGCAACCAACATGGCAGGTCGAGGAACTGATATTAAGTTAACTCCAGAGGTAAAGGCTGCAGGAGGTTTGGCAATTATCGGTACAGAACGCCACGATTCACGTCGTGTGGATAGACAGCTTCGCGGTCGTTCGGGACGTCAAGGAGACCCTGGAAGTTCTTTATTTTTCGTGTCATTAGAGGATAATTTGATGCGTTTGTTTGGTTCGGAACGCATTGCTAAATTTATGGATAAATTAGGACATAAAGAAGGTGATGTGATTGAGCATTCATTAATGACTAAGCGTATCGAAGCAGCACAAAAGAAAGTAGAGGAAAACAATTTTGGTATTCGTAAGCGTTTGCTTGAATATGACGATGTGATGAATGCACAACGTGAGGTAATCTACAAACGCCGTCGTCACGCTTTGGAGGGAGAACGCCTTAAAGTGGACTTGGCGAATATGATTTATGATACTTGTAAAGTTATTGTAGAGCAAAATAAAGGAGGAAATAATTTCAAAAATTTTGAATACGAACTTATTCGATTTTTCTCTTTGAAATCTCAAATTACCGAATCTGAATTCGGAAAATCGTCTGTTAATGATTTGATTAATACACTTTACAAAGAAGTATTGATTCACTATCAAGAAAAGACAGAACGCAGTGCCGAAACAGCTTTTCCTGTGATAAAAAGTGTTTACGAAAATCCATCGAATACCTATGAACGTATCGTAGTGCCATTCACGGACGGACAAAAGGCTATGAACATCGTTACCGATTTGAAGGAGGCTTACGAAAGTAATGGCAAGAAATTAATCAGTGATTTTGAGAAAAATATCACTTTAGCTATCATTGATGAGGAATGGAAAACGCATTTACGTCGTATGGATGAACTTAAACAGTCGGTACAATTGGCTGTGCATGAGCAGAAAGATCCGTTACTTATCTATAAATTTGAGGCTTTCGAGCTTTTTAGTTCAATGATAGATAAAGTAAATAAGGAAATTATTTCATTTCTGTTCCGTGCCGAATTGCCTACGCAGAATACACCAATTCAAGAGGAACAACGAGTACAACGTCAGCCTGAAAATTACCGAACATCGCGTGAAGAAGTTGGCGATGAGGTGGCAAATCAACAGCGTGAAGCTGGACAGGCTGTGTCAAGACGTTCGCAAGTGGTGGAAACTATCGTACGTGAACAACCTAAAATCAATAGAAATGAGCGTATTATGGTACAAAATATTCGTACCGGTGAACGTAAAGAAATGAAATATAAACAAGCTATTCCCCTCATTGAAAAAGGAGAGTGGATTGTAGTTCCGAATTAGTTAAGTTACTAAATGAAATTGAAAGGCTATCTGAACAGGTAGCCTTTCTATATAATCAACATATTATGAAAATAGCAATCATCAATGGGCCTAATCTGAATTTATTAGGAAAAAGAGAGCCTGAAATCTACGGAAGTGAAACTTTTGAACAATTTTTTGAAAAGTTGCAAAAGAAATATCCTTCCGTGCAACTAACTTATTATCAGAGCAATATAGAAGGAGAGCTCATTGATAAAATTCATGAAATAGGCTTTGAATATGACGGAATAATCCTCAACGCGGGGGCTTACACGCATACGTCTATTGCTATTGCCGATGCTATCAAAGCAGTCACCACCCCTGTATTAGAAGTGCATATTTCCAACACCTATGCACGTGAAACTTTTCGTCATAAATCCTATATTTCGCCTGTGGCTAAGGGACTTATATTAGGTTTGGGTTTGAAAAGCTATGAACTGGCATTGATAAGTTTTCTATAAATTCGCTATTCGTTTTACGAAATTACAAATTACGAATTACGAATTACGGAAAAGCCTCGCCCCCGTAATTCGTAATTTTTCATTCGTAATTAACTATCGTAATTCGTAATTAACTATCGGGTAGAGTTACACAAGGTATGATACTCAAATCCATCCAAAATTGATGTAGAAAAACACAATTTCAAAAGCTTTTATATGGTTTTCAAACTTTTTTGAAAAACAACAAGTTTTCCTCACCGCTCGGCGTATCCGATGTCTCAAAAGTGTGTTGTT
>NZ_CDOI01000190.1 GCF_000827555.1 Capnocytophaga canis
TTTTACAGAAAATATGAGTATTATGACAAGAGAGCTTCGTATGCGAAAGGAGTATATCGAAGCAATGTGTTTATAGTGTTTACCTCTGATTTAGAAAAAGATTACATTCCTTGCTATGAGGTTGATGTTTTGATAAGTAGTATTGTAGAATATTGTGATTAAAATGAAAACAATAGTAACATTAATTTTTTGTGTTTGTGCAAACTTTGTGACGGCACAAATTAACCCAAGCTCCTTATTTTTGGTAATTGACGATAAAGATGGTATCCAAAAAACAGAAACTCGCAATATCAAGGGAGAAGAAAATTACACATTAAAAACCAGTTATTATAAAGAACATCAGAATGTAGAGCTTCTTTTTGATAACGGGAAAAATGCTAATTATTACATCGCTTATTATATAAACCAAAGTGAAAATTGGCAAGTATCTTTTCGTTTTGATTATTATAAAGGGGAAAAAAATGAAACTTATGGAGGTTACATTTTGCTTCTTTCCAATCCGATGTTTGAAAGTTTTAAAAGAAAGGGAAATGTAGCAATTTTTCAAGATGCACAAAAACAGTGGAAAATATACAATCGAAAGGAATTTATCAACAAAATAAGAACAAATCATTCGCAATACATCTATCGACATTTAAGTGGTGGAAAATACAGAGATACAACACGTAATAATATCTTTATCGTTTTCTCCTCTGATTTAGAAAAAGATTACATTCCTTGCTACGAAGTTGACGTTTTAATAAGTACAATTGAAGAAGAATGAAACCATTAATCACACTAATTTTCTGTTCCTGTGTAAGTTTTGCACAAGCATAGTTAAATCCTAATAATTTATTTTTTTAATTCGTGGCATAAAAATTTGCACTTGATGGTTGAATCTAAGCTGTGCAGGTATGAGATTTAAAATTTGTCTGATTACGGGTTTATTTGTAAAAAAAAACGCCAACTATTTTTCAGACATTACCCAATTATCGGAAAAATATTTTTACTGTCTTCTTTTGAGTTAAAAATATAAAGGAAAAACAAACAAAGGCTGTTTGAAACTTATCGGACAGCCTTTATTTTATATGAATAAAATATTATTTATACATAGCTTCAATCTCACGTTGGTAATTCACATAAATTACTTTGCGTTTGAGTTTCAACGTAGGTGTAATTTCATTTTTTTCAATCGAAAAAGAGTTTGGAAGCAATGTAAACTTCTTTATTTGTTCATAATCGGGTAAATCTTTTTGAAAACGCTGGATTTGTCTATTTATAAAATCAAGTACTTGTACATTTTTAATTAATTCAGAAGTATTTTTATACTTAACATTCAGATCTTCAATCATCTGCGTAAGTATCTCAAAATTAGGTACAATCAATGCAGAAACGAATTTTTTACCGTCTGCAATGATAGCAATTTGGTCAATAAGATTGTACTTACCGATTTTTCCTTCAATATGTTGGGGAGCAATATATTTCCCATTAGAAGTTTTCATCAATTCCTTGATGCGATCAGTGATGAAAACATTTTTTTCAGCATCCAAATTTCCTGCATCGCCCGTTTTTAAAAATCCATCTGAGGTAAAGGCTTTTTCAGTTTCTTCTGGATTTTTATAGTAACCACGCATCACCATGCCTCCTTTAACCAAAATTTCGTTGTTTTCTCCGATTTTCACCTCAGTATTTGGCATTAAACTTCCTACCGATTTGAAATTGAAACTGGAGTCATCCCAACACGAAACCGTAGCTAAGGTTTCCGTCATTCCGTAACCCAACTTGACATTAATGCCGATAGAATGGAAAAACCGACCGATGCTAGGTTCTAAGTTTGCTCCACCGCAAGGCATGAAACGGATACGTCCTCCTAAGGATTTTTTAAACTTAGCAAAAACTAACTTTTCTGATAGTTGCACCGATTTTTGTAGAATCCACGAAGGTTTTTGATTGCGTTGTTTGGTTTCGAACATTTTCCGACCACTTTTCACTGCAAAGGCGAAAATTCCACGTTTGATGAACGATGATTTTGCTACCATATCGTGAACTGTGGCAAATATTTTTTCATAAAATCTTGGAACAGCACACATTACAGTAGGTTTAACCTCTATGAGGGCAGTTTTAATGTTATTGGTATTTTCTAAATAATAAACTGTCGCACCTTTATACAAACAATAGTATGTCCACGCTCTTTCAAACACATGAGACAGAGGCAAAAAAGCCAACGATTCATCGTTGTTGGAGAGTTTTAATTTGTTATCATGTCCAATTAATTGATAAGCCAAATTTTCGTAGTCAAGCATTACTCCTTTGGGTTCTCCAGTTGTTCCAGAAGTGTATATAATTGTAAATAAATCACTTAATTTTTTATCATCAATACGTTTTTGAAGCTCTTCCTGATATTTTTTCTCTGCTCCTAAAGCTAAAAAATCTTGCCATGACATTGAAAATTTAGATTCTTTCAACGCAACATTTTCTTTGAAAACTACAATTTTTTGCAATGAAGGACACTTATCGGCAACCTGTAGGACTTTGTCGTATTGTTCCTGATCTCCTACGAAGAGTATCTTTATTTCAGCGTGATTTATAACATAAAGAGCTTGTTCTGAAGTATTTGTAGCATAAATAGGAACGGGGACAGCTCTGACAAACAAAGCTCCAATATCTGTAATTGTCCATTGAGGCATATTTTGTGCAAAAATCCCAATGGTTTCTTGTGGTTTTATTTGGAAAGAAAGCAAAGCATTTGCCACTTTTTCGGTTAATTCTCCAAAATTTTGCCATGAAATGGTTGTCCAATTTTGATCAGGTTTGCTTCCTAAAGCTTTTTTTGAACCGTATTTTTTAACATTCTCTTGAAATACGGAAACATAGTGATACGGTAATAAATTCATTTCCATTTTTGATCTGTGAAAAGCAAATATATGTATTTCATAGCAAATACACAACGGTGAAACACTATGAAAAGTTATTTTTTAATAATTCTGCAAGTATCTTTTTGGCTCTCAGCAAAGTAACTTTTACATTGCTCAATGAAATATTCATTATTTTAGCTATTTCTTTATAAGATTTTTCATTCAAATATCGCAGTTGAATCACTGTTCTATAAGGTTCTTTTAATTGCTTTATGGTTGTTAGTAAATGGTTGAGACTTTGTTCTGTGATTAGTTGGTCTTCAATGGTTGGTGATTCGTCTGCGATAGTTTTGGCCTCATTATCCTCCGAAGAAGTCGTATTTCGAGTACTATTTTGGCGACTACGAATCATATCCACATGTATGTTCTTTGAAATAGCAATCAACCAGGTTTTGAATGAAAGGTTTTCATCATAAGTTTCAATGCGATCGAATGCCTTTGAAAATGCTTGTATGGTAATGTCTTCGGCATCGTTTTCATTATCGGTTCGTTTCAACTGAAATGCATAGACCTCAGACCAGAAAACATCCAGTAAGTAACTGAACGCCTTTTGATTACCAGTTTTGGCTTCTTTTATTTTTTGTTCCAATAATGCCATTTCAATTTTTATTTATGATTTTAAAAACATTCAACAGTTATTTGCTTCTTAATAAATCTGTCAATTTGGATTTGCATTCCCCTACCCTAACTGCTCCTGTAAAACCTCCCAATCAAACATCAATTGATCCAAATCGGCTTTTTTTGATTCGTAAAGAGCATAAAATTCTTGACTCTGCAAGGATTCTCCCATTTGATTTGTCATTGCTTTTAGCTCATTTTCAAGTTCAGTAATTGCATTTTCGATTTTGTTGAGTTTATTTTGTAGTGTTTTCTGCTGTTTTTGTTGCTCGAATGATATTTTGACTTGAGCATTCGGTTTTTCAATTGGTGTATTCTCCTTACTTTGTTCAATCTCTCGAAAATTACTAACAGCCCGTTGTTCTAAGTAAAAATCAATATCTCCTAAATATTCTTTTATTTTTTTATTCTTAAATTCATACACTTTGTCGGTCAATCCTTGCAAAAAGTCACGGTCGTGTGAAACTATGATGAGCGTCCCTTCAAAGTTTTGCAGGGCTTGTTTTAGTACATTTTTTGATTTAATATCCAAATGGTTAGTTGGTTCATCCATTACCAGTACATTAAAATCTGAAAGTAACATTTTCGCCAATGCCAATCGGTTGCGTTCACCTCCTGAAAGTACTTTTACTTTTTTTTCTACATCATCACCGCGAAATAAAAATGACCCTAATATATCTCTGATTTTCATCCTATTAGAATCATTAGCTGCATGAAACATTGTATCGAGAATGGTCATCTCACCATCTAAATAAGAAGACTGATTCTGAGCAAAATACCCTAACTGTACATTATGTCCCAATTTGATATTTCCTTCAAAAGGTATTTCGCTGACAATCATCTTTGCTAAGGTTGTTTTTCCTTGCCCATTTTGCCCTACAAATGCAATTTTACTTCCTCTTTCTATCAGTAAATCAATATGTTGTAACACTTGTTTGTCACCATAGCTTTTGGATACATCCTGAACTTCCAGAACTACTTTACCTGGGGTTACGGACATTGGAAACCGAATGTTCATCACGGAATTATCTTCCTGATCAACTTCGATGCGTTCAATTTTGTCTAATTTTTTTATAAGTGACTGAGCCATAGAGGCCTTAGTGGCTTTTGCTCGAAATTTTTCAATCAGTTTTTCAGTCTGTTGTATTTTCTTTTCTTGATTTTTTTGTGATGCAAGTTGCTGTTCTCTGATTTCTTGGCGAAGTTCTAAAAATTGAGAATAAGGCTTCGGATAATCGTAAATCTTTCCAACAGAAATCTCTATGGTTCTGTTCGTGACGTTATCAAGAAACATTTTATCATGCGAGACAATGACTACTGCTCCTGTGTATGAGGTCAGGAATTGCTCCAACCAAATAATCGATTCTATGTCCAAGTGGTTGGTAGGCTCATCAAGTAGTAAAATATCATTATTTTGAAGTAATAGCTTTGCGAGTTCGATACGCATACGCCATCCTCCTGAAAAAGTATCTGTTTTCTTCTGAAAATCAGCTCGTTGAAATCCTAATCCAATGAGTACTTTTTCCGTTTCTCCTTGGTAATTATATCCTCCAATGATGTCATAGCGGTGTGTTATTTCGCTGAGCGTATCCACCAAATCGTGGTAACTTTGGCTTTCATAATCTGTCCTGCTTCCCATTTCGCGATGAATTTCATCCATTCGCAGTTCAAGTTCCTTGATTTCATCAAAGGCTTGGTAGGCTTCTTCTAAAATCGTCCTACCTTCTTCAAAATCAATATCTTGTTTTAGAAAACCAATATTAACATCTCTGTCTGTTGCAATAATCCCCGAATCAGGCTTCATCTCTTTGGCTAATAATTTCAATAGAGTAGATTTTCCTGCACCGTTCTTGCCTATAAGCCCTACGCGGTCACCTGCATTGAGCATAAAAGCTACCTCTTCAAATAAATATTCTCCTTGAAATGAGACAGATAAATCATGGACATTCAACATAGTAGTTTTTGTTAAATAGTTATCTTTCAGTGAATGCAAAGATAAAAAAAATTGACGTATAAAAAAGCTCTTAAAAATTAATTAGAAAGAATCGTCTCAGGTTTTTAAATAATAAAAAAAACGATACGTTATGAAACATTTTTGTACCTAAAAATCCCTAAATGTCATTTAGTTACAAAATAAGTTTGGATTTTACCCGTGTAACAAAAGTATTTTGAGAACAAATTTACTGATCATTAATCAAACTCAAAATAAGCTCTACCTGGACAATGACAGTATTTTTCGGATAGACATCCTGTTATAGTCCTTTCTGTATCTTGCACTTTAACTTTATTGTGATTGACTATTTCTGGTAGTATGGGTTACTTTCTCAAACGACGTGAATTTTGAGTTTTATATTAATTATCAATAATTTATATGGAGTAAATTGAAAATCTAAAAAATTAAACTCAATCCTATGCGTTTACGCTGTTCATCTACTTCAACTACTTTTACCGAAAGATGCTGATGCATTTTAACCACCTCGTTTACATCTGAAACGTACCCATCCTTAAGTTGGGAAATATGAATCAATCCACTTTCTTTAATACCTATATCTACAAAGCAACCGAATGCAGTAATATTGTTGACTATCCCTGGGAGAATCATTCCTACCTTAACATCATTAAAAGACTTTACATTCGGGTCGAATTCAAATATTTTTGCTGATTTTCGAGGATCTATACCAGGTTTTTCCAGTTCTTTGAGTATATCTTTCAAATAAATAACTCCAATTTCTTCGGTAATGTATTTTTGTATATCAATCTTGGCAATAGCTTCCTTATTTCCGATTAATTTTTCGGAGGAAAGTCCTAAGTCTGTCGCCATTTTTTCTACTATGGGATAGGCTTCAGGATGAACGGCAGAATTATCCAACGGATTTTTACCTTCATGGATTCGTAAAAAAGCTACTGCTTGTTGATAAACCTTTTCCCCTAATCGAGGAACTTTCAATAAATCTTTACGCTGAGTAAAGGTTCCATTTTCTGAACGATAGGTAACTATGTTTTCTGCCATCTTCTCTCCTACTCCAGAAATATAAGACAACAACGCCTTTCCTGCTGTATTGAGGTTTACACCTACAGAGTTGACACAACGAACAACCACATTGTCCAATTCTTCTTTAAGCTTACTTTGGTTAACATCGTGTTGATACTGCCCTACTCCGATTGCCTTGGGTTCAATTTTCACTAATTCCGCCAAAGGGTCGGCTAAACGTCTTCCGATAGAAACCGCTCCTCGTACTGTAACATCATAATTTGGGAATTCTTCTCGTGCAATTTTAGATGCGGAATATACCGATGCTCCTGCTTCATTCACAACAAACACTTGTACAGGTCGGTCGAACCCTATTTGTTTGATGAACAATTCTGTTTCGCGAGAAGCCGTTCCGTTACCGATGGCAATAGCTTCTATTTTATAAGAATTAACTAATGACTTAATTTTCTTACTTGCAATGTGTAACTCCTTTTGAGGCGGATGCGGGAAAATAGTTTCGTTATAAAGCAAATCACCTTTCTCGTCTAAACAAACAACTTTACATCCGGTTCTAAATCCTGGATCTATGGCTAAAATACGTTTTTCACCCAAAGGAGAAGCTAATAACAATTGCTTTAAATTTTCAGCGAAAATACTGATTGCTTTTGCATCCGCCTGTTCTTTAGCCTCTTGTAATGTTTCATTGGCAATGGAAGGCGCTAACAATCTTTTGTAACTGTCAGTGATAGTATCTTTGAGAAAATCAGCTACTTCTCCCTTGGAATTAATAATTGTTTTTTCTATAAATTCGAGAGCTTCTTCAGTATCTATTTCTACTTTCAATCGTATGAATCCCTCGTTTTCAGCCCGAAGTATTGCCAACAATCGGTGCGAAGGTGCTTTCATCAAATTCTCTTGCCAATCGAAATACATATTGAACTTTTGAGCCTCTTGCTCGTCCTCCTTAGTTTTAATGACTTGTGAAACGATGGTAGATTTACGTTGGAACATACGCCGTAAAGTCTTTCGAATAAAAATATGTTCGCTAATCCACTCGGCTATAATATCAGATGCTCCTTGTAAAGCCTCTTTTTCATCGGAAACATCTTTGGTAATATATTTTGAAGCCGCATGTTGTAAATCACTCACTCGTTGAGACATAATAATTTTAGCCAAGGGTTCTAGTCCTTTCTCTTTTGCTAAATCAGCTCGTGTTTTCTTCCGTTTCTTATAAGGCAAGTATAAATCTTCCAATTCGGTGATAACAAAACAACTGGCTATTTTATTTTTGAGTTCATCCGTAAGTTTGCCTTGTTGCTCAATAGCACTAAGGATAGTTTCCTTTCGTTTAATAATATTCTCATAATCAGTTTGTGATTTAGCAATTTGCTCAATACTCAGTTCATCCAAATTCTGAGTTTTATCCTTTCGATAACGAGCAATAAAAGGAATGGTACACCCTTCCGCAAGTAGTTGCAAAGTATTTTGAATTTGGTTAGCTTGTAAAGTTGCATTTTGATTTTGAATGTACTGAATGTTTGTCATCGTGATAAAATATGTTTAATGAACTGAAGTATATCATAAAAACGAAAAAGGCTACCCTTTTATGGATAGCCTCGTTCTGAGCCGATAGAGGGATTCGAACCCACGACCCCGAGATTACAAATCACGTGCTCTGGCCAACTGAGCTATATCGGCGATTTTGCGGTTGCAAAGGTAAAACTTTTTTTTAAATCTGCAAATCTTTTCGAAAAAAAATTACAATTGATTTAACTTTACAATAAACTCACCCGCTTTTTGTTCAAACTCTTTTCTAACTTGCTTTAAGTGAACTGCTCTGTTCTCCACTTTCTTATCAGAAATTTTATCCATTACTCCGTCATAAGTACTTATAATTTCTTTGATGAGCTCTGAACCTTTTTGTGATTCGGTATTATCTGTTGCATATTCCCAATGCAAAACTGCATCTATGATATCACCAAAAACATAGTTGACATCCTTCTTTAAATTTCTAATACTTGCCATATCTAATTATATTTGGTGCAAAGATACGATAATATGCCGTAATTACAAAATTCTTTTTCCGTTTATCAAAAGATGGCTAAAACTGCCCATTACATAACTAATTATTTCAAATAATTTTTTAAAATATCTGTCCACAACCAATAACCTCGGGTATTGATATGTAAGTTATCACTTTCAAAACAATCATCCTTAATATTCCCGTTTTCGTCAAAAAGAATCTGAGCAACATCCACAAACTGTACGATACGTTTAGTTTGTGCAAATTGATAAAGAAGTGCATTAGCTTTATCAAACTCTATAGAAAAATGACTACGTGCTTTAGATTTTTTAATTGATAAAATTATGATAGGAGTACCGGGTAAATGTATTTCCACCAAACGGACAAAGGTTTTGATATCATCCAAAAATTGCTCTGCCGTTTGTCCAAAAGTAATGTCGTTATCTCCTTCATAAAGAACAATTTGTGATGGACGATAAGGAGTTACTATCCGATTGAAATAGAAAATTACATCTCGCAATTCAGAGCCTCCAAAACCACGATTCAGTACATTTTTATCGGGAAAATAAATGTGTAAGTTCTTCCAGTTAGTAATAGATGAGCTACCAATAAATAAGATGGGATTGGAACGAGGAGGTTTTCGTTGGTCTTCTTTTTCAAAACTGCGAATAGTTTCTCGCCATATCGCGTCACGATGATAGATACTATCTTTGTACTGTGCATAAAATTGGAAGACAACAAAAAATAAAATAAAGGTAATAATACTTTCTTTCATACAACTAATAACATTCTAAAGATTAGTCCGCAAAGCTACAAAATAAAAAACATACCGAATAACTTTATTAAAATATTTTGTAGTTCAGAAAAAAGGTGTACCTTTGCGACTCTAAAAAACGGTCTTTATGAGTTTACAAACAAAAGTAATGGAGGCGTTGAAAGACGCTATGAAATCTAAGGACAGCGTAGCTTTGGAATCGTTACGAGCAATCAAGTCTGCTATTTTATTAGCTAAGACGGAATTGGGAGCTTCTGAGGAGCTATCTGAAAGTCAGGAGCTTGTTTTGCTTCAGAAATTGATAAAACAGCGTAGAGACAGTGCTACCCTGTACGCTTCTCAAGGGCGTAACGATTTAGCCGAACCTGAATTAGCTCAAATTAAGGTAATTGAACGTTTTTTACCAGAACTTCCTTCTGAAGAAGAAATTGAGGCTATCATTAAAAAAATCACCTCAGAAACAGGAGCTTCGGGCATGAAAGATATGGGCAAAGTGATGGGAGTTGCCTCGACAGAGTTAGCAGGAAAAGCTGATAACAGAGTCGTATCAACAATTGTAAAGAAATTATTATCATAAAAAATAAAAAGGCTGCGTAGTTCAACTGGATAGAATATCAGATTTCGGCTCTGAGGGTTGGGGGTTCGAATCCCTCCGCGGTCACAAGAAACATATTTTTAACTCAATAAATTGGTAATTACTAGTTTATTGATTTTTTTTGTAAGGAATATGTAGGATTTTTAATAGTAAAATATACAAAATTAATTTTTTATCATTGATATCATATTTATTACTGACGCAATGCATACTGATTATAATCATTAAACCTTATTTTATTCATATCAAGCATTGAAAAAAGCACCTTTTGGATTTCTTTTTCTTCAAATGGAAGAAGTAAAAGTAAGTCATTAAGATTTCGGCTCCCTTGGTGGAGTATTTTTATTATTTGCTCCTCAACTTGCTTATAATCAATTGATTTTTGATTATTCTGTGTTTTGCAAACTGAACAAATCCCACAAGTGGCAGTATCTTTTTCTCCAAAATAACGCAACAACTGTACGCTTTTACATTCACCGTTATTTATAATATACTCAAAAACAGACTTTTGTAAATTTATTTTTGTTTGGTTGTATTCCTTTATATTTTTTGCAACAAAAGCAATGGTTCGATTATCTTCACGAGGCATATTGAAAGTGATTTCTATATCACTTGTATCATCTTGGTAAGTAATAATACCATCTTCTTGTAGGACAGATAACTGCTGTCTAATATTCTCTGTATCCTTATGAATTTTGTTTGCAATTTTTTCTATTCTGACGGAAATTGCCTGTGTGTGAATCCCTGGATAATTACGCAATAGATAAAACACTATATCCTTAAACATCTGTTTATGTTGTAAATATTGAATAATCTCATAATTCGATGCGACAAAAAATATAGTTGCTTTTTTTTGAAAATTTTGACTAAGAGAAATGACAGAAAGTCGGTCTAAAAGTTGCAGACCATTGTAAGTTTTTTGTATTTGTAAATTGTATTTTTTACAAAAATCAGCCAGCTGAAAACTCCGAGTAATCCCTACTCCTTCTCCATAAGCTATTAAGAAATAAGAATTTAGCTTCACATATAGCAACTTAAGATCTTCAGAGGTTACTAAATTAGAAATAAATTGTTTTTTGGTAGTTTCTATATCCAAATCATTAAACAATAAAAGAGCAAGTGATTTTTGACCATCTCGACCCGCTCTCCCTGCTTCTTGAAAGTAGTCTTCCAGCGTAGGGGGAATTTCCCAGTGTATAACAGTCCGCACGTCAGGTTTATCAATCCCCATACCGAAAGCATTGGTAGCTACCATCACCTGAACATCATCCATTAACCACATACTCAGTTTTTTATTTTTCTCTTCGGAAGATAATCCTCCATGAAAAAAAGTAGCTGAAATACCAATATCTTGCAAATATTCAGCCATTCGGACAGTTCCATTACGACTGCGAATATAAACAATTGAAGTACCCGTATTTTTTTTCAAAACACGTTCCAATTGTAACCATTTATTGTCTGTTTTATGGGTAATATAGGCAATATTCGGACGTTTCAATGAAGTAGCTATAATTTCTGCCTTTGGGATACCTAATTGCTGTAAAATATCCTGTTGTACATTTGGAGTCGCCGATGCGGTCAAAGCTAAAATTGGCACTTGGGAAAAATTCTCTTTCAGCCATTTACACTCCAAGTAGGCAGGACGAAAATCTTTCCCCCAATGCGATACACAATGAGCTTCATCAATAGCTATTAAATTAATTTTCATTAACTTAATAAAATAACGAACCGTTTCTTGCTGCAATCGTTCGGGAGACAAATACAGAAATTTATAATCTCCCAAAACAGCATTGTTCAGTAATCGTTCTAAATCATCCTGAACCATACTTCCCGCTAAGGAAATTGCTCTAATACCTCGATTTTTAAGGTTCTCAACTTGGTCTGAAATTAACGCAATAAGGGGAGACACTACCAGACAAATACCCTCATTAACCAATGCGGGTACTTGAAAGGTGATTGATTTTCCACCTCCTGTAGGCATCAACGCCAACACATCATTCCCTTGCAGAACGGACTCAATAATAGCATCTTGCGGATGACGAAATGAATCATATCCCCAATGTTTTTTTAGTATGTGAAAAACCGATGCATCCATTAGTTGTAGGAACTAAAAAGGAAGTATATTATCTTATTTCATTTTTTCAATAATCAGCGAAGCTAACTCCAAACTGATTCTATCTTGTGCCTCTTGGGTTGCAGCTCCAATATGGGGAGTTAAAGAAATATCAGGATGCATCAAAATTTGGATAGATGGAGTTGGTTCATTCTCAAATACATCCAAACCTGCAAAACTCACTTTTCCTGATTCCAATGCGTTAAACAAAGCAACTTCACTGATAACACCTCCTCGTGCTAAATTTAAAATAGCAACACCTTCTTTCATCATCTCAATTTCCTTTTCATCGATGATATATTCCTTCTGAGCTGGTGTATGTACCGTAATAAAGTCCGAGTTTTTCAATACTTCTTCTTTGCTTACCATATCAATCTGGAAAGAAACCGACGTACCGTCGAAGAAGGAAAGTTCAATATTAGTATTCTTAACAAATAAATCACAAGCTAAAACTCGCATTCCCAGAGCAATCCCCATTTTTGCCACTGCTTTACCGATGCGACCAAAACCTATAATTCCTAAGGTTTTACCTCTCAATTCAGAGCCTTTCGCATAGTTCTTTTTCAGTTGATTGAACTGAGTATCACCATCTAAAGGCATATTTCTGTTGGCATCATGTAAAAACCGTACTCCTGAAAGTAGGTGAGCAAATACCAACTCCGCCACCGCATTTGAAGAGGCTTCAGGTGTGTTTATGACGTGAATATTACGTTTTTCTGCTTCTTCTACGTCAATGTTGTCCATCCCTACACCACCTCGCCCGATGAGTTTCAATGACGGACACGCTTCAATTAATTCTTTACGTACCTCAGTGGATGAACGCACCAAAAGTATCGGAATCTGATGCTCATTAATATAGTTGACAAGCTGATTCTGAGCTACTTTTATTGTAAGTACCTCAAAACCATGAGCCTCTAATTGACGTTTTCCTAACTCGGAAATACCATCATTTGCAAGTATTTTCATTCGTTTTAAGTATATCTTAATTTCCCGACAAAGATACAAAAAACCTTGATTTTATACTCCTATCTCAACATTTTATAACAAAAAAAACTTTGATAAAGCACTTTACACCTTATCAAAGTTTTTATATCAAAAGTTGAAAATCCTACCAGAACACTACGTACAAAGTAGCCGTAATCAATAAAATAGCATATGCTGCTGTATTAAACGTTGCATTAGTTGCAAAGGTTTCCTGCGTAAGAGGAATACCTTTCTCGTCATCGTCACCTTTTCCTGTTACTAATGACACTCCCATAATCACTACAATAGTGACTAATAAGGTGTAAAGCATTTGATCCATAAAAGGTAATTCCACACCAGGCAAAAACTTAAGCCCCAAAGCTACTGGAATTGAAAGCAAAACACCAACTACAGCTCCTGTCGGATTGGTTTTTTTCCAAAATAATCCCATTAAAAATACTGCCAAAATTCCCGGGCTTACCAAGCCTGTCCACTCTTGAATGTATTGGAACATCTGTGGCAAAGCTCCCAAAAATTGAGCAAAATAAGTCGCTACAGCTAAAGCCACTAATACAGTAATACGCCCCACTGTAACTAATTTAGAATCTGACGCTTTTGGATTAATAAACGGTTTATAAATATCCATCGTAAAGATTGTTGAAGTAGAGTTCAGCATGGAAGCTAATGAAGAAACAATCGCAGCAGATAGGGCGGCAATCACCAATCCTTTCAATCCTGCTGGGACAAACTGGTTAATCAGCCAAGGGTAAGAACGATCAAAATCGATACTACCATCTGCTTTAGTAAATGCCTCTTTTACTCCTTCAATAGCTACCGTTCCTGCAGGTTCGTAGTACATCACGTAAGCGATAATTCCAGGTATTACAACAATCAAAGGCACTATCAATTTCAAAAATCCTGCAAAAGCAATCCCTTTTTGAGCTTCAGCTAATGATTTTGCAGCCAAAGCACGTTGAATAATATACTGATTGAATCCCCAATAGTACAAGTTTGCTACCCAAAGTCCACCAATAAGTACAGCAATGCCCGGTAAATTATTAAATTGAGGATTATCCTTATCAAGAATCATCTTAAACTTATCTCCTGCTACGTCATAGATATGCTGTAATCCATGGAGAGCTCCTCCTTGTGGAGTTACATTGTCCAACGCTATATAGGTTGTAATTAACCCTCCAACAACAAGCAATACCACCTGAATCACATCCGTCCAAGCAACCGCTGAAAGTCCTCCCCAAACAGAATAAGCCGCTGAAAACAAAGCTAATCCAATCATAAACAACATCAGATTTTCACCCGTAGCACCACCCAAAACAGTATCTAATGCTTTAGCTCCTAAAAACAAAACTGATGTTAGGTTTACGAAAACAAACAAAGCTATCCAGAAAACAGCTAAAATCGTCTTCAAAGAAGTGTTGAACCGTTTTTCAATGAATTGAGGAATGGTATAAAGACCTTGTTTAATGAAAACAGGCAAGAAAAATTTACCAACGATTATAAGAGTAATAGCGGCCATCCATTCGTAGGAAGCTATGGCAAGTCCAATAGCAAAGCCGGAACCTGACATCCCGATAAATTGTTCCGCAGAAATGTTTGCTGCAATTAGCGATGAACCTATTGCCCACCACGGTAAAGTTTTTCCAGCCAAAAAATAATCTTCGGCAGTTTTTTGAGTGTCTTTCTTGCCTCTGGAAACAAAAAGACCTACCGACAAAATGACAACCGCGTATATCACAAATACGACGATGTCCAGCGTTGTAAATGAATTCATATTGTTTTATTTTTTATAAAATCGGTTAGTTTATTTTTGAATAAATTAAGATTTTTGAGGTGCTAAGATACGAAATAAAACATTACGAATACGTTTTTTTAAGATATTTTTTTGATTACAAAAAGCGATTATGCCAACTTTCTTCCATAGGAATTTCCCAATCGGTTTCATATTCAGATTTTGTATTTACTAAATTATTGAAAACGATTGTTTTAGCAGATACAGCCTTTTCTTTTACCATTTTTTTGAAATCGGCTAATTTTTTATAAGCTATATGTTCTCCTTGACGATAACTTACGTTCATCCGATCGAATAAATCTACTTGATAATTCCTTTCCAATTCTTGAATAAAACGTGCTAAATCATCCAACGAACAGCCTGAAACAGGGTGAATTTCTTGATTTACACCTATAACAATGAAACGGTTGTAACGAATTTCAAACGAGGTAGTTAGTCCAATTCCGTGAGCTGACCACTGATCTAAATAGACCTTTATTTTTTGTTCTAAATCTACTAATTCCTCTGGAGTGAAACTACGGTTACTTTGGTATATCCAAATCCGAGAGGTTTCTGGCAATTCGTTAAAAGGTATGTACATTATTGTTTATTATTTTGTAATTATTTTGTAATTATTTTGTAATTATTTTGTAATTATTTTGTAATTATTTTGTAATTATTTTGTAATTATTTTG
>NZ_CDOI01000191.1 GCF_000827555.1 Capnocytophaga canis
CCCTGCCATTACAGATGCCGCTAGCAGATGCTTCGCAAATATCAATCGCAACTGAGGATCGTCTCCTCCTAAAAATCCGATATAAGCAGCTAAAACACCTCCTGCAACAGTTGCCATACCACCAATCATGACCAATAGCACCTCTGATTTTGTCATTTTTTGTAAATATGCTTTAATCATTAGGGGAGCTTCTGTTTGTCCTAAAAAGATATTTCCTGCTACCGATAAACTCTCAGCTCCCGAAATTCCTAAGAATTTGGATAGCACCCATGCCATTCCTCGCACAACAATCTGAATAACACCCAAATAGAAGAGAAGCGAAGTTAGTGCAGAGAAGAAAATTATGGTAGGTAGTATTTGAAATATGAAGATAAACCCGTAAGTGGACGCGTCTAATAATCCACCAAGAAGAAATTCACTTCCCACTTTAGTAAAGTCTAAAATAAGAACAAACACCCCTCCGATTTTCTCGAAAATCGCTTGGACAAAATCAACTTTCAACACCCCAACGGCCAGAGATAATTGCAAGGCGAGTCCAATTCCAACAGTTTTCCAATTGATTTTCTTTCGGTTACTACTAAACAAATAGGCTATAGCCAATAAAACCACCATTCCAAGAACTCCTCGCCACAAACTCTCAAAGGTAAATCCTTGGTTTGGAATTGTTTGTGACATAACTTCTGAACTTTGAGCCTTTCCTATCCACGGGAAAAGAAAAAGAATTAGTATCGTTCTCATAAGTATATTTTTATTATTCTACATTAGTCAAGTTTTTCAAAATTCGCTTTAATGAGTTTTCGTAGACTTTGTAACAATCGTATTGCCCCAACATATGATTATAATCATTAAAATAGTGATAAAAACTCATTTTACGCCATTCTTATTTAATAAGTGCATCTATTTTTGTGTTAATCATCTGTTTCTCTTCGAGTTATCTCATCACGCAACTCTGCCGCTAATTCATAATCCTCACTCTCAATACATTCTTCAAGCATTCTCTTTAACTCACTCATTGAATGTCGTTTGAAACGAGCTCTTTTCTCTTGTATTTTTTCATCATCCTCAATGTGAAGAGTCGGAGATTGAGGTTGTGGTTCATTGGGTTCAGGAATGTAAATTCCTGCCTTCTGTAATATAAAACGGTGCGTAAAAATAGGTGCATTGAATCGTAAAGCTAATGCAATGGCGTCACTGGTACGAGCATCAATAATATGCTCCTCTCCATCTCGTTCGCAAACCATATTGGAGTAAAAAATACCGTTTTCTAATCGATTAATAACTACTTTAGTAATATTTACATTGAATTTTTTGGCGAAAATCTTAAATAAGTCATGCGTCAACGGGCGTGGAGGAACCACATTTCGTTCTAATTCCAATGCAATTGCCTGAGCCTCAAAAGCCCCGATGACGATAGGCAATTTCAAATCGGACTCTAACTCATGTAGGATCAAAACAAAAGCCTCGTTTTGGGAATGACTATATGAAATTCTCTTGATGTAAAGTCTAACAAAATCCATACGTAAATTAAAAAAATGATTCGAGGTGTAAAAGTAATACAAAAAACACAATTTCGGAAAGTTTTTTCACAAAAAAGAGAAGGAAAATTAAATAGTTTTTACTAAGTGTAGCTTTTTGATTTACTTAATCATTTGGATATCTGCATAATCGAAATAGTAAAGTCAGTTATTGTTTCAGAAGTAAATAACCTCTGCATAAGAAACTGCATCGTATCCTTGAAGTTTTTAATAAACAAAAATCAATCGACTACTTTACTCGTAATCGATTGATTTTTAAATGTTATATAAATTTACTGCAGTTCAATCACCATTGCTGTTTTTCCTGCTATTTGTAAGTCCTTTTGCAATGTAATATTTTTGCCTGAGATAATATCTTTTCCTCCATAGAACCCTTTTAGACTTTCATCAAAACGATTTAAATCAAGCATTTGCGTTTCTTTATTTTGGTTAATAATTACCATAACCGATTCAGTTTCTGTGTATCGGAAATAAACGTACACTTCATCCTGAGGCAGATATTGTTTAGTTTTTCCGTAGTGGATCACAGGTTTTGTTTTTCGCCAATTGAATAATTTGGACGTAAAATCAAAATATTGTTTCTGTTCTTCAGTTCGTTGAGCTGGTGTAAACGCATTTTGTTTATCATCAGCCCAACCTCCTGGGAAATCCTGACGTATGTAAGCATCTCCTTTACTTTTATCACCTCGCATTCCAATTTCGCTTCCATAATAGAGTTGAGGGATGCCTCGAACTGTAGCTAAAAGAGTCATTATCAATTGGTAATCTTTTACATCTTGATAGATTTCATTAATACGTGATGTATCGTGATTTTCAGCAAAAATCAATAAATTATTAATATCCTTATACAAAAAATCGTTTACAAAGTTATCATAAATCTGTATCATTCCTTTATCCCACGAAGGAGTCGCGCGAAAAGCCTCTCCAATAGCGTCGTGCAACGTAAAATCCATAACAGATGGCAAATACGTATTATAACTTTGAATGGCACTGATAGGGCTATCTTTTTGCCAGTACGATATTTGTGCTTGATCGTGTAGCCATACTTCTCCTACAATATTAAAATTAGGATATTCATCCATAATAGCTTTCGTCCACCGAGCAATTGGTTCTTTATCGTTGTAGGAATAAGTATCCACTCGAAGTCCATCCAAATCGGCATATTCTATCCACCATATTGCATTTTGTATTAAATAATTCAACACCAAGGGGTTACTCTGATTTAAATCAGGCATTGATTTTACAAACCAACCACTGACACAATATTTTTTATCAAATTCAGAAGTATTTACGTCCATTTGTGTGCTCATGCGGTAGTTACTTTGAGCATAACCTGGGAACTGATGAATCCAATCATACGTAGGTAAATCATCAATCATCCAATGTTTCCAACCCCAATGATTGGTTACGTAATCTTTGATGAGTTTCATTCCGCGTTTGTGCATTTCCGAAGCAAGTCGCTTGTAGTCTTCATTAGTCCCATAACGTGCATCTATTTGGTACACATCACTTTGTCCGTAGGTGTGATAAGAATAAGTTTCATCGTTGTCCTCGCACATTGGTGTACTCCATATGGCAGTAGCTCCCAAGGATTTAATATAATCCAAATGATTTATAATCCCCTGAATATCACCTCCATGTCTTCCCCCAGGGAGTTTTCTATCGGCCTTTTCATTGAGTTTCGGATTAGAATCATTTTGCGGATTACCATTAGCAAATCGGTCGGGCATCAGCAAATAAATGACATCCGAACTATCGAACCCTTTTCGCAATGCGGAATCTTCGCGACGTTTTTTAAGTTCGTAATTGAATGTAGTTATTTTTCTTTTTGAATTAAGCAATGTGATTTTGTAATTACCCTCGGGTTTATTCTTAGTATCGACAGTAACAAAAATATAGTTTGGGTTCTCTGTTTTGGTAACATTCACTATCGGCAATTCACTTTCGACTGAAAATTGTCCGATGTTCTTACCGTAAAGCATTATTTGTAATTCACTATGGTGCATATCTGCCCACCAAAACGGAGGTTCAACTTTCTGAATCTGAGCAAAGATGGGTAAGCTAAATAGAAACAGTAACGCTCCGAAACGTTTTCTGATAAAAGATGCTGTGTTATTTTTCATTATAAACGTATTTTTAAAATTTGTGAGGCTAATTTACAAATTACAGAACCGAAATACAAACATCTCACGTCTGAATGGTTTAAGAAAAGGTTGTAGTAAGAAAATAATAACAAAGTTTAAATCTTTTTAACAAGACGAATTATCTCCGATTTTTAATAATTCCGTTCAAAATAATTGAAAGAATCATCACTCCCGATGCAACGTAAAATATCGGATTCATGTTTTCCGATTCGCCAAAAATGAAATAGGCAAGAATAATTCCATACACAGGCTCTAAATTGACGGCTAAAATAAGCGTAAATGGAGAAATATGTCGCATCAACCGAATGGACTCAAACATTGGATAAGCAGTAAAAACACTGGCTAACAACAAGGTCCACCAGAAATCATTTACAGAAATATGCGAAACCCCTTCCAAATCTCCCGAGAAAAGGTAGTAGATGGTAAGCATGAAAAAACCTCCGAAAATTTCATAAGTAATGATGTTTGCTGAAGAGGTTTTCCCATGTACACGACCATTAAAAACACTGAATATAGCTCCAAAAATAGCACATAAAACACCATAGATAATTCCTTCCTTATAGCGTATTTCCGTTTTGAAAATGAGCAACATACAAGTAGTAATTACAATTCCCAAAACAATTTCAGTCCAATCAATACGCCTACGAAATACTAATGGCTCAATGAAAGCTGCAAACAAAGTAGCTGTAGAAATACATGACAGCGTAATTGACACATTCGACACTTTGATAGATTGAAAAAAAAGCAACCAGTGGATAGCCATCAGGCTTCCGATACCAATAAGTCGTACAGCCAAACTTCGTTCAATAAAAATACTTTGCTTTTAGAACACAGCAACAAATCCTATCAAAATTATCGAAGTAAAAAACATCCTGTACCAAACCAAATGGTAGGCATCCAAACCAATAAGTTTTCCTAAAACTGCGGTAAATCCCCAAAGGAAAACAATAAAATGTAAACGTAATTGTGGAGGCATTGCTTTACAGACAGAGATCTAATATGCTAACTCTTGTCGCAAAAATAGAAAATATCTTTATTTTACAACATAAAAAGCACTCTTTATACTATTGTATTTACTGAATGTTATTTGCTTTTTATCAACTAAATGAACCTTGTCATAAAAAAATTTCCTTTAATTCCGTACCAAACATCAGTGCTTTTTCTCCAAAAAGATTATGACTAAGCATTTGAAAATGAGGGATATCTTTTGTAATGAAATCCAACAAATCCTGGGGATGTTGAGTTTCGTGATGTAACGCAAAAGTTACATCCGATGGAGTGTTTAATACTTTAAAAATTCGAGTATTATTGATTTTTTTTGAAGCTTCTACTTTTGGGATATAATCGGTTTTGAGCCAATTGAACCACAACTCAAAAATTTCATTACTAACTACTACGGTTAAATTATAAACGTACATATAGAAAAACATTTTACGATACGGAAAAATCATTCACATGAACAAAAAACACGTAACTTACTAAATATGAAAACATAAAATACAAGAAAATTCGTAACTTTCACTTTCTAACTAAAATCCTAACACTATCTTTGCAATTGAAAAATAGATTAGAATTCCTAAAACATCGTTACTAGTGGTGATAAAAGGTCCTGTAGCCACTGCAGGGTCGATACCTCGTTTATGTAGAAAAATCGGGATAAAAGTACCGATAATAGCTGCATTCACAATCACGGTAACCAACGCAACGGCAACAGTAGTGCTTACCATATAATCAGCTTCGAAAAGAAAATGGCTCACCAAAATCACAATAGCTGCAATAGCCAGTCCGTTGATGAGTCCCAACATGAATTCTTTTAATAATCGTCCCCAGAGTTGACTATCAATGGAGTTATTGGCCAACCCTTGCACGATAATAGCAGAGGACTGCACACCCACATTTCCAGCTGTAGCTTGTATTAAAGGAATGAAAATCAATAATATAGGAAAATTATTCATCGCATCCTGAAATCCGTTAATGATACTAGCAGCCCCCAATCCGCCAAACATTCCAATCAATAGCCATGGTAGACGGGCTTTGGTAAGTTTCCAAATACTGTCATCGGCTTCAACATCGTGGGTAATCCCTGCAGCTAATTGGTAATCTTTTTCGGCTTCCTCTTTGATAACATCGACCACATCATCAATGGTGATGCGCCCGACCAAACGTTTCATCTCATCCACTACAGGAATCGCCTCTAAGTCATACTTCGACATAATGTGAGCCACGTCCTCAGCACTGTCTGTAACATAGACGTAATCCACCTTCGGTATATAAATATCCTTCACATTGGAACGTGTGGAAGTTGTGAGCAAATCTTTGAGTGATAAACGTCCTTTCAAAACATCATTATCATCTACCACATAAATTGAATGTACTCGTTTGACAAACTCAGCCTGTTCACGCATCTCTTTTACACACTTGAGTACATTCCAATTTTCGTTTACTTTCACTAACTCCTTTGCCATCAACCCCCCTGCGGTATCTTCGTCGTATCGTAATAAATCAACGATATCTTTGGCGTGTTCCACATCTTCGATGTAAGAAATAATCTCAGTTTTTCGCTCTTCGGGAAGGTCTGAAATGATATCGGCAGCATCGTCGGTATCCAACTCAATCAACTCATCGGCAATTTCCTTGGCGGATAATTTTTCGAAAATTTTGTCACGGAACTCCTCATCTAATTCGGTGATGATGTCAGCAGTTTTATCCTTACCTATCAAACGAATGATATAAATCGCTTGATCAACATCGAGTTCATTAATAATTTCAGCAATGTCTGCATAGTGCATCTCTTCGAACAAAGAAATTAACTCTCGATTGCGTTTTTCTTCAATGAACATTTCAATTTGTTCAATGATTTCATCAGTAAGTTTAAATGTTGCCATAGTTTTCTGCTTTTATAAGAATTTTTTAATGCCCAATATGTTTAAAAAAAATAGAAATTAGTCATTTTACGCTAAAATCAATCTTTAAAAAACTACCTTTCAAAATTTCAACCTTTAGTGGACAGTAAAAACGCATAAAAAAATATATTGTAAAGAATACAATAAGATAAAAACAATCTTCAGAGAACAAAGTTGTAGTCGTATAACATACCAAATAATGATAGAATTACATCCTCTTGATTGTCAAAGCACAAAGATAGTAAAAAACAGAAAAAATCCTACGCAAAGCACAATTATCTTTATGAAGAATATGAACATCTATCGTTATACACTCACAACGAACTTACACATCATCTGTTTATCAACCATTTAATAAAATATTCAAAACTCTTATAATCAAAAAAAAATCTGAATGACTTTATGAGTGCAATCCAACTCCGTACATTTTCTTCATTTTTAGGTTTAACATTAGCTTTTTGTTTTTTTCTTCCGTACTTTTGCGATGAAACCAAAATTAATCTCTTATGAATAAAATATCTTCTTTCCTGATGATGATGTTATTGTCTTTAGTGGCGGTAGCACAAAACCAAAAACCCTTTGTAATCCCCGAACTTCGAGAATGGACGCAATCCGATGGTGCTTTTACTTTATCAGAAAAAACAACTCTTTCGGGGGATGAAAAATCAAGTGAAATCGTCAAAATTTTTGCTGAAGATTTCGAAACAATGTTTGGCAAACAACTGAAAATAAAAAGTAACGACGCTAATATTCATTTCGAAATAAATCCATCCATATTGACTGATAAAGGCGAGGAAGCCTACAAAATAGAAATCGGACAAATAGTAAGAGTAAGTGCTAACTCTCCACAAGGACTTTTTTGGGCAACACGAACGCTATTGCAACTTACCGAGCAATCTGCTCAATTACCTTGCGGAACAATTGTTGATTATCCAGACTACCCGATGCGTGGATTTATGCTCGATGTAGGACGTAAGTTCTTCACCTTAGATTACCTAAAATCGGTAGTAAAAACAATGGCTTACTACAAGATGAACGTATTTCAAGTGCATTTGAACGATAACGGATTTAAGCAATTTTTCAATGATGATTGGAACAAAACCTATTCAGCTTTCCGATTGGAAAGCACCACTTTCCCTGGACTTTCCGCTAAAGATGGATATTACACCAAGGAGGAGTTTCGTCAATTCCAAATAGACGCTCTAAAACAAGGGGTTACTGTAATCCCTGAGATTGATGCTCCTGCTCATACCTTGGCATTTACGCACTATTTACCTGAAATAGGAAGCGATGAATACGGTAAGGACCACGTAGATCTGTTTCACCCCAAAACCTATGAATTCTTCGACAAATTGTTTAAAGAATATTTAGAAGGAGAAAAACCTGTATTTGTAAATCCTTTGGTGCATATTGGTACGGATGAATACAGTAATAAAGACCAAAAAGTAGTTGAAAAATTCCGTTATTTCACAGATTATTATATCAAATACGTAGAAAGTTTCGGCAAAAAAGTAGCTCTTTGGGGAGCTTTGACTCACGCAAAAGGAGAAACCCCTGTAAAAGTAGATGATGTTTTGATGCTTTGCTGGTACAACGGATATGCTGAACCACGTGATATGATAGCTTTGGGATACGACGTGCTTAGCGTTCCTGATGGATGGCTGTACATTGTTCCTGCAGCAGGATATTACTATGATTATTTGAACATCAAAAACTTATATGAAAAATGGACTCCTGCCATGATTGGAAAAGAAGTATTTGAAGAAAAACATCCACGCATAAAAGGAGGTATGTTTGCCGTATGGAATGACCATGTGGGTAATGGTATCAGCCAACAAGATGTTTACCACCGTTTATTCCCTGCTATGCAAACACTTTCAGTAAAAATGTGGGATGGCAAAAACACGACGGTTTCCTTTGAGGAATTCGACCAAAAACGTCACTTACTGAGCGAAGCTCCTGCTACAAATTTACTTGCACGACCTGCAAAATCCAAAAAAGGAGTAGTTTTCGAGGTGAAAAAACCAAAGCAGAACAAAAATCTAAACCAATCCCTAACGGATATAGGCTATGACTATCGTGTGAGTTTCGACATCTTAATAAAAGAAAATCCAAAAAACACTCCTCTGTTCACGTCTGATCATGCTACTTTCTATTTGAGAGACAAAGACGGAAAAATAGGATTTAGCCGTGATGGATACGACTATCAGTTTAACTACATCCTGCCAACGAACAGTTTACAAAAAATAAGCATCGAAGGAACCAACAAAAGCACTTCACTTTTTGTGAACGGAAAATTAGTGCAAACTCTTGGAATCATCCCGCATAAGGACGATGCTCATCTAAAAGAAAAAGCACGAAAATGGATACAAACCTTAGTCTTTCCTCTCAAAAAACTTAACAAATTCAATGGAAAAATTCAGAATTTGAAGATAGAATACTTGTAGAAATAATTAAAAGTGACACGGGATTCAACAAATTAGTAACAAAACCACAGTACAAACTTAGATATTTACACCGTGGTTTTATCACTAAATTTTCCGACAACTGAATATACAAAAAGCACTTCATCGAAGTTCTTAATACTTTGATAAAGTGCTTTTTATGTAGTTTACTTGGATAATAAATTACCGTTTAATTTGTATATAACATTTACGAATATGAGCCTTTACTCTGAAAAACTTTTCTCAAATGTTTTTAGATCAGTAACCACAATTATCGGATTTTCTTCGTTATCTACATTCAATTTTTCTTGCTCACCTTCCGAAACTACAAAGTAGAACATATCATTTTCAAAATATCGAATCCAGCCTCTTACTTCCTCTCCGTTCACAGAGATTGGAACTCCAGGCAATTCATCAGGAGATGATATAGTGTTACGATATAAAAGCTTTTGATTTTTCACATTCCATATATCGTCATATTTTTTATTATCGTAATAATAGGAGAGAAATAAATAATCCCCCGCCAACGTAACAAAATCATTCCAAATGTATCGTTGTTTTTCATTTTTTCTACTGAGATCATATTGAATTTCATCAGGAATCTGTAAATTTCCTTTTTCTAAAAATATTTTAGGAAACATCCCCCCATTTTTACTTTGATAAATAATCGGGGCGTTGTAAAAAAAGATGTTGTTTTTGCTTATTTGGAAACTTTTAATTACGTTAAAATCTTTTATATTAAATTTATCTTTCCTTTCAATTATAGAATCCTTAACATTCCAATTTTTATCATAAATGGTAAATTCAAAGTTCGAAAGCATATCGTTGTAAGCAATAAATCTATCCGAACTTAATTCAGTAAATGACCATAAATGAACGTTTTTCTTCTCTTCTATAAAATTCCCTGAAAAATCATATCTTTTAACAGATTTTCTGTGCAAGTCATACACATGAGCTTCTTTTTTATCAAAATCGATCCAACTATACGTATTCTCAATATACTCCTCTGGGCCATTTCCCATACGTGAAATCTTTGATAAAAATTTCCCCTGCGTGTCAAAAAAAATCAAACTATTTCCATTTCTAACAACAATATATTCATCGGTAACACCTTCAATATATGCACTTTGCAAAACTGATCTTTTCGTAAATTCCAGTGGAATCATTTGAGTAGCCTCCAAAGGCTTTATAGACATTTTTTCAACCCCCATTGATTCCTTCAAATCAAGTACTGCCTCATATTCTGCTTGTTTCTCCGTATGACTTTCACAAGACACGAATATCACAAGAAAAAAATAACACAAATTAATTAAAAATCTCGTTCCCATCTTTGCTGTATTCTATAGATTCTATTTTTCCGTTTTTCAAAACAATCCTGTACGGATATATCTTCATTTCTTTAGCTGTTATCTTTATAAAATCATTACTTGTGTCAACATAAGAATTATCCAATGACAACTTAATTTTGTTTCTCAAATATTTCTCTGCCAGAATCACAACCAACGAGTAAACAGAAAAACAAATAAAAAATTATTTTTGTATATTGCATAATTCATAGTTTTTGAAAATCAACACATCTTCGGAAGATTGAACAGGAATTTTAAGACCTTCCTGATCAACATAAATGGCATATCTATAATTACTTAGACATTTGCCTACAAAGGTCTCCCCTATAATTTTAAATGTTTTATCAAGAACAATTACAGATATTTCCTTAGACCATCCAACCATTCCTTCGTAAACGGTACCCTGCTCGGCTATACGATAGTACACCTCCCGAAATGGATCAAAAATAACCCTTGAATAACTCGGCGTTTCTGCAAAATGCCTCACTTTTGTTTCTGCATCAATCGGAAACATCTTGGGCGATTTCAGATATTTAATGGATTCGATAAACCTACTCCCTGCGTAAAACGACACTTCTTTTTCAAGATTATCTATGTCATATACGTATAGTGAATGCGAGGCTGGAAAACTGATGATGATTTTTCTTTCCTTAGAATTATAGTCGGCATATACCCAACGGAACAATCCTCCTCCGAAATTATGTTCATACTCTTTCGGATAAGCAACAAAGCAAGATAATTTCTGCGTTTCCAAGTCATATACTCCCATAACTCTTCTGTTTTCTTCATTTTCATCCGAATATTCTCCGCTGATGTTACCAAAGAAGTATATTTTGTTTTTATCTTCTATAATCGGGCTTGTTTTTGTTATGGGAAGATGGAAATATTTTACAGTTTCCTTTATTTTTAAATCTTTCACAATTCCTCCCAACGAATCGACTTTAAAAAGCCTATTGCCGTTATAATCAACAGCCCATAAAGAACCTTCTTTACTTGAAAATGAATTTATATGGCGTTTGCGTACAGGAATCTTGTCATACAAAACATCTTTTTTGTAACGATAGACCGTATCGGAAGCATAAAAGGAAAAGATTTGTTTCTCTAAATTATAGTCAAACGCCGTCATGATATGCGAAACTGATGAACCAAGATGGTACACAACACTGTCCGTTGCTCTTAATTCAACAGTTTCGGTTATTTCACCCGATTTTATGTTTTTAATTTCCCCGTATTCACTTGTACAAGCGGTCATTACGAGTAAAACAAACACAAAACTAAAAAACGTAAAATGCCTATTGCAATACTTCTCCTTCTTCCTCATATTCTATATTTTCTTTACACAACCGCAGAACACCGAAGAATTCTCACAGAATAACTTGTCTCATCAGTTGTACAATCCCCCTTATATGTTACAAAGGTAAGCAAAAAAAAAAAAAAAAAAAAA
>NZ_CDOI01000192.1 GCF_000827555.1 Capnocytophaga canis
AAAGGAAGTTGGTTGTATATTAAGAAGTAACCACACTGACTGAATAAGAGAAAGAGAGATTATCCTAAACGGGTAATCTCTTTTTTATTTGCTAAAGTTTGGAAGCTAATAATCAAATAAAAAGTTTGACATTAAGTTTAATGAAATATTTTTGACTGTAAAAACAAAATATGCTTCAATGATTATTTTCCAGAGCTTTTTTGAATTACAAAAAGTGGGGTTCTATGGAAAGTAAGAGTTCTTTGGAATTTGTATACAGTTTAAAAAAATACTATTTGTTGTGAATGTAACAAAAAAAATGAATTGCAATACAATGAAATCATTTAAATTCATTTATTTTGCAAAGTCTATATTTTAAACAATCAATTACCAATAAAAACATTTTACTATGAAGAGATTGATCGGAATATGTTTTTTTTTACTGAGCATAGGAATGTCAGCTCAGCAATTTACCATTGTGGGAGAAATCTATGACAAAGAAACCCAAAAGCCTGTGGAAGCCGCAACGGTTTTTGTGAGGACGGTAAAAGACTCTATCTTAGTGAATTATACTATTTCAGATGCCAAAGGTAAATTTACATTAAAAGGAAAGTCAAGTGATGATTTTTTGAATTTGATAATTTCCCATGTCGGAAATGCGACGTTTAAAAAGCGTATTGAAACTCCGAAGCCACGCCTTGATTTAGGAAAAATAGAGTTAGAAGCAAAAGCTTTTGAATTAGAAAGTGTCACAGTAACTTCGGAGGCAATTCCTATTACCGTAAAAAAAGATACATTAGAATTTAACGCTGACGCATTTAAATTGCGACCCGACGCTACCGTGGAGGAATTACTTAAAAATTTACCAGGAGTAGAGGTTGATGCCAGTGGAAATATAACTGTAAATGGGGTAGCGGTGAACGAGCTTTTGGTAAATGGGAAGCCTTTTTTTAATGATGTAAAAACAGCTACACGAAATCTTACAAAGGACATTGTGAAGAAAATTCAGGTAAGTGACACCAAAACTAAAGAGCAGAAATTTACTCGTCAGGAAAGTACTTCCGATAATAAATCAATTAATATTGTACTTAAAGAAGATAAAAATAAAGGTGTTTTTGGACGTGTAACGGCAGGTTATGGAACCAAGGATCGTTATGAATTCAGTGGCATTGGGAATTATTTTAAAGATAAAACTCGGGTGTCGGTTTTAGCAAGTTCCAACAATATCAATTCCGCAGGTTTTGAGTTTGATGAAATTTACGGAATGATGTCACGTGGATTTCGAGGAACACGAACCATTTCGATGTCGGGATCAAGTTTTTCGATTAATGGAGTTTCTTTTGGAGGAAGTAGCGAAGGTCTTAATGTTTCGCACTCCGCGGGTATGAATTATGCAGATACTTATGCAAAAAATATGGAAGTAGATGCAAATTACCTTTTTACACATTCAGATAATGAAAATCACACCAAGAGTCTGCGAGAAACAACTCTGCCCAATCGTCATTATTTTTCAGATAGAGAACATTGGGGTAATTCGTGGAATGATAATCATTCGGTACGAGCTTCCTTGGAATACAAATTAGATTCACTCACACAGATTGAGGTAAGCCCTAATTTAGGGATTAACAATGCACATAGCAGTAGCCGAAGTATGGAGCAATCGTTGAACAGCAATCGTACCCTTGTCAATAGCAGTGAGTCCACCAACCAAGCTCAGACAAACAATGTGAATTTTAATAACTATGTTTCACTGCGTCGTCGTTTCAAAGGACGTGGTTTTTGGGGAATTGGCTTTGAAAACTCAAACAGTCGCTCGGAACGATTCCAACAAATTGATAATCGCACAGAGGTATTTGGGGCTAATCCTTCGGTGCAAGTTCGTGATCAACAACAAGAAGCTAACAACACAAGTGACCAGTATAGACTTCGAACGAGCTTTCGTTATCCCATAGCCAAGACTTTTTTTGTAAGAGGGGAATATGTTTTTTCGAAAACCAATATTAAAAACGATGTAGACACTTATGATGCAAATCTGAGTGGTAACTATGTGAACTTCAATACGGCGTTGAGTTCTGACTTTATTACCCAAAACACCCAACAGCGCCCATCGGTAGGATTAGAGTGGAATAAGGATAAAGTTCGATGGAGTGGAGGAGTGAGTTTGGTTAGTAATCGTATTGAAAATCAAGATTTCTTGAGAGAATTGGACTTAGATAGGACCTTTACCAATTTCTCAGTAGAAACCAGTCTTCGCTATGAGTTTCAACGCGGAAAGAATATGTCGGTTCGCTATGATTCCAGTACCCAAGTGCCGTCCGTAAATCAGCTACAACCCATTGATAATGTGAATAATCCTTTGCACACCTTCACAGGAAATCCCGATTTACGACCAACTTTTGAACATAGTATTCGAGCAGATTTTAGTAACTTCAACTGGGAAACCCGTACAGGATATTTTCTATGGTTCAATGCTTATTTAAGCGAAGATAAGATTACTTCCATCACATTAACCAATGATGATTTGACCCGGAGAACCACTTACACCAACATTGATGGCGATTATTCCCTCATGTTTGGAATTGATTATAATAAATCCAATAAGTGGGATAAAAATAAGTTGAAATACGGCTTGGGTACTTTTTCAAGTATTCGAGAAAATAATCAATTCAGTAATGGGACTCGCTATGCTTTGACCAATTATTCTTTAAGTTTAAGAAGTTCTTTGGGATACGATTATGATGAGAAAATTAATATAGAACTGACCTATAATCCTGTGTTTAATGTAGCTCGCTATGATTCGAAAGTGTTTGAAAATCAGAATTACACACAACATCGTACAGGTTTGAGAATAACCTCCTATGTGCCTAAAAATGTGGTCGTCGGAAGCGATTTTTCCTACTCCTATTTGCCTTACATGGGCGAAGGCTTCCGCAAAGGGTACCTCTATTGGAATGCGAGTGTTGGATACAAATTCCTAGAAGATAAAGCAACGATTCAGTTGAAAGCCTTTGATATTTTGAATCAAACTGTCGATTCGTCTCGAATTATTACAGAGGATTACGTACAGGATTCTCAAAGGCTCATGTTGAAGCAATATTTTATGCTTACTTTTACCTATAAACTCAACAAAGTAGGAGGTAACAAAGGAAAAGGATCAAGAGTTATTCTATTTTAGTTATGATTAAAAAGCTAAATAAAACACACCTAAAATCAGGCAAGACTATCTTTATTTCAGGCTCAAAGTCTGAGACCAATCGATTATTACTTCTACAAGCTCTTTTTCCGCAGTTAGAAATTGTAAATATGTCCAATTCTGATGATTCCCAAGTGATGATTGCTGCCCTTGAAAAAGGAAATGGAACCATTGACATTCACCATGCAGGGACAGCAATGCGTTTTCTGACAGCTTTTTTTGCCTCACAAGAAGGGAAAAAAGTCGTTTTGACAGGCTCTTCACGTATGAAAGAACGCCCGATACATATTTTGGTTGAGGCGTTGCAATCCTTGGGAGCAGAAATTACCTATCTTGAAAGTGAAGGATTCCCTCCATTGAAAATTGTAGGAAGAAAACTTTGCAACAATGAGGTCAGCATTCCATCGGAAGTCAGTAGTCAATACATCTCAGCCTTGATGCTCATAGCTCCTTCTTTAGATAAAGGGTTGATAATTCGGTTGTTAGGAAAATCAACTTCTTTGCCTTATATCAAAATGACACTCCAACTACTTGATGAAATAGGAGTTACCACATCGTTTGACGGAACTACAATAGTGATACATCCGCTACAATTGACTGTAAATAAAACACTTGTTGTAGAATCTGACTGGAGTTCGGCTTCCTACTGGTATTCTTTCATTGCTTTGTCAGATATTGAAACGAGCATACATCTACGGAGTTATAAACAATCCAGTTTACAAGGAGATAGTATTTTGTCAGAAATATATTCGTTTTTTGGAGTAGAAACCATTTTTTTAGGCAATGAAATCCGTTTGCAAAAAAAACATACTCCAAAACAAAGCCATTTTTCGTGTGATTTACGAAATACTCCTGATATTGCACAAACTATTGCTATCACCTGCTTTGGCTTAGGACTTTCATGTGATTTAACAGGATTACATACGCTAAAAATCAAAGAAACTGATCGTTTACAGGCCTTAAAAACAGAGCTTACCAAACTTGGAGGTGTTGTTAAAGTTACCGCTGAATCTTTGCATTTGAACAGATGTAAAGAAATTCGTCCTGATACAGCAATAGATACCTACGATGACCACCGAATGGCGATGGCATTTGCCTCATTGTGTTTAAAAAGCAATATTACAATCAATAATTCAGAGGTGGTTTCCAAGTCGTACCCTGATTTTTGGAGCGATGTAGAGAGTATTATGGGTCATTAGTAAACATTGCAGAAAAACAAGTTCTTATGAAATGAAAAAACCTCCCTTTTTTAAGAGAGGTTTTTCGTTATATTCAATTTTGGAGATTATTTTTTCTTGCCTCCTTTTTCTGCTTTTGCAGCCTCTTGAGCAGCTTTCATTGCAGCACGTGAGATTCTCACCTGACAAACAACCGTATTGTCTGGATGCATTACTTTGTAATCGTCTTGTTGTAATTTCGTAACATAGAATTTTTGACCCATTTCCATACCAGAAATATCAACATTTACGAAATCTGGCAATTTAGAAGGAAGAGCTTTTACTTTCAGTTTACGGTTAACAACACGCAACACCCCACCTGCCATAACTCCTGGAGAAGTTCCAGTAATTTGGATTGGCACCTCAATAGTGATTTCTTTGTTTTCATGTAATTGATAGAAATCGATATGAAGTATTTTGTCAGTAACTGGGTCAAACTGAATGTCTTGCAAAATAGCACTATACGTTTTTCCCTCTAATTCAATCGTAGCAGTGTACACGTTTGGAGTGTAAACGATGCTTTTGAATGCTAAATCTGGTGCAGCAAAATGCAAAACATTGTCTCCTCCGTATAACACGCAAGGTACCTGTCCAGCATTACGTAAGGCTTTTGTTGCTGCTTTGCCCACGCTTTCTCTTTGAGATCCTTTGATTGTAATTGATTTCATTTAAAAAATATATTTAGTTATTAAATTATTTACATAATAAATTTTGAGCTAATAGAGTTGTTTTCATGTACGCGGTGCATCACTTCAGCAAACAAATCGGCACAACTCAATACTTTAATTTTGGGACTTTCCTGTTTCAAAGGAATAGAATCTGTAATGATAAGTTCCTCTAATTCAGATTTTTCTATTCTTTCATAAGCTCCACCGCTCAAAAGACCATGTGTAGCGACTGCACGAACGCTGATAGCTCCCCGTTCTTTCATTATTTCAGCTGCTTTTACCAAGGTTCCTGCAGTGTCAACCATGTCATCCACTAAAATTACGTTCTTTCCTTTCACCTCTCCAATAAGCTCCATCGTCTCTATGACATTTGCCTTCTTGCGTTGTTTGTAGCATATCACCACATCGCTGTTCAGGTACTTAGAGTAAGCGTAAGCTCTTTTTGAACCTCCCATATCGGGTGATGCCATGCACAAATTTTCAAGTCCTAAACTATGAAGATGAGGTAAGAAAATGGTCGAAGCATACAAATGATCCACGGGTCGTTCAAAAAAACCTTGGATTTGATCCGCGTGTAAATCCATTGTGATAATACGTGTAGCTCCTGCCGATTCCAAAAGGTTAGCCACTAATTTTGCTGCAATGGGCACTCTCGGCTTTTCTTTT
>NZ_CDOI01000193.1 GCF_000827555.1 Capnocytophaga canis
AAATAGTGCTATAATTAACTTGTTTCTCATTATTTGTAGTTTTAGTTTTTCTGTGCTCGTGCAAGTTTTGTACAAGCACAGAAAATTAGTGTGATTAAGATTTTAATTATTTTTTAAAATGACGCCCTCTTTGGACTTTTATTCATATTGTATATTTGACGGATGTACACGGACTTGATAACAAGGTATATAATCTTTTTGTAAATCAGATGAAAAAATGACAAATATATGATGCTTTACAAACGGAGGTATTTTGTAAATATATGCATAACCGTCAAAAAAGAAATCATAAGTTTCTTGCGAGAGCGTATTCCATATTTCTTCTAACTGTGTGATTGTTTTTACCTGTCTCATATCTTTTAGGAAATCCAGATGTTCATTTGGAATTAGTAAAATATGATCTCTTTTAATAACGGAATATTTATCACTATTTTGTACTTTAATAATATGGGAAATATTTAGAAGCCAATCTTCTTTATCATTTTTATAATCGTATTCTATTGATTTGTAAAAAAGTTTATTGTTTTTGTCAAATCTTTCAAATACCTTATGATGCTTGTAATGTTTCGTAATATCTAACCAATAAGTTTCACCAGAGTTTATTTCCTCTTTTTGTGTACGTAAAACACCATCTGTATCATCAAAGATGACAAACAATGCTCTTTCAGATATTTGTGCATATAATTTAAAAGTCAATAAAAGTAATGTAATGAGTAGTGTGTTTTTCATTGTTTTTGGATTTTAATTTTTCTATGCTTGTGCAAAACTTACATTATAATTGTTTTAATTAAAATTTTACTCCAAAGCCGTCGGTCTAATAAATAGCTGTACTTCATAACAAGGAATATAATCCTTCTCTAAATCTTCTTCTTTAATGATAAAAATATTATATCGTTTTTCGGTTTGATATTCTTTGTCATAGTAATTGTAAAACCTATCTTCATAATGAGGTGAGCGTTCTAACACTTGACTTGAAAATTCATCAAATTGCATTTTGATCCATTTTTCTTCCTCTTGTTTTACATAGATTACGCTATTTTTCTTTTCGAATTCTTTAAACATTGTTTGTGGCATAAGTAAAACAAATCTTGCGGGATAGTCAAAGAAATCTTTTGAAAAGTACATAAACGAAACACTCCAAAAAGGTGAGTTGGGACAGTTTATCCCATATGTTTTTTGTGTGATATTTTTCCCAATAACCTTTTCATAGAAGTTTGGATTATCATTATTTATTACAAAAAACAGACTATTTGAGTTAATCTGTGCTTGTGCAAAATTTACACAAGCACAGAAAATTAAAGTTATTAAAGTTTTCATTGTTAGAAATGTCTAAGAGTTATTGCCTTTCAGGAAAAAGTTCTTTTGCCCACATAATTTTTTCTTGTAGGCCATTTTCTTCCCATTGTTCAGGAGTGAGTTTTATATAAATATGATTTTTACTTGTATATTTAGGAACAAACTTAAAGTAAAAATCATACGAACCTCCCACGATGCCTTTTCCTTCAATATACGCAAAGCGGTCAATACCACGATGTTCGTTGTAATAATCACTGACTTGCCACCCATCAAAAGTCCAAAAACGATATATTTTTTCATTTCCGTGATTTTCAACTTGAGAAAGATAAATATTTCGCAAATGATGAGGGATAAAAAAACTTTCATTGTCCTTTCCCTCCATAAAATCAATACGTTTGATAGGGTTTTGCCCCAAATTAAGAATTACATTCTTAATTTGTGAAACATTTATATAACTCTTAAATTCAACAACATAAAACCATTCAAATAATGAAAATTTTGCTACATAATATTTCTCATTTTCCTTTTTTACCAATGAAAATTTATTGAACTCTTTGGATTTTAACATATAATCACTCGCCTCATAAGGACTAATTATGTTTATGATTCTTCGGGTTATTTTTTCAGGAGAAATAATATTATTTTTGATTTCTTGCCATTGTATTTCTTTCCATTTGGGTTGATTATTATATAAATTTGGCAAAACAGAAATTAATAAAATGATTTCTTCTCGTAAAATATTATACATTTCCACTTCTGTATGGACTCCGTAGAGTTTATTTGTGTTAAGTGTATATTTATTTACTTGATATTTTGAAGCAAGGCTATCTAACAAAACATAACTTTTCTCGGATTGTGAAAACCCGAGAAAAGAATATAAAAATAGTATGATTAAAAGTTTTGTTTTCATTGTTAGAAATGTCTAAGAGTTATTGCCTTTCAGGAAAAAGTTCTTTAGCCCACATTATATCGTATCTGACAACTCGCTTGAAACCATCTTCTGTTCGGTCGAAATAAAAATCATACGAACCTCCTACAATTCCTTTGCCTTCAATATATGCAAATCGGTCAATACCTCGATGGTAATTATAGTTTTCTATATCAGTAATTCCATTATTGCGATGTTTATTTTGTTTTTCAAAATCTTTATTCCAGTCGTCGAGTGTCCAAAAGAGATAAACTTTTTCGTTATTTTTTTGTTTTACTTCTGAAAGATATATTGCTCGAAACTCTTCTTTTATCCACGAATATCCGTAAGTATCACTTTCCATAGGAAATTTATTACTTACTTGACTAAGATATGTTTTCTTAACATCGTTGTAAGTCATTATTTTGTCTTTAAGGTTAAGAATATTACTTCCAGAAATTTTCAGAGAAGTTTCAGTGTCAATTATTTTGAATTTTTCTATAAGAACGTTTTTTGCTACAAAAAAATTATTTCCAATTTTTTTTACTAACCTATATTTATTGAACATCTTAAGCTCATTATTATTTAATATAGCTTCTTGTATTTTTTTTGCAGGTAATATTTCATTTTCTATAAGCAAGTATGAAATTTCTTCCCAATTTTCGCCCGTTTCTAAATCAGGAAGTACACTAAAAAGGAAAAGACCTTGATAATGGTCAAGATTATATAGCTCAATTTGAGCCTTAATTCCATACATTTTTTCAGTATCAAGAGTATATTTTCTTACACTGTTGGGTATTATATCGTTTAAGAGTATAAATCTTTTCTCGGATTGTGAAAACCCGAGAAAAGAACATAAAAATAGTGTGATTAAAAGTTTTGTTTTCATTGTTACAAATCTAAAAGTTATTGCCTTTCAGGAAAAAGTTCTTTTGCCCACATCATTTTGTTTTCTGTATCATTTTTGTCCCACACTTTACGAAGCAAATAAGAGGGGTCGTTACTTACAGCTATTTTACCTCCTGTTTTTAATGAAAAATAATAGGGATAACGCCCTGCAACAATTCCTTTTCCTTTAATATATGCTAAGTTGCCAATTCCTCCATACGTATTAAAAATCCAAAAGAAATATACTTGTTCGTTATTTATCAGTTGAACATCATATAGATATACACTTTCTAAATAACTGGGTATTCCGAAACCGTTTTCAAATAAAAATACTTTATCAGGAAATTGCTGTTTATATTTAGCATATAGTTGCTCTTTTATAATAGGTTTTGCACCCAAATTAAGAACATTTTTTCCGGATATGTGAATATCTTCGTCCGAAAAATTAACAATTTTAAACAATTGCAAATTTGTGAGTCTCGCCCTAAAAATTTGATCGCCAATTTTTTTAACTAAAAAGTATTTATTAGATAAATTATTGTTAACTTCCAATTTATCAATCAAATATCGATAGGAAACAAAATTTTCTTCCTGCAATTCACTTTTTTGAACTTCTATCCAATCATAGCCATCTTTTAAATCGGGTAAAATTGTAATAAGTAATAAATCTTCGCCTCTTTCTATGTTGTAAACTTCAAAAGTTCTCTCTATTCCAAAAGAAGATAAACTAAAATTGTACTCTTTAACATCGTATTTTGAGTTTAGCTCTTCCAACGAAATATATTTTTGGGCAACAACTATATGGCTAGATATAAGACTAAAAAAAATAAGAATTTGCGTTTTCATAATTAGTTACAAAAAACAGACTATTTGAGTTAATCTGTGCTTGTGTAAAACTTACACAAGCACAGAAAATTAGTGTTAGAATTAGTTTCATTTTAATCACAATATTCTTCAATTGTACTTATTAAAACATCCACTTCGTAGCAAGGAATGTAATCTTTTTCTAAATCGGAGGTAAATACTATAAACACATTGCTTCGATATACTCCTTTCGCATACGAAGCTCTCTTGTCATAATACTCATATTTTCTGTAAAATGGTCCGAT
>NZ_CDOI01000194.1 GCF_000827555.1 Capnocytophaga canis
TCCCTGCCAATAGGTTGGATAGAGAGATGTTCTGCGTTGTTGCTCCTGCCACCGTTGTTCCTACTGGTAAGGTTGTAGTTCCAAACTGTACGGTGTACTGATATGCCCCTGTATAAGTAGCATCGGTTAGCGTTATGTTCGCTGAACCTGTTCCTCCTTTACAGTTCGGATTGATGATGACAGGTGTGTTAATCACAAAGGTATTCGGGTCTTTTACCGTATGTACCGCTGAAATCATACAACCTGTTTCGATATGTTTCACCCAAAAACGATGTGTTCCTACTGGTAAGTTTGTAAACGTATTCGCTGGTTGCCAAGCAGGGTGAGTTAATGCTGGAGGTGTATCACTTTGGATATACATCCATTTAGTGTTATCTCCTGAGGTTGAGGTCACAGTAACACTCACATTTTCTCCTGCAACACAAGTGATTGCATCATCTATACCCACCCTTGCTGTTTTTAACTCGTCATACGGATCGATCGCTACCGTTATTGGTGTTGCTGGTAGATTCGTACAACCATTAGCATCCGTGATAATTGCTTTTACATCACCACCAAGTCTGTTTGTGATGGTCATTGTTGTACCGTTAACGATAATGTCATCTCCTGGAATTGCTGGTGTTCCGTTGTCATATACCAATTGGTAGCTATAAGGAGGCGTTCCTCCTGTCACTTGCGTTGGATCAAGAGTTACAACTACCGCATCGGAAGTATTTCCTGCCGTACATTTGAATGCCGTTGCAGTCAATCCCCCTACTGCTGATTTTATCTGTGCTGGTTGCTTCACCTGAACGGATGTCGTTGTGGTACAGCCATTATTTATATCCGTCATTGTGATGTTATACACACCTGCTGATAACCCTTCAAAGGCTTTTATAGTTGAACTAAATGTAGCTGCTGGTGCTATAACATACGTATAATTGCTTCCCACTACTTGTTCGTGGATAAATATCTTACCGTCATTGCCTCCATGACAAGTTACGGATACCGTAGTAGTCGTAAACGAAGGTTGTATTGCTGGTGCTACTGTCACTGTAAACATTTTGGCAGGACAAGTCGTAGCATCATTGTCGTACAGATGAATGTTATATGTTCCTGGATTAGGAGCATTAAACGTAAACGTATTGGTTGGTGGTAACAGTACTTTTGGTACAACTACTACTCCTCCTACTTCAACTTCATAATCATAACTTCCTGAACCTGCAGTTACGTCTATCTTAATTTCCGCTGGATTCATAGTTCCACAACCTAACAATTTGGTTTGTTGTACGGTTGCTTGCATCATCGGATGTAAGGTTACCGTAGTTGTTCCTGTGGTTATACAACCGGTAGTAATATCCTTAATTGACACAATGTAGTTACCTGCCTGTAAATTAGTAAACGTATTGCTCGTTTGCCATGTGCGAAGTGTCGGCCCTGCAAGTGCATACTCATAGTTTGCCCCTACTGGAGTAACCTGAATTGACAACGGTTCTGAACAACTGTTAGCTGTCCCCGTTGGTGCTGGCGGTGGAGCAGGTACGTTGAGTGTCAAAGGTGTAGTAAGTGTGAAACCACAACCATATTGGTCTCTCACATGCACCGTCACATTGATGGTTCCTGGTGCCGATGGATTGATGTTACTACGTGGAATTTCAATAGGATTATTGCTCGTCCAAGTTATTGTAGCAACAAAAGCAGGACTGGTCAATTGGTATTCGTAAACACCACCTCCTCCTAAAACGTTTTCAACCAAAATACGTCCTGAAATATCACAAGTTACGTCTTGCGTAATTACCCGTGCAGTTGCTTCAATCTGATCAAGTACTCTCATTTCCACATTTGCACTTGCCCACTCACAGTTAGTTACTGCTTCTTTTATAAGCATATAGTAGGTTCCAGGTGCTTGAACCGCTACAGGAGGCAAGGTTACTGACGCACCTTGTGCAGGCATCATTACTCCAGAACCTGTTGAAACTGGAGCTGTTTGTCCTATTTTATATACCTCCCATGTAAAGTTTCCTGCCGTTGTTGTTGATGAAGCCGAACGCGTTACTGTAAATTCTATTTGCCCCGTTGTTGTTCCATGACACGCGGGTTTCACTTTAGTTGCAGTAATATGTATTGGTGGTACATAGTTATCATAAAGTTCCTGCGTATTTTCTTTAACACAGTTAGTATTATCCAATACTAAGAAACGATAGCTACGCCCTGGAACCAAGCCTGTAAATGTATGCGTTGTTCCAGTTGTTGGCGTTGGTGTCGTCCAAGCTGTTGAACCTACTGCTGGTATTGGGTCAGAAGCGGAATGTAATATAGCAAATTTATACGGCCCTGTTCCCCCACTTGCTCCAACGACTACTTCCATTCCTGCTGGATCACAAGTAGCAGTGAAAGCTGTCAAATTCGTTGAAATGGTTAAATTGTGCAACGGTAACGGTACGGTCTCTGTAGGCATTTTTTCAATACAAACGGGTGGTGCTCCGTGTCCTGCTCCATTTGGTACAGTTTTAAACCAAACCGTGATTTGATCTCCTGTACGGAATCCTGTAATTGTATTTATTGGATTCAACATAGCCCAAGCACCTCCATTGGTTGAATAATACAAGTCGTACCCTGACAAATTATACGCTGTTATGGTCGTTGGAGACACTGTTAATTCCAAAGGAACTTCATCTCCGATTTTAACACAATCAGTAGCTGTACTTTTAATGATTCCCGTAATCTGTGGTTTGCCTGTAATGGTCGCTGTGTATGTCACCACACAACCATAGCGGTCAGTAACCGTTACGGAGTACGTACCTGAAACTACATTCGCAAACGTATAGTTTGTAGCAATCACATTGTTAAATGTTTGTGAAATGGTTGGTGTTACGGTATTTTTCAATGCAAATGTATATGGAGCATGTCCTGTAACGTTTGTTAATGCTACCGTTCCATTGCTTCCGAAACAAGCAGGATCATTAGCCGTAACAGTAGCTCCTACTGCTGGAGCTGTTCCAATGGATACCGTTTGTGAAATTGTACAATCTGCTGATTTCAAATACACCATGTAATTTCCTGCTGTGGTTACTGCAAAGGTATTCGTTGTACCCAATGTTGGCATTGGAGCTCCCACTGGTGCAAAACCATACTCATAGTTTCCGTTTCCTCCTTGGGCAGTTACCGTAATGCGTCCATCGTTACAACTCTTATCAATTGTTTGTACATCCATGATCAACTTCGGATGAATAACTAATGTTTGAGTCGCTGTACAGTCGTAACTGTCAAGCACACGGATAGTGTACGTACCGTTTGATAATCCTTCAAAAGCATGTGTTGTTGGGTTTGTTGGTGTTATCCACGCACCACCGTTGATGCTAAACTTATAACCTCCGTTACCATCTGTTACATTCACTTGGATCGAAGCATCATTATTCCCTGAGTAACAGTTTTGTGTAGTAGCTGTAAACGACACGGTTTTTGGAGCTACCAAATTCACTGTGGTCGTAGCTGGACAACCTTTGGCATCTTGCACCGTAAAGATTTGTGTTCCATGAGGCACACTTGAAAAATCAGGTGAAGATTGAAGCATTCCCGTTCCTAATCGATATTGGTAAGGAGGTGTTCCCCCACCTGCCGTTAGGCGTACGGTTGCTCCCGTATTGGAACATTTCTGTGGTGTAATAAGCGTTGATGTTAAGGTCAATGCCGTTGGTTGTGTTACTTTGAATGGCACTGTAACGATACAACCGCCACCTACGTACTCCAATGTCAAGGTATGATCTCCCGCTGTTAAATTTGGAATCGTTAGGGTTGAATTGGTTGTAGCAGTACTCCAAGCACCTGCGTTCAAACGATGGCGATAGCCCGTTGCAGCAAAGTTTTCGACAAAGAACTGAGCCGAACCATCGCTATCTCCATGACAGGATGGTTGTGTAATTGTACCCGCTGTAGCTCTAAATTCTTTATCCGTAGCTACTTGTACGGTTTGGGTTGCTGTGAAATCACACGCTTGTGCCTCATGGTGTACCTGTCGGTACTTAATCGTAATGATATTATTACCTGGAGACAAATTCGTTAAAGTGTTGGTTGTCGTTGGGGTACCGCCATTGACAGAGTACGTGTAGGAATACGTACTTTGGTCGTTGTTAATGGTAACTGTTCCATTACCATGACAGTCATATGTCACGGCGGTTTGTGTGAACACTGGTGGGGTCAATTTTTGTGGTACATCCACTTTCATTTCAAATGGACATTTATTATTAGCATCACGTACCCAAACACTTTGATTATTACCCGCAGGCATCCAACCTTCATTTTCACTTACCCAACCTCCGTCGAAACGGTATTCATACGGTGGAACTCCTCCCGTTACGTTGGTTATACGTACTTTAGCCTTATCAGCATTAGCTCCTGTACCACAGCCTATTAACTGGGATACTCCAGCAAATCCACGAATTGCAACAGGCTCTGTGATAGTTACCGTTTGCACAGTTGCATCACAATGTTTGGCATCACGTACGGTAAGGGTATAAATTCCCGCCGCTAAATTATTGAAAATATTGGATGTTTGTGGTGTTCCACCATTTAATATGTAGGTGTAACCTCCAATTCCACTGGTTACATTAACCGTAATGGAACCTCTACCTCCATTACACAAAGCATTGGTTTGGGTGTAGGTAAACGTTGGAGGTACAGGCTGAGTTAAGGTGTGGGTTACTTGGGTTTTACAACCTTTAGCATCGGTTATTTCGATGGTGTATGTTCCTGGCTGATCACTCTCATAAATAATAGACGTTCCTGTAACAGGGGTTGGTGGTTGCACTATGGTTGTTCCACGCTTCACTACATAAGTATTTGAACCATAACCTCCTTCTAAATTAACCTGAATGCGACCGCGATGGTTAGGTGCAGGTCTACACGTAATGTCGTGTTGTACAGACGAAGCCAAAACACGCAAAGGAGGCTCAATTATAATAGTTTCCGTTGTAGTACAACCATGAGCATCGGTAACCGTAACTACATAGGTGTTCGGTTGTAAGTTCGTAAGCGTATGACTCGTGTTATTAGTAGTCGCATGGACTGCTCCATTAACCCTAAAAACAAATGGTGGTGTTCCAGTAACGTTCAGCGTAATAGACGCTCCCGTTCCTCCTGTGGTCACACAATAGTTTGAGGTTGTAGCTACAGCAATAGTCACTGGCGGTGCAGGAGTAACGTCAAAACTCGTAGAAGCTGAACACTCATTGATGTCCTTCACATGAATGGTGTAGCTACCCGCATTATTGATGACAAACGAAGGGTTACTTTGATATGGAGTTGTTCCAATATTGGATTCTAACGCATATGTAAGCGCTCCTGTTCCTCCTGAAGCAACAGCCGTTACAGTAACCTCTGCTGGATTACAACCTAAATATTTTGTTGGTATTGGGGTAACGGTAATGGCAGGGGGG
>NZ_CDOI01000195.1 GCF_000827555.1 Capnocytophaga canis
AAACCTATTTCACGGCAGGAGTGAAAGAAGTAAGAGCCTGGACTATCCATAAAGGGGATACTGCTCCACAGGCAGCGGGTGTGATTCACTCTGATTTTGAACGCGGATTTATTCGTGCTGAAGTAATTGCCTACGATGATTTTATACATTATGGAAGCGAAAGTAAGGTCAAAGAAGCAGGAAAAATGCGTGTAGAAGGGAAGGAATACATCGTTAAAGATGGAGACATAATGCATTTCCGTTTCAACGTATAGTTACTCATACTAAGGTGTTTGACTTCTGATAGTACAGAACTTCTCCTAAGTTTCTATGTGACAATTTGTAAATTTATGAAAGACATTGTTTCTCACCTTTAAAACTTCACCTTTATACATTGTGTGAAATTTTTAAACATGTCTAAAAACTGTCCGAAAAGTCAGATTTTATCAGTCTTTTATAACATAATAAAAATAAGTTGGTAAAATCTGATTTATATTCAGTATTAATTTTTTGGACAGTCCTATTATCTATATAAAAATTATGAAAGTAAAGCATATCATCCAACGGTTGGAACAGTTAGCCCCTCTTGACTATGCCGAAAATTTTGACAATGTCGGATTATTGGTAGGGGATGCTGAAATGAATGTTACAGGGGTTTTGATAACATTAGATACTACCGAAGAGGTTGTTGATGAAGCTATTAGCAGAGAATGTAACTTTATAGTTAGCTTTCATCCAATCATTTTTAATGGGCTAAAAAGTTTGACAGGAAAAACGTATGTTGAACGTGTGGTCATCAAAGCTATTCAACATAATATTGCTATTTATAGTATGCATACAGCTTTGGATAATACTCTTTTTGGAGTAAATGAAGCTATTTGTGAAGCTTTAGGACTACGAAACACTCGTATATTGATTCCACAGAAGCATACAATACGTAAATTAATAACATATGTTCCTAAAAATCAATCCGATATCGTGCGAGAAGCTTTATTTGACGCAGGTGCTGGAAATATTGGAAATTATAGCAATTGTAGTTTCAATTTAGAAGGAAAAGGTACGTTTCAAGGCAATGATTTCTCAAACCCGACTGTTGGAGAGCGAAATATACTACACAAAGAAGATGAAACCCAAATTGGGGTTATCTTCCCAAAACATCTACAAAGCAAGGTGCTAAATGCTTTGCGTGAAAGCCATCCGTACGAGGAAATTGCCTATGAAGTATATGTATTGGAAAATGCTCATCAACATATTGGATTGGGAGTTGTTGGCGAGTTTTCAAAACCGATGACCGAAAACGATTTTCTTTACCACTTAAAAGATAAAATGCAAACAAGTTGTGTACGCTATAGCGAACTAACGGGCAAAATGATTCAAAAAGTAGCCGTTTTAGGAGGTAGCGGAGCGTTTGCCATCGATGCTGCAAAAGCTGCAAAAGTTGATGCTTTTGTAAGTGCCGATTTCAAATATCACGATTTCTTCAAAGCAGAAAAACAACTATTACTGGCCGATATAGGACATTTTGAAAGTGAACAATACACAAAATTACTTTTATTTGATTATCTTACAAAAAAAATTCCTAACTTTGCCATTATTTTATCCAAGATAAACACAAATCCCATCAAGTATTACTAAATAGATATGACAAAAAAAGCCGAGATTACAGTAGAAGAAAAACTAAGAATGTTGTATGATTTACAACTAATCGACTCACAAATTGATGAGTTACAGAACGTTCGTGGACAACTTCCGTTAGAAGTTTCTGATTTAGAAGACGAAGTGGAGGGTCTCAAAAGTCGCTTAGTAAAATTCAAAGAAGAGTTAGAGCAATTACAATCGGGCATTACCCAAAAGAAAAATGTAATTGAAGAGGCTAAAATTTTGATAAAAAAATATGTTGCTCAACAGAAAAACGTACGCAACAACCGTGAATACAACTCAATCACAAAAGAAATTGAATATCAAGAATTAGAAATTCAATTAGCCGAAAAACGCATCAAAGAGTTCAAGGCTCAAGTGGATTTGAAAAAAGAAAGTATCAAACAAATCGAGAACAAAAAATCAGAACGAGAAACTCACCTAAAACATAAAAAAGAAGAATTAAATTCCATTTTAGCTGAAACAGAGAAAGAAGAGGCTATTCTACGTGAAAAAGCAGTTGAATTTGCGGAACAAATTGAAGAACGTCTACTAAAAGCGTACCAACGCATTAGAGGTAGCGTTGTAAACCGCTTGGCTGTAGTTCCTGTGGAGCGTGGAGCCTCGGGAGGTTCATTTTTTACGATTCCTCCACAGGTACAGGTTGAGATAGCTACTCGTAAAAAAATCATCACCGATGAACACAGCGGACGAATTTTAGTAGATGCAGCTCTCGCTGAAGAGGAAAAAGAAAAAATGAATGCTCTATTCGAAAGTATTAAACAATAAATAATTGATTTTCCAAAAGTTATCTCACATTCAAAACATTTTTCGCTATAGAATAACTGATAATAAATAGTTTATGAGGTAAGGGCTTGAAAATAGCCCTTACTAACCAAATTAAAAGAAGGCTTAGAAGAATCGGACCCATGAAGATTTTTCAATTTAAAATATCAAAAGTATTTGATTTTCGGCTTTCAACTTTTCGTTTTCGCAATAAAATATGAGATTATGTAAGGATGTGATATTTTTTGATGTCACTCAAAATTTGATAATCTCTTTTTTAGAGATTTTTATTTATGGCGAATTTCTTAAAGCTAAAAGGAGATACTGAAAAATAATATTTTAAAATTTATAGTAAAGAATTCTCCCACAGCTGAAATCGATAATAAATATTGAATTTGCTATAATAAAGTAATGATAATACAAAAATGGAAGTCATAAAATCGTAATAATGAACAATAAAACTATACCATTATGGAAACATTAACTCCCATTACGCTGATTGTAATTTTTGCAATCGTCATTTTCGTGACAATTTCGTCATTAGTGGCACGTTACAAACGTTGTCCGTCTGATAAAATTCTCGTGATTTATGGAAAAACAGGAGGTAGTTCAGCCAAGTGTATCCACGGAGGAGGAGCTTTCGTTTGGCCTGTAATTCAAGACTTTGCGTATTTAGACTTACGTCCACTTTCCATCGAAGCGAATTTAACGAACGCTCTTTCACGTCAGAATATTCGCGTGGATGTACCTTGTCGTTTTACGATTGCAATCTCAACTGAAACCGAAAATATGAATGCTGCTGCGGAACGTTTGTTAGGATTGTTGCCTGAGCAAATTCAAGAGTTAGCAAAAGATATTTTATTTGGTCAGTTGCGTTTGGTAATTGCTACCATGACTATCGAAGAAATCAATTCAGACCGTGATAAATTCTTAGATAATATTTCTAAAAATATTGATAGTGAGCTTAAAAAGATAGGTTTGAAGCTCATAAACGTAAACGTTACGGACATCAAAGATGAGTCGGGATATATTGAAGCATTAGGGAAAGAAGCTGCTGCAAAAGCCATCAACGAGGCAAAAATTAGTGTTGCTGAACAAGAAAAAATAGGGGAAACAGGAAAAGCAATCGCTGATCGAGAAAAAGACACTCAAATTGCTGAAACCCACAGAGATAGAGACGTAAGAATCGCTATCACCCAAAAAGATAAAGAAATCAGCATTGCAGAGGCCAAAAAAGATGAATCAATTGGTATTGCCGAGGCTGAAAAGTTTGAATCAATAGGTAGAGCTGAAGCTCAAAGAGATAGTCGTATTAAAATTTCAGAAGCAAATGCAGTAGCCATAAAAGGGGAAAATGAAGCTAAAATAGCCATTGCAAACTCAGAAGCGTTGCGACGTGAAAAAGAAGCTGAATCGTTACGTATTGCAATTACTGCAGAGAAAGTGCAACAAGCAAAAGCCTTAGAGGAAGCATATGTAGCAGAACAAAAAGCAGAGTTAGCCCGTTCGGAAAGAGAACGCTCAACGCAAATTGCAAATATCATCGTTCCAACGGAAATTGCTAAACAACAAGCTATTATAGAAGCTCAAGCTGAAGCTGAACGCATTCGTGAGAAAGCCAAAGGGGAAGCCGATGCGATTTATGCTAAAATGGAAGCCGAAGCTAAAGGTTTGTTCGAAATTTTAACCAAACAAGCTGAAGGATATAGAGATGTGGTTGGAGCTGCTGGTGGTGATCCTACAAAAGCTTTCCAATTGCTATTAATTGAAAAACTTCCTGAATTGGTTAAAACACAAGTGGAAGCGGTTAAAAATATCAAAATTGATAAAATTACCGTTTGGGATTCAGGTAATAACGAAAATGGAACTAATTCAACCGCTAATTTCGTATCAGGGATGATGAAAACTGTTCCTCCTTTAAATGACTTGTTTAATATGGCAGGGTTGAATCTACCTACTTATTTGAAAGGTGAAAATCCTGAAGATGCAAAACAAATCGGAGGTAACGAAACGAAAGAAAAATAATAATCCGGAATTTTAAATTCTTAGTAAACACGAGGTGCTTAGAAAGTTAGAGCAAAAATCCAACTTTTTAAGCACCTCTTTTTGAATTTAATGTTAGTAAATCACAAGATGTATTATTATTAACTCTTGGTTGTATATTCTCGTTGTAAACTTCTGTTAATAAATAATTCTCTAAAAAATTGACTATTCAGACTAACTTTCTTACCTTTACCCATAAAATTTAAAATAAAGCAGTATTTTATGCATCATTTCTCAGAAGAAGAAAACTATTCTGTATCAAAATTCGAGTCAATGTTGAAAAAAAATCATATTTCTTTCTTTGATGTTGATGAATTTGAAGAAATTGTAGAATATTATTTAGAATTAGGTAAGATGACTAAGGCAAAACATGCTTTGCAAATTGGTCGAAATCAACACCCGTCAGCAAGTTCGTTAAAACTCTTTGAGATTGAAGTAATGATTTTTGAAGATAATTTGCAACAAGCATCGCATTTACTTGCCGAACTCGAAGCAGTAGAACCTTATAATTCAGAGGTTTATGTGCAGAAAGCGAATCTTTATTCCAAACTTAATGACCATGAAAAAGCTATTGAACTCTTGAAATTCGCCTTGCCTCTGACAGATGATTTGGTGGATATTTATGCTTTAATAGCTATGGAATACTTATTCATTGAAAATTATGAAAAGGCCAAAAAATACTTTAGAAAATGTTTAATGGAGGATATTGAAGATTATATGTCATTGCAGCAACTGCTATTCTGCTATGATATCTTGGAAGAAAATGATGAAGCAATTTCTTTTTTAAATGCCTACTTAGACAGAAATCCATATTGTGAAGTAGCTTGGCATTATCTTGGAAAGCAACATCTTATCAAAGAAAATTTTACGGAAGCCTTAAATTGCTTCAATTTTGCTATCGCAAGTGATGACACTTTTACAGGAGCATATTTCGAAAAAGCTAAGGTATTGGAAAAAATACAAAACTATACCCAAGCTATTGAAAATTACAAAATTACACTTACCTTGGATGATGCTTCGCCTTTGACATATTTGCACATAGGTCGTTGCTATGAAAAGATGAATGATTGTTCAATGGCAGAACGCTATTATCTGAAAGCTGTTCACGAAGATCCTCAATTGAGTAAGGCATGGGTTACGTTATCAGATTTTTACTATAAACAGAAAAATTATGAAAAGGCTCTAAAATATATCAACAAAGCGCTACTGATTGAGGATGATAATTTTCATTATTGGAGGCGTATGGGTGAAATATGCGTAATTTTAAATGACTCAAAATCATCGGAATATGCTTTTAAACAAGCAATTCATTACGGAGATAATTCAATGAGTACGTTTGCTCATCTGACGAATTTATTACAGTCAAAAAAGTAAAAAATAACTACGAAGAGACTATATAAAACATTAAATTTTCTATACTATGTCCTTTTTAGGGAATACGATGCCTATCTATATTTTGAAAATGTAGGTTTTAACCAGTAATTTTGACAATTATCCGAAACAACTGAAAATGAATAAACAAATAATACTATTCTGCATGATATGTGCTATAAAATTTAGTTTTCTTACGGCACAAAATTCTTCAAAAAACTGCGAACCTATTGAAGGGAAAACATGGGGTGTAGTCTATAATTCTGTAGGGAAAATACATGCTGAAAGTAATCATCGTAGCGAAATAGTTACTGAAGTGCTATTAGGAATGCCAGTAATGGTGTTGAATAGAGATAAAGGTTGGCGAAAAATCAAAACCTCTGAGGGGTATGTAGGTTGGATTTCAGAATCTATTGTTGAAATGACGCACACGGAACTAAAAGAATATAATCAAAAGAGGAAAGTTATCGTTACCAGTCTCTACACCCATTCTTATAAAGAAAATTCATTGAAATCGGCTATTATTTCAGATTTAGTGATGGGAAATATATTAGAAGTGAAAGGTCGTAAAGGAAATTTTTTCAAAGTAATATATCCTGATGGAAGAGAAGCATACATCAAAAAGAATGATGCTGTGCATTTTGATAAATGGCTGAATAATATAAAGTTAACAGAACAAAGCATTGCGTCATTAGCTCAACAAATGGCGGGTATTCCGTATGTTTGGGGAGGTACTTCTTCCAAAGGATTGGACTGTAGTGGATTTACCAAATTGATTTACTTTATGCATGGGGTAATCCTTTTACGAGATTCATCACAACAAGTAAAAACAGGAAAATTGGTCGATGAAAAGGGTGATTTTTCTAAACTTCAAGTGGGTGATTTGGTATTTTTCGGAACAAAAGCCGATGAGTCACAACCTCAAGAGCGTGTAACTCACGTAGGAATATATCTCGGAAACGGTAGATTCATACATGCTTCGGATTATGTCAAAATAGCAAGTTTTTACCCACATGACCCTTTGTACGACGCTTTTAATACCAACCGATACTTGCGTACAAAACGCATACTAGGCTCTATAAATTCCTTTGGTATTGAATACGTTAGAGAAAATGAATTTTACACAAAAAATTAGACATGTTTATTTTTATAAATCTGCTTAAAAAGGAAAATAGAATTTGTGTTTGATTATATAATCAAAAATTCATATCTTTGTTACGATTTTTGAAAACAGTACTATAATATTAATTTTTTATATAACAGATGGCACATAACATTAAACCAGGCGTAATCGTTGGAAAACAAGTACAAGAAGTTTTTCAATATGCCAAAGAAAAAGGATTTGCTTTACCAGCTGTCAATGTGGTAAACTCAAGTACAATTAACGCTGTAATGGAAACAGCAAAGGAAATGAATGCACCTGTAATCATCCAGTTTTCGAATGGAGGAGCTATTTTTATGGCAGGAAAAAGTTTGTCAAATGAAAACCAAAAAGCAGCCATTGCTGGTGCAGTTGCAGGAGCAAAACATATTCACCAATTAGCGGAAATTTACGGAGTTAGCGTTATTCTTCACACGGACCATTGTGCTAAAAAATTACTCCCTTGGATTGATGGGTTGTTGGATGCTTCTGAAAAGCACTTTGCAGAAACGGGTAAACCTTTATTCAGTTCGCATATGATTGATCTTTCGGAAGAGCCTCTGAATGAAAATATCGAAATTTGCAAAAAATACCTTGAAAGAATGAGTAAGATGGGTATGACATTGGAAATTGAATTAGGAATTACAGGTGGTGAAGAGGACGGTGTGGATAACTCGGATGTAGAATCTTCAAAACTTTATACGCAACCTGAAGAGGTAGCTTTTGCCTACGAAGAGTTATTGAAAGTAAGCCCACAGTTTACCATAGCAGCTGCTTTCGGAAATGTTCATGGAGTTTACAAACCAGGAAACGTAAAATTGACACCAAAAATTTTGAAAAACTCTCAAGAATACATCTCTAAAAATTATAATGTTCCTCACAACACAGTTGATTTCGTTTTCCACGGAGGTTCTGGTTCATCAGTAGAGGAAATTCGTGAGGCAATTTCTTACGGAGTAATTAAAATGAATATTGACACTGACTTGCAATATGCTTTTACAGAAGGAGTTAGAGACTACGTTTTAGCTAAAAAAGATTATCTAATGAGCCAAATTGGAAATCCAGAAGGTGAGGAAGTACCTAATAAAAAATATTACGATCCACGCGTATGGCTTAGAGAAGGCGAAAAAACGTTTGTAGCTCGTTTGAAAAAAGCGTTTGAGGATTTGAATAACGTAAACACCTTGTAATTTTCTGCTATAATAATTGAAGTTGTCCGAAAGTAGAGTCTTTATGATTCTTATTTTTCGGACAACTTTTTTCTTTTCGGGAAACTACAATCTGAATATTCCTCCAAAAGCAATGATTGTTTCAAAGAAATAAAAGGTCTGATTAGCTTTATCGGCTATATCATAAGTTGTTCGAATATCGTACATGTTGATGTATCCTCCTTTTAACTCTCCAATAATCATAAAATGTTTAAAAAATACTAAATGTAATCCTGCTTTAGCACTTACTCCAACCCCTGCAATATGGAATTGATCATAACGCTCCTTGTTCATCAATTTGGTATTGGAACGAGGGTACAATGCTCCTATGCCAATTCCTTCGGTCAGATTTGCTTGAAAAAAATCAGTGTTGCGAATACCAAACCAACGTGAAATATCATCAACACGAGAGGCTTCAATTGTTACATAATTCAGTCCGTCTGTATGTTCAAATGTAAGAAAATCCTCTGTAAGTTGTTTATCAACATTGTTATAAACGCCGTCATGAATTGTACCTGAGTTTCTAATGTACCCATTCATTTTTACAGTTTGATCTTGTTTCATAACATACTTCATGTGGTCAACCCCTGCTGAAATGGCATAATTATTATTTATAAAGTACCCAATACGAGCATTGGTTTGAGGAATGGTCATCCGAAGTGGATTGATATAATCAATGTGCCAACCTTTTGGACGGTCAATGGCAGCTACATCCTTAATTGTGAAATCATAATTTTCTCCTTTAAATTGAATATCAGATTTGGAATAATAACCGCGATTTCCTCCCCAAAAAATAAAAAATTTCCCTTTGTTATTTGCTGTGTATAAATCAGGGGAAGGATTTTGAGTTTGAGCCGTCCCTAAGAAGAAAGTCATTCCTCCTAAAATAAAACAAAAAATATTCTTTTTCATTGCTTAAAACTATATTAAATTGAGCGACAAAAATATCCCTTTTTTGTGTAACAAAAAAACTCATGCTCTTTTTTTCACAGCAGGATTTTTCTATAAATCTCTATCTACAGAACAACTGAATACTTCTAAGGTTGAAATTCATTTGGTTACCGAAATTTAGAATATTTTATGAAATTTAGAAATTATCAAAACATAAACTCTCGAAAGAAAGACAAGACTTCTAAACTTACATTTAATTTTTTAAATTACACCTGAAGAAACTAATAAGAAACCTAGATACTTTGCTTTTAGCCATACGGAAAAATAAAATACTAGGAAAAATTTCTGCTATATCGACATTTTTTTCTACTTTTACGCTTTGGAATAAAAACATTCAAAATGAATATAGCAATCGTATGTTACCCAACCTTTGGAGGGAGTGGGGTAGTAGCTACTGAATTGGGATTAGTATTGGCTCGTAAAGGACATCAAGTGCATTTTATAACGTACAGTTCTCCTGTGCGTTTGGATTTTTTAGAGGCAAATATTCACTTTCACGAAGTGCATGTGGAGGAGTATCCGTTGTTTCTTTATCAACCGTACGAATTAGCATTGTCAAGCAAAATGGCTTATGTAATTAAAAATTATGATATAGATATTCTACATGTACATTATGCTATTCCGCATGCTTACGCAGGATATATGGCAAAGCAGATGCTTAAAAAAGAAGGTATTGATATTCCGATGGTCACCACGCTTCATGGTACAGACATTACCTTAGTAGGAAATCATCCAAACTATAAACACGCTGTTACATTTAGTATTAATGCTTCGGATGTAGTAACTTCAGTTTCAGAAAGTTTGAAGCAAGATACATTACGACTTTTTGAGATAGAAAAAGATATAGTTGTGATTCCGAATTTTATTAGTGTAGAAAAAGAAACTAATATTATCCCGTGTAAACGCTCTATTATGGCAAAAAAAGAAGAGCGTATCATCACGCATATTAGCAACTTTCGCCCTGTGAAACGTATTTCGGACGTGGTAAATGTTTTCTATCGCATCCAGCGAAAAATACCAGCCAAACTTATCATGGTGGGAGACGGCCCTGAAAAGGAACATGCGGAGTATCAATGTAAACAACTCGGAATTAAAGACAAAGTACTTTTTTTAGGAAATACACTTGACATAGACCGTATTTTATGTATGTCCGATTTATTTTTACTTCCTTCAGAATCAGAGAGTTTTGGACTTTCAGCATTAGAAGCAATGGTATCGGGCGTACCTGTAATTTCCTCCAATGCAGGTGGGCTACATGAGGTGAATGAAAACGGTTTTTCAGGATTCTTAAGTCCAATTGGTGATGTCGATGATATGAGTAAGAACGCTATTTATATTTTGGAAGATGAAGAACGCTTACAACGCTTTAAACAACAAGCTAAGATATCAGCCTCTCGTTTCGATGAACGAAAAATTATACCTATCTATGAAGAATTATACGAGAAAACTATACGAAGCCGAGAGTCTCAGTAAGTGAAAAAATATTTAACAATCAGAAAGATTTATAATATAACAAAGTCATAAACAGAAGAGAAAAAAATGAAAATATCAGTAGAACTAACATTCAGTCCACTACAGAACGATTTTGAACAACCAATAATTCATTTTATCAAGAAACTACGAGCTTCAGGATTAACAATACTTGAAAATCCGCTAAGTACACAAGTTTATGGAGACTATGATCAGGTGATGAGGGTACTTATGATAGAAATTAAAGAAGCGATGGAACTCGTAGATATAGGACTGATGTATATGAAAATAGTTAAGACTGACAGACATGACTATGAACCTCATTTTTGATTGGTTTTTTTCTCAGTATAAAGGTATTGATACCCATTTGATTGTATTAGAGATTATTGGGGTAATTTTTGGATTTCTCAGCGTGTGGTTTGCCAAAAGAGGAAATATTTGGGTATATCCTACTGGGATTATTAGCACATTGATATTCACGTACTTACTTGCTGTTTTTACTCTATGGGGAGATATGCTTATCAATTTTTACTATACCATAATGAGTATTTACGGATGGATACTGTGGACAAAAAGCAGTAAAGATCACATTCATGTGGATGTTTCTAAAACTACTCGGTATGATGTACTTGTTTGTTCTCTGTTAGCTCTATTCAGTTTCGTACTAGTCACAACGGTGTATTACCTAAAACCCTATATCCAAAATGGATTTTCAACAAAAAATATTGTCATGGGTTTTCAGTATTTTAGTTGGGTAGAGTGCGTAGATATTTTTACTACGGCGATATTTTTAGTAGGAATGTGGCTCATGGCGAAACGCAAGTTAGAAAACTGGATTTTTTGGATAATTGGCGATGTAATTTCTGTTCCTGTTTACGCATATAAAGGGCTGTTTTTCACTTCGTTTCAGTATTTATTATTCACAGTAATAGCTATTTTTGGATACATTGAATGGAAAAAAAACTTAAACAAACAGCAACGAACATCTGTCGAGTTACATTCGTAGGGCCTGAATCAACGGGGAAAACAACTATCAGTCAGGCTTTAGCTCAAAAGTACCAAACGGAATGGGTACCTGAGTTTATGCGTACATATTTACAACAAAAATGGGACGAAAAACGAGAAGTTTGTGATTGGGAGGATTTACTTCCTATTGCAAAAGGACAGATGGTTATGGAAAATGAATTAATCAAAAAAGCAAACGAATTTATTTTTTGTGATACTAACTTGTTTGAGTTGATGACCTATTCCTATATTTATTACGGAAAATGTGATCCTTTAATTGAGAAGTATGCCATTGATAATCAATATGATTTCATTTTTCTAACCTATATTGATGTTCCTTGGTTGCCCGATGATTTACGTGACAAACCCAACGAAAGGGAATATATGTTTCAGCAATTCAAACAAATGCTCAACCAACATAAAAAATCGTATATACTTTTAGAAGGAAACCACGAGCAACGGATGAAAAAAGTAATTGATACTATCGATAACTATTCTTGTTTGTAATTTCCGAAAGCATTACTTCTTGTAAGCTGAATCTAGGAATAGAACCTAAGAGCCTTAAATTGATTTGTTTTACATTAATAAATAGAATTATGCGAATTGTTTTGAGTTTATTTCTTTTTTTTATAAACTGTACATTTACACCTAAAAACATGAATATTTCCATAGAAAACATCCAAACAATAGTTGACTTCCCGAGTGGTTCGGGAGTAGCATATATAAATAATAAAATATATGCCATAGGTGACGACTCTCCCTACTTATACGTTATTAATTCTGATTTTAAGTTAGATAAAAAGATTCTTTTATATGAAGAAGATCAAAAAAACTTCAAAGGAAATCGTATTAAAAAGAAAAGAAAAATGGATTTCGAAACTTTAGAAGTAATTTCGGAGAAGGAATTAGTAATTTTTGGTTCGGGATCCAAGTCTCCTCAGCGTGATATGTTTTTTCGAGTGCTTTTAGATAAAAATATCATCGTCGAAAAATACTCAATTTCAGATTTTTATGACCTTATTAGAAATAGTGATTTACTGAAAAATGAAGAACTTAACATCGAAGCTACAGCCTTTGCTAATGGTTTTTTGTACCTGTTTAACAGAAGTAATAATGTTATCATTAAAGTCTTTTATCAGGATTTTTTAGAGAGTTTAAGAACTCAAGAAAAACCAAATCCGAGTTACGTACGAGTACCTTTGCCTTCCATTGAAGGGGTAGAAGCAGGTTTTTCGGGAGCTACTATTTTGAGAGACCAAACATTCGTTTTCACAGCTTCAGTAGAAGCTACGGATGATGCTTACAATGATGGGGAAATCATGGGAAGTCTTATCGGATTGTTAGATTTTTCTGACTTTGAAAAACCTAAAGTGCTGAAATTTAAAAACATATCTAACTTAGAAAAAAACTTGAAAGTAGAGTCCGTTGCGGTCATTTCGACTTCAGCAAAGGATTCTAAATTGGTGCTTATTACAGATGACGATCAAGGGAATACAGAACTGATAAAAGTAAAAATATCAGAGTAAGCAAATGAATATAACCATATTTATCAGTCCAATATATAGCCTTTATTCCTCAAGAATCTCTTTTACTTTTCTCAAAATATCTTCAATTTGTATGGTCGCGATGGCGTTTTCATAGCCTTTCGGATATTTATTCCCATAGATGGATGTTGGGAGAAGTGGATAGAGTTTTCTATCTGCTAAAAGGGCATTTTCAACTGGTTGTTGATACGGATAAAATCCTGCATAAGGGTGAGTTACACCCCAAAGTGTAATGGTGGGTACACCGTACATAGCCGACAGGTGTGCATTGCCACTATCCATTGCAACCATCACATCAAGTCGGGAGATTAGTTGTAATTCTTCTGAAAAATTATATTTTCCAACTGTATTTTCTACATTTTTTAGTTCGATAAGCTCATTTATTTTTTCTTTTTCATGATTTCCCCCACCAAAAACATATATTTTACCATTTGGATAGCCTTGTGATAACTCAAAAATCACTTTTTTCATTCTTTCAAATGGATATTGCTTTCCTAAATGAGCCGCAAAAGGTGCTATTCCTATTCTTTTTCCATTAGAAAGTATATTTTTTACAGAATTTGACAATTTAGGTTGAGGAGCAAAATATTTTTTCTCTAACGAAATGGGCATGCCTAAGGCTGCAAATACGTCTGCATAACGTTCATAAGAAGGTTTTAACTGTTTAAAAATTTTGTTTTTACTTCGTATTAAGTTTTTCTTCTCTTTTCTACCCTTTTTAATCTGTTCAAAAGGAGTTCCAGATAGGCAGAAGAATAATTTTAATATATTGGTTCTTAATACATTATGTATGTCTGCAACAACGTTAATCCCTTGCTTTTTTAAATCCTTGTACAGGCGAAACAGACCAACAACACCTTTATGCTTTCCTTTCAGATCAGGAGTAAATATCTTACAATTAGGTATATGTGAAAATATCGGAGCAAAAAGAGGACGTGTAACCACAGTAAGTTCTACCTGTGGATATTGCTCTGCAAAGGCAGTAAGCACAGGAACACTAATGGCAACATCACCCATAGCAGACATTCGAATTACAGCGATATGTTTCGTCATATTTTTGATTTTTTTGAAATTAATTAGTACATTTGACACGGTGTTTTCTTTAAAAAAGAGTCTGTTTAAAAATCTTTTTTCTGCGAACTATCAGCTCCTCTTGAGAGAGGAGTGGCACGACGCATTAAAAAATCTCGACATGCTCTTTTCTAAAGATAGAGGTACAAATATATTAAAGTTTTATTAGATGAGACGTTTTTTATTTATTTTCGGATTTTTATTTTTTGTGCAATCCTATTCACAATCCAAAAGTGTATTTGACTTTAGTAAAAGTCTTCGTATTGATTTTCAATTAATTGGTGATGCAGAAAACTTAGATGTAATCGTCACGCAACTCAAACAAGAACCTTTTTGGGGAGGCTCAAAAAAGAATCTAATATTCCCAAATTATGGAACATTTCGATTACAATTAATTGATATTGATACTAAAAAAGTAGTTTTTTCAAAAGGGTTTAACTCTCTTTTTAGTGAATGGTTACACGTAGAAGCTGCAAAAACGGAAAAAAAAATATTCTCACATGCTATTCAAGTTCCTTTTCCTGTAAAAAACTTAAAATTACATATTGATAAGCGAAATTCTGAAGGGAATTTCGATAAAATTCTTGAAAAAACCATAAAACGTACCGATTATTTCATCAAAAAAGAGAAAGTAGCAACCCACCCTGTGATAGAAATCCTCAAAAACGGTGAGCCATCTAAAAAGGTTGATTTGGTGATATTGGCAGAGGGATATACAGCCAATGAAATGCAAAAATTCTATACTGATGCAAAACGCATGACCGATTATATGTTTACTATCCCGCCATTTGATGTTCTCAAAAAAGATTTTAATGTTTATGCGATAGGAGTTCCTTCGCAAGAATCAGGAACAGACATTCCTGGGAAACATATTTTTAAAAAAACGGCTTTCGATGCATCGTTTTATACATTTGATATGGAACGATATTTAACAACCAATAATATGACAGCTATAGCTGATGCGGCTTCACTTGTACCCTATGATCAGATATACATTTTGGTAAATACAAAAACCTACGGAGGAGGTGGATTTTACAATCACTTGAATTTAGCTACGTCCGATCATGATTTGTCTGATAAAGTATTTGTTCACGAGTTTGGACACGGATTAGTAGGCTTAGCGGATGAATATTATACTTCTACAGCGTTTGATTCCTACTATAATCTCAATGTAGAGCCGTGGGAGGAAAACATTACTTCAATGATTAATTTTGATAAGAAATGGAAGGATATGGTTCACGAAAAAACACCTGTTCCTACACCTCGAACAGCTGAATATAGAGATGTTATAGGCGTTTTTGAGGGAGGTGGTTATGTTTCGAAAGGAATTTTTAGTCCAGTACAAGATTGCCGAATGAAATCAAACGTACCTAAAGGATTTTGTCCAGTTTGTGAACGAGCCATTCGTAGGGTAGTGAAATTTTACACTAACTAATAATCCTATTCTTTGTTAAGTTATTACCTTAAATTTGTTAATTTTTTTTGAAGTTTCTGATTTGTTTTTATATATTTGCCCCCACGTAGAGCTGAAAACTAAAAACAGGGAGGAACTGAAAATCCAAAAGAGTAAGATTCACTATTAAAATTTTAATAATTATACTTAAAAAATTTATCGCAGCTTCAGTACTTGCATTAGCTTTAACAAGTTGTTCTTTAACATTACCAGTAAACGCTACAAGTAATTCAGTAGGTAGTAAAACAGGAACATCTACAGCTACTGGATATTTGGGAGCACTTTTCTTCGATGCTGACGCAAGTATTAAAACAGCGGCTAAAAATGCAGGTATCACAAAGATTTCAACTGTTGATATCAAGCATAAAAGTTTTTTAGGACTTATAGTTACTGTTGAAACAATCGTTACAGGAGAGTAATCGCCGAAGAAAAATCACTAAAACTATCTGAAAGATTTCAGGTAGTTTTTTATTTTTATTAATCAAAGTTATTTAAGAAATGAAAAAGATTTTCGTAGGTTTATTTTTAATATTTATTGGTTGTAAATCAACTAATAAATCATCTATCGATCTCTTTGGAATAGCTCAATATTCGTTGGAATTCAATCAACGCATCGTTAAAAATGTTCCTGATAACGAAATACATAGACAAGTGCTTTCAACATATTTTAAAGAGGAACAATTACCTATTTTCCGAACTATTGAATCTGGTACAAATAAAATATATTTAACTATTCCTACGGGAATTGTTTTTGATGAAAAAAAACTTATTGATACTCCGGAAAATTGTGAAATTCTGCAAACTCAAGAAACGACAGACGTAAAATACATTGCTTACAGATGTGACAAAACCTACACAGCTATTTATTTGAGAAAACTCCAAAATAATACTTTTTGTATTATCGTGTCGGGACAAGAAGAAGAGTCTTTTCGAAAAGAAGCCGAGAAAAATAACATTGATAAAAAAATACTCATAAACCAATAAAGCTATGCAAAGAAAAAAAATCATTCTTGCCATTTTTTCTGTAATTCTGATGGTTAGCTGTTCCTCTTTGGGTAAAGGAGGGAAAAATTTGTACGCATCTTTCTTTGCTGAACAAGGAATTTTATACTTTATAAAACCCATTGAATTAACAGGAAACGAAGAAAAAGCCTTCATGGATTTTACATTCAAAAGTAAACAAACTTTAGAGGGAAATACTCGAGTAAATATTAGCTTTCATACTGATAAACCTATACACAAAATCATTAATTGTCAAATAGTTGTAAATGGAAATAATTTTTCTTTGACAAATAAAGAATTTATGTTTATCGAAAAAAAGAAAGACAAATTTGAATCACGTTTTTCGTTTGAACTAGAAACTCCACATCTGAAAGAAATTTTCACAAATAATGCTTGGACATTAAACATTACCGAAGAAAACAACACGACTCATAGTTTTCGTACGACTTCTTTGAGTCAAAAGAAAATAAACTTGTTAAGAGATAATTTATTTACTATTTTTACACAATAAATTCCTCTTTAATAATATACATTTTGTGTTTTAAGAAAAAAATAAAAATATAAGCTGTGAATATATTTTGAATTTAGGATATGAAAGATATATTGGTAGGTTATTTTTTATAAATTCTAATTAATTTTTTGCAGGAAGCACCATATCTCAACGATGGAAAAACACGAAATTTTATATCATTTTTCAAGTAAAGATTCAATTTTTAGTAATATCTTTGCACCCGATTTAATTTTTAAAGACAATGCTAACAGTTTCAAATTTATCGGTTCAGTTTGGGAAAAGAGTTTTGTTCGATGAGGTAAATGTAACCTTTACACAGGGCAATTGCTACGGAATTATCGGAGCAAACGGAGCAGGAAAATCCACTTTTTTAAAAATCCTTTCTGGAAAAATAGAGCCTACCAGTGGGCGTGTTATCCTTGAACCTGGCAAACGAATGTCCGTTTTGGAGCAAGACCACTATGCTTATGATGAATTTACGGTTTTGGAAACCGTTATTATGGGGAACAAAGTGCTTTCTGCCATAAAAAAAGAAATGGACGAGCTTTATGCCGATTATTCCGATGAAAATGCCGACCGAATTGGCGAACTACAACTACAATTCGATGAAATGAACGGCTGGAATGCCGAAAGCGATGCTGCTGCCTTGCTTTCCAACTTAGGAATTTCTGAAGATATGCACTATACTTTGATGGGCGAAATGGACGGAAAGTTAAAGGTTCGTGTACTTTTGGCTCAGGCTCTTTTCGGAAATCCTGACGTGCTTATTATGGACGAGCCTACCAACGACCTCGATTTTGAAACTATCGGTTGGCTGGAAAACTTTTTGGCAAATTACGATAACACGGTAATTGTCGTTTCGCACGACCGACACTTCTTGGATGCGGTGTGTACCCACATTTCTGACATCGATTTCGGAAAGATTAACCACTATTCCGGAAACTATACTTTCTGGTACGAAAGTAGCCAATTAGCTGCCCGTCAACGTGCACAACAAAACAAAAAGGCAGAGGAAAAAGCCAAAGAGTTGCAAGAATTTATCGCTCGTTTTAGTGCCAACGTGGCAAAATCAAAACAGGCAACTTCTCGTAAAAAGATGTTGGAAAAGTTGAATATTGAAGAAATCCGACCTTCATCACGTCGTTATCCTGCTATTATTTTTGATAAAGAACGAGAAGCAGGAGACCAAATTTTGCACGTGGAAAACCTTTCAGCTTCTATTGATGGTGAAATTTTGTTCCAAAAAGTGGATATTAACTTGGCAAAAGACGATAAAGTGGCTGTCATTTCAAAAGATTCACGAGCTACAACGGCTTTTTATCAAATTCTGAATGAAAAACAACAACCCGATAGTGGAAAATTCCAATGGGGAGTAACCACATCGCAATCGTATCTTCCTGTGGACAATTCGGAATATTTCAATAACGATTATTCGCTGGTGGATTGGCTTCGTCAGTGGGCAAAAACGGAAGAGGAACGCGAGGAAGTCTATATACGTGGATTTTTGGGCAAAATGTTGTTCAGCGGTGAGGAAGCCTTGAAAAAATCATCGGTGTTATCGGGAGGAGAAAAGGTACGTTGTATGCTTAGCCGTATGATGATGCTTCGTGCTAACGTACTGATGCTTAATGAACCAACGAACCATTTGGATTTGGAGAGTATCACGGCTTTCAACAATTCGTTGAAGAATTTTAAAGGGAATGTTTTGTTTACCACACACGACCACGAATTTGCTCAAACCGTTGCAAACCGAATTATTGAGCTTACCCCCAACGGAGTTATCGACCGTTATATGACTTTTGACGAGTATATGGATGATAAAAATATTCAAGAGCTTCGTAAAACGATGTACGAAAGAAAATAAATGCTTTCAGAAACTAAAAAAGAATTACAATAAACAACTCCGAATGCATATTTTGTGTTCGGAGTTGTTTTATTTTATTTTGAGAATATAAAATAAAATAATATCTTTGTGATGACATAAAATCAACGTTATGGCAAACAAAAAATTATTAAATTCATTTCCGTTTATTTTGTTGATATTTTACTATTTTTTCATCTATAAAAGCCAAATAGCTTGGGAATATAAAATGAGTGCGCTTGGAGCCATGATCCTTGTAAGTTTTTGGATATATTTGAAAAAAGGGAAAAATATTAAATATAGTAAAAATATATTACCTTTAGCATTAGGGGCTTCTGGTGTGGTTATGATTATATTCTATTTGATGGGATAAGGCTTTACGGATTAAATTTTATTTCTTATTTGGAAAGTAGAAAACGCCTCCACAGGAATCATCTGTAGCTCCTGTTACTGAACGGAGAATGTTAATTTCATGCCGTTTTCTTAGAACTCCCAAAAAGCCAAAAATCAAAGCTTCTTTATAGTCGATAATAGCACGTTCAGGAATCACAATTAGAACAGATTTGTTCATATAGTCACGCATGGTTTCTATCAAAAAGGTGTTTAGAGCACCTCCTCCTGTAACTAATAAACGTTGATTATCAGTGTTTTTTGAATAAGAGGTTACCTCTTGGCATATAGAATATGCGATATGATGAACCGAGGTACATAGTAGATTTTCAATACTATCATCAGAACTGTCTATTACAGGACGTATTTTAGCTTGAAACCATTCGTAACCTGTTGATTTTGGATAAGTTAATTTGTAATATTCTAGCGAATTTAATTGTTCAAAAATTACGTTATTTACGGTTCCATGACGAGCTATTTCTCCGTTTTTATCATATGGTTTGCCAATCTTTTGCGAAATATAATTCAATAACATATTTCCAATCCCAATGTCGTAAGCAATACGTAGACCATTATCTTCGAATGAAATATTTGAAATACCACCCAAATTTAAGCAAAAATCGTATTCCCCGAATAAATATCTGTCCCCAATAGGTACCAACGGGGCTCCTTGCCCACCTAGAGCCAAATCTCCGGAACGAAAATCATTGACCACAGGTAAACCAGAAATATTACTCAGATATTGTCCACAACCAATTTGACAAGAAATACCTCGCTGTGGTTGATGATGAACCGTATGTCCATGACTCGCGATAAAATCTACGATTAATTGCTCATCATCTATGAACTGTTTGACTTGTTCGCCAAGCCATTGCCCGTAGGAATGGTGTAAAGCTAATAAATCAATTGCAGATAGCTTTACAGCCTCTTTTAATTCATTTTTTTGTTTATCTTCATATACTACATGCTTGGTTTTAAGTATTTTAAAACGCCACTGTCCGTTGTACGAAAATTGACAATAAGCAATATCTAATCCATCTAACGAAGTGCCAGACATCAGTCCGATGACATTATAGATTTCCATAAATTACAGTTCTTACAAAAAAGGCTACTCCCTTAAGAAATAGCCTTTTTCAAATATTAATTTTAAATTTTATAAGTAATATGTTATTTCAATATGAACTCTGTTTCTCCAACAGCACTTAATTTGTCGTCAAAAACAACCACTCGGTACTTACCCTTATCAAAATCATTTTTAGGAGCTGATAAGAAATCACAAACATCAATATTTCTATTATCATAGATAAACTTGGTTGCAAGGCTATAATTAACGGTAGTTTGTTCATTGGACTCGGTACTGTTTTTTCCCAAAGTAACTCCGTCAGGAGAAATCACTTGAACGTAAAATGTTCTGCCACCACTTTTTGCTATTTTATTAGCTACGACTGTGAAACATATTTTGATTCTGTCAGTGGCTCTTGCACGAGCTGTCTGAACCAACTTACCACTTGAACGCACTTTAACTCCTTCAGTAGTTAATTTGCTGATTTGCAAATCTTCACCACTTTCAACAACTTCTTTGAGTTTTGTATTTTGCTGGACAAGTGAATCTAAATAAGAAGATACATTTTGCAAGGCTACAGAAATACTGTCACGTTGTTGCTTCATTAAAGCATTAGAACGACGTAGTGAATCGTTGATAGATAGCAAACGCTCCCGCTCTTTTTTCAAAGTAATTACTTGGTTTTTATACTTTACTAATGAAGATATAGAAACTTTCATTTTTTGTAAAGAATCAATATAAAGCGTAATTTTGTCACGAGCATCTACCAAATCTTGATTTACCGCTTTATTGTCCTCCACCGCTTTATCATAACTTGTTTTGAGAACACTTAATTCTTTGATAATCTGTTCTTTTTGTTGATTAAGTTCTGCTTCATTTCTCTTTTTTTCCTCATTCAAGTTATAAGAAAAATAACCTAAACCACCAGCCAAAACCACTAAAATTCCAATAATAACTTTTGAGACAATTCCACTTGATTTTTTAGGTTCTTCGCCTTCATCTCCATAAAAAGATTCTGTTTTATTTGGCATTTCTGTTGAATTTGGATCTACAAAAATAGGAGGCGTATTGTCTGTTTGATTTGCCATAATTTTTTTCTTTTTTTGTTTATACTGCAAATGTAATTATTATTTTTGATTCAATCATAATCGAAATAGGAGATATTTTTAAATTTTACAAAAAATTAAGAATTTCGTTTCAATTCACTTAATAAAATAGCGGTAGCGGTAGCTACGTTAAGACTTTCTGCTTGTTGTAAATTGCCAAATTTTGGAATTGTTAAAATTTGATGAGCAATTTCCAGATTCAATTTAGAAATTCCATTAGCTTCGTTTCCTAAAACCAAAATTCCCTCTTTTGGAAATGAGGTTTGGTATATATTTTCACCATCCATGGCAGTTGCTAAAATTGGTAATTTACTGTTTTTTAAAAAAATATGTAAATCTTCGTAGTGTATATTTACTCGTCCTAATGACCCCATGGAGGATTGTACTACTTTAGGATTGTAGCAATCAACCGTTTGGTAGCTACATACCAAATGCTGCACTCCAAACCAATCACACAGACGGATAATGGTACCTAAATTTCCAGGGTCGCGAATATCGTCAGTAGCGACGATAATACCTTCATCAACAATAGGTTGGGGGAGTGGTATTTTGAAGATAGCTACTCCTTCGTCTGGGTTTTTAAAACTACTCATCTTTTCTAAGACATCTTTGGTAGTCAGTATGGTTTTTGATTTTGGCAATAATTCTGAGAAATAATCGGTAGCAAAAATGGATTCCACTTGAAAGTTTTGCGTCAAAAACTCTAGGATGCTTTTCCGACCTTCAACAACAAACATTTGGTGTTTTGAACGATATTTTTTTTGTTGTAAACTCTGAATTAGTTTAATTTGATTTTTAGTTACCATAAAAAAAATGTATTTTTGACCCTAAAAAAGATATTTCGTGAGATTAATTACTTTAAAAATAGCATCTATTTTTTGCATAACAATTTTATTATCAGCTTGTAACGCTACAAAGAGAGTACCTGACAATGCCTATTTACTGGATAAAACTAAAGTTTTAGTCAATGATGTAAAGACTGAAGATGCAAAGATAGACAATTTTATATTACAAAAACCAAATGGGAGTTTGTTAGGGATGCCTTTGGGATTGTATATCTATAACCTAGCCAAAGAAAACCCTGAACAAGATTTTGTAGATTGGCTGGAAGAGCATCCCAGAACACATAAAACCTTGGATAGATTACTATCACAAAAGCAAGTGGGACGCTTACAAAAATCTTTTTTTGTATCGGGAATTCACAATCAATTGAAAAAAATTGGTGAAGCTCCTGTGATTTTAGATAACTCAAAAACAAAATCAACCGTAAACTATCTGAAGGCTTATTATAGAAGTATCGGTTATTTCAATGCCACTGTACGAGATAGTGTATTTTTAAAGGATACGAAACGAAAAAAACAACTCGCAGATGTTTCTTATATTATAAAAACAGGTGAGCAGTATTTTATTGATGATTTGAAAACCTCAATTAGTTCTTCTCAAGTTGATTCGGTGTATCACTTACATCGGCATGAGAGTCTGCTGAGATCACAAAAACCATATTTATTAGCAGATTTTAATGCAGAACGTAGCCGTTTAACGAATTTGTTTCGCAATAATGGTTTCTATACTTTTCAACAGAGTTCTATTAATTTTGAAATCACACGAGATACCATAGCTACTAATAACGACCAAAAAATGGATGTGGTTACCGTCATTGACGATTTGATTGAGCGTGATGGCGATGAAGTAACAGTGAAACCCTATCGAGTACATCGTTTCAATAAAATTCGTATTTTCACCGATTATGAAATGGGAAGTGATAAATCAGAATTAGATTCTATTGATTATAAGAATGTAACAGTATTTTACAAGAATAAACTACGTTACAGACCTCGTATTTTAGAGATGGCAACAGCCTTTAAAAAAGGAGCTATTTATTCGGATGAAAATAGAAGCCTTACTTACAAGCAAATCAATAACTTACGTATATTCAAATATCCGAATATTGACTTAAAATATGCTGAAAATGATTCTTTACAAACTAAATTGGACGCTAATATCTATCTCTTGCCGATGGACAAATTTTCATTGCGACTTACTAATGAATTAAAACGCTCTGAAATTGAACAATTTGGTATTTCATTAGGAACCTCAGTTTCTGCACGAAATCTGTTCAGAAGAAGTGAGGTATTAGAATTGAATTTACAAGGAACTATTGCTTCTCAATTCGATAGAGACCAAGGAGAACCATGGTTTAATATGTCGGAATTAGGAGCCGATGTTCGTCTTATCTTTCCAGAAATTGTGTTTTTGTTTAATACCACGAACATCATACCTTACTCAATGACACCACAGACGATGTTTCAGTTTGGTGTTAGTAAGCAAAAAAATATTGGATTAGACAAACAAACTCTTTCGGGAGCTCTTCGCTATACTTGGAATCCGAAAAAAAATCGCGTTATACTTGATTTGTTCAATTTGCAATATATACATAATTTGAACGTGGACAACTTTTTCAATGTCTATCGTTCCACTTACAGCCGATTGAACGAAATATCTAAAAAATATTCAGTAGATAGCTCATTATTAGATAACAATGGTGATTTAACAATTCCAGAAGGAACCAATCAATTTATGGGGTTAGCTCTTTGGGGAGGAATTCCAAACATTACGGAAACTGATTTGCGTTCTACTATCAGTGTGTTAGAAAGAGCTAATCGACTCACATATGATGACTTTATCCTATCAACAAGTTACACTTTTATACTGAATAATAATTTTCAGTTTAATCAAGAAGATTTTTACCAATTTCGAGTGAAATTAGAGTCGGCGGGTAGTTTTTTAAGTTTGTTATCAAATGCCTATAAAGTAGTTGATTCAAATAACAAGAGTACAAAATTCTTAGATGTAGAGTTTGCTCAGTACGTAAAAATGGAATTGGACTATATTAAGCATTTTCCTTTAGGAAGAGGTAACTATCTAGCTTTCAGAAGTTTCTTTGGTTTAGCAGTTCCGTATGGCAATTCAAAAAATATTCCTTTCACCCAAAGTTATTTTGCAGGAGGTTCAAGTGACAATCGTGGTTGGAGAGCATATAGCTTAGGCCCAGGACAAAGCGGTTCCTTATTGGACTTTAACGAAGCTAATATGAAATTAACCCTCAATTTAGAGTATCGATTTCCAATTTCAGGAGCTTTTAAAGGGGCTCTGTTCGCCGATGCAGGTAATATCTGGAACGTGCTTGATAACACCTCATTTGAACAAAATAAATTCAAGGATATTTCTTCTCTAAAAGATGTTGGAGTGAGTTCAGGAGTTGGACTTCGTTACGATTTCGGATTTTTTGTTTTCCGTTTGGATTTAGGGAACAAAATTTACAATCCTGCAAAAGCAATGTCACAGCGTTGGTTTACGGATGTAAGTTTCAAAAATATTATATTCAACATAGGTATCAACTATCCGTTCTAATGCTTAGTTTACTCTCAAAATTGAATCGACTCATCATTGTTCCAAAAAGGGTCTATTGTTTTTGAAATCATTGAGTTTTCAATCAGAAACGTATTGTAACTCGTGTTAAATTGATTATTTTTTGCGTTATAAATAATATAATCACAGTGAGCAGATAAGGAATAGATTTGCTCTGTTACACTGTTTACATAACAAACTATAGGTAAATAAAAGTTTAAATTATTTTCACTAACGAAAAGATGACTTAAAGCTCGTATTTGTCTTATTTTCTCAATTACTTTCATACTTGTTTGACTAAAATTGAAGAAAAAACGTACTTTATCAAGTAATTTTTTATCTAAATTGTTTAAAAAATTCAAATTATTTAATTCATAATTCTTTCCTATGCAAACCACATAGAGGTATTGTATATCTTTCTGATGATACATAATAGATTCAAAATCAGACTTTTTATAGATAAAAAGTGATTTCTTTTTCACATCAGTAGCTTTGATTAATTCGGAAATATCATAAAACAAAAACATGATTTCTTGTTTAAATATTTCATCAATTTCATAACTACCCCAGAACATAATTGGTTCGTATACAGGATTTTGCCGAATATTGCCCACAGTACGATACCCTCGCACGTACGGAGGGAAACCTGGCATAATTTCTGTCTTTGAGAGAGTGGGGGAGTAGCCTTTTAGTGAAATAGTATCAAATCTGGTGGCTACTTGCTTAGGTGTTTCTTTTCTAGATGTTCCCATAAACGTTTGGGTATTAATGGTTCAACAGAAGTTTTGGTATTGTTTCGTTTTAAAAAAGGATATGTTTCCCATAGCTCTTTTTGAGCAATATCTTTAAAATCAATATTATTTGAGATAACTAAAGCATCAAATTGCTCTTGTTCTTCTAAGGCTTTTTCGCGAATACTTTTTTGTAAGCTACCATTTTTGAACACTTCCAATAATCCTCCATTTTTTTCAATATTTTGTAATAATAATAATGATTTTTTAGCAAATTGATACGATAAAGATTGAAAACAGTCACTTTTATTTATGATAGAAGCTTTATTTCCTAAAGAATCAGAAGCCGTCATGATACTTTTAAACTCTTGCTGGTATTCCTTTTTTTTATGGTATATGATAGGATATTTCGGAAATAAAAAATCAGCTCCTCCCAAAATAGCACTTTCGTGTGCCATTTTAATGTATTGTTCATTGTAATTCGAAGTTGATAAAGAAAGTTCCCTATCAGATGGCTCTACCATAAACATACACTCTATTTTAAACGGAAATACATCAAAAATACTCATCGCTATTTGATGAAAAGCCCTCAGTTTAGCTATTTCTAACAGAAAATGACTTCCAACAGCTATTTTAAAGTAGATTGTTAATCTATTGATGTTCAGTGTTTTTTCTATATGTTTGCTGTATTCCAAAGTATGAGAAATTCCATAAGCAATCTGTTGTATTATGGAAGCTCCTGCATTTTGGTAGAGTGTTGTATCCACGAATAAAACAGGCTTTTTAATATTGAATGTTTTTGCAAAGCACTCAAAATCATCATATTGACTTCTAAACCACATGCCTTTTTCTATATAGCGATGAATGTAGTCGTTACAGACGGCTATATCCAATTTACATTCCTCAATGCACTTTTTCAGTTTATTGATGACTTCATCTGTAATATGCTTATTATTAATGAAATACCTATTCTCTTTGGGTAAAGTGTTTAGTAAATCAGCTATGTCGATATGAGGATGTATTGATAAAAAGAAATTTGAAAAATGATGTTTTTTAAAGAAATTAATTTTTTTAACTACAGGAATGACACTAAAACATTCGACTGGAATCATAATTTCAGTTTTTTTATCATTTATGTCATAATAAAGGTGATTATTTTCAGAAGTGTAGATAGGTAATATATCCACCTCTTGAAGCGTTTTAAACACTAAAGTTTTATTGTAGTCAGCTCCTTCTAACTCAAACTGAACCTGTTGCTTCCATTGTTTGAAGGAGGTCTCATGAAAGTTATTCATTTCATTTTATTTTTGCAAATATACAAAAAAGTACCATATTTTCGGACAGCTCCTTGACACTTACAGTATATCACAAGTAGGGCTATCTACATAAAAAAACTGCTTGAAAAATATTATATTCAAGCAGTTTTATACTAATTTTTAAATCTATTAATTGAAATACACCATAGCACGAACATGCTATACAGACTTTTTTATTTTTTTAATAAATCTCTGATTTCAGCAAGTAATTCCTCTTGTGTTGGACCAGCTGGTGCAGCAGGAGCTTCAGGTTCAACTGTTTTTTCTTTTTTCATTTTGTTAATACCTTTGATCAACATAAACAAAACAAAAGCAATACACAAAAAGTTAATCACAGCTGCTAAGAACTTACCATAGGCAACCCCGTTCCATACTAATCCCTCCAAGTTTTTAGCTCCAGTGGCTTCTAGTGCAGGAGTCAATAACAGAGGAGTAATAACATCAGATACCAATGAAGTTACAATAGCTCCGAAAGCACCCCCGATAATAACACCGATTGCTAAATCAACTACATTGCCCTTTACAGCAAATTCTTTAAATTCTTTTAAAAATCCCATAATCTTTTGATTTTTTGTTATTAAAATAGTATATTTTTCACGTGCAAAAGTAGTCAAATTTATATCACAAAAAAGTGATGTACTTCTTTTTAATAAAACTTTAACCCTTTGTAATTCTTATGTTATTTTAAAAAACAAAACAAACACTTGATAAGTACACTTTGAAAATAGAATTAAATAATTATCATTCAATACTTTAAAAAAAACATAAGAAATTAAATAATAAAGTATTTGCACAAAAAATGGAAATGTATTTCTTTTGCAGTAAATACATAAAAATGACATATAACACATCTCAAATAGGTTCGACTCATCTGATAATTCGATTAGATAATTTGGAGCATAATGTTCGTTTTCTAAGAAGTAAACTGAATGAAAACACTTTGTTTATGGCTGTTGTTAAAGCGTTTTCTTATGGAAATAATCACTGTGAAATTGCTTCCTTTTTACAAAAGAAAAATTTAGTTGATTACTTTGCGGTTGCTTGTGTTAGCGAAGGTGTGGAATTACGTGAAGCAGGAATAAGAAAACCTATTTTGGTGCTTCATCCTCAAATATCAGATTTTGAAGAAATTATAAAGTATGAATTAGAACCTACGCTGTACTCAAAACGAATTTTATCTCATTTTATTGAGTTTGTTGAAAATAAAGGAAAAACAGCATATCCCGTACATTTGAAATGTAATTCTGGCATGAATCGTTTGGGCTTTTTGTTGGATCAAATAACGGATGTATGTCAAATTTTGGGTAGGCAAAAGACAATTTTCGTAAAGACAGCATTTTCTCATTTATTCGCTTCGGAAGATAAAAATGCTTCTGAATTTATGGAAAAGCAAATAAGTTTATTTATTGAATTTCAAAATGTTATAAAAAAACACTTCTCTCATAAAATACTTTTCCACACTTGTAATACTTCCGGAATATTAAATTATCCACATGCTCATTTTGATATGGTTCGAAGTGGTATTGGAATGTATGGTTTTGCTAATGATAGTGAATATCAGTCCGATTTTCGTCCGATAACCATTCTAAAGAGTTTTATCTCACAAATCAATGAAATTCCTGTGGGAGGATATGTTGGTTATAATTTTGGTTTTCAAGCAGATAAAGTCACACGTTCAGCAACTATTGCCGTAGGACACGCCGATGGATTGAATCGAATCTATGGAAAAGGGATTGGTTTTGTGTACATCAAAGGCAAAAAAGCTCCTATTTTGGGGAATGTTTGTATGGATATGCTAATGGTTGATGTCACTGATATCGACTGTCAGGAAGGCGAAGAAGTTACTGTCTTTGATGAAAAATATACTGCCGAAATATTGGCAGAAAATGCACAGACGATTTCGTACGAACTGATTACCTCTCTTTCGCGACGCATTAAACGCATATATGTAGAATAACAATATTTTTGTTTTTAAACGCACATATAATCTAACAAAAAAGGCTTTGTAAAAGCAAATACATTCGTTCAATGATAGAGTTTTTATCAACGAAAAAACTCAATCATTGCTTATTTATAAAATTAACAATCACATTTTCAGCATCTTGTAGAGCTTTCTCTAATATGTCATTCTCAATAATTACATCAAATTTTGGAGCAGCTTCCAATTCAATAGCTGCCTTACCTAATCGCATTTTAATCTTTTCTTCAGTTTCTGTTTGTCTTGCTCGAAGACGTTTTTCCAGTTCTTTAATACTCGGCGGTTTCACAAAAATAGCTAAACTTTGCTCCGGAAACTGTTCTTTGATTCGCAATCCTCCAACAACATCAATATCAAAAACAACTGTTTTGCCTAACCCCCACAATCGTTCTACTTCTGATTTTAGAGTACCATAAAAATTCCCTGCATAAACCTCCTCCCATTCTAGAAAATCATTATTCTCAATGCGTTTTCTGAACTCTTCCACCGAAAGGAAGTAATATTCTTTACCATGTTGTTCTTCTCCTCGTGGAGCTCTTGAAGTAGCTGATATTGAGAAAGCTAAGTTGAGAGATTCCTTCCCCAGTAAATGACGAACAATGGTACTTTTTCCACTTCCCGAAGGTGCTGAAAATATAATTAATTTATTCATTACCAATACTATAATACGTTTAATACTTGTTCTTTGATTTTTTCCAATTCATCTTTCATCTGCACCACTATTTGTTGCATTGGAGAAAAATTAGCCTTCGATCCCAAAGTGTTGATTTCTCGACCAATTTCTTGTGCTATAAAACTCAATTTTCGTCCATTTGATTCAGAAGAGTTTAGCGTTTCTATAAAATAATCCAAGTGGTTTTTAAGACGTATTTTTTCTTCAGTAATATCGAATTTTTCTAAATAAAAAATTAATTCCTGTTCAAATCGATTTTCGTCTACATTTTGGACTTCAGCCACCGCTTTTTCTAACCGTTCACGCACTAAAATTAACCGCTCAGGATCTAACTTCTCCACTTCTTGAAGTAGCGATTGAATATTATGGATTCGCAATATAAAATCCGCTTCTAAAACTTTACCTTCCTCTATTCTGAATTTCTGTAAGTCATCTATCGCTGTATGTAATAAATTGACAATCAATTGAAAATCATCTTCCGAAATACTCTCAGAAGTCGTTTGTAAAGCATCAGGCATACGAACCGCCATTTTCAATAATTCCACAGGATCGCCATCTACGATATTTTTCATCTGTTCCATGTACGCCTTCACTGCATTTTCATTGATTTTCACTGAGGTTTGCATACTGGTATTTTCCATAGAGATGTTAAAATCAACTTTGCCTCTTTGCAGTTGCTCGGCGATTATTTTACGAAACTCCAACTCCTTCTCACGATAAGCTAATGGAATGCGAGTACTGATATCTATACTCTTGCTATTGAGTGATTTAATTTCTATGTTGATATGTTTATCAGCAAGAGAAATGGTACTTTTGCCGAAGCCTGTCATTGATTGTATCATTCAGATAATTAATTTAAGTTTAATTTTTAGTTCTTATTAGCACACACATGTGAAAACGCAGTTACAAACCGATTTGTTTTAAATATTGGGTAAAGTAAGCAAATTTTTCGTCCTATACTTCCTTCATTTAGGGGATGAAAATAATCTGTATGGGCTTTATAACGCATTTAAAAACAGCTAACAAAGGTATTATTTTATAAATAGATATAAAAATTTTCTTTCAAAATATTTTTTAAGGTATAGATATTAACATTATATTTATTTATAAATCAAACAGATAGATACATATGTTAAAAACTTTTTTGAGCAGATGATTCCTTTATATTTTTAAAATACGTACATTTGGGAAAAAATTAAAAACAACAGGAAATATGCAACGTGATAACGAAATTTTTGACCTTATTGATGATGAGGAAGCAAGACAAATCCATGGGATTGAGCTAATTGCCTCTGAAAATTTTGTCAGTGATCAAGTATTAGAAGCTGCTGGATCCATTTTGACGAATAAATATGCAGAAGGCTACCCAGGACGTAGATACTACGGTGGTTGTGAGGTGGTTGATGAAATTGAGCAAATAGCCATTGATCGTGCAAAGACTCTTTTCGGAGCTGAATATGCTAATGTTCAACCACATAGTGGTTCACAAGCTAATACTGCGGTATATGCAGCTTGCTTAAAACCAGGAGATAAAATTTTAGGATTCGACCTTTCACATGGCGGACATCTAACACACGGATCACCCGTGAACTTTTCAGGAAAATTGTACACACCTGTGTTCTATGGAGTGGAAAAAGAAACGGGGCTTCTAAACTATGACAAAATTCTTGAAATTGCAGAAAAAGAGCGTCCACGACTCATCATTGCTGGTGCATCCGCCTACTCTCGAGACATTGATTTCAAAAAATTTCGTGAAATCGCCGATAAAGTAGGTGCTATTCTCTTTGCAGATATTTCGCATCCTGCAGGATTGATTGCCAAAGGATTACTAAACGACCCGATACCACACTGCCATATTGTAACAACAACTACGCATAAGACCTTGCGTGGGCCTCGTGGGGGACTTATCCTAATGGGAAAAGATTTTGAGAATCCGTTCGGATTGAAAACTCCAAAAGGAGAGATAAGAATGATGTCATCGTTGATTGATAGTGCTGTTTTCCCTGGAAACCAAGGAGGACCACTGGAACATATAATCGCTGCTAAGGCGGTTGCTTTTGGCGAAGCATTGAGCGATGAATTTCTACATTATGCTATCCAAGTTCAGAAAAACGCGAAAAAATTAGCTTCTATTTTGATTGAAAAAGGGTATGATATTATCTCTAAGGGAACTGATAACCACATGATGCTCATCGATTTAAGAAATAAAAACATCAGTGGTAAAGAAGCGGAAGAGGCTCTTGGAAAAGCCGACATCACAGTGAATAAAAATATGGTACCTTTTGATACACGTTCTCCTTTTGTTACCAGTGGTATTCGTGTGGGAGTAGCAGCAATCACCACTCGTGGATTGAAAGAAGCCGATATGGAAACAATCGCTGGTTTCATTGATGAAGCAATTACAAATCACACTAACGATGAGGCTTTGGAAGCTATCGCCGAACGCGTTTATGATTTTATGGAAGAAAGACCATTGTTCGCGTACTAAAAAAATATTGTTTAAATTACTCTTGGAAACACCTTTCACTTTTTTCGTGAGGGTGTTTTTTAGTTTATGTAAAACATCTAACTTTATATTTAGATAATTTAATATTTTTTATACCTTTGTACTTAACTTCAAAACATTTAATACAGTAAAATAACAAAATGACAATTAAGAGAGGCATACTACTGTTATTATTAACAATAAATTCAGCGATTTTTGCTCAAGAAATAATTCCTTTTAAGTTGCGTAAACAAGAAAACTTAAGAGGAGGGCTTCGCATGATTGGGAATAATGTGGTTAATAATCAACCTTCAAATATGGCGTATCATGGAGATGAAACTAATGATAGATTACGAATGTCATATATTGATGTGGATAACGACGCTACAACTTTCAGTTCGAGTGCCGCTTCTTTGAATTTGTCCAGCACTTGTTCTAGGGTGAAATACGCGGGACTTTATTGGGGAGGAATGTATGATACGAAAGATAGCACAAAAAATAACATAAAAATCAAAATTCCTTCAAAAGAAACATACATTGATTTAGAGGCTGATACTTATATCTACGACAGTTTTACGGCTACACAAACCATCGCCTACAATCCTTATGTATGCTACAAAGACATTACTCACATTTTAACAGATGAAAATCCGATAGGGGAGTACGTAGTAGCAAACGTCAGAGCTACGGAAACTTTGCTGACAGAAAAATTTGGAGGTACTTCGGCAGGATGGCTTTTGGTAATCATCTACGAAGATCCTTCACAAACTACTAAAAATATCTCAACTTTTGATGGATACGCAAGTATAGAAACCAACAACAACATACCTATGGAGATGACCTTCACCTTTTCTGGATTTAAAACCTTACCTGCTCCGTTACCCGTAAAAGCTCGTTTTGGAATAGCTGCTTTGGAAGGCGATAAACAGATCAAGGGTGATAGACTCTCAATCTTACGACCCAATGGCTCTTACATGGGATTGTCCAATGATGTTAATCCTACAAATAATTTTTTTAATAGTTCAATAAGCTATGAAAATAGTTATATGAACGACCGTCGCCCTGCTTCAACTAATAGTTTGGGTTGGGATATTGACCTTTTTTCTATTGAAAATTCAAATAATTCAGTGATTGGTAACAACCAAACTTCCGCAAATTTCAAGGCTTCGACCACAGGAGATAAATTTGACGTATTTTTCAGTGCTTTCGAGGTAGAAGTTATCGAACCGAAGATGAATTTGCTTAAAACCGTGGAAGACGTTTCCCAAAATGTGCTAAACAAACAAATAATTCCCTTAGGAACAACCGTTTACTATGGATTGGAGTTTCAAAATGTAGGAAATGACGATGCTATTGACTATTCTATTACGGATATATTGCCCAAAAATGTAACCTTTGATACGACCATTCCTGTAGAGATTCCTGTGGGAGTCACTTATTCTTTAACCACAACAACTAACGGAGAAACTCAACTCATATTCACCGTTCCTAACGCTTTAGTTACCGAAGGAAGTGCTAAACAGAAGATACGTTTTGCTGTGAAATTGAGCAATGATTGTAATGATTTTTCTACGATTTGTTCAGAAACTGTCGTTAATAAAGCCTATTCCATTTATAAAGGAATGAAAAATAGCGAAATCATTAACGATTTAGGAAGTTATTCAGAAATAAATCCATGCAATATCGGTGTGCCTGAAGAAACTATTTTTTATGTTGACATAAGCGGATGTACTCCTATGCAACAAACAGAATTATTCTGTGGTGAAAATAAAACACTAACTGCTGAGAGTGGTTACGATTCATATGTATGGACAAATGGTAGTGGACAAGTGGTTAGCAATTCACAAAAACTAATCATTGCACAAGGCGGACAATACACCGTCGCTAAAACTAAAAAGGGATGTCTCCCTCGTAAGGAAATATATGATATGAATACTACTATTCGACAGGAATACAACCCTATTGTTCCATATACCACTACTAACTTTAAGTGCGAAGCCTCTAAGATATCTTTTCCGCAAGTATTTATTTGTGGGGCGACGGCATCCATTACTTTTGATTTAAACACCGTTTCGAATGTAACAAGTATCGAATGGCAAAAACACACAGGAGAAACTTTAAAAATCACTGAAAATTGTCCACCAACAGACTCAAATTGGCAACAAATACATATTGGAAAAAGCATAGCCATTGAGGAAGAGGGTATTTATAAAGTACTTCTAACTTTCACAAACGGATGTACCGCTCCCTACTTTTTTAGAGTGCATACCTCTCCCATAAATCCTACAGTTAGTACTGAAAATATTTCCTGTAATCCAGGAAAAATCAATGTATTAGGAATTTCAGGTAATTACGAATTTGCTGTAGCCTTATCGGGAACTAATCCTACAAATTATCAAGAAAATCCATCATTCGAGATTACCAAAAACGGAAATTATACTGTATATATCCGTAAAAAAGAACGATTAGCATCCGACTGTACAATCGAAATTCCAAATGTAATAATAAAGGATGTAAACCTCAATTTGGAATCGGAAAAGGTTACAAATGAAACCTGCTTTGAGCAGAATGATGCATCGTTCTCATTCCAAATTAAAGGAGGAACAGCCTCTTACACGATAATTTTAACTAATCAAAACACAGGAAACACTGAAAATAGGTCTGTCATGACCGAAGGTGTCATAACATTTGATCATTTAGCCCCTGCAAACTATTTGTTGAGCGTCACAGATGCTCTTTCGTGTGTCGTAACCCGTAGTTTTACAGTAACAGCTGCTGCAAATTTAGACTTTATTGTCTCACAAGAACAAGCCTGTGAAGATAATGAAAGTATTTCTTATTTAATATTAGATTTCGTTTCGACAAATTTAGACGTAAATAAACTCAGTTACAGCCTTGGGGAAAGCATTGCCACACAAACGTTTGATAAGCTTTCAAAAAACAGAGCATATATCCACCAAAAAAATCTATCGAATGAAACAAATCAACAAATTACGATACATTACGATGGATGTTCGATAGTTAAAAATATTGATTTTGAAAAAGTTACGAGTTTAAATATTACACAAGTACAACCTACAAAATTACTTTCGGCAATTGAGTTTAATGTGAATGGAGGTAGTGGTAATCATACCATATATTACAACGGAGTTCCTTCCGATGAATATATTTACTATTTCAAATCCACAGATATTGGATATACGGATGCTAACGGGAATAGTATAAAAAAAGTAAGTGTACGAATAGAGGACGATTTGGGATGTTATTTCGAATCGCAATTTGAGGCTTTATTCGTAGACATAGAACTTCCGAACTATTTTACCCCCGACGGAGATGGAGTGAACGACACTTGGGGAGTTCGCAATGCAAGTGGATATCCTAAACTTAGGTTAGACATAATTGATCGACACGGACGAACATTGAAAATTCTGCGTAGAAATGAAACTTGGGATGGTACTTACAAAGGAAAAAAAATGCCTTCAGGAGATTATTGGTATATCCTGAGACTCAATTGGTTTGGAACAGAGCTATATCGAGGTAATTTAACACTTTATCGCTAATTGTAAGAATTCAACTTTAGAAAGTAAAATCCATGGAAGTACTATAACTACGGTTGTATTTACAACAAATTACATATAATCTGACGTATTTTTTGTCATTGCCCAAAGAGTAAATTCTCAAAAAAAAATCAAGCAGATTCTGAATATTTTTAAATATTTTTTGTAACTTTGTAGGAGGTTATTTTTATTCTTCTGTCAGAAAGAAGAAAAATAAAATAATTCGTTTACAAAAAATAATATTAAAAAATTAAAAATATGACCAAGCTTACCCAAAAAGATCAACAGCTATTAACTCAAAAGGGAATTACGGAGGAGATGCTTCACAAACAGATAGCACTTTTTAAAGAGGGTGTCCCTCCAATTGAATTAGAATCTGCAGCCACTATCGGTAATGGAATTATCTCTTTTTCGAAGGAAGAAACCGCTAAATATGCCGCTATTTACCAAAAAAAGAAAAAAGGTATTTCAATTTTAAAATTTGTTCCCGCATCAGGAGCTGCTACACGAATGTTTAAATCACTTTTTGCATTTAAAGATAATTTTGATCCTGAAAAAGAATCTTTTAAAGCCTACATCAAAAGAAAAGGTGATAAAGAAATGGAAGTTTTCTTCAATGGATTGGAAAAATTTGCATTTTATCCCATTCTGATGGATTATATTGCAAAAAATATCCCAGAATTTCATTCCCAAAACGAAGATAATCAAAAACATATTTTAGTTTCAACCTTACTTGGAGAAAACGGATTGAACTATGGTAATCTTCCAAAAGGATTACTTCCTTTTCATAAACATTCTGAAAAAATAGCTACCGCCTTTGAGGAGCATTTTCGGGAATCTGTGATGTATGCTTCAGGTGAGGAATTAGCTCATCTTCACTTTACAATTACCGAACAGCATACCGATGCTTTCAATAAAGAACTGAGCGACATCAAACCCAATTTAGAAGAACGCTATAATATCAAATTTGATGTCAATTTTTCTTACCAAAAACCAAGTACAGACACGGTTTCTGTAACGGAAAGCAATGAATATTTCAGAGATGAAAATGGAAACCTATTATTCCGTCCATCAGGGCATGGAGCATTACTAGACAACCTCAATGAGGTAGATGCTGATGTTATTTTCATTAAAAATATTGACAATGTGGTAGTTAAAAAATACACAGACGAAACGGTTTTCTACAAAGAGGCTTTGGCAGGAAAACTTCGGGAAGTGCAGTCCGATGTCTTTCATATTCTAAAACGTATTGAAAATAACAAAGTTAAGAAGAAAGAAGTAACTAAAATTCTAAATTTCTTAAAGGAAATAAATATCTATGTGCCTGATTATCTGTATAAATTTAAGCGTCATTACGCTTTAGAATTTATAGAAGAGCAACTCAACCGACCGATTCGTGTATGTGGAATGGTAAAAAACGAAGGTGAGCCAGGAGGTGGCCCTTTCTGGGTTAGAAATTCGGATGGAAATTTAAGTTTACAAATTATTGAATCAGCTCAAGTTGACTTGAATAATCCGCAACAGAAAGAAATTTTCCAACAAGCTACGCATTTTAATCCAGTAGATTTGGTTTGTGGCACAAAAAACTTTAAAGGAGAAAAGTTCGACTTACATCAGTTCGTGGACCCCAAACAAGCTTTTATTACAAACAAAACCTATATGGGGAAACCACTAAAAGCACTTGAACGCCCTGGATTATGGAATGGTTCGATGGCAAATTGGATTACTATTTTTGTTGAAGTACCACTTATCACATTTAACCCTGTGAAAACAGTCAACGATTTACTTAAGAAAACGCATCAGGCATAAAAAACGAACATTCTTAATAGAAAAGAGAGATTTTTGGATATTTATTATTAACCCAAAAGTCTCTTTTTCCTATCTTAACAATAAATCTCCCTCTTTGATCCATCCTTTTTTACGAAACCAAAAACTTAATGACCAGCATATTAAAGCAGGAAATAGGAAATGCAGTAACACTACAGCTAAAATTACTTGCCAACCACTTCCCATTGCATCAAAAGTGCCAATTTGTCCTACCAACCCACTTGTACCCATCCCTGCACCTGAGGGTACGTTTTGCATACCAAAAACAAGTATAGCAACAGGGCCTAAAATAGCACTTGTTATGATGGGAGGAAGCCATATTTTCCAATTTCGAATAATATTAGGCATCTGTAACATACTCGTTCCCAATCCTATACTCAATAATCCACCCATTCGATTTTCTTTATAGCCCATCACGGCGAATCCTACCATTTGAGCACAACATCCTACAGTAGCAGCCCCTGCAGCTAAGCCACTGAGAGATAAAGAAATAGCTACCGCTGCACTCGAAATCGGTAAGGTTAAAATTACTCCCATAACCACCGAAATTATAACTCCCATTATTACAGGATGTAAAGCTACTGACCATGTGATGAACTCTGCTATTTTATTCATTACCAACTGTATGGGTTCTCCAATAAGTTGTGATATTCCCAACCCTATACATATCGTAGTGAGGGGCGTAACTATAATATCAATTTTAGTTGTTTTATCAACTAATTTTCCGAATTCTACTGCAAAAAGTACAGCTACAAAACATCCCATAGGGCCACCTAACGAAGCAGCTGACAATCCGACCACAGCAGTAGCTCCAACAACTAAAATTGAAGCCGATAACCTATGAGCTACGCAAACACCAATAGCAGCTCCCATTGCTGATTGTGCTTGATTTCCTGCACCGACTAACCAATCAAAACCTGTCCAAGTTCCTATATTTTTGAGAATTAAACCAATAATTAACGATCCAAAAAGCCCTAATGCCATAGCATTAAGAGCATCAATACCATAGCGCTTCAAGCTGATTTCTATATTTTTTTCTTTTAAAAATTTTGCTATCATATTGTACATCGGCTCTTTATTCTATTTAAACTCAAATATGAAATAACTTGACGATTTTAGTTTTCACATTTCTATCTGAAAAACAGTAAAATAACGTTTAAATTTAAAAATTTCAGCAATTTTGAAAATACATTGTTGAATTAATAGTTAAGTAAATATTCAAAAACATCTCTTATATCTACCTTATAATCAAACCATTGTATATTTGTATTTTTCCGAAACCATGTGTATTGTCGTTTAGCAAATCGACGGGTATTTTTTTTAATCTCTTCAACTGCAAAATCAAAAGAGCATTTACAATCAAAAAAATCGAACAACTCACGATAGCCTACAGTTTGCAAAGCGTTTAGATGCTTGTACGGATATAAATCCTGAGCTTCACATAGCAGTCCTTGTTCAAGCATTAATTCCACGCGTTGGTTAATACGATCATAAACAATATCTCTGTCGGCAGTCAACCCTATTTCGATGACTGAAAAATTACGTTTTATTTCCGTTTGTTTCAAAAATGAAGAGTATGGTTTTCCACTTGCCAAGCAAACTTCTAGAGAACGTATCATTCGTTGTGGATTCTGAATATCCATTTTCTGATATTGCTGAAAGTCTAATTTTTTAAGGAGTTCTTGCAAGTAGCCAATTCCTTGCTGTGCATAATTCTGATTGAGTTCCTCACGAATGGCCGATGAAACTTCCGGAAAATCGTCTAGCCCTTGTGTAACAGCATTGACATACAAGCCACTACCACCAACCATGATCACAATATTTTGCTTTTCAAATAATTGATTGAGTAGTTCAATAGCATCACGCTCAAAATCACCTACAGAATAAGGCTCGTGGATACTCTTATGTTGGATGAAATGGTGCGGAGCTTGTTCCAACTCAAATGAATTAGGAACGGCCGTCCCGATAGACATCTCTTTGAAGAATTGTCGAGAATCACACGAAATGATTTCAGTGTTAAAATGTTTAGCCAAGGCAATTGCTAAACGTGTTTTTCCAATGGCTGTAGGCCCTACAACTGTGATAAGTTTCTTTTCTTTAAACATCGGCATTTTTCAACGAAGTTCCACATTGGCAACAGAATTTCGCCTGTCTCTGATGATTTGTGTGTCCACAAGATTGGCATTTTTTTTGAACTTGATCGGTTTTCTGTTCAGAAATAGTAGCTCTGAATTTAGTCCTAGTACGTGAAAACTCAGCCGTTACAATCCCTGTTGGAACAGCAATGACACCATACCCCAAAATCATTACAAACGAAGCTATCATTTGTCCCAGAATTGTGGTAGGAGCAATGTCGCCATACCCTACCGTAGTTAAAGTTACAATACACCAATAAATACTTTTAGGGATACTTGTAAAACCACTTTCCTCACTTTCAATAACATACATTACTGAACCCAATAACACACAAATTACTAATACGAAATAAATAAACACAATAATCTTATTCCTACTAGTACGCAAAGCCATTTTTAACTCATTTCCCTGATTGGTAAAGCTGACCAGATCCAAAATACGGAACACCCGTAACAAACGTAATGCTCTTACCACCGAAAGTGCTTTTGAGCCTGGAATAAAAAACGACAAGTACATTGGAAGAATAGAAATCAAATCAATGATCCCATAAAAACTAAAAATATATTGCAAAGGCTTTTTATTGGAAATGATTCGTAAAATATACTCCAAAGTAAAAAAAACGGTGATTACCCATTCCAAAAATACTAAAACTCCATGTGCTTGATGGTCAATATCTTTCACACTTTCCAACATCACCATGATCACACTCAAAAAAATGAGAATGAGCAGTACTATATCAAAAAGCTTCCCCAAAGGGGTATTTGTTCCGTAGATAATTACGTAAGCTTTTTGCTTTAAAATGTCGTATTTAGATTTAAAAACACCTCGCATCTTTTGTTTTAATATGTTATTTGTAAGTTAATTCCGTTAATTATCAGCAGCACTTCGCTTTTTCAACCATTCTCGGAATGAATAGAAATTTTGTGGAGCCACACCATGTCCCACAGGAAATTCTTCATACACAAAATCAGCTTTGATTTTCTTTAAAAATTCAGGGATTTTTCTCGCCCAATCAATTGGAATTACCTGATCACTAGTTCCATGCGATACGTAGAAATTTATTGGAAAATGCTTTTGTTTTTTATAACTTTCTTTGAGAATATCCATGTTCAAATACCCGCTCAATGCAATAACATTGCGTATTTTTCGGGGATAAGAAATTGCAATAGCCATACTCAAAATACTCCCTTGGCTAAATCCGATTAAAGTTACATTTTTCGCATCCAATTTATGTAATTTACATGCCTCTTCAATGAAATGCATTATTAAATCACGTGATTTTATCGCTTCTTCGTTATCAGCATGTGGGGTATTTTCAATATCAAAATAAAGCGAAAACCAAGCATAGCCAAACGTAGATAGCTCATAAGGTGCTCGAATAGAAATGATTGCATATTCTTCAGGCAATTCATCTGCAAAAGAGAATAGATCTTTTTCATTGCTTCCGTATCCGTGTAGCATAAAAATCACAGGCGAACGTCTTGCTTTTTTCAAAGGCTCTCGCATCACATATTCCAACGGAAGTTGGTTTTCCATCTTCATCATATTATCCTTTTATTTTTATTATTTTAAGTTAGTATTTATCTTTTCGGTTGTCCACTGAGGAAAAAACTAAACACAAAGGTAAGGAAAAAATATATAGTAAAAAATATTTTTGAATAGATATTCAGAAAAAAATATACATTTAGAACAAAAGAAGTCGTAATTTTGAATACATGACTACGCCTCATAACAAAGAAGAAAATTTTTTAGAACCATACTATAAAGCCTATTAGTTTTATTTTCACTCGGGAAGAAAACTTGTAAATAAGTTTCTTTAAAACGCTGTTTTTTTAAATAATTTTTATACTTTTGTTGCGAAAACCGTGTGTTTTAAAGAGGAAGAATCCTAATTCTTCGGTTCTTTTTCTTTGTATAAAATTAATAGTCAATTAATTATATAAATAAAGGTGAAATTTACAGCTTTACAAATAGCCAATATACTGAACGGGGAGGTTGAAGGAAATCCGAATGTTGAAGTTTATAAACTTGCAAAAATTGAAGAAGGCGAGGAGGGGAGTATCACTTTTTTGGCAAATCCAAAATACAAACACCACATATATACTACCAAAGCATCTATTGCTATAGTTAATAAATCGTTTTACCCAGATAGTCCACTTGAAGTGACGCTGGTGAAAGTAGAGGATGCCTATTCCGCTTTTTCAAAATTATTGGAATATTACAACCAAATTAAACTTAACAAAGTGGGCATTGAAAATCCTTCATTCATTTCATCATCAGCAATTTTGGGAGAAAATATTTATGTAGGTGCGTTTGTTTATATTGGGGAAAATGTACAAATTGGAAACAATGTAAAAATATATCCTAACACCTATATTGGTGATAATGTAACTATTGATGATAATACCACTATTTTTGCTGGTTGTAAAATCTACTCAGAAACAGTTATTGGAAAGCATTGCACTCTACACGCCGGAGTGGTTTTGGGTGCTGATGGATTCGGATTTGCCCCTGTTCAAGAAGGATTCTACAACAAAGTACCACAGATAGGTAATGTTATCATTAAAGACTATGTTGATATTGGTGCAGGAGCAACAGTTGATAGAGCTACTTTAGGATCTACTGTTATTGGAAAAGGAGTAAAAATAGATAATTTAGTGCAAATCGCTCATAATGTTGAGATTGGAAAGAACACAGTCATAGCCGCGCAAACAGGGGTAGCAGGGTCAACCAAGATAGGGGAGAGTTGCATGATTGGCGGACAAGTGGGCATTGCTGGGCATTTGACTATAGGAAATCACGTAAAAATTCAAGCTCAAACAGGAATTGGTCGTAATGTTAAGGATGAGGAAACCTTACAAGGAACCCCCGCGTTGAGCTATGCGGAGTACAATAAAGCGTACGTGGTTTTCCGAAAACTCCCCGATATTTTAAAAAAAATAGAACAACTAGAAAGTAAAATTAAATAAGACATAAAGAAAGTATGGTAAACCAAAATACTTTATCTAAGGAAGTTTTTTTAGAAGGAGTTGGATTGCATACAGGGCAAAACGTAAAAATGACGTTAAAACCTGCTCCTATTGATAATGGATTTACGTTTGTTCGTGTTGATTTGGAAGGAAATCCTGTCATTGAAGCCGATGTAAATTACGTAACCAATACCGAAAGAGGTACTGTTTTAGAGAAAAAAGGTGTACGCATTCAAACCTGTGAACACGTTTTAGCAGCCTTAGTAGGGATGGATTTGGATAATGTTATCATTGAGCTAAACGCTTCTGAACCCCCTATTATGGACGGTTCGTCTCGTCTTTTTGTGGAAGCCATTGAAAAAGCGGGTATTGAAGCTCAAGATGCTCCTCGCCAGGAATATGTTGTCAAAGAAGTTATTTCATACGTAAATGAAGAAACAGGAAGTGAAATAACCTTAATTCCTGCCGATGAATATCAGGTTACAACCATGGTTGATTTCGGTACAAAAATTTTGGGAACCCAGAACGCTTATTTGTATCGATTGTCTGAATTTAAAGATACTATCGCTAATGCACGTACTTTCAGTTTCTTGCACGAATTGGAGATGCTTATTGATCACGGGCTTATCAAAGGTGGTGATTTGAACAATGCCATTGTGTATGTAGACAAAGAGATTTCAGAAGAGACCATCGAAAAGTTGAAAAAGGTTTTTAATAGAGAGGACATTTCTGTGACTCCAAATGGAATCTTGAACAATTTAACCTTGCACTATTCCAATGAAGCAGCACGTCACAAACTATTAGATGTTATTGGTGATTTAGCTTTGGTTGGGACACGCATCCGAGGAAAAGTTATAGCTACTAAGCCAGGACACTTTACGAACACACAGTTTGCAAAGAAAATGTCCAAAATTATCAAAAATGAACGTAGAAACAATGTTCCTACAATTGATATCAACCAACCTCCTTTACTGAATATCAATGATATATCAAAATTATTACCACATCGTCCTCCGTTTTTATTGGTCGATAAAATTTATGAACTTTCAGATAAGCACGTAGTTGGTTTGAAAAATGTAACAATGAATGAACCTTTTTTTGTAGGGCATTTCCCTGGAGCTCCTGTCATGCCAGGAGTATTGCAAATTGAGGCAATGGCTCAAGCTGGAGGGGTCTTAATTCTGAGTACTGTGCCAGATCCTGAAAATTACTTAACTTATTTTATGAAAATTGACAATGTGAAGTTCAAAATACAAGTAATGCCAGGAGATACCTTAATTTTCAAGTTGGAATTGCTTACCCCAATCCGAAGAGGTATTTGTCATATGCAAGGATATGCTTATGTAAATGGAAAATTAGCGACCGAAGCAGAGCTGATGGCTCAAATTGTTAAAGTTAAAGAATCTTAATCTCAAAGCGATGAATCAACCCTTAGCATACGTACATCCAGGGGCAAAAATAGCTCAAAATGTTGTTATAGAACCTTTTACGACTATTCATAATAACGTAGAAATTGGTGAAGGTACTTGGATAGGTTCAAATGTAACCATTATGGAAGGAGCTCGTATCGGAAAAAACTGTTCGATCTTTCCTGGTGCTGTAATTTCGGCTATCCCACAAGATAAAAAATTTCAGAATGAAGAAACTGTAGCCATCATCGGTGATGGGACTACCATCCGCGAATGTGTGACTATCAATCGAGGAACTTCTGATAAAATGAAAACAGTGGTAGGTGAAAATTGTTGGATTATGGCATACAGCCATATTGCTCATGACTGTTTTGTAGGAAATCATTGCATTTTTTCAAATAACACAACATTGGCTGGACACACTACTGTTGGCGATTTTGTGGTTTTGGCAGGTATGGTAGCTGTTCAACAATTTGCAAACATCGGTAATCATGCTTTTGTAACAGGAGGGTCGTTAGTTCGAAAGGATGTACCTCCATACGTGAAGGCAGCTCGTGAACCGTTGTCCTATGTTGGTATTAATTCAGTAGGGCTACACAGACGAGGATTTACCGCTGAAAAAATACGTGAAATCCAAAATATTTACCGAATTATCTTCCAAAAAAAATACAACATCGGACAAGCCTTATCCATCGTGGAAGCTGAAATGGAGGCTACTCCTGAACGAGATGAAATTTTAGATTTTATCCGAAATTCATCACGAGGGATTATGAAAGGATACATGGGAGTATCAACACTTTAAAAAATATTAAAAATTTATAGAAACAAGAACTAAAATAAATGGCAACAACAGCAGACATCAAAAAAGGATTGTGCATTCGTTTCAATCATGACATTTACAAAATCATTGAATTTTTACATGTTAAACCTGGAAAAGGACCAGCTTTTGTTCGTACGAAATTGAAAAGCGTTACTACGGGAAAAATTTTGGATAACACCTTTTCAGCAGGACACAAAATTGAAGATGTACGTGTTGAGACACGTTCATTCCAATATCTGTATGAGGAGGGAGATAATTTTGTGTTTATGAACACCGAAGATTACAACCAAGTACATATTCGAAAAGACATGTTAGAAAGCCCTGATTTGTTGAAAGAAGGTGAAATTGTAATGATTATTTTTAATGCTGAGGATGAATCTCCATTGTCAGTAGAAATGCCTGCAAACGTAATTCTTACAGTGACTCATGTAGAACCGGGTGTAAAAGGAAATACAGCAACAAACGCGACAAAACCAGCTACAGTTGAAACAGGAGCTATCGTAAACGTACCTCTTTTTATTAATGAGGGTGACCGTATTAAGGTAGAGACCGAAAAAGGTACGTATGTTGAACGTATGAAAGATTAAATACCTAAAATCGTCTATAAGATAAAGCTATCCAAAAAGGGTAGCTTTTTTATTTCTCTTCAAATATATCAATTCATTCCCGCTTCAAAATAAATTTCGGGATGTCTTGATGTATTTCATAAAAAATTGTATTTTTGTGGCTAATTTTACATTAGTTATTTATCGTAAAAATACAAGATATGAGAAAAAAAATTGTAGCAGGAAATTGGAAAATGAACAATGACCTGAAAAAATCAACAGAATTAATCGCTGATTTATTAAAAAAATTACCTAAAACAGAAGCAGAAGTGATGGTAGCTCCTACTTTTGTGAATTTAATTCCCGCAACTGAAGCAGCAAAAGGAACTGCTGTTGAAGTGATTGCTCAAAATATGCATTTTGCTGAAAACGGAGCTTACACAGGTGAAATTTCAGCTGAAATGTTAAAAAGCATAGGCGTAAAAACTGTAATTTTAGGACATTCGGAGCGTCGTGCTTATTTTAACGAAACTGACGAGTCATTGGCTAAAAAGGCAGACACAGCCTTGAAACACAATATTCGAATGGTATTTTGTATCGGAGAAGAATTAGCGGACAGAAAAGCAAATAATCATTTTAAAGTAGTTGAAAATCAGATTAAAAATGGATTATTCCATTTGTCTGCCGATGCGTGGAAAAATATCGTTTTAGCCTACGAACCTGTTTGGGCAATCGGAACGGGTGAAACCGCTTCACCTGAACAAGCTCAGGAAATGCACGCATTTATTCGTAAGACACTCGCTGATAAATACGGAAAAGAAGTAGCCGACGGCGTTTCAATTCTTTACGGAGGTAGCGTAAAACCTGATAATGCCAAAGAAATTTTTGCAAAAGCAGACGTTGATGGCGGACTTATTGGAGGAGCGTCACTCAAAGCCGATGATTTTATTGCAATTATTAACGGAATTTAATTTTTTGAGGGAGAAGCAATTAGGTAATAGGCAATAGTTTTAAGTTAACAAGACCAAGATACAAGTGCTAAGTTTTCAAATACTTGGATTTTGGGATTTGAAATCTTAATATTTTGGAAAGCCTATTGCCTATTGCCTATTGCCTATTGCCTATTGCCTATTGCCTATTGCCTATTGCCTATTGCCTATTGCCTAAATATGTTACAAAACGATTTATTTTTAAGAGCCTTGAATGGCGAAACTGTGGAGCGTCCACCGGTTTGGATGATGCGTCAAGCGGGTAGATATTTGCCAGAATTTAGGGCTTTACGCGATAAATATGATTTCTTCACGCGTTGTCGAGTTCCTGAATTAGCTGCGGAAATCACAGTGCAACCTATTGATATTGTAGGAACTGATGCTGCTATTTTATTTTCAGATATTTTGGTTGTTCCACAAGCGATGAATATTGAAGTGGAGATGAAATCGGGGGTAGGACCTTGGCTTCCTAATCCGATTCGTTCTGCCAAAGATGTTGAAAATGTGATAGTTCCTGATATTCACGAAACTTTAGGATACGTGATGGAGGGCATCAAACTTACCAAACAAATGCTTGACAATCGTGTACCTCTCATTGGGTTTGCAGGGTCTCCTTGGACGATTTTCTGTTATGCCGTAGAAGGGAAAGGTTCACGTGACTTCAACATTGCCAAGGAGTTATGTTTTACAGATTCACAAACAGCACACAAATTGTTGCAAAAAATTACGGATACGACCATTTTGTATCTGAAAGAAAAAGTGAAAGCAGGGGTTGATGCGGTACAAATTTTCGATAGTTGGGGAGGTGTACTTTCTCCTGTTGATTATCAGGAATTTTCTTGGAAATATATCAACCAGATTGTAGAAGCGTTAGCACCACTTACTAAAGTGATTGTTTTTGGAAAAGGCTGTTGGTTTGCCCTTGCTGAAATGGCAAAATCGAAAGCTTCTGCCCTTGGTGTGGATTGGACGTGTACTCCGAAAATAGCTCGAGAACTTACGGGAGGTAAAATCACGTTGCAAGGAAATTTTGACCCTTCACGATTACTCTCTCCGCCTTCGGAAATCAAAAGAATGGTACATCAAATGATTGACGCTTTTGGAAAAGATAGGTACATCGTAAATCTAGGACACGGAATTCTGCCAAACATTCCTGTTGAAAACGCAAAAGCTTTTGTGGAGGCGGTAAAATCTTACAGAGAAAAATAGAGCAAGTTTTTCTGGGATTATGAAAAACTTAGGTAAGATATTACTTAAGAAACTTTTTTTGTAAAACATTGTTTTTCAATGTAATAATAAGATTTACAATGAAAGTACTTTTTTTGTAAATCTTGTTTTATATATATCTATTTATAAAAGTCATAAGATGAATTTAGAAAGCCCAAAAGTAGTGGTTTCCAAAAACCCTCAAGAACTGTTTACGATGTTGGAAGATCTTCGTAACTTTAAAAAATTAATGCCTGAATCTATCAGTAAATTTGAAGTTATTGATGAAAATTCATTTGTTTTTACTTTGAAAGGAATGCCTGAAATTGCTTTGCAGAAAAAAAGCAAAACACCTTATACACAAATTGTTATGGGAGCTGTAGGAGATAAAATACCTTTTACGCTGATTACTAACATTGTTCAAATAGCTGAAAATCAAAGTGAAGTTCAATTACTATTTGAAGGAAGTTTTAATCCAATGATGGCAATGATGGTCAAAAATCCGATTTCAAAATTTATTGAAACATTAGCTACTAAAATGCAGGAACTCTGATTAGAAACAATAGTATTTGACAGTATTATTAACCTAAAAATAGAACATTCCTAAATCGGATAAAGTTTGTGTATAATTTGTTATATATGAATATTTTAGATCCTAAAGTTCAAAATTTCATTCTTACTAATCAGGATATAAATATCTCAGAACTACTACTGAAAAAGCCTATCTTTGAATCTGTTACCAATAAAGAGTTAGCTCAGCAAATAGTGGGACGAAACGTGGCTTCGCGAAAATTTACTTTTTTGCTCCATGAGAATATTATTTTTCCTCCACATCTGAATTTGGAACAAGCTTCATCGCAACAAACAGCTGAATTTAAATCCTTGAATCTTAGAGGAAAACGATTTTTAGACCTCACCTGTGGGCTGGGAATTGATGCCTTTTTCCTATCAAAAAGATTTGAAGAAGTGCATTTGGTAGAACAAAATCCAGAACTTCTGTCCTTGGTTAAACACAATTGGCAAATATTAGGTAGGAATGCAAATTTTCATCTGCAAAATGCAACTGATTTTCTGGCTAAAAACCAACAAAAATATGATGTTATTTATATTGATCCCGCTCGTCGAGATATTCATAACAAGAAGAAATTTTTGCTGGAAGATCTTTCTCCCAATCTTTTGGAGTTGCAACCACAGTTGTGGAATATTTCCGATAAAATATTAGTAAAGCTCTCCCCGTTGATTGACTTGACCTATTTGATACAAACACTTCCTTTCGTGGAGCAAATAGATATTATTGCAGTAAAAAACGAAGTTAAAGAAATTTTTATCACACAAAATAGGTATAAGATAGAAGCAAAAACAGAGTGTAGATGTATAAACTTAGGCAATGAAGATCCCATTTTTACATTTTTCTTCGATGAAAAGGATGAAAAAAATGTTGCTTTCTCAAAAGTGAAGAATTTTATCTATATTCCGAATAATGCTTTGCTCAAATCGGGAGCTTTTAGTCATATAGCTGTTCATTTTGGACTAGAAAAGCTACACCCAAATACACATCTATATACATCTGATATAAAAACACCTAATTTTCCAGGTCGTAGGCTTAAATCAGAAGTAATTTCTGCAAAAAATATCGAAAAAGGAGCTAAATATAATATTATCTCCAAAAATTATCCTCTTTCAGTGGAAGAAATCAAGAAAAAATACAAAATTAAAGAAGGAGGTAATCGTTATTTAATTTTTACAGAATCTGTAGCAGGAAAAGAAATAATTTTAGGGAGATTAGAGGAAGATAACTATTGATAAGCTATAATCTCATAATGCAATAACCGTTGTTGTATATCAACTTTTTATTTCTTCTATGGTGATGAGTTTCTTAATGCTTATTTTTCTAATACGGATTCGGAGTAAAATTTCTTAGGAAAGAAATAAGATACATCGGAAAAATATTGTATCTTGCACCGATTTTTTAATATTAATTGTAACATACAGAAAATGAAAAAGTTATTTATTGTATCATTCGCTACTCTCGGATTTGTGGCGTGTGGAAAGAAGGCTGACCATGTAATTCTCTCAGGAAAAATAGATGGCTATATGGGAATGCCAGTAGAACTTATCGGTGGAACAGAACGTCATACGTTGAATGTAAAATCTGATGGAACGTTTGCCGATACTTTAACAATCAGTACGAACTACTACAATTTGTTGGTTCAACAAACGGCTATGGTTCCTTTGTATTTGCAAAAAGGAGACGAATTAGGGATTAATATCAGTCTTGAAAAAGTAACTTTCTCAGGAAAAGACACCATCATACAAGTCTTTTTACGTGAGAAAAACAAAAAAATAAATGAAACTCGACAAAATTTAGAAACAATCTTGAGTGAGGAGCTGGATGGATTCAAAACGACAGTTGCTGATATCAAAAAACAAAATGATGAATTTTTAGGAAACTATAAAGGACTTCCAAAAGAATTTGTTAAGTTGGAAGAGAAATCAAACCATTATTTTGACTTGCAATTGAAAGCATTGTACCCACGTGTTAAGTCTCAATTCAGTGGAAGACAAATTGAGATGCCTGCTGAGTTTAAAGCTGAATTAGATAAAGTAGATTACACCAACGAAACTGATTTTGAGTTGTTTGAAACATACAAAGCATTGGTTATGGAAAATTTCTTCGGGAAATACATGAACCAAGAGCCTGATTGGAAAGCTATGGCTGAAGAAATTCAAGCTGTGAAACCGGCTAAAATTAGAAGTGTGTTTGCTGAACAATTGGTTTTTGCGCTGAATCCACAAAATGGTTCTGAAACTAATGAATTCATTTACAAGGTTATAAAAGATAATGTTACCAAAGAAGATTATTTGAAACATGCTGAGCAACTTTATGCCGAATTGGAAAAATTGAAAAGTTTAAAAGCAGGAGTTATTTCTCCAAAATTTGAATACGAAAATTTTAAAGGAGGAAAGACTTCATTGGATGATTTGAAGGGGAAATTAGTCTATATCGATATTTGGGCAACTTGGTGTAAGCCTTGTCTCAATGAAATTCCTGCATTACAAGCTCTTGAGAAAGAATTTCATGGGAAAGATATTGCTTTTGTGAGCATTTCTATTGACCAAGATAAAGATAAATGGTTGGGATATATGAAAGAAAACAAATTACAAGGTATCCAATTGTATGCTGAAATGACAACAGAGGGGCAAAATTTTATACAAGATTATTCCGTTTCGTCTATCCCAAGATTCATTCTATTAGATAAAGAAGGTAAAATAATATCTGCAGACGCACCGAGACCATCATCTCCTGAAATTAAAGAATTATTGGTTAAAAACTTATAATCCAATATCATACAAAATAATAAAAACTGTCTAGAGAAGTGAAAATTTTCTGTAGACAGTTTTTTATATATCAATCTATTTTGTAACTTCTGAAGTAGTATTTTCTGAGTAAAAGTTTTCTATCGAGATCCAAAAATTTTGCTCCCCACACGAATCATGGTGCTCCCACACTCAATGGCTATTGGATAGTCATCACTCATCCCCATGGATAAAATTTCAACATTCAAAAGAGGATGTTGTTTGTTTTTTAGTACGTCAAAAACAGATTTAAGTGATTGAAATTCAGAAGCTATTTGTTTTTTATCTTCTGTAAAGGTAGCCATTCCCATGATACCTTTTATACGTATATTTTGTAATTTATCAAATGTAGGATTTTCCAAAAGGTTAAAAATTTCCTGGGGATCAAATCCAAACTTACTTTCCTCCTGAGCTATGTGAATTTGTAACAGACAATCAATAATTCTATTGTGTTTAAGTGCTTGTTTGTTAATTTCTTCGAGCAGTTTTAAGCTATCAACACCATGAATCAGGCTCACATAAGGTGCCATATATTTTACTTTGTTGCGTTGTACATGCCCGATAAAATGCCATTGTACATCTTTTGGCATAAGAGCCTCTTTTTGGGTCATTTCTTGAATTTTACTTTCCCCAAAAATACGCTGCCCAGCATCGTAGGCTATTTGCAAATCTTCAATTGGTTTGAATTTAGAGACCGCAACTAGCGTAACCCATTCAGGGATTGATTGTTGTAGTCCTTTCAGATTCTCAGCAATATTCATATCTACAATTTTTCGATGATTTGTTTGGCTATTCGCAAAGCCTCCGTACCTTGTTCTAGGGTTACAACAGGTGTAGTATTATTATTTATAGCATCGGCAAATACTTCCAATTCGTTTAGAATAGCATTATTTCCCTTAATTTCAGGGACTTCAAAATATATTTGTTTCTTTTCACCCTCTGCATTTTGCAAAATCATATCGAAATCACCTGCTATTTCGGGAGCGTCTTTCATTTTGACTACTTCGACCTTTTTCTCTAAAAAATCAACTGATATATAGGCGTCTTTCTGGAAAAATCGTGATTTTCGCATATTTTTCATTGAAATACGACTTGCCGTAAGATTTGCAACACAACCATTTTCAAATTCAATACGAGCGTTGGCTATGTCTGGTGATTGACTGATAACTAAAGCTCCACTTGCAGAAATATGTTTTACTTTTGATTGTACAATGCTTAGAATTACATCAATGTCATGAATCATTAAATCCAACACAACGGGAACATCTGTACCACGAGGGTTAAATTCAGCTAAACGATGTGCTTCAATAAACATTGGATTGTTAATGCTGTTTTTCACTGCTAAAAAAGCAGGATTGAACCGTTCTACATGCCCGACTTGACCTTTAACATTATGTTTTTTTGCCAAAGCGATAATGTGTTCCGCTTCTTCAACCGTGTTAGCTATTGGTTTTTCTATAAACAGGTGCTTACCCCTCGTAATGATTCGCTCAGCACATTCAAAATGATTCAAAGTAGGGGTAACCACATCGACCATATCACAAGATTCAATCAGCGAATCAATACTATCAAAACAGTGATAACCAAACTCTTGACTCACCTTTTGAGCGTTTTCTTTATCAGGGTCATAAAACCCCATTAATTCATATTTCTCAGATTGATTCAACAATCGTAGATGTATTTTTCCTAAATGTCCAGCTCCTAAAACTCCTGCTTTTAGTTTCATTTATTATGTTTTAAAGCTACAAAGATATAAAAAATATTAGTAAAATATTTATTGAAAATCATTAATTTTATAACAGAAGAATCGTAGATTCTCTATTTTTCTTCTTTTAATAAAGATATCCCTACTGCACAATTCAAGCATTTTTTCTCTTTGCAGTATTGGTTATATTGTTGTAATAAAATTTGAGTATCAAATGCTGAAGTTGGATATGCTCCTATATTTTCAAAATGGTCAATAATCGTATTTTTTTCAGGTTTCATTTGCCGTAGACTTTCCATAAGTTCTTCGGAAATGTCTTTACCTAAATATTTGAAGTATATATATTTAACAGGCAATATGACGTTTATCCAAATCAGTTCAATCAACGAATTGCTGATTTTCTTTTTTATTTTTTTAGACGTTTTTCCAAAGGTATAGTGCGTTTCCCAGAAAGGCGATGTTTCGACAGTAAGTACAGTTTTGAGCTGTTGTATGTCTTTAGTTTCTATTATTTTTGAGAATAATCCTTCGTTTTTTTCATATACTTGTCCCAATTGCGAAAGCCTAATGGTTGGAAAACCTTGTGGTCGGAGTTTGGAAAATTCAAGATGCAAATTATTGTTTTTCAGATTATATTTTCGTTTTAGGTAGTCATAATTAGCCAATAGTGTTTGGAAATATGTACCTTCAGTAGGTTTTGAAAGTAATTGACCTTGTCCAAAAAGTAGAGCTTCTACATACAGCGGGTTATTTTTCTCTTTCCGAATAATGGAAAAGTCAATTGTTTTCCCAATATTTAGGAAATTTTCTCCATTAACAGTCCCTCCAAAACTTTTTAGGAGCATTAAGAACAATACCTTCTCCCAATCTGAATGTGATTCTGTCAATAATTTATCAATTAAAAAGGATTTTTGCTCTAATCTTTCAACAAAAAGACGCTCATTCCATGAAAAAAAGATATATTCTTGTACTTTTTTATAGTTTTTATCACAATTTATGAATGTATGAGATTTAGAAAATAAGATTTCGTATCGTTTTACGATATTTTGATCAATAACGTGTCGAAGTTCTAAAGTAGGAATAGGACGTTGATTGCAATCAAAAACTTCCACATCATGTTCCCAAACCACATGTAGAATAACGTTTTGATAAGCAGGATCTTGCTCATGTCGATGGGCATACCAATAGGATGATTTTACGTGTAACTCCACATTTCCTGCCCATAGTTGTTCATCAATTTGTAATTGAGCATTAAAAAAATCAGCCCCTGAAAGTCTGTTTGGTGTTCCAAAAGAATGTATAACAAGATTTTGACCAGAAGTGAGCGTAGAAACTTGAGGAACTATTTTATGTTTCCAAAGGTACTGCAAAAAATCTTCTTTCATAGAGCAATCTTAATTAACAAAATCCAAGTAATTCCTAACCTAAATTATGGATCAATAAAAACATGAATTTAAGTTATTTTAAATCAGTAGATTATTTTAAATATTTAAAGTAACAGGAGTAGAGATTCAATCCTCAGAGGTTAGTTATCAAAAATTCAAAGTATCAAATCTGAAAATTTTGATTTTATCCCAAGTCCTTATTAATCAAAAGGAAGAGTTCTTCATCATTTTTATATTTGATAAAATCTCCTCCTTTTACGTACGAAATACGTCCTGTTTCTTCTGAAACGATTAATGCTGAAGCATCCGTTTTTTCCGAAATAGACACAGCCGCTCGGTGTCGTAATCCGAAATGTTTAGGCAATTTATTTTCTCCTGCTACAGGCAGAATGACACGGGTTGCTACTATAAAATTTCCCTTTATGATGATAGCACCATCATGTAAAGGACTGTTTTTAAAGAAGATACTTTCAATTATGGGTTGCGAAAATTCGATATTCATTTTATCGCCCGTCTCTCGAACGAATTCTAATGACATGTTCCGTTCCAGTACAATTAACGCTCCAGTATTGTTAGCCCCTAATTTTCGGCATACGGCAATCAATCCTTTCACATCCAATGCGGATTCTTTTTTTGTCAGACGCAAAAAGCCAAAAAACTTTTGAAATTTGTTTCGTGCTGTAATATTTGTTGAACCTATGGTAAGTAAGAATTTTCGTATTTCTTGCTGAAAAACAACAATTAGAGCAAAAACCCCCACACCAATGAATTGACCTAAAATACTACTGAGCAATTGCATCTGTAAGGCTTCCGTTATTTTCCAAATTAAATAGATGATGACAATTCCCAAAAAAATATTAATTGCCACTGTACCACGAATAAGCCGATACACATAGTAAAGTAACATCGCAACTAAAAGAATATCAATAGCATCGGCTATTGAAAAATCTAAAATCTCAAATAATTTCATATCCTTTTTACTTTCTGATTAGGTTTTTAGTAGAACCTTTTTTACCTTTCTTTATTTGACTTTATCAATATCAAGAATGGTTATTGTCTTAAAAAAAAGACCTACTTCTTGTATCTTCTGTAAAAATACAACAAAATCTTGAAACGATATACTCCCATCCATGGAAATTGTTTCACTTGGATTAGCTTTTAGTGTTTCTATAAGGTGTTTTATGTTTTTTAAATCACTTATTTCTAATACTTTATCTTGATTTTGTATTTCAGTAATTACCTCAAATTGGGTAGTAGTAAACTCTAAAAATTTATACTTATGATCATGCATATCGGCTATAGTGAAATAGTTTTTTGCATCAGGATTACTGTGAAAACTCATCGTAGCCCGTTTTTTCTGCATTGTTAACATTGTTTTTCCTACTTCAGACAGAGGTAATCGCTTATCAATGTTAAATACCCAATGGGTTGTTGAAATCATGTTCTTTCTGTTCAAGTCGGCTAATCCAGAATTTTCATTAAAAAAGATATAGATGGGTGAATAATCCGTAACCTCGGTAGGAAGTTGAGCCTGTGAAAGTTGGGGTAACTGTACGCTACGTTCGTTACACGACCAAAGTAAAAGAGCAAGTATTAAAATAATTAATCTATTCATTTTCAGATGTTTTATTAAATATATTTACACATTCTACCGCTTCCTTAACATCGTGAACTCTCAAAATAGAAGCTCCTTTCATCAGTGCTATTGTATTAACTACCGTGGTTGCATTCAAAGCCTTAGAAGAATCGACTCCCAAAAGATTATATAGCATTGATTTTCTTGAAAATCCTACCAGAATAGGTAAGTCCAACGATTGGAATAATTCCATTTTTTGTAAAACTTCGTAGTTTTGATCTAAGGTTTTTGAAAAACCGAAACCAGGATCAATGATGCAATCATTGATACCCCACAGCTGTGCTTTAGCTTTTATTTTGGAAAAATAATGAATCATTTCAGTGACAATATTTTCATAATCAGTAAATTGATTCATAGTTTGTGGAGTACCTCGCAAATGCATTGCAATGTATGGAACTTGGAATTCAGCCACAACATCCCACATCTTTTCATCCAACTGTCCTGCTGAAATGTCATTCACCATTGCCGCACCTTCAAGCAAACATTGTCGTGCGATTTCACTACGAAATGTGTCCACGGAAATCGGCAAATTTGGAAACTCTTTGACTAGACTACGAATGATTGGAACAACGCGTTGTGATTCAGTAATTTCTAAAACTTCATCCGCATTTGGACGTGAGCTATATCCACCAACATCCAAAAAGTCAGCACCATCTACCAACATTTGCGTAGCTTTTTTCAACACCTCTGTTTCTGTAATCCGACTGTTTTCATAGAATGAATCGGGTGTAGCATTCAAAATTCCCATCACTTTCGGACGTTCTAATGAAACTAAAATTCCTTTGCAATTGATTGTCATTTGTATATGTTTTCTTTTATAAATACTTTCATAACCGTCCGAAACTTTCTAAATAAAAGTTTTACTTGAGAATACTGTATATTAAAAAAATCCCGAATTTTATCAATTATAGTACCATCCAAACGAAGCAAAGGTACAAATAAACCAGTAATCGGACAAATTTTAGACCTGATTCCTCGGCAGTTCCGTATAAAAATCATTCAAATTGATTAAGGTTTTTGGAAGAATTTTGCTCTTTGAGCCAGCCCAAAGAAAAAAGAGAAAAACGATCCCAAAAAATTGTACTTACTAATGGAATTTAAGTGACATTTCTTTTTAAACATTGAAGGTATCTCGACTTATTTGAAAAAAATAATCATTAAAAAGTAAATATAATGATTCTTTCGTTAAAAATCCATAAAAAGAAGATTTAACTTAATGATTTTCATATTTTTGGTACTTTGAGATAGTAATTTAAGCAAAATAAAAAGTCAATACGAGTTCATTTTATATAATTTTATCTGATTATTGTTGTTTTGTAATATTTTTTTCTTTTTCATATTTTTGTACTATAATTTATATTATGTAAAATAGGATTTTTAAAATTAAGAAAAATCTCCTAAATTCTACCTTATGATAAACCTTGGAGATTTTAATAACGTTATTTTGAATTTCCTACTGAACTAAAGAATTTTTGGAAATTTTGCAGGATTTGACTCTCTCATGATTTCATAAATTTTTTCGAAGATGTCTTCTGCATTCGGTTTTGAAAAATAATCTCCATCACTAGCATAAGCAGGTCGATGATCTTTTGAGCAAAGAGTTTGAGGTGCAGAATCCAAATACTGATACGCATTTTGCTCTTCTAATATTTTTTGCATGATGTATGCCGAAGCTCCGCCTGGAACGTCTTCATCAATAATTAGCAAACGATTCGTTTTAGCTATGCTTTTTACAATATCATGATTCAAATCAAACGGCAATAAAGACTGAATATCAATAACTTCCGCGTCAATTCCAAATTCAGACAACTCTTCAGCAACCTGACAGACGATTCGTAATGTTGAACCATAGGAAACTATCGTAATGTCTTTTCCTTCACGTACCGTTTCTACTACTCCTACAGGAGTTTTAAATTCTGTTAAGTTACTCGGTAACTGCTCTTTAAGTCGATATCCATTCAGGCATTCGATGACTACTGCAGGTTGGTTACACTCTAATAAGGTATTATAAAAACCTGCCGCTTTGGTCATATTTCGAGGTACCAGAATATGTACGCCACGCAATAAATGCAACAGAGCTCCCATATGCGAACCTGCATGCCAAATTCCTTCCAAACGGTGTCCACGAGTTCTGACAATCAGCGGAGCCATCTGCCGACCTAAGGTTCGATAATGTACCGTAGCTAAATCATCGCTCATCGTTTGTAATCCATATAAAATATAGTCTAGGTATTGAATCTCGGCAATTGGACGTAACCCTCTCATAGCCAAACCAATACCCTGTCCAATAATGGTAGCTTCACGAATACCAGTATCAGCAACTCTCAGCTCTCCATATTTCTTTTGCAAACCTTCCAATCCTTGATTTACATCACCGATGTTTCCTGTATCTTCCCCAAAAATGAGTAAATTTGGATATTTAGCAAATAATCCGTCAAAATTTTCGCGTAGCACTACCCTAGCATCAACCAGTTCAGCATTTTCTTTGTAGATAGGTTTTACCTCTGTGACCAATGTTGGATTTTTTTCATTTTCAATATACAAATGACTGCTATATTTCGGTTGATTTTCAGCAAAATAATCATTGATCCAACTACGTAAGGTTTCTGCGTTAGTTGTCGTTTCAGTGGCAACATATCGCAATACTCTACGTGCGGCACTTGCTACATCTCGGCGTGAAATGGTAGAAATAGAGGCTAAATGGTTTTTTATGCTTTGAACAGCATCATAATTTTTAAATGATTCATTTACAGATAATTCTATAATCTCAATTAAACTGTTTCTTTCCCTGAAAATAGGATTTTGATAAGCTTCCCAAGCTCGTTTTTTCCCATCCCGAACCATTTTCTTAGCCTCAGCATCAATGGATGCTACTTCTTCTTCGGTAGCAATGCCACTCTCAACAATCCACTGACGCATTTTCAGATTACAGTCAAATTCACGTTCCCACTCCAGTCGCTCAGTACTTTTGTAACGTTCGTGCGATCCAGAGGTTGAATGTCCTTGAGGTTGTGTGAGTTCCCGAACGTGAATCAGTACAGGGACATGTTCTTCACGAGCAATTTTTCCAGCTTTTTCAAAAACTTCCAACAAAGCAGGATAATCCCATCCGTTCACAACGAAAATTTCATAACCATTGTTATTCTCATCACGCTGGAATCCTTTCAATATTTCGGAAATATTCTCTTTAGTAGTTTGATATTTAGCAGGTACCGAAATTCCATAGTTGTCATCCCAAACCGAAATTACCATAGGTACTTGCAACACCCCTGCAGCGTTGAGGGTCTCAAAAAAATGACCTTCACTGGTACTGGCATTTCCAATAGTTCCCCAAGCTACTTCATTTCCGTTGTTTGAAAATTTTTCTTTTTCTGTTTGGGGTACTTCCCTGAATATTTTTGAAGCCTGAGCTAATCCAAGTAAACGTGGCATTTGTCCAGCAGTGGGAGAAATGTCGCTACTACTATTTTTCTGTTGTAATAAATTTTTCCAATTGCCGTTTTCGTCTAAACTGTGAGTGGCAAAATGCCCTCCCATTTGCCGTCCTGCACTGGTTGGATCTGCTTCGATATCAGGATTAGCATAGAGTCCTGCAAAGAAGTTTTCAATAGTAAATGCTCCAATGGCCATCATAAAAGTTTGATCACGGTAGTAACCACTTCTGAAATCACCATCTTGGAACGCTCTAGCCATTGCCAACTGAGGTACTTCTTTTCCGTCTCCGAAAATACCAAATTTGGCCTTTCCGGTAAGGACTTCTCTCCTACCCAGAAGACTACATTCACGGCTAATTACTGCTGTTCTATAGTCTGTTAAAATATCTTCTTTCGATAAATGAATTGTTGTTTGTATTTTATTTTTTCGTGTCATAATTCTGAAAATATAGCGACCTCAAAGGTAATATAATTTTATGATATAAGCAAAGAATTTGAGGTATGCTTCATCCGTTTATCTTCTAATTCCTTGTGCATTAATCCACTCGTGATAAACTCGACTGTTAATCAGATGCTGCGAGTAGGTAGACGCAAACTTGTGAAACCCAGGTTTTTCAACATCTGCTACGAAATAGAAAAAATCATGATTTTCAGGGCTTAATACAGCTTCAATTGCTGAAATATCCGACATGGCGATAGGAGCTGGTGGCAGTCCTGCGTACTTATAGGTGTTATACGGAGAGTCGATTGTCAAATCACGATTTAACACCCTTTTTATGATAGTATCATGCTTACCAGTGTGTTCCTTGATGGCATAAATAACCGTAGGATCGGCTTGAAGGAGCATATTATTTCTTAAGCGGTTGATATAAACCCCCGCTACCCTACTCTGTTCCGATACTTGCGCTGTTTCTTTTTGCACAATCGAAGCTAAAACACTCACTTGCTTTGGCGTAAGATTTTGATTTTTAGCTTTTTCTATTCTGTCTGAATTCCAAAAACGACGGTACTCCTTGAGCATACGATCTCTAAACTGCGTAGCTGAAGTATTCCAAAAAAATTCATACGTGTTGGGTAAGTACATTCCTAACACATCTTTCGATGTAAATTCATTTTCAGTCAAAAATTGAGGATCTAAGAAAGCATTCAACAGCGAAATGCTATCCGCTTCAATTTGCTGTGCAACCCGTCCTGCTAAATTTTCTAACGTCTCTTGGTTGTTGAAAGTCAATTTTATAGGTCTATTTTTACTGCGTAATACATTGATTATGTCATTATTACTACTTCCTTTTTTGATGATATAACGACCCGCCTTGATGTTATCAACATATTTTTTCTGCTTGGCTACCTGTATAAATGATTCTATATCAGACAAATATGGATTTAGCACATGCGTAACATCGCTAAAATAAGCTCCTGTTGGAATGAATATTTCAATTTCACGCTCCTCAAAATTGGTGTTAGGAGCTAAAATAAGATTGTAAATTGAGTAGGAAAAGAAACCTAAAATAATTAAACCAATAATTGAAATAGCGATTAATATTTTCTTGAAATACATGTCGTTATATATTGAAATTTATATTCTACGTAAAAATAATATGCCACAAATTTACAAGAATATTTGGCTTTACCAAAGGTTTATTGATAAATAAAGGATATAGCATTAGGCGAACTCAAAATTTCCCCATTTAGAACGACCAATTTGGACTGCATGAAATGGTCAATATTACCGAAGATAAAATACACGATATCAGAGTATTATAGCAAAATATCTATCCGAAAATTAAAAACTTTCGGACGGGAGTGATTACAAATTAATGAAAATTGAAAATAACCACCGAAACTGATAGTTTCAAACAGTGCTAAATATGTATTTCCCTATTTATTCAATTCCAAATTTTTCAATGGCTTCTTCAATAGCATCGTAGACCTGCGTTAACTGCTGATTTGTAATAACATAGGAAGGAAATACATATACTGTATTTCCAACAGGACGCAAGATAATTCCTTTAGAAATAAAAAAATCATATAGCTGATTGCGTATACTGCCATAGTATTCATTTCCTGCATTAGTATTCACTTCAAAAGCTAAAATTACTCCCAAACTACGCCAACCGCTTGTCTTTGAGTTGCTTTTCATTTTATTTATAAACTGTTTGTGCAAATCTGATATTCGCTGTATGTTTTGGCTACAATCATTAGTTTGCAAAATTCGAATGGTTTCCAAAGCAATAGCACAACCTGTAGGATTTGCCATATAGGTATGCCCGTGAAAAAATGCTTTATTAACATCATCACTACAAAAAGCATCAAAAATAGCTTGAGTAGTTGAAGTTACTGCAAGTGGAATCGTACCTCCTGTTAAGGCTTTGGACAAACAAATGATATCTGGCTTTTCATTCAAATAATCACAGGCAAATATTTTTCCTGTTCTGCCAAATCCTGTCATTACTTCATCAGCTATTGTGATAACTTTTTCATTTTTAGCTATTTGAATTAATCTATCCAATGCTTCAGGTGCATACATTCGCATACCCGCAGCTCCTTGCACTAAAGGTTCAAAAATGAAAGCCGCAGGATTGTATTTCTTTATGACTTCAGCTAATTTTCTCTCCGAATCCTGTTCTTTTCCTTTTTCAGGAATTGGAATACGAACCACTTCAAGTAATTGATTTTTAAAAGATTCGGTAAAAAAAGAAATCCCTGAAGCTGCCATTGCTCCGAAGGTGTCACCATGAAATGCGTTTTCAAAGGCTACAATAACATGCTTTTTTTGTCCTTTGTTAAAAAAATATTGAATAGCCATCTTTATAGCTACTTCTACTGCCGTTGAACCATTATCAGAAAAGAATATTTTTTGTTGATTTTCAGGCAATAATTCAATTAGTTTTTCGGCGAGTTTTACAGCTGGTTCGTGAGTAAATCCACCAAAGAGTACATGTTCCAGTTGCGAGAGTTGTTTGAAAGCTGCCTCGGCTAAATGAGGATTAGCATGTCCGAATACATTTACCCACCAACTGGCGATAGCATCTATATATTGTTTACCGTTTTCATCCCAAAGTAAGGCATCTTTTCCTTTAACAATACCGATGGGATACATGGCTGTTTTATGTTGAGTGTAAGGATGCCATAGATGGCGTTCGTCTCGTTGTTGTAAATTCATTTTAAAAATATGTAAAATATAGGTAGCATTTTGACCTATTTATTTTCAAAAAAGTGGAATGTTGCAAAATAGGAATATTCATCCTCAGGATTCAATTGCGTTGACGGAAACTGCGGATAGTTCAAAGCATCAGCAAATCCTTGACATTCAAAGCATATTCCTGCGTTTTGTCCTGTTGATTTTCTGCCTTCTGGATGTAGCTCTGGCACGTAGTATCCTCCATAAATATGCAGTACAGGCTGATTGGTTCTTACGTCCATTCGGATGTTACTTTCTTCACATATCAACGAACCTACAACTTCATTTTCAGATACTTGACGAGGAAAAGCATTGTCTATATCTGGATGTACAGTTACTGGCTTTCTATAATCTAAATATGTATTTTCTACAAGAAGCAATTCACCAGTTGGAGAATAGTCGGGATTCAATGGCGAGTAGCGATTTCCATTGACCTGTAAAAGATGGTTCAATATATTTTTTGAATCACTATTAAAGTTAAAATACGTATGCTGTGTCAGGTTTAAAATAGTTGGTTTATCCGTTTTTCCATGATAATCCACACGAAGTTCATTATCATCGTTGAGTGAATAAGTAACGGTTACTACGACTTCGCCTGGAAAGCCTTCTTCTCCATCTGGTGAAATGTATTTTAAGACTACGAATAAATTCTGGCTATCACCAACTTCAACAATTTCCCAAACTTTACTATCGAATCCTTGAAAACCACCGTGCAATTGAGCTGCTCCATGGTTCACCGTCAACTGAAGTTCTTTACCATTAAGCGTTGTTTTTCCTCCTTTAATACGCCCTGCATTTCGTCCAATAATAGCCCCGAAATAAGGATATTCCTTGCGATAAGCCTCACTTAAGTATTCTTCAAAAGTATCAAATCCTAAGACTGTTTCTATTTTTTTTCCATTCACAGGATATTTTATAGAAGTGATGATACCTCCGTAGTTCATAATGGAGACTTCCATACCTTTACTATTCTCTAACGTGATGAGTGTTACGTTTTTACCTGCGTATGTTCCGAAAGTTTTTTTATGTATCTGTTTCATTATATTTTTTCGGACGAATGTACACCTTTTTTTGGGATTTTGCAAAGATTTTACACAAAAACATACTCCCGTCCCAAAATTAAAAACTTTCGAACGGGAGTTAGATTTTTACAAGTATAAGGCATTCTCAGGCAATTTTTATGAAAAAAGTTTAGGATAGTTGTGAGAGAAAATTAATTATCAAAATTGTACTTACTAAATAAATCTAATTCGTGTTTACATTTGTGTATATGAATATAATTCACAGTTTTTGCGTTACAATTGTAAATTAGAGTACTTGCAATAAACCTTGTTTATTACTTTTAAATGTTTGTATGTTTCAAAAAAATAGTTTACATTTGTGCCATCTTTAATTTAAAAAAGACTTTACAATGATAAACACCCCTGATTTCGTTAAAAGGTTACAAGAAATTATGGAACACTATGACCTTAATGCTTCTTCTTTAGCTGATATACTTGACATACAACGATCAAGTATTTCGCATTTATTGTCTGAACGTAATAAACCTAGTTTAGAGTTCATAATGAAGCTCATAGAGCAGTTTCCTGAAGTTAATTTTCACTGGATAACACAAGGAAAAGGTAATTTTCCTTCTAAAGAAAATTCTGTAACTAAAATTGAAGAAAAAAAGTCTATTATGCAAACAAATCTTTTTGGTGATGAACCCGAACAATCTGCTACTACTAAAAGAAAACAAAACCCACCTCAAAACGTAGTAAGAGTAAAAGAACCTGAAAGCGAAATTTCTTATCAACAGATTTCACCAATCTCCAAAGTTGTAGAAAATACATTTGTTACAAAAGTAAACAACAAAAAACAATTGAAGAAGATTATCTTTTTTTATGACGATAATAGCTTTGAGGTTTTCGAAAATTAATTTACTTTTGTAAACAAATCTTTTTTTGCACTTAAATTCATTAGGATGGTGACTATTTACTGTGCTACCTCTTTTCTCTCGTGTTATTGGTACTAAAGTCTGTAAATGTAAAAACAAATTGTAGGTGGTATTACATCAGGTCAAACACTTGATATTGACATCAATTTTTTATACTTTCCTAAATATGTCATGCTGTGATAAACACCTCACGTTTCATCTTACAAAATTCCTATTCTCAGATGATGTCTGCTCATCAGAACTGCTACAATAGGAAAATATCAAGATTAGAAATCTACTTCCCATTTTTTATTCGCTTTTTCTTTCCTAGATAACATAGTAAGAAGTTATTTTCCATACTAATTCAGCGTCCAAAAATGGTTTTTACGAACGTAAGTTTATTTTTTACCTCATAAAAATCATTTGAAATATATACTATTTTTCTTAATAAAATAAGATGAAAAAATGAAATAAATTTTTTTATATATAAAATAATGATTATAAAATACTTAAATATTAATTTATAAATTAATACTTTAATATTAGTAACAATTTATTAATATATGACATTTTGGCAGTTATTTTGATGTTTATTTTTAAATAATTGATTTACAGATATTTGAATTACATTAATACTTCTTCAAAAACATATTTTTATATATATTAAAGTTATTATTTATATATTGATATATAAATTACTTATTACCAATTATTTAAACTGTAAAATTTTACAGATATATTCGCAGTCAGCTTTATAAAATAAATCCTGAAAAAACGACTTCCATTAACGGATTTTTATTTTTTATTTTGGTCAATATTTTTTTGCTGAGGTTGTATTATCCAATGTATTTTTCATCGAAGAAGTTCTATCTAACAAGAATAATCGCTGTCCCCTACTCTTTAAAAGGAATAACAATCATACGAATTCAAATTTGTGATAAAATTTTTATGGAAAACTTTAATTATTTCTTTTTTTAGTATCTTTGCCCGATTTTTAATGATTTACAAAATGCAAATAGAAGTATTAAAATCTAAAATTCACCGAGTTACAGTTACTGGAGCTGACCTAAATTATGTAGGAAGCATCACAATCGATGAAGATTTGATGGAAGCAGCCAATATGATTGAAGGAGAGAAAGTTGCAATCGTAAACGTAAACAATGGTGAACGTTTGGAGACCTATATTATTAAAGGAAAACGAGGTTCGGGAGAGGTAATTCTTAACGGGCCTGCAGCTCGGAAGGTACAGCGAGGCGATATCATTATCATCATTTCCTACGGAATTTTAGATTTTGAGGAAGCTAAGGCCTTTAAACCTTGGATTATTTTCCCCAATGAAAAGACAAATAAAATAGAATAAATAAAACATAAAATACTGATAATGAAGTTAATAAAAACTATCCTTCCGCTATTTTTAGGTGTTTTTTTATGCTGGTATGCTTACAGCCAATTCACTGATGAGCAGCTGAATGAAATCAAAGAAAAGTTCTTAAAAGCGGATTATTTTTATATTATATTATCAGTTTTACTCGGTTTTTTGAGCAATGTCTCACGTGCTTTACGATGGGAATTATTACTCAACCCTATGGGATACAGAACTCGTAGCTATAATCGGATAATGGCAGTTTTTATCGGATATTTAGTAAACGTTACTATCCCAAGATCTGGGGAAATATCAAGAGCTTTGGTAGTAAATCGTTATGATGGTGTGCCTTTTGACAAAAGTATAGGAACCATAATTTCGGAACGAGTAGTTGATCTAATCCTATTACTATCGTTCACGTTGACTGCTTTTCTACTTCAATTTAATTTAATTAGCGAGTTTTTACTGTCGATAATTCCTTTCCAAAAATTGATTTTTCTTTTAGGAATTGTATTAGTTCTTGGAGTATTATTTTCTATATGGGTCTATAAATCAACACATTTCATTGCTTTAAAGGTACGCAATTTTGTAGCAGGACTTAAAGAAGGTATTTTTTCCATACTTAAACTACGGCGACGAGGAGCTTTTTTATTGCATACAATTTTCATTTGGACAATGTACGTTTTGATGTTCTATCTTCCGTTTCTTGCTCTACCTGAGACCTCCTACGTTAGCATAGGAACGGTACTAACATCCTTTGTAGTAGGCAGTTTTGCCATAGCTTTTACTAATGGTGGCTTTGGTTCATATCCCTTTTTTATAGCAGAAATTTTACTACTTTTTGGCATACCTTTAGTGTCAGGTACCGCTTTTGGTTGGATTGTATGGACAGCACAGTTCTTTATGACTCTCTTTTTCGGAGGAATTTCTTTTATTTTACTCCCGTTATTAAATAGATATCAAGAAGATTAGAAATGTTTCTTTCTGAAAATGAGAAAAATATCGAAAACACGCAACTCGTAGAGCTTTGAACCAAATTAATTCAAAAACTTTTTACGAATTTCAGGAGGCAGTATGGGGCATTCTTTTTTAATGAGTTTCTTACGATGTTTTGCAATAATGTCATACACAAAATCAGCTATAAATGTAGGAGTTATCCAAATAATAAACCGAAGCAATGGATACATATTACTTTCTTTCAAAAACATAAAAATGGCTTTTGATTTTATATAAAACACCTCCCCTACTCGAACTATAACTGTTTTATCTACAAACTTTTGCAATTGATATTTTACGATAAAATATTGTCCCGTTTCAGAGGTGCTTGACACAAATTTAAAACTATCCCGCTTGTCGGATTTTGCTAAATGATAAGCTATCCGATTACAAAAAAGGCAATCACCATCAAAAATCAAAAAAGAATTATTCATAACGAAGAGCTTCAACAGGATCTAACTTGGAAGCCTTCATCGCAGGGTATAACCCTGAAATAATGGCTACTACAAAGGCTATCAAAATGGCCACAAAAATGACTCCCCATGGAATTATAAAATCAAAATCTGCTACGAGTGAAATGAAGTAACCTAATGTTATGCCTAAAACAATTCCTGCCATGGCTCCCAATTGTGCAATGATAACTGTTTCAGTGAAAAATTGCATTGTAATTGCCTTACGATGAGCTCCTAAAGCCTTGCGAATACCAATTTCTTTGGTACGTTCAGTTACAGAAACGAGCATAATATTCAACAAAGCAATCGACGATCCTAAAATAGTAATCAATCCAATCACAAACCCTGCAATTCCAATGCCTTGTGTGATACTTTCAATACGATGCAATAAATCATCACTGCGTTCCATACCAAAATTATCTTCATCCAATGGTCTGAGGCTTCGAATGTTACGCATAACAATAAGTGCATCATCCATAACGACATCTAGCTTACCTTTATCATTTACCTTTACTTTTATTGCAAAATTCGGATTTTGGAGCGTAAAAACCGAACGAGCAATCCCTAATGGAATCAACACTTGCATATCTTCATTATTTCCAAATGTAGAACCTTTTGACTCCAATACGCCAATAATTGTAAATTTATGTCCTTTAATAGAAATAACCTTACCAATAGGATTGACATCTTTTAATAATTTTTTTGTAAAATCAGCTCCAATAATACAAACTTCTGCATTATTCTCAATATCTAACTTACTGAAATCCCGACCACTGTCAAGTTCTAAGCCCGAATTTTTAATATAGAACTCATCCACTCCAATCACTTTTGATGAAGGATCGGTTTTTTGATTTTCGTATTTAACTTCAACCGAAGCAGATGAAAACAATGAAATACTGATTTGTGCAAACGGATTTTGTAATTGTTCTCTGAATGCTATTGCATTTTGGTAACTAATGGGCGGATTTATCTTCTCATTAGCTCCGCTGCCTTGAACTCGTTGGGTATACTGATAGCGTGTAATAGAAAATGTATTGGATCCCATTTTTGAAAAGTTACCTTCCAAAGTGTTGCGGAGTGCTGTGATAACACTCAAAATCCCAACTAATGCCGTTATACCGATAGCAATGATTAGCACCGTAAGAATTGTACGCAACAACTGGCTTTTGATTGACTCTAAAGCAATTTTTATATTTTCTCGAATAACTGTAAATCGGATTGCCATACTACGAAATTTTAAGTCTATTCATATACTTTCAACTCTTTAAGTTGCTGTTGGTCAAAACCATAAATATCATTTTTGATAATAAGCTGATTATTTTCATCAACCCAAGCGGTAATATACAACAAACTGATTAAGTATCTGTTTTTTAGAGTAATACGATTTTGATTGGGCCCCGATTGCATTGCTTGGTCTACCTTCTCACGTGTCCATTCATCTTGATTCTTAAGCAGTAAATACGCCAATTCGGCAGGTTGTTCCACACGCACACAACCATGACTAAAAGCTCTTTCTTCACGTGAAAACAATCGTGTTGAAGGAGTGTCGTGTAGATAAATACTCATATCGTTGGTTAAAATAAATTTCACCAGCCCCAATGAGTTCCGAGCTGATGGAGCTTCTACAAAACGAAATTTACGCTTTCTGATTTCAGGATTTGTCCAATCTACACTATTCGGATCAATCTTTTCACCATTTTCATAAATGGTATAGCCTCGTTTTTGGTATTTTTCGGCATCATTCTCCGACACCATTTGTGGAATCATTTCATTGTGAATAATGCTCTGTGGCACCGTCCAAGTAGGTCGAAATTCTACGTAACGAATCGAATCAACAAAGACAGGAGTTGCGGTATATTCCCTGCCTACTACCACATTCATTTGATGAATCATTGAATCTTTATGATATACAAATAACTTAAAATCAGGAATATTCACAATGAGATAATCATCACCTAAATCATTGTTTAACCAACGCATACGCTCCATATTAAGTTTTAGAAGTTCCACTTTTTGAGCCTTGGTCATATTTAAGTGATAGAGAGTTGTCTTCCCTGGAACACCATCAGGAGTAATGCCTTTGGTTTCCTGAAACTTTTTGAGGGCATTTAACAAAACGGTATCAACCACATTTGTCGAAACCAACGGAGTGACTTCATAACCTTTCTGTTTTAAATTATGCCGCATAGCCTCCACTGCCGAATGCTTATACCCATCAACAAATAACTTTGGATTCTCAAAAGCAATTTTAATGATTGAATCCGGCTGAGTATCAGCTCTCAATTCAGCGTATTTTTCACTCATTCGCTTGTACAGGAGATGGTTGGGATGTAAAGCATCAATCACGGTTACCAAATCATCTGTATCTTCTAATTTTAATAGAATTTCAAGATCGTTTCGATTGCGTTTGATTTTCTTCCAAACGTGTTGACCATGTGATAATTTAGATACACGTCCGCTACCTAAATGCTTCGTTAACAATAAAAAAGAAGCCGTTATTTCTTTATCAGCTTGTTCAAGTTGCATAAAATCAACCGTTTTAGAATAGAGACTGTCTACCAAATGCTGCAAAGCCTTATAACGGTACGTTTCTGGATTCAATCCGTAATTTTCTGATTTTTCCAATACTTTCATATAGCCATAAAACAAATTAGTCGGTTTTTTTTCGTAAAGCCAACGTGTACTATAGCCATTTTGAGAATAAAAACTTTTTAATTCCGCTAATACTTCTTTATCTTTTACAGTTATTCTTTCAAAAGAAACCTCTGTAGTGTCTGAAAATGAGATTGTTTTGTTATTTTCAAACACCTCACGTGATTTGATTTCATCAATCAATTCCTTTGGATTCGAATTATTTTTACAACTTTGGAAAAGTACAAACCCCACTAAAAGGATTAACAAATATTTATTCATTTACTGTTCTATTTTTAAGTTCTAATTTGGAAATATTATCTAAATCGGGAATTTGAAAATAACTGCCAATTAATTTCCCTTTATTTCCATAAATTTTATTTATTGTTAACTGCTTATATAGAAGATAACACCCTATGTACAAATCATTTAAATCGGATTAACATCTCACTAATAAGTATTTTTCAAAGAAAAAGTATTGTCCACCAGTTCAAAAATTTTAGCTTTCTCTCTTCTCTTTTTTAAAAAATTGTATGGTTTTTTCGATACTTTTTTTCAAGGATATCTTTTCTGTTTGTAACTCTAAATAGTCAATATATTCATTCAAAACGGAGGATGTAAATGCTATTTTTTGATTTATCGACCACAATACTGCAACTAACAACTCAACAGCTAATATTTGTTCAATATTTTCGATTACCTGCAAACATTTAACTGCTGAACTGCCTCCCATTCCTTTAATATCAGTCATTTTTTCAGTAAAAATAGGGCTTTCAACACTCACAGGTGTAGACAACCGCTTATTTTCAGCTAAAATACTCTCTGTTATACGTTGAAAAACAGATAAATCTAAGAAAAAATCCTCCTTTTCATCTTCTCTTGATGAAATAAGATGAAAAATTCGTCGTTCTGACATATTTCCCAAACTTGTCAATGCTATAGCAAGAAAATCTAAACCTAATGACAAGGGTAAAGTATGTGAATTTCCACTGGAAATCAGTTGGTTTTCTTTAGAAAAAACCAACAAATTATCCGTTACAGAATTAATTTCGGTTTTAATAACTTTTCGAACATGGGCTACCGTATCTTTGACAGCCCCATGCACCTGTGGAATAGCACGAAAAGCCTCAGGAGCTGTATCAAACTCTGAACGTTCCACATTTATTTCATTGTTTTTCAGTAATTTGCGTAGCGATTCTGCTGTTTGAATTTGCCCTTTATGTGGACGAACGATTTGGACTTGTTCTGAGAAGAACAAGTCACTCACTCCGAAGACTTGTGAAGAAACCGAAGCTATAAAATCCGATAACTCACACAATTTAAGAGCTTTGATCATATTAAAAGCTCCATAAGCAGTTGTCAATTGTGTACCTCCTAACAAGATTTCGGCTTCTTTTTCTTTCAGATGCAACGGTTTCCACCCAAATTTTTCTTCCAGCTCACAGGAGGAAAAAATCTTTCCTTTAATGCGTACCTCACCCTCTCCAATAAGCGGTAAAGACAAGTGAGCCAATGAAATACGATCATCTGGTGTATCTTTTGAATAAACAACCGGCAATACATTGTAATTAAAAAAATTCAAAAATCGTTCAATAATTTCTAGACGTATACCGCTGAATCCGTAGCAAAAAGACTGTATTTTTAAAAATAACATCAATTTTACCACCTCATCAGGAATGGCAGTACCTACACCACAGGCATAGGATTTCAATAAACGACACTGAAAATCAGCATTTTCGTTAGGAATATTTTGTTTTTGATGCTCAAGAGACCATCTACTCAAAAAATCTTGGCTTTTTTGGATATTTATTTTTGCCTCCTCCGATAATTTGAGTTTTACATCCTCAATTAAGAGATTTTCAATATTTTCTAAAAATAATGTATCGTTAGATATATAGTGATTCATTTCAATTTTTCGTTTAATTCGATCAGTTTTTCGACAAGAATATAGAAATCACTCAATTTCAGCACTTAAATCGGCATTTAAAAGTGCAGTACACATCGGTTCTAAGGTCTTGTAGGTTCCTGATTTTACATCACATTTTCCTTTGTAATGCACTATAATAGCACATTGTTCGGCTTGTTCATAGGTATGATCACAAACTCGTACCAATGTATCAATCACATGATCAAAGGTGTTTACATCATCGTTGTATAAAACAAGATGATATTCCCTATCCAATAATTCCTCAACAAGTGTTTCGGTCTCGGTTTGGGTTTGCTCTTTATGATTGAAAATTAGCATATTACAAAAATTAATCTTTTTTGACACATTTTACTGCTACCCATTCATTACGTTCTAAATTTTCAACAAATGAAAGACCATGTTTACTGCATTCCTCAAGGATTACTGGCATATCACTTTTGTAAAATCCACTGAGAAGCACCATTCCATTTTGCGATAGAGTCGCTGCGTACAACGAGAGATCATTTAATAAAATATTTCGATTGATATTAGCTATTACCACATCAAAATGCTCGTTTTTTAATAAAGAAGCATCACCTAACTTCACTTCAATACACTTACAATCATTTCGTTGTATATTCTCTATTGAATTTTCAACACACCAATCGTCAATATCTATTGCCGTAATTTTAGTCGCACCTCGTTTTTCACTCATAATCGCCAAAACACTGGTACCACAACCCATATCAAGTACCGATTTTCTGCTAAAATCGGTCTGTAATAAAAACTGCAACATCATATAAGTCGTTTCATGATGTCCTGTTCCAAAACTCATTTTGGGTTCGATAATAATGTCATATTTGGTGTCTGTTTTTGCATGAAAAGGAGCCCGAACCGTACACAAACCATCTACTGAAATCGGATCAAAATTCTTTTCCCACTCTTCATTCCAATTTACTTGCTCAATAGTTCGGAATGAATAAGTTATGAGAAATTCCTCCGATTTTAAAATATAAATCTCATCTAAAATATGTTCATTCCACAAACTTTCTTGAATATAGGCCAAAATCCCTCGTTCGGTATCAACAAAACTCTCAAAACCCCATTCTGCTAACTCAGCCACCAGAATCTCAGAAGCAACTCCCTGAGGTTCTATTTTGAAATCATATTCTATATAATTCATTTGTAATACTTCTTTACTATTTTATACAAGTTTATTTTGAAAATATGATTTGCAGAACATTCTAATATAACTATTTCATATTTAAAATAATACACACAAACCAAATTCGTCTTAAATTTTTAGAACTTATTTGATACTCGATTACCCATTTCACATAAACATTTTGGACAAAGACTCTAATTTTACAAAAAATAAACCCCTAAAAATCAGATTCTTGCTATTGCTTTTCCCAGAAAAAATATACCAAATCAACGTATAACTAATTAAGAGTAAGTTAAGTGACACATCAATCTACTAATAATCAGAAACATAATTAATTTGGATTAATCACATTTTACAAACGACCTATGGAGTAACTCTTTCGAGTATTGAACATGAAGAAGACATAAACATTGTATTCCTAACTATTTCAACAACGCTAATAGTTCAAAAAAATACAAGTGGGAACTCCTTCCTTACTAAAATAACTTTTTTCTTCTCAATTCAAAATTTTGTCCTAGATAAACTTTTCTAACCATTTGATCTTCTGCCAACTCTTCAGGAACTCCCGCTTTGAGAATTCCTCCCTCAAACATAAGATAAGTACGATCAGTAATCGCTAAAGTTTCCTGTACGTTATGGTCGGTGATTAGGATACCAATATTTTTATTTTTAAGCTGTGCAACAATACGTTGAATATCTTCTACAGCCACGGGATCAACTCCTGCAAAAGGTTCATCCAATAGAATAAATTTTGGACTTGTTGCTAATGCTCGTGCAATTTCAGTACGACGTCGTTCACCTCCTGATAATAAATCACCTCGATTTTTGCGAATATGTCCCAAACCAAACTCCTCAATCAATGAATCGGTTTTCATCTGTTGTTCTTTTTTCGATAACTTGGTCAATTGCAACACACTTTTGATATTGTCCTCAATGCTTAATTTACGAAAAACGGAGGCTTCTTGTGCCAAGTACCCAATACCTCGCTGAGCTCTTTTATACATCGGATAGTCAGTAATATTCTCTGTATCAAGATAAATAGTTCCTCCATTAGGTTTAATCAACCCCACAATCATATAGAAAGATGTTGTTTTACCCGCTCCATTAGGCCCTAAAAGCCCAACAATTTCTCCTTGATTTACCTCCAAAGAAACGCCTTTAACAACTTTTCTTCCTTTATAGATTTTGATAATATCATTGACTATTAATTTCATCGTATGTAAAAAATATGCAATAAATTTAATTTTTCGAGCAATATTAATGCTATTAGTTAGAACAATACACTCCAAATACTACCAAAGCTAACAAACCCCTCGTTTTGCATAACTGTAACTACTTTGGTTTAACTTTAAATTCAGAATAAATATTGTTTATCCACACCAAAAGATAAATTTTCCTGCTTGAATTTTGGTATAAAAAATGGTTAGGATTTTAAAACTCAAATCGGTATGGCATTTCATCCAATTCAGCCTCCAAATCCACCCAATCATGCACTTCGCTCACTAAACTATATACCATTGCTTCGGTGAGTATCTTACCTTCATAAATGTCCGTAATAGTCTGCTCGGAAGCATCTTCCTTGAAATAAGTTTCATCACCAAAGAAATCAAATGCCCATTGCTTATAGACGGCAGGATTAGTAGTGATTTGGTCAAATTTAGAAATAATTTCTTCAATTTCAAAATTTTCCTCAGCATTCCAGGTTTCTCCATCCAATGACCACAACACGAACGGAATATCAGAATTCGAAAAATTTTTACGAAAATAAGGATGAAAAATCTTCGGTATTTTTTTTTCAAACAACTGACTGTTAGCATCTTTACTATCTTCCGAACTCGCTGACGGCACAATCAGACACGCCTTGTCAAGAAAATAGAACGACAGGGAGATTCCATCTTCATCCTCAAACCCTAAGCCCCATTGAGCCTCGGTGCCGTCATACTCCTCTTGCTTACTCTTGTAGAAGGTGTGGTAGGTTTCAAACTCATATCCACAAATAATCCAATCCATCACAGCTCTGCCACGACAAATCTGTTTTAACGTTTTCACGTTAGGTAATTGCTTTAGGTAGGTTTTACAATTCATTGAACCTTAAAAATATTAAATTATATTTTGAAAATATGATAATGTTTCATTTATAGGATTTTATTCCACTTTTGCCTTACGCTTTTGTTCCTTTTTCAAAACGTAGACTGAAATGAATATACTAATTTCATAAAGTAACATAATGGGGATAGCTACAATAATTTGACTCGCTACATCGGGAGGTGTGATGATTGCAGCTAAAATAAGTACCAAAACAAGTGCATGTCGACGATATTTCCTCATAAAAGTCGGGGTTATGAGTCCTAATTTGGTTAAAAAGTAAATGATAATAGGTAATTCAAATACTAAACCGCACGAAATTACGGATGATCGGACTACCGAAATGTAAGAATTTAGATCAATTTGGTTTGCAACTTCTTGACTAACAGTGTATGTTCCTAAAAAATTTATAGAAAGAGGTGCAATCATGTAATAACCAAACAACACTCCCATAAAAAACAACAAGGACGCTATGAAAATAAAACCACTCGCTATTTTTCGCTCATTTTCATATAGCCCGGGACTTATAAATCTCCAAATTTCATACAAAATATAAGGAAAACCAAGAATAACTCCTGCCCAAATAGATGTCCATAAATGCACTGAAAATTGTCCTGCCATTGTTCTATTTTGTATACTAAAAGGCAGTTTTTCCATGCAGAAATCACTCTCATAATTAAAAAATTGTCCCAATTTACAAAACATTTCGTAGGTAATAAAATCACCTTTTCGAGGTCCAAAAATAATAGTATCGAAAATAAAATCTTTCAAGAAGAAGGCCACTACGGCAATGACCAAAACGGCTACAGTGGAGCGGATTAGGTGCCACCGTAGTTCCTCCAAATGGTCTAAAAAAGACATTTCATCTTTTTGCTGTGTCATATAGTTGTTTGAAAATAAAGAGTATAGCTCTCTCCGTTTGATAAATAATGTGCAAATATACGTTTTGTTTTGAATTTTTGGAATTTTTAGAATAGTTTTTTGAAGCAGTACCACTAAAAAATTACTCTAAAAATCCTTTTATATAATTACATCAAGTAGAACTTTTTGTTTCCTGATGCCGTTTAAAATACTGACTAAATGCACTTATAGTTTATAAACCATAAGGATGGGATTCTTGCAGAGTCTGTCTATTCATTCTGAACTCATATTTTTCAAAAAATAACTTTTAAAAAGGCGTAATTCATCCCAAGTGTATCTTTCGTTCAAAAGGTCATAGATATATCCTAAACTCAAATCTTCTTCCTGTTCAAAAACAGTTGTCAGTTCGTTTAGAGCCTGTTCGGATAACAATTCTGAAATTTGCACCTTATCCATTTCCATTAACTTCATAAGATGTCGATAGATAGTTGCTGTGGTAAACATGCGTTTTTCTGCAACTGCCTCAACAGAACGCATTTCTTCCCATAATTGATAGGTGATATCATAGGTCGATTCTTTTTCTTTGGTAGCAATTTTTATTGCTTGATGTGATTGCTCCTCCACAAAAAGTCGTTTTTCTTTCAGCTGTTCTTTTGCTTTTAATATTAAATTTTCACGAATCCTTACCAACTGCGAAAGATTGATGGAAGAATTATTAAATGGCTGTTGATTTTTAGCCAATTGCATCATTTGTCTTGTTTTAAATAGGCTACGTATTACTTCCGAAGTTACACTCTCCAAATCAATAAGTTCCTCACGAAATTGTTTCACTTTTTTATGAGTTTCAATCTCTTTTTGCACTCGTAAGACTTCATACCAAAGAGTCTCTAATCGTGGAAAAAAATAGAGATATGCCTTTTCAAAACGCTCATAGAGGAAGTTAAAATCATAGTCAGTCTGTAAGATATCTTTCAACTGCTTGGTAAATTTTTCGGTCAGTATAACCATTTCAACGACTTGATTCATCTGTTCTAATGCCCAATCTTTATAAAGATTCTTATTTCCCATATCTCCTACATAGCTACCTTTGTGTAAGTTCCAATTTCCTAACAAATTATCCCATTGAAAACATTGTAAAACGGCATTCTCTAAGTACGCTTTTTCACCACTGACACATGCTTGAGAAAGTTGTTCAGGACTAGCTTTATTTACTGCATACTGAACCACTTCTTCACTATTTTCGATACCATATTTACTAACTTGAGAAAGCAATACCATTCCCTCGATGGAACGCAATCGAGAAAAAGCTACATACAATTGTCCTGGGGCAAACACATGGTCTAAATCTAAAATTGCCTTTTCGAAAGTAAGCCCCTGACTTTTATGTACAGTAATTGCCCAAGCTAGCCTCAATGGATACTGTGAGAACGTTCCAAGTCGCTCTTCTTCAATTTCTTTGGTTTGCTCATTAATCTGATAGCGGATATTTTCCCATTCATGTTTTTCAACATTAATGGTTTTTCCTCCATCTAAAAGAACTTCAATCTCATCATCCGAAAGCCTCATCACTGTCCCCATTTTTCCATTAAAAAACAATTTTTCAGGTGATAAGTCGTTTTTAATGAACATAACCCTCGCTCCTTCTTTTAAGTAAATATATTTATCTATAGGATACATATATTCAGGAAAATCACCCACGATCTCTGCCTCAAACACATATTCTTTAATATGTAACTCTCTCATTTCATGATTGTTAATAGCATCAGCTTTGGCATTGTGAGTCGTCAAAGTGATATATTCATTTCGTCTATCCGATCTAAAATTAGGATTTACATAACCTTGTAATAATTCCATATTACTGAAATTCAATTTATTATCTCGAAGATTATTTAGTATGGAAATAAAATCATCATCCGACTGTCGATATATTTTATCCAACTCTACGTATAATAACGGATTTTCAGTAATAACTTTGGACTGAAAGAAAAATATCCCACTGTAGTATGTTTTCAAAACCTCCCATTCTTCGTTTTTGACTACGGGTGGTAGCTGCAATAAATCTCCAATAAACAAAACTTGTACCCCTCCAAAAGGACGTTTGTCTTTTCGAATATTTTGCAACATAAAATCCATAGCATCCAAAACATCGGCACGTAGCATACTCACCTCGTCAATAACCAATAGCTCCAAATGATGAAATAACTGTTGTTTATTTCTTCTCATTTTAAAGTGCTTACGCAATGTCATCCGATTTTCAAAACGCGAATTAGCATAAACCACAGGTGGATTGGACAATGTTGGTAAAAATGACGCAAAAGGCAACTGAAACATAGAGTGAATGGTAACTCCACCTGCATTCAAAGCTGCTATGCCTGTGGGAGCAACCACAATAGTATTTTTATGTGTAGTTTTAATGATTTTGTGCAGTAATGTAGTTTTTCCTGTTCCTGCTTTTCCTGTTAGAAATATATTTTGTGAGGTTTGATTTATTAACGTGAGTATGAGTTCCTCCATAAGGCAACTATTTTGATTGGGGTAAAGGTAAAAAATCTTTAGAATTTAGGCAAATAAACTTTAACATTCAATCCCCTTGAAATTCAATAGATTAAATGAATCAGTGAAGAGTAAACTTTTACCATAAAACAGTAACAAAATTTGAGAAAGAGTGATTATTTATGCATTCTTGTAGTAAATTATTAGTTTTGCCAACTCATACCAAACTATTTGACACATTCAATCAACAAAAAAAGAAGCCTTACTAAGCTTCTTTCTTTTGTTTAATCTGTTTGATAAAATCTTTTATAAAAACACCTCCTATACCAATCACTATACCTAAAAATGTCCAAATAGCAACTATCATCGGTCGTTTTGGTTTTGAACGCTCATTAGGAACACTCACAGGTTCAATAATAGTGAAAATAGGTTGATCTTCTTTTACTTTTATCTTTTTGCTTTCTAATTGTTTAGCCAATTCAGAGTATACGCTGAAAGCTAAGTTATAATCTGTTTGTAATTGCTGTAAACGAGTTTGAGGTAACGAACTAAAAAGATTTCTATTTTTATCCTGAAACTGAGCCAAAGCAAATTGTTTACTCTTGAAATCTTTCTCAGCTTCTTGATAGCGTTCGTTAATAAAATCTAATTCTTCAACTGCTTTTTGAGTCTTAAATTCAGTAATACTCTCTTGTAATAAATTCTGAGCACTTTGTAACATCTGAGCAGCTGCTAAGGCCTCCGACATTGAGTAAGATAGCATAATCGTACCCTCTTTTTCATTGATTGTAATTGATAATTGACTATCAACGCTATTTAAAATTTCTCGCTCCTTTTGAGATAGTTGTAATACGGTCTTTTGTTCCTCAGAAGTGTTTTCTTCTTCTTTGCTTCCAAACAACAACCCAGGTAAACCTATAGTATATTTTTTCACATAATCCAATATACCGGGTTTTACATGATCCTCACAATAAGTTTTATAGGTAATCTTTTCTGAAATGTTTTCAAAATTCAAAGGTGTTTGTACTAATTTCTTTTTAAACGGAACACTTTGAACCACTTTTGGGTAAACTGTAATAGGAACCTCCTCTGAGGAAGCTCCGCCTAAGCTAATTCCAGCTATAGCCGCAAACCCACCTAATCCTCCTCCAATTGATTTACCATCAGTAGTTTGAGGAATCATCAGTGTAGTTGCGGTATATTCCTTTGACGAAAACAAAGCAACTAAGATTCCTATGATGAAAAATAAGATTGTAACTTTTAAGATATACTTACGAGCATCCCAAAGCTTTCGGATTAACTCCAATAAATCTATTTCATCTTCTTTTTTTTGTTTACTACTTTCCATTTTATTTTGTTATAACGTTATAAATCAATACCCCCATAGTGGTTATGGCTGAAATAATTCCGATGGTTTCTCCTGGTGAAAGTCGCTGACGTTCAGGTTTTGAAGGAACAATAATAATCGCTCCCGGCTTAATTTCTGGATAATTATTGAAAATCAAGGAAATATCTGTAGAACGAATATCACCATTAGCATACATCACATACACGGAACGTTTTTTAGCTCTATCAGAAAACCCTCCTGCTCTGTTCACATAATCACGAAGTGTCATCCCTTTTTGATAGCGAACCAGTGAAGGTGCTAACACTTCACCTCGAATTTCAACAGTTTGTTTTTCAGAGGGAATCAACAGCACATCGGATTCATTAAGAACCAAGTCATATTTGCTATGCTTTTTTTCTAATATTTTTTGTAAATTAATTCCTATACGATATTCAGAAACTTTTTTTTCTATCTTTTTTAAAGATTTATCTTGATCACCAATGCTACCAATGGATATCAACTCATCCAAAAACTGCTCTTGCTTGACTTCACTCTCATCTAATTTCTTACGAATTAAAGTAGCTCCCTCAATATACGCATGAGGTGAAAATCCCCCAGCTCTCGCAATTAAATCTGAAATGCGTTCATCTTTGCTTTGTATGCTATACACACCAGGATAAAGTACCTCTCCTTCTATTTTTACGGATTGCATAGGAGTATAACCTTTAAGATAACGCACTGAAACGATGTCGTTGGGTTGTAATATAAAGTCCGAATCGTCTTCTGTTACTTTAAACTCTTGACTTAATTTTTTAAAATTTTGATCGTATGTTTCACGAAAAACGTCAATCGTTGACGCATCAGCTCCTTGTGCCAATCCTCCCGTAAGTACAATAACATCCTTTATAGTCATATTCTCCATAAAAGGAAGATCTTTAGGTTTATTAACAGCTCCTTCTACTTTTACAAAACGACTCATTTGTAAAGAATCCTTAAAAAAGATATGAATACTATCGTTATCTTTAAGAGCTATATTGTGCTTCTGTTCAATCAAATCCTTCACGGAAAAATTGATGGTTTGATAATCAACTCTATTCAAAGTTCTGAAAATCAGACCTCTTTCTAATGAAGCTTCTCTTTTAAGTCCATTAGCTCGATTTAATAAATCAAAAGCTGTCATTCCTTCTTTAAACTCATACGTACCAGGTTGGTAAACAGCTCCTCCAATACTCAATCGGTTTTCGTATTCATCTGTGATTGGATGGATGTTTAATTTATCTCCATTTTGCATTTTAAAATTTGCTATGTTTTCGAACATAACTTCACGAACTTCTCGTTTAGCATCTTTAATACGTTCAACAACCAATGTATTTACAAATGCATCTGATTCGAATCCTCCAAAAAAGGTAACTAAGTTTGCTAAAGTCTCTCCTTCCTTCGTTTCATAAGCTCCTTCTCTTTTTACACGACCCTCAACCCAAATACGATTTATGTAAGGAGGTACAATGATTACATCTTGGTCTTGCAATGTCAAATTGCCTTTTTCCGACCCTTTAATCAGGAAATCATAAACATCAAAAATAGCAACTTGTTTTCCTCCTCTGATTAATTTAATCTCTCGAAATGAACCACTTTCAGTGGGACCACCACAAGCATATAGAGCATTAAGAACTGTAGACAAAGCACTTAGCGAATATGTCCCAGGGACAACAACCTCTCCAATAATATTGACACTCACGGTACGCACCTGAGTGATAGTTACACCTGTATATATTTTGTTATAGCTACCTTCAGAAGCGGAAATTCCAGAATAAATACGCTTTAACTGAGAATTTACTTTCGCTTTAACTTGATTTAATGGCAAGCCTAACACATTAATTTTCCCTACACCATTAACAGATATATTACCCTGATTATCAACAACCTGTTTAAATGAAGTTTCTGTAGCTCCCCAAACTTCAATCAACAATTCATCTCCTACCCCTACTTGATAAGTTTCAGGAGTTACCATATTGCTATTTGGCGTAAATGAAATTTTAGGATTTTTGAAAAAATTCATTCCAAAAATACTATTCTTATCATTTTTAACCGCTAATGAGTCTTTATTTTCTTGACCAGTAAACCCAATTGCTTCTGAATCAACTCGCTGCGATATTTGTTTCTGGTTGGAAGAAAGCGTTGATGTGGATAACTGCAAAATACGTTGTCTCAACTTATTTGCTTGAATTTCAGACATTCCTCGAGTTCGTACTCCTACAATAAGCTGTTCTAAAGAATAACCTTGATCTTGAGCCTTTTTCCAATAAACTCTAATTTGCTCATCGGATAAGTTATCTACATTTACTGAAGATATTTGTTGTACATCCATTTCAGTCTGTGCTATAGACACATGAAACGACCCAATAAACAACAAAAAAACAACAAAAAGTTTAATTTTTAACATAATACTTCTATATTTGGCGCAAATATAAAACATATTTTTATAAGAGTAAAAGGGTAACGTTTTTTTTAGCAATAAAATAAAGACTTCAGCATAAAAAATGTTGAAGCCTTTATTCCATAATTTGATTTTGACTATTTCACTTTATTAACATGGAAAGCCACCAACCCATCAATAGGTTTACGTAATACGTTACCTAACTTCAAATTATTTTCAGTAAGAACCTCTTTTAGAATATCTTGCAAATAAAAAGCAATGCTTCCTACAAAATTAATTGGCACTTCATAACGAGCCTCGTATTGGGAAATCCAATGATCAACAAACAGCTGTACTCCATTGCGAACAATATTTCGACAATAGTCGTGTTCCTTATTTTCTACAATGAACTTTGCAAACGTTGCTAAATAACTATTTGGATTCGGAAGTTTATACAAGTGATTTTTGATAACATCTGAGTTTAAATCATACTCTTTCTCAAATTTTTGAGCTAATTCTTTGGGCATTTTATTGAAAAAGTAATCTGTAACCAGACGCTTTCCGTAGAAGTTTCCGCTGGATTCATCCATCAGAATATATCCTAGAGAATCAACTGCTTGAACTAATTTTTCTCCATTCCAGTAGGAGCAATTAGCCCCCGTACCAAGAATACAAACAATAGCCTTATCTTCAGGACGCGTAGTTGCATAAACCGCAGCAAAAGTATCTTCTTTTACATCAATTTTGGCTGTTCTGAAAATAGTTTGCAAAGTACGAGCCATAAACGAAGTCATACGCTCTGTACCGCAACCTGCACCATAAAAATACAATCCTGTAACTTTATCTTTGTTTGAGAATAAGTCATTATTAGTCGTAATACGCTCAATAATGAGTTCCTCTGTCAAAACTTCTGGGTTCAAGCCCAAAGTTTGTGTAAAAAACAATTGCTCTCCTTTGTCATTTAGTGCCGTCCAATCCGCCTTGGTAGCTCCACTATCAACAATTAAAATCATATTTTTCTAATTTATTTATTGAGTAATTAAAAAATTAAGGCTGTTTGACTCCGCCAAACAGCCTTGAAATATACTATTATAAAGAAGCTACGTGCTCTGCCAAATCAACCAATTTGTTAGAGTATCCTGCTTCGTTATCGTACCAAGAAACTACTTTGAAGAAAGTGTCGCTCAATGCAATACCTGCTTTTTCATCATAGATAGATGTTTTTTTGCAACCTACAAAATCCTGAGAAACAACTAATTCATCAGTATATCCTAAGATTCCTTTCAATTCACCTTCTGAAGCTTTTTTCATAGCAGCATTAATTTCAGCCAATGAAGTTGGTTTTTTAGTACGAACTGTTAAATCCACTACTGAAACGTCAGCTGTTGGAACGCGGAACGCCATACCTGTCAATTTTCCGTTCAACTCAGGAATAACTTTTCCTACCGCTTTAGCAGCTCCTGTTGATGAAGGAATGATGTTGATAAGTGCTGAACGACCACCTCTCCAGTCTTTTTTAGAAGGACCATCAACCGTTAATTGCGTAGCTGTTGTAGCGTGAACTGTTGTCATCAAAGCCTCTTCAATTCCGAAAGCATCGTTGATAACTTTAGCGATAGGAGCCAAACAGTTTGTTGTACAAGAAGCGTTAGAAACGATGTTGTCAGTTGGTTTTACTGATTTGTGGTTAACTCCCATTACGAACATTGGAGCATCAGCAGATGGAGCAGAAATAACTACTTTTTTAGCACCTGCATTGATGTGAGCTTGAGCTTTTTCCAATGTAGTAAAAATACCTGTACATTCAGCAACTACAGTAGCTCCAACTTCATTCCATTTCAAGTTTGCTGGGTCTTTTTCAGCAGTGATACGAACCACTTTTCCGTCAACTACCAAGTTTCCGTCTTTTACTTCTACGTTTCCTTTGAAAGTTCCGTGAACTGAATCATATTTTAAAAGATAAGCGATGTATTCTACATCTTGAAGGTCGTTAATCCCTACGATTTCTACATTTGGTCTTTCGTAAACCGCTCTAAACACAAGACGTCCAATGCGTCCGAATCCGTTGATTCCAATTTTTAATGTTGACATAATTATTTTTTTTTGTTATTAATTTATTCTTTTTGCTGTTAGCGATTAGCTATTGGCTTTTTGCAATTATTAATTAGCAATTAGCTAATAACCTTTGTATTACATTTTTTTATATTTTTTCCAATCTTGAAAACGCTTGTCAATGACTTTTTTAAGCAATTGATAATTTTCAGGCGTATTTTCTATCTCATAGAAACTTTCCAACTCCTCTCTGTCAAGCGTATTGATGTAATCGTCTGTATAAGATGCAAATTTTTCTCCAAAATCGGTATCATCTTTGTAATAATCTTGGGCAAAGGCATTTCCAATTTCGCTTAAATCTTCATCAAGTAATTTTTCATCGCAAACCGAAATTAAAAAATCTGCTCCAGAGAGTTTGCCTTCTTTCACTTGCTGAATTTCTTCTTCGGCTTCTTCTCGAAGCCAATCCGAAATCAAATCATTTTCAATGCACCACGCCAAAAACATTCCTATGTGCGTAGCTCCATTTTCATTGGGCAAATTGGCAGGAAACTCTCCCTCATAGTGCCAAGAAGCGTCATCGTATTTCATTATATTTTTTCTTAATACTCACCATAAAAGGCGGGTGGCTCTATGCCCAAAGCCCGCAGATAAACATAGCCTTGTCCTCGATGATGTATTTCATTTTCAAGTAGATAGATTAAATTTTCAATCAGAGCATAATTATACATTCCAAACATATTGAAAACCTCACGATATTTTTCTTGTGATGTTTCCTTGCCAAATTTTTGAATCAAAGCGGTGGTTTTGTCCCAATGGGTTAAAATTTCAGCTTTGGTTTTTCCAGCATATCCCATAAAATCAGAAAATTCAATAACTTGATTTTCAGAAATTTGTTTAATTGATAAATTAACTACATAAAGCAATTCATCAACGATATTTGCAAACGGACGCATCCCACCGATTGAAAATTCAAATAATTCTTTTTCGGGAAACGCTTCTATCACCTTACGTGTCAATCGCCGATTTGATTGCCAATTTGCGATCCATTCTTGGGGCGTGACGATATCTTTACTCACTTTTTCTACTATTTTAATCCTTGCAAATATACGATTTTTAAATGTTAAATTTCCATAAAAACCCTTTATATCCTATTTTATTTTGCTTGTTTTTTACTCTATTCCATTTTTAGGGGCAATCAGATTAGTATCCTCTATTACTTAAAGCAACTCCTGAATGGCAACGGGTTATCTATTGATGGTTTTCTTTTGTTTCTTTTTTTACAGAAGACCCTTATCTCTAATCTCTCTATGTATTTTGGAAATATCATCAGGAATTTCTCCTGAAATGAGCCAACGAACATCCAATCCGTTGTGAATTGCCGATTTTATCAAATACGGATTATCGGCAATTAGCTCTCCGAATTTTTGTAAATCTTCTTGAAACTCCATAAAATAATCTTCGTGCATTTTCTTTATCAAAATCAGCAATTTAAATGCTCGGGCAATAACTGCCGTACAAAATTTTTGAGCTTTTTTAAAATTTTGTTCCAAAATATCTTTTTTATGAGTTTCAAGAATTTTACAAATCATTGATAAATTCAACGAAATTTCCCCAAATTTATCTTTGGTTATGCTTACGTGTTCGTTAATCATACCGCTTAACTCACGAACTTCCATGTTAAGCACTCCACACGAATAAAAATGTTTAGCTCTTCGCTCGATAATTTTCTCTATTTTTTCTTGTGTTTTTTGGCGTTTTTCCTCGACAGATTCCTCACTAACCAACTCAAACAAAAGCCGATTTGCTAAGACCAAATCTTTTTTTAATAATCTGAAAATGAGTTTATCTTTTTCTGCTGACGATAAGTGACTTATCGCCTCTTTTAACTCTTTAGGTATAGTCATTCTTATTAGATTTCAAAAACTGTGTCTGCTTCTATTTCTAAATTCGGGAAAATCACCGAAGTAAAAAACATCGCCTTCAAAAATAGGTTTAAGTAGTCCATATTTGTTATCTTCCAAAACATACACAAAAATGGCTTTTTCAGTAGAATGAACTACCCAACATTCCTGAACATCAACCTCTCTTCGTATAACTCGTAAAAATCTTGCCCTTGAAAAGTTCTACTTTTTCCTTCTATTTTCAAAGTGAATAATCAGTTTAGGTATAAATCCCGTTTGGTTCCAATTGCCATAAACTTGTGATTTCCATAATATTTGTGTTTTTTGATTACTTAAAACTCAAAAATTGAAAACAACTTTTCAAGGGCAATGATTTTGTATTATACGCTCATAATCTCTGCTACGCGAACAAGTTCCATATCCAATTTGCTTCCACCTTTGATGGCTTTTTCGAGCGGTGTTAAATCTATAACATCGTTATTTACTCCAACCATATAGTTTGATTTTCCTTCTAAAAGAGTTTCTACGGCTTTCACTCCCATACGACTGGCAAGAACACGATCATAGCACGAAGGAGCTCCTCCACGTTGCATATGCCCTAAGATTGCCACACGGATATCAAATCCAGGGTGTTTGCTCTCCACGTATTCTTTCAATTGGAATACATTTTTCCCCGATTTGTCCCCTTCAGCAACAATAATGATATTCGAAGTTTTTCCTTTAGCATATCCTTTCTCTATATCAGCTAACAATTCTTCGGCTGTAGTATTTTCCTCTGGGATTAAGATTCGTTCAGCCCCTACTCCAATACCTGTATTCAGTGCTATAAACCCTGCATCGCGTCCCATCACCTCAATAAAAAACATACGATCATGGGAACTTGCCGTATCGCGGATTTTATCAATAGCCTCAACAGCTGTATTTAAAGCTGTATCGTACCCCAACGTATGGCTAGTTCCATAAATGTCGTTATCAATGGTTCCTGGGATTCCCATCACTGGAAAATTAAATTCTTCATTGAACAACAACGCTCCTGTAAAAGAACCATCCCCACCGATAACAATTAACGCATCTGCTCCTGATTTTTTTAGATTTTCATAAGCTTTTTTACGTCCCTCGGGAGTTCTAAACTCTTTAGAACGAGCTGATTTCAAAAATGTTCCTCCTTTGTTAATAGTATCACGAACGCTACGAGCATTCAACTCAACAAAATCGCCCTCTATCATTCCCTGATAGCCACGATACACACCTAATACTTCTACGTTGTGATATGCACACGTACGCACCACAGCACGAATGGCTGCATTCATCCCAGGAGCGTCTCCCCCTGAAGTCAATACTGCTATTTTTTTTACTGACATTGTCTTATTTATTTTTTATTTTCTATTCTATTTTTTGGGACGTAAAGTTACAGTTTTTTTCTTAAATATAAGATATTTTTTTCTTCTTTTTTCTCGAAAACGTTTTCCAAATCTAGGTCATTTATCAAATAACATATAAAAAGCTGCCTTTACAGACAGCTTTTAGAATTTATTTATTTTTATTGTGCTTGTTGATTTAGCATAATAGGCATTGCCAACATAAGCACTTTCTCACCTACATCCAACCCATCAAGAGGAGTCAAAATTCCTGCCCTATTAGGATACGACATTTCGAGCATGACCTCGTCCGATTCTAAATTATTCAACATTTCAATCAAAAAACGGGAGTTAAATCCAATTTCTATATCATCCCCTTGGTAGTCACATGCGAAACGTTCTTCAGCTCGGTTACTATAATCAACATCTTCAGCTGAAATTTGCAGATCAGACCCTGCAACTTTCAATCGAATTTGATGTGTGGTTTTGTTGGAAAAAATAGAAACCCGACGTGCTGAACCTAAAAACTGTAATCTGTTTACAGTTAATTTATTAGGATTCTCTTTCGGAATTACTGCATCATAATTTGGATATTTTCCATCAATCAATCGGCAGATAATTTCCATATCATCAAAAGAGAATTTTGCATTACTTTCGTTATATTCAATCGTAACCTCCGATTCGCTTCCTGCTAAAATTCCTTTTAACAAGTTTAGAGGTTTTTTAGGCATAATAAAATCGGAACTTTCCGTTGCTTTGATATCCGTACGTTGGTATTTTACCAATTTGTGAGCATCCGTTGCCACAAAAGTCAAGCCCTCATCATTAAATTCAAAGAATACACCACTCATTGTCGGACGCAAATCATCATTTCCAACAGCAAAAATGGTTTTCTGAATAGCGGTAGCTAAGATATCTCCTAATAAACTTACTTTACTTGCTTCTGGCAAACTAATTGGTTTAGGAAAATCTTCGGCGCTGAAATAAGTCAACTGATAATTACCATTTGTTGTGCTGATTTCAATCTGGTTTCCTTCTTTCACAATGAAAGTAAGAGGTTGTTCAGGAAATGCTTTTAGTGATTCAATCAATAATTTAGCAGGAACGGCAATACTTCCTTCTGAATCAGACTCCACTTCCAAAGTACCTTTTACAGTGGTTTCCAAATCCGATGCTGAAACAGTCAAAAGATTAGGACTTAGTTCAAACAGAAAATTATCAAGTATCGGCATGGTGTTATTGCTATTAATAACTCCACCTATGACTTGTAATTTCTTCAATAAGTACGAACTTGATACAATGAATTTCATATTCTTACGATTTTTATTTTTCTTCCTTCCTCAGAAGGATGCTTTTTCATTACAGTATAATTTTAGCGACAAAAGTACTCAAAAAAAATATTTCTTCAAAAAAATATTTTATTATAAACTGAAAAAAATATTTTTTTGAAGAAATATTTTATTAAATCATTGATTTTCAAAATATAAAAATTATATCGCGAAACCATAGATTTTCATTAACTTCTCAGACCTTACAGAAAAAATTTATAAATCAAAAAGGCTGTCCGTTTTTTATAGGACAGCCTATTCATTCACATTATCTTCTGAGAATTTATTTTTTCAATACTTCAGCTACTTTCTCCCCAATTTTAGCTGGTGAGTCTACAACATGAATACCGCATTCTTTTAAAATACGTTTTTTAGCTTCAGCAGTGTCATCAGCACCTCCTACAATAGCTCCTGCATGTCCCATTGTTCTTCCTTTTGGAGCGGTTTCTCCAGCGATGAACCCTACAACAGGTTTTTTATTTCCGTTAGCTTTAATCCAACGGGCTGCTTCCGATTCCAACTGTCCTCCAATTTCTCCAATCATTACGATACACTCTGTTTCAGGGTCGTTCATTAAAAGTTCAACAGCTTCCTTAGTGGTTGTTCCGATAATTGGATCACCTCCAATACCAATAGCCGTGGTAATCCCTAAACCTTGACGTACGATTTGATCTGCTGCTTCATAGGTTAAAGTTCCTGATTTTGAAACGATTCCTACTTTTCCTTTTTTGAAAATGAACCCGGGCATAATGCCTACTTTAGCTTCTTCAGGAGTGATAACCCCAGGACAGTTTGGCCCAATTAAACGACAGTCTTTATCTTTAATATAGTCCGATACTTTAATCATATCTGCAACAGGAATCCCCTCTGTGATAGTAATAATCACTTTGATTCCTGCATCGGCAGCTTCCATAATGGCATCAGCAGCAAATGCAGGTGGAACGAAAATGATTGAAACATCTGCTCCCGTTTCTTTAACAGCTTCTCTCACTGTATTGAAAACAGGTTTTCCTAAATGTACCTGCCCACCTTTGTTAGGAGTGATACCTCCCACTACGTTTGTTCCGTACTCAATCATCTGTTCAGCATGGAAAGTTCCCTCGCTTCCAGTGAATCCTTGTACAATTATTTTTGAATTTTTATTAACTAATACGCTCATGTTTTTTTATTTAGTATTTCGCAAAAGTAAATATTTCTTTCGAAAATAAAAAATTATTTATGCAGAAAAATCAAGAATACTGAATTTTAATTTTACAAGATAGGAGTTTACAACTGATGGTGTGTGATTGATTTAAAAAGTAACCTCGGTTCTTGTGCCGTCATAGGCAATTGCATAAACTATTACATTTGTTGCTACTGTATTTTTAAAATCGAATGAATTTTTGTTGGTCGCATAAATCAAATCATTATTACTGTAAACTTCATAAGCAACCACATTTTTATATCCACTGGTGGTCACTGTCGTCCCTCTTCTGGTAGCTGTTCCTTTAATAACGGAGGATTGGTCTCTGAAATATGTCCAATTGCTATCGCAAATATATTCTATCTTATCCGTTATTGGAGGAAGTCCTAAAACATTGATTTCTTTTCTGATTTGGTCAGCATACTCTTGCGTCACAGTCAATTGTCGGGTAGCATAATCTTTAATTGATTTATCAACAGGTTTATAGAATCCCCATTTTTCAAAAAAAGAAATAAGATTCATTCCCGTCATTTCAGAGGCTATTTTGGTGAAATCTACTTGATATTCTCCATCTTTCAAGGTCGGTTTTAAATCAATTGTTCGCATTTTCTCATAGAATCGTGCGTAAAAAGTAGGGTCATTTTTCACTCTTGAAAAGTATAAATTTAATTGCCAGAAAGGTATTAAACGGCAGAATACATCTGGAATTTCACAATTTGGCACATCTGGAATCAAACCTATGTTGTAAGCCTTTTCATAACGGTTATTATAACCACCCTCGCCTTGCATGGATTCTACTTCCAAACGTGTTGGGGAATTCCAAGCGGTTTGGATATTCATAGGGTTCATATTTACGGAAACTTCGGTCATACCAATCCACTGAAAAACAGGAGGTACTTGATGAGCATGTCCAATTTCGTGTGCTACCCCCCAAATGTTATTCCCTGTTTTCAAAACATCGGGATTACAAACCGTTGACATAGTACTTTCGTGATAGGAAGTCCTATATGCCGTACAATACATGTAAGAGTGATACATCACTTGAAAATAAGCTCTATTGGTCATGGCTCTCTCGCCTATAGTTCCTGCAAAAATATGGGTTTGACGCACAATTTCATCATAAATATCAATCAATTCCTTTCCTTTAGAAGTTGCGTATGCCTTGTAACTTTCGGTCGGATAGCACAAATGAGCATGTTCTCCAATTACATCAAAATACTTATTAGTTGCAGCACTTATCAAACGATTCCAATCATTAACCGCAGTATGTTTTGTTTTATCGTAGTATCCATTGACATTCCCTGTTGCAAAATGTATTTTAATTCTGGGTGCTGTTGCATAGTTAGGAGTTTGGTACTGTAAATAGATAAGTCCCTTTGAACCTGCTTTTATTTTGTTAACACCTTCATACAAGGGATGATATGAAGCTTGGTCAAAACCATCTCCCCCTGGTTTATCCAAGTTCATTATTTTAATTTGTAGCTTTTGACCCTTGGTTTCTCCTACAAAAACAACCAAATCTTCTCCTTCGTTCACGGAAATTCCCGTTGGATTATCAAGATTACTATAGGCATATTGCATACGATTTTTAGTCTTAATTACATTTGGATCAGCCCAAGCTCTATATTCCTGTATGCGAAATTCTGACTGATATTGATTGTTTTTAATTTGCATAGCAATATTCTTATAAAATGTATTGCTAATACTTTGAATCTCTTGCTCGGTGATACCTTCTTTAAGTTCGGAACAAGTTATATCTTTAAATATGGAAAGAGCATCAAAATTACTGGTTCTTTTAGCATAGAATTCAATTTCTGCAGCAGAAGCAAATCCTGCCCCATTGCCTTGTCCCGATTTAACAACGAGCTTAAACGACCTTGCTCCTACAATGGTTGCACCGAAGTTCACTCGACTCACAGCCCCTGTACCACCAAAATCAACATCTTTAACTTTTGTATATTCGTATTTCTTCTCCGTACTAACCCAAATTTCTACCTCTTTAAAATGACCATTCGAGCCATTGATTCTCGGGTAATACATCATATAATCCACATCCTTTGCACTTTCCAATGCTAATTCGATGGTAATCGGAAAATAATTAGAGGCTCTGTTGTCCCACGCCGAATGATATATCTCAGCATCTGAACCCCCTTTCAAATTTCCATCAAAGACCTTTTCAATCTCGGAACCCTTCTGAAAAGAAGACGCAGAACCTGTAACTATTTTCAACTTCAAATCATTTTCTATGCTATCCGGATTTGGATATATACCAAGCTGGGTTACCAAAAAATTGTAAGTTACTCGTTCTCCTATTAATTGTAAAGTTGCTGAACGCTCTCCTCCCTTATTTGAGACTGTTGCAATTTTAAACCCTCCTTTTTCCTTTACGGCTGTTAGCCATGAAGCAACTTCCGTTGGCACTACAATTCGCCAATTCGATACATTTGTTTGTACTTCAATAAACTCAAAAGACGCTTCTCTAGAAACTTCTATGGAATCTTTAAGGGTAAAGTAAGGCGTTTCCTCTACTTCCTTTTTACATCCAACAGTGAGTATTGCTGTAAATGTAAAAAATAACAATGTTTTTATCAATTTTATTCTCATTTCTACGTTAGTTTTCGACAAAAGTATCAAATATATTTTTCTCTTACAATGATTTGATAAAATATGTTGAACAGAAAATAATCAAACAGGAAACACTTCGATATAAAACAGTTTTGCTCACTGAGAGCGAATATCAAACAGAAATATTGTAAATATGTATATGATAAAAGTTACATAAAAAAATCTTAAAAAATTTCTTCTTTTTATTTTTAATTTAGTAACTTTGTAGAGTTTTAGAACCAAAAAATCGTTTAATATAAAATAAAAGAATACAATGAATTACAGAATTGAAAAAGACACAATGGGTGAAGTAAAAGTTCCTGCCGACAAATATTGGGGAGCTCAAACCGAACGCTCACGCAACAATTTTAAAATCGGTGCACCTGCTTCAATGCCTATTGAAATTGTTCGCGGTTTCGCCTATCTAAAAAAAGCTGCTGCTTATGCAAATTGCGATCTAGGTGTACTTCCTATTGAAAAGAGAGATGCCATTGCACAAGTTTGTGATGAAATTTTAGAAGGAAAATTAGATGACCAATTTCCGCTTGTAATTTGGCAAACGGGTTCCGGAACGCAGTCAAATATGAACGTAAACGAAGTAATTGCGAACCGTGCACAAGTACTTTCAGGCGGGAAAATAGGCGAAGGTGATCCTGTTTTAAAAGCAAATGATGACGTAAACAAATCGCAATCTTCAAACGATACTTTCCCAACAGGAATGCATATTGCTTGTTATAAAATGGTGGTTGAAAAAACTATCCCCGGCGTAGAACAACTTCGCAACACCCTAAAAGCTAAAGCTGAAGCCTTCAAAGATGTAGTAAAAATTGGACGTACTCACCTTATGGACGCCACACCACTTACCTTAGGACAAGAAATTTCAGGATATGCAGCTCAATTGGATTATGGACTTAAAGCCCTTAAAAATACATTGGCTCATCTTTCTGAATTAGCCTTAGGTGGAACTGCTGTAGGAACAGGTCTCAATACTCCAAAAGGATACGACGTGAAAGTAGCTGAATACATTGCTAAATTCACAGGACATCCATTTGTTACAGCTCCTAACAAATTTGAGGCTTTAGCATCGCATGATGCAATTGTAGAAGCTCATGGAGCTTTGAAACAATTAGCGGTTTCTTTGAACAAAATTGCAAATGATATTCGTATGTTGGCTTCTGGTCCTCGTTCAGGAATTGGAGAAATATTAATCCCTGAAAATGAACCTGGTAGTTCTATCATGCCAGGAAAAGTAAACCCTACACAGTGTGAAGCACTTACAATGGTTGCTGCTCAAGTTATGGGTAATGACGTTGCTATTTCCATTGGAGGAGCTCAAGGTCACTACGAGTTGAATGTCTTCAAACCTTTGATGGCTTCAAACTTCCTGCGTTCAGCAGAATTATTAGGAGATGCTTGTGTGTCATTTGACGAACATTGTGCACAAGGAATTGAACCTAATCACAGACGTATCAAAGAGTTAGTCGATAATTCTTTAATGTTGGTTACCGCTTTAAATACAAAAATAGGATATTACAAAGCTGCTGAAATTGCTCAAACAGCACACCGAAACGGAACTACTCTGAAAGAGGAAGCCGTTCGTTTGGGATACGTAACCCCTGAGGATTTTGACGCGTGGGTGAAACCAGAAGATATGGTAGGTAGTCTAAAATAAAATTTAAACTCAGAAAACAAAAGAGGCTGTCCTTTTCGGACAGCTTCTTTTCAAATTATCAGCTCTAAAAATATTGTTTAGCACGTTTTACTTTATTTAGCTATTAAATATAGTTTTTGTATGCTTGGCAGAAAAATAAGAGATGGATTGTCCAATTTGTAAAAGCAAAAACAAAATAAAAATGGAATTATCAAAGGCGCATTGTACGGATTATTGGAAAAGCTACAAAGAGTTTATCCCTGCTGAAAAGCATCTGCAAACTAAAAAGAAACTTATACTGTTGAAAGTTACAACAGCAGAATTCGGCATTATTTAGCCCGATTTAGAAGAAAAACCAAATGTTACACAAAACAATTATATATGATGATTTACAGTTTAAAATTATTAATGCTTAAACTAAACAATGAACTATCTATACTTAATTACTAATTCCAAAGCAAATAATATTAAATAATATCAAATAAAAATACAGTTATAAAAATTAGTTCAAATTCAAAAAAATATATATTTTTGTGGAATAATATAATTAAATCTTAGTTTAGTATGAAGAAAATAGCTATTTCTATCGTTGCTTTATTAACATTTCAACTGGGTATGGCTCAGTTAAAAACACCAAACGCGAGTCCTAAATCATCAATAAATCAGACTATTGGACTTACGGAAGTACAGATAACTTACGCTCGTCCGTCAGTGAAAAACAGGGTTATTTTCGGAGATTTGGTTCCATACGGAAAAATTTGGCGTACTGGAGCTAATGCTGCTACGGTTATTGAGTTTTCTACTCCAATAACTTTTGGAAATACAGAAGTCAAAGCAGGAAAATATGCTCTTTATTCTGTGCCTGACACCAACCAATGGAAAGTATTTTTATATGCTGACTCAGAATTGTGGGGAGCTCCAGGTAAAAATTTCGATCAAGGAAAGGTAATTGCAGAATCTGTTGTCAAACCATTAACTATAAACCCCAAAGTAGAAACTTTTACGATTGGTTTTGATGAAATTCGTAATAATGATGCCATGCTTACCCTTGCATGGGATAATATCTTAGTAAAAGTCCCTATCAAAGTAAATACCCGACAAGCCGTAATCGAAAGTATAGGAAAAACAATGAACGGCCCAACAGCAAGTGATTATCACAGAGCTGCTATGTTCTATTTTGAAGAAAATATAGATTTAGACAAGGCTTTGGAATGGTCATCAAAAGCGGTGGAACTTAACCCTACAGCTTATTGGGTACAAAAACTGAAATCTGATATCCAAGCAGCCAAAAAAGATTATAAAAATGCTATCAAAACTGCTGAAATAGCTTTGGAAAGAGCTCAAAAAGCAGGAAATGATGGTTATGTAAAGGCTATCCAAGAAAATATAAATGCTTGGAAAAAGAAGTAAAAACAATTGAAATCGTAGAAAGGCTATCCGCAAACTTTTTGGGGTAGCCTTTTTTATTGCTACTCCTCCCCCATTTTATTACGCTACATTTCTTTATGTGATAATCAAATTTGAGAACCTTTTCCGTTTGCCCACCCAATTGCGTTTCGTAATTATTTTTATATCTTTGCACAAAAAATAAGCAAAATTATGAGTGCAATAGTTGCCATTGTAGGTCGCCCAAATGTAGGGAAATCTACTTTTTTTAATCGACTAATAAAACGCCGTGAGGCGATTGTTGATGCTGTGAGTGGAGTTACACGTGATCGTCATTACGGGAAAACGGATTGGAATGGAGTTGAATTTTCTGTTATTGATACAGGAGGATATGTTTTAGGGAGCGACGATTATTTTGAAAAAGAAATAGATAAACAAGTTACTTTAGCCATTGATGAGGCTGATGCCATTATTTTCATGGTAAACGTGGAAGATGGCGTTACAGGAATGGATGAAACAGTGGCTGATTTGCTTCGAAAGTCAAAAAAGCCGATTTTTGTAGCTGTAAATAAAGTAGATAGCAACAATCGAGTGGCTGATTCACACGAATTTTATGCCTTTGGTTTTGAAAATGTGTATACACTATCCAGTTTAAATGGAAGTGGCAGTGGTGAGTTATTGGACGACTTGGTAAAGGTACTTCCTATTAAAGAAGGTGATGAAGAAACAGAGCAATTACCCCGTTTTGCAGTGGTTGGACGACCTAATGCAGGAAAATCATCATTTATCAATGCATTGATTGGAGAGGATAGATATATAGTTACAGACATTGCAGGTACTACACGCGATGCAATTGACACAGAGTACAACCGATTTGGATTCAAATTTAATTTGGTTGATACAGCGGGTATCCGTCGTAAATCAAAAGTAAAGGAAGATTTGGAATTTTATTCCGTAATGCGTTCTATTCGAGCCATAGAACATGCCGATGTGTGTATACTGATGATTGACGCAACACGTGGGTTTGAAGGTCAAGACTCTAATATTTTTTGGTTAGCGGAACGGAACCGAAAAGGAATCGTTATTTTGGTAAATAAATGGGATTTGGTTGAAAAACAAAATAATACGATGAAAGAGTATGAAGCAATCATACGTAAAGAAATTGCTCCATTCACTGATGTACCGATTATTTTCATCTCAGCACTGAGCAAACAGCGTATTTTCAAAGCTATTGAACAGGCTGTGGAAGTTTATAAAAATCGTTCAAAGCGTGTTCAAACCTCAAAGCTAAACGAAATTATGTTACCTCTGATTGAAAGTTATCCACCACCTGCCATCAAAGGTAAGTATATCAAAATTAAATATTGTATGCAATTACCTACACCAATGCCTCAATTTGTGTTTTTTGCCAATTTGCCTCAGTATGTAAAAGAACCTTACAAACGATTCATTGAGAATAAATTACGCGAAAACTTCGATTTTAGAGGAGTTCCAATTGATATTTACTTCAGACAAAAATAGTCATATCATATTGATAAAAAAGCCGAAAGTGCAATACTTTCGGCTTTTTTATTACTTCTTTAAAAGAAATCTTACAATTATTTAAACTCTTTTTCGTAACGTTTGCGGTCGTTTTCGTTTAGGTAGATTTTACGCAGACGCAATGATTTTGGCGTAACTTCTACGTATTCATCTTTTTGGATATATTCCAGAGCTTCTTCCAAAGAGAATTTAATAGCAGGAGCAATACGCATTTTGTCGTCCGCACCTGCCGAACGTATGTTAGTGAGTTTCTTGGTTTTAGTAACGTTTACCACCATATCATCACCACGTGAATTTTCGCCTATTACTTGTCCTTCGTACACATCTTCGTTCGGGTCGATGAAGAATTTCCCTCTATCTTGCAGTTTATCAATAGAATACGGAATAGCTTTTCCGTTTTCCATAGAAATTAACGAGCCATTGATACGCCCTGATATTTCGCCTTTGTAAGGTTGGTATTCCAAGAAGCGATGTGCCATAATAGCTTCTCCGGCAGTAGCAGTAAGTATCTGATTACGAAGACCTATAATCCCTCGTGATGGAATAATGAACTCAATAACCATTCGTTCGCCTTTCGGAGTCATTGACAACATTTCACCTTTACGAAGAGTTACAAACTCTACAGCTCTTCCTGATAGGTTTTCAGGTAGGTCGATGGTCAATTCTTCAACGGGTTCGCATTTTACGCCGTTGATTTCTTTAATAATTACTTGTGGCTGACCGATTTGTAATTCATAACCTTCACGACGCATCGTTTCGATAAGTACTGAAAGGTGCAATACACCACGTCCGAAAACCATAAATTTGTCGGCACTATCCGTAGGCTCTACGCGAAGAGCAAGATTTTTCTCCAATTCTTTCTCCAAACGCTCCTTAATGTGGCGTGAAGTTACGAATTTTCCTTCTTTTCCGAAGAAAGGAGAATCGTTGATAGTGAATAACATACTCATTGTAGGCTCATCGATAGCGATGGTAGGTAAGGCTTCCGGATTTTCAAAATCGGCAATGGTGTCACCAATGTCAAAACCTTCCAAACCTGCGATGGCACAGATATCACCGGCTTGTACTTCATCGATTTTTTTACGTCCTAATCCGTCAAAAGTGTGTAGTTCCTTAATTTTTGATTTTGTGATAGTTCCGTCACGTTTTACCAACGAAACATTCATTCCGCTTTTTAGCACACCACGTTGCAAACGCCCGATAGCAATTCGACCTGTAAAAGAAGAATAATCTAAGGAAGTGATAAGCATTTGTGTGGTTCCTTCCTCTATTTTGGGTGATGGAATATGCTTGATAACCATATCCAAAAGCGGGTCGATAGAATCGGTTTGGTTTTTCCAATCTTCTGACATCCAATTGTTTTTGGCAGAACCATACACGGTAGGGAAATCCAACTGCCATTCTTCGGCACCGAGTTCAAACATTAGGTCGAACACTTTTTCGTGAACTTCATCAGGGGTACAATTCTCCTTGTCCACTTTGTTTACAACCACGATAGGTTTGAGTTTCATTTCGATAGCTTTTTGAAGCACGAAACGCGTTTGTGGCATTGGACCTTCAAAAGCATCTACCAAAAGAAGTACTCCGTCCGCCATATTAAGCACACGTTCCACCTCACCACCGAAATCGGCGTGTCCTGGAGTGTCTATGATATTGATTTTCGTTCCTTTATAATTCACGGAAACATTTTTAGAAAGAATAGTAATTCCGCGTTCGCGTTCAATGTCGTTGTTGTCCAAAATCAATTCTCCCGACTCTTGATTTTCTCTGAACAACGCACAGTGGTGTAGTATTTTATCTACCAAAGTGGTTTTTCCGTGGTCAACGTGGGCAATGATTGCGATGTTTTTGATTTGTGTCATATAGTAAAGTAATAATTTTTCAGGCGACAAAATTACAAAAAAAGTATGTGTTTACAACAAAAGATGAAAAAAAATCAAATAAGAGATTAAAAACATAAATAAATACAACGTTTAGAGAGATTTTGTACAATTTTATGATTTGATTTTCAATAATTGTTTCCAAACCCCTTTCCATCGATAGTTGCGAATCCAATGACCTTGTTTGTAGGTTACCAAGTATGGCTGTTTTTCACGTTTGGCATTAAAATAACCTTGTAGATAATCTTTAAAAAGTTGCCATTTTCTTTTTTTCGATGCTAATTTAGCAGAAGCTAAGAGTGATAACCAAAATCCATAGCGGAGGCGATAGAAAACACCGCCTTGTAGCAGACGAGCTTGGAGAGTGTAACTCGTTCCTGTAGGTTTTAAATGTTTGACTTTCAGTGATGAATCAGTACATACTTCCCATCCGAAATAACGAGCAAGTAACTCATCGATAGTGTCCCACCCCATAGCAGGAGGCAGTCCACCTATGTTCGAAAAACAATCTTTCCGATATGCTTTTAAAGCTCCTCGTAAATGATCCCTGTTGGTCAGATTTTCTAATTCCCAAGTGCCGTTTTTTTCAATATAACAAAATCCTCCGCACATGCCTAATTGTGAGTTTTCAAGGAAATGTCGTTGTAGAGTAGCTAAATAATCTGTAGGAAACACTAAATCTGCATCAAACTTGCAGATTATATCAATATCTTTGCGCAAAAAAGGTAGTCCTGTATTGAAGGTTTGTACTACTTTGCTACCAGGAAGGTGTTTTCCTGTATTTTCTTTGCGAATAACTTCTAAAATAGGATTTTTCCGACGTATTTTATCTAAAATTAATGGGGTTTCATCCGTTGAAGCGTCATCTACTACGATAATTTGTGTTGGTAATAGCGTTTGATTAAACAATGATTCCAAAGTTTGTGCAATGTAATTAGCTTCGTTATGAGCGGGGATGATAATACCAAAATTCATAGACTATATGTAAAATAACTTCGTAATATTTTATTAATCAATAGTGTCATGTTCAATAATATAAACATCCTCATTGTCGTGTTTCAGGTAGTACTCTTCTCGTCCCAAACGTTCACGACCTTCATCGGTATCTAAAATCAATAACATTTCTTTATCTTTTTCAATTTCCTTTTGTAGAAACTGTTTTTGTCGATTCAATTTATGAATTTCCTTATTCAATTCACGGTGTGTGAGTAAAGAATTAGAATCAAAAAAAGCCATCCAAAAGAAAAAACAAAACAGAATAAAGACATACAGTCTATATCCTTTGAGAAATGAAATGTATTGAAAAATAGTTTTTTTCATTTAATTTGCTAAGATGCGATTATGTACAATGGTTTTAATGATGTCAATAGCTACGAAATTACGTCTATTATTAGGTATTATAATGTCTGCATATTCTTTTACTGGTTCAATAAACTTCAAGTGCATCGGTTTGAGAGTGGTTTGATAGCGGTTCAACACCTCTTCTACGTCGCGTCCTCGTTCGGTAATGTCACGTTTAATACGTCGGATAAGTCGTTCATCAGGGTCGGCATGTACATAAATCTTAATATCGAACAACTCACGGATATCAGCACGTGAAAAAATTAAAATTCCCTCTACAATGACTACTTTAGTTGGTTTTATCAGTACCGTTTCGCCTGTTCTGTTGTGTTCAACGAAAGAATAGACGGGACTTTCCACTGGTATTCCTGATTTTAGAGATATCAAATGTTGTTTTAGTAAATCAAAATCGATAGAATCGGGGTGGTCAAAGTTTGTTTTTACCCTTTCGGTATAAGGCAAATGACTCATTTCCCGATAGTAAGAATCCTGTGAAATGACACTTACTTCTTGGGATAATTCACTAACAATTTGATTTACAACGGTTGTTTTTCCACATCCCGTTCCTCCTGCAATTCCTATAATGAGCATCCTTTTATATTTTAGTTTACACGTATGATTTTAGCTCCTAAGGAACGTAATCGTTCATCGATATCTTCGTAACCTCGGTCAATTTGTTCAATGTTATAGATAATTGATGTTCCTTTGGCAGAAAGTGCTGCGATAAGCAAGGCAATTCCAGCACGTATGTCGGGTGAAGTCATCAATGTGGCTCGTAAGGGTGATTTGAAATCGTTACCTATGACAGTAGCCCGATGCGGGTCACACAGAATAATTTTTGCCCCCATATCAATAAGTTTATCAATGAAAAACAAGCGACTTTCGAACATTTTTTGGTGAATAAGTACCTCCCCACGAGCTTGGGTAGCAACTACTAAAACGATACTCAGTAAATCAGGCGTAAATCCAGGCCAAGGAGCATCAGCAACTGTCAGAATAGAGCCATCAATATAACTTTGAATTTCATACCCATCTTTGTGGGCAGGAATATAAATATCATCACCTTGGCGCTCTAATTTAATACCTAACTTACGGAATACGTTGGGAATCAATCCCAAATGCTCCCAGCCTACGTTTTTAATTGTAATTTCGCTTTGAGTCATGGCTGCAAGTCCAATCCAGCTACCTATTTCAATCATGTCCGGTAGTATGGTATGTGTGCATCCCGATAGTTTTTCTACTCCGTTGATAGTAATAAAATTAGAACCAATACCTTGAATGTCAGCCCCCATATTGTTTAACATACGACACAGTTGTTGTACGTAAGGTTCGCAAGCGGCATTGTAAATCGTGGTAGTTCCTTTAGCTAAGACTGCTGCCATAATTATATTCGACGTTCCCGTAACCGAAGCCTCGTCTAATAGCATATCCGTTCCTGTGAGTCCATTTGCTTTTACGCTATATATGTGATTGTCAGAATCATATTTGAAGTCAGCTCCTAATTTTATAAACCCTTCAAAGTGGGTATCTAAACGTCTTCGACCTATTTTGTCACCTCCTGGTTGCGGAATATATGCCACACCAAAACGTGTTAAAAGAGGCCCAACAATCATTATAGACCCTCGTAAACTTTGTCCTTCAGAGTGAAATGCCATGGATTCCAAGTAGTTGATATTGATTTCATCGGCTTGGAAACTATATGATCCTTTTCCTAATTTTTGAGTTTTCACTCCTAAGTTTTCAAGTAATGACATCAATTTATTGATATCTAAAATATCTGGTATATTGTGAATGGTCACTTTTTCATCGGTGAGCAGTACAGCACATAAAATCTGTAGTGCTTCATTCTTAGCACCTTGTGGAGTAATTTCACCCTTAAGCTGATGCCCCCCTTCAATTTTAAAAATTCCCATACTTATTTTGTTTTTTTATGATTTGTAGCTCCTTTTTTATTGTTTTGAGATGTATTTTTTCTGGTCAGATTCTGTTTTGTTTTAATCAATTCCTGACTGGTTGTTAAATCTTCTTTATCTTGCTTTAAATCAATCTGCCCATTGCTTAATTCATACAGATGTTGGAAGATTACTTCGTCCTCAACAGTTTCTTTATTCCAATTTAAGTAACTTTTTTTCATATGATTCGCTATTGAGAATTTCAATGCTGTTTTTAAATCACTTTCTTCCCAACGCACACAAACATCAATCATTTTTTTGATATTGTTACCGTAAAAACGATATTTTGGATGACTTTGGGGGTAGTTCAACCTGTCAGGGTGTCGTACTAAAACAGCTTCTGTTGGACGTTCAAAAGGAGAATCTACATCCAGCTGAAATCCCGACATGATGAAAAGTTGATCCCATAATTTATGCTGGAAGTCTGGCACATCTCTTAAATGTGGATTTAGATTTCCCATTACTGCAATAATCCCTTTGGCGGTATTGTTGCGTTCTTCTCGGTCTTCGATATGAATTGCCTTCTCAATCATTTTCTGGATATGTCGACCATATTCAGGAATGATTAAAGGGGTACGTTCTGTGTTATATTCTAAGCTCTCCAAAATTATTTAGATGTTTTAATTTTAAATGATTTAATAGTCCTACTAAGGTACTTATTTTCTAGTGTTTTTTATCAAAATATTCAAAACACTACAACTATTCTTAGGGAAAAATCCATTTTATATCTTTTCTGAGGAATTTCTATTTATTGTTAAAACCTAATAGCTCCTACAGAATTAATAAATTGAGTCTCTATCACGCAAAGTTATGAAAAAAATTTTACTTTTTCCGCATTCGAGCCATATAAAATCCGTCGTAGCCTGTTTGGTGTGCAAAAATATTTTCTTCAGTTTCAAATATAAAGTTTTTACCTGCCTCAGACTCTAAAAAAGTTTCTACTTGTTTTTGATTTTCCGAAGGAAGTATGGAGCAGGTTGCGTAAACCATTTTTCCTCCAGGCTTTACCATCTTGCTGTAATCTTGCAAAATCTGCTGTTGTGTTTCCCTAATTTTATTTAAAAATTCAGGTTGTAATTTCCATTTAGCATCTGGATTACGTTTAAGCACTCCCAATCCACTACAAGGTGCATCAATCAATACGCGGTCGGCTGTGTTTTGCATTCGTTTAAGGTGTTTATTATCAATCACTTTGGTTTCTATATTGAATACCTCATTACGACGGGCTCGACGTTTGAGTTCTTGCAATTTGTTCTCATAAATATCCATTGCAATAATTTGCCCTTTATTTTTCATCAGCGATGCCAAGTGTAGGGTTTTTCCACCAGCACCGGCACATGTGTCAATCACTCGCATTGAGGGAAGTACCTCCAAGAAAGGAGCTACTCTCTGTGACGAAGCGTCTTGCACCTCAAACATACCACTTGAAAAAGCCTTGGTAGTGAATATGTTAGCTCTCTGAATCAACTCTAAGGCTTCAGGATAGGATTTTAGAAGTTTTGTTTCGATACCTTCATTTCTTAATAGGTTTTTGAGCTGTGCAGGAGCAATTTTTAGAGTATTCACTCGTAATACAACAGGAGCTAATTCATTGAGGGCAGTGAGCTCTTTGCTCCAAATATCTGAACCTAACTCCGCTTCTCCCAAAGCATCAAGCCAGTCGGGAACGGAATCTTTAAATTTACGTATTTTTGAAAGTTCATCAAATTTGCCTTTAATACGACGTTGGGGTGTGTTCTCAAAACACGACCAATCAGGCAAATGAACACCTTTAAGAACTGCCCATACAGCAAACATCCGAAATAAATCATGTGAAGAAAACGGTGCTTTTACCTCTGCAATTTCAGCATACAGACGTTTCCATCGTACAATGTCATACATCGTTTCGGCTATGAAAGCACGATCACGAGCCCCCCAGCGTTTATCTTTTTTCAGTTGTCTTTCAACTACTTTATCGGCATACTGTTGCTCGTTAAAAATAAACCCCAATCCTTCGATGACAGCCTCTGTAAGATTTCGATGTAATCGCATGTTTAAATTTTTATTGATACTATTTTACTTTAAATATACTTTTGAAATATAGGTACGTAGTACCACAGGTGAAGTTAAATAAAAACTATTCTACTGTATAACAAGCGGACAAAGGTAGTCATTTGTATATGAATAAACAACTATCATCAACAAATCGCACTTACCGATGGAATTTAAGTACTAATGTAATTTAAGAAACATCACATAAAACAATGAAGTATAAACACTTAACTTTGGAGCAAAGATACGAAATAAAAATATACATTAAATGTAATAAATCACAAAAATTTGTTACCAAGCAATTAGGTGTATCAGAAAGGCACCATCAGTAGGAGCTTAAGAGGAATAGGCTCAAAAGAGGTGTTTATAACCCTCAAAACACTCAAGAACAAGCCAATATTCGCAGAAAATATTTTCTAAAGAACAAAAAATTGACCGAAGGATGATTATTTTTTAGAGAACACATCACGAACACCTTAACTTTAAAAACTATAAAAATAAGTAATAACACTAGATTTTGAAGAACCTAAAAATTTATTTTATAAATTGATGGCATAAAAAATTGGACTTGGGGGTTGAATCTAAGGTATAAATAATATCAAACCATAATTGTTTAATAGCAAAAAAAATTGTAACTTTGTCCCTTATAATTAACACTTGAAAAGATATGGCTAATACCACAGAGGAAAATCTGGAAATTGTTCGTAAGGTTTTCACCGCCTACTTAGAGGAAAATGGACATCGAAAAACACCTGAACGTTTCGCTATCGTGAAAGAAATTTACGAAAGTGGTGAACATTTCGATATTGAAACGCTGTATATCAGCATGAAAAACAAAAAATATCGAGTAAGTCGTGCTACGCTCTATAATACTATTGAGTTGCTTTTGGAATGTGGTTTGGTACGTAAACACCAGTTTGGACAAAACCAAGCTCACTACGAGAAATCATACTTTGACCGTCAGCACGATCATGTAATTTTAACCGATACAGGCGAAGTGTTTGAATTTTGTGATCCGAGAATCCAATCTATCAAAAAAACAATTGAAGAGGTTTTTAATATCGAAATTACGAACCATTCGCTATATTTTTACGGAAAGAAAAACAAATAACCAAATCATAAAATCGCTAAAAAATGGCAGTAAATTTACTTCTTGGGCTTCAATGGGGCGACGAAGGAAAAGGAAAAATTGTAGATGTTCTCACTCAAGAATATGATATCATAGCTCGTTTTCAAGGAGGACCTAATGCAGGACATACTCTTGAATTTAACGGCATCAAACACGTCTTGCACACCATACCGTCTGGAATTTTCCATGAAAGTGCAATAAACATCGTTGGAAATGGGGTAGTTATTGATCCTATCATCTTCAAAAAAGAAATCGAAGCACTCAAAAAATTCGATATTGATCTGAAAAAAAGATTATTAATCTCTCGTAAAGCACATCTTATTTTACCTACTCACCGATTGTTAGATGCTGCTTCTGAAACTTCAAAAGGAAAAGCAAAAATTGGTTCTACACTCAAAGGCATTGGACCTACTTATATGGACAAAACTGGAAGAAATGGACTTCGTGTGGGGGACATCGAATTGGATGACTTCAAAGAACGTTACCGCAATTTGACCGACAAACACGAAGAAATGATTTCTCACTACAATGTTGAAATTCAGTACAACTTAGCTGAGTTAGAGGCTGAGTTTTTTGAAGCTATAGAGGTTCTAAAAAGTTTACAGTTTATTGACAGTGAGGAATATATACACCAAGCTATCAGAAATAATAAAAAAATCTTGGCTGAAGGAGCTCAAGGTTCGCTGTTGGATATTGATTTTGGCACGTATCCTTTCGTAACCTCGTCAAATACTACGGCTGCTGGAGCTTGTACTGGTTTGGGGGTTGCTCCAACGCAGATTGGAGATGTGTTAGGAATTTTCAAAGCTTATACCACACGTGTAGGTAGTGGCCCTTTCCCTACCGAATTGTTTGATGAAACAGGTGAAACAATGGGACGTGTGGGTAAAGAGTTTGGAGCTACCACTGGGCGAAAACGTCGTTGTGGTTGGTTGGATTTGGTTGCATTACGATACGCTGTTCAAATAAATGGAGTTACACAGCTGATGATGATGAAAGCCGATGTACTAAGTGGATTTGACACTTTGAAAGTATGTACTGCATATCTGTATAAAGGACGAGAAATCAAACACTTACCATACAATATTGAGGAACAAAATGTTACGCCTATCTACACAGAGATGAAAGGATGGGCTCAGGATTTAACGACAATCAAAGATCATAATAAATTGCCACAGGAGTTGCTAAATTATATTGATTTCTTAGAGAAGGAACTCGAAGTACCAATTACCTTAGTTTCGGTAGGTCCTGACAGAACGCAAACTATACACAGAAAATAGGCTATTATAAATCAATAATTTGAATATGTCAGTAGCAAAAAAAGAATATAAACGTGTAACAACCAAGTCACTGATTGATATGAAATCAAGAGGTGAAAAAATCTCAATGCTTACGGCGTATGACTATACGTTCAGTAAACTCATTGATGGAGCTGGAATAGATGTTATTTTGGTGGGAGATTCGGCAAGTAACGTAATGGCAGGACATGAAACGACTTTACCAATTACGTTAGACCAAATGATTTACCACGCTTCATCAGTGGTTCGTGGTGCGAACCGTGCCTTAGTAGTAGTCGATTTGCCTTTTGGTTCATATCAGTCCGACCCTAAGGAAGCTCTACGTTCTGCCATCCGCATAATGAAAGAAAGCGGTGGACACGCAGTAAAATTGGAAGGCGGTAAGGAAATAAAGGAGAGTATAAAACGTATTTTAAATGCAGGAATCCCTGTTATGGGGCATCTGGGATTGACACCACAATCAATTTACAAATTTGGTTCATACACTGTTCGAGCAAAAGAAGATGCTGAAGCTGAAAAACTAAAACAAGATGCTCTTTTACTGCAAAAAATGGGATGCTTTGCTATTGTATTGGAAAAAGTTCCTGCAAAATTAGCGGAAGAGGTTGCTAAATCTGTCTCAATTCCAGTAATTGGTATCGGAGCAGGAAGCCATGTGGATGGACAAGTACTTGTACTACACGACGTACTTGGAATGACTCAAGGGTTTCATCCTCGTTTTCTGCGTAGATACGCTAATTTATATGAAGATATTAATTCAGCGGTTTCTCGCTATGTCGAAGATGTGAAAAACATAAATTTTCCAAATGAAGAAGAAAGTTATTAACTAATTATTCTTCTCACATGAGAGTATTCTGATTTCGGAAATAAGTAGATATTACGGATCATACAGTGATTGAATCAAAGAGAGTCTTGCATCCTTAATCCATACTTAAAAAATCAAAAGATTATTATAACTTATTACCTAAATAAAGTAAAGAAACAACCAAAAAAAGAATAAAATGAGTACAACCATTCAAAAAAACACGCAATCCATCAAACACCAGCCTGCTGGATTGTTCGAGGAAACTCGCTATGAAAAAATACACAATGTTATTTTTTCGGATGCAAATTCGGCTTCTATTGCCGTAGCCAAAGAAATAGCTGAATTGATTAGAACAAAACAAGCTGAAGGAAAGAATTGCGTACTCGGTTTAGCGACTGGCTCTTCTCCTGTAAAGGTTTATCAGGAGTTAATTCGTATGCATAAAGAGGAAGGTCTTAGCTTTAAAAATGTAATTACGTTCAACTTGGATGAGTATTTCCCAATGCAAAAGGAAGATATTCAAAGTTACTGGCATTTTATGCACAAAAACTTATTCAACCATGTGGACATACTTCCTGAAAACATCAACATCCCAAGCGGAACATTAGGCAAAGAAGAAGTTCGTGACTACTGCTACGCTTATGAAGAAAAAATAAAACAAGCAGGTGGAATTGATTTCCAACTTTTAGGAATCGGACGTACTGGACATATCGGATTTAACGAACCTGGTTCAAACGTAAATTCCATCACGCGTATGGTCACTTTGAACAAAGTAACAAAAACGGATGCAGCACACGCTTTCGGTGGATATAAAAATGTACCTAGTAAAGCCATTACGATGGGAGTTGGAACAGTTTTAGCGGCTCGTCGCGTAGTGCTTTTGGCTTGGGGAGCTTCTAAGGCTTCTATCATTGCAAAAACTATTGAAGGAGAAGTTTCATCACAAATTCCCGCTACATTTTTACAAGAACACAAAAATACAACTTTTGTGATCGATGAAACGGCTGCAAGTGAATTGATTCGCAATAAAACTCCTTGGTTAGTAGGAGATTATGATTTCAATAATAAAAACGAAGAAGAAATTGCACGTGCGGTAGTTTGGTTGTGCGAACGTTTAGATAAAACCATTTTAGGACTTCGTGAGGAAGATTATCTTGAAAATGGATTAGGAGTCTTGTTAGAGGACACTTCGGCTTACGACCTAAATATCCGTATTTTTAATCGTATTCAAAGAGCCATCACAGGTTGGCCAGGCGGAAAACCTAATGCCGATGATTCGTATCGACCTGAGAGAGAACATCCTCACAAAAAAAGAGTTATTATTTTCAGCCCTCACCCCGACGATGATGTAATTTCAATGGGAGGTACTTTTGACCGATTGGTAGAACAAGGACACGAGGTACATATTGCCTACCAAACTTCGGGAAGCACGGCAGTTGCTGACACTGAAGCGTTACGTTTTGTAGAAGTAGCTCATGATATGTTACTGGGAAAAACGGATGTATCACATCTTGAAAAAGTAATGCAAATCCTTAAAAATAAAAAACAAGGAGATAAAGAGACCTTGGATGTTTGGAAACTTAAAGGAAACATCCGTCGTCATGAGTGCTATGGAGCTACGCGTTATTACAATGTTCCCGATGAAAATTTGCATTTCTTGAACTTACCTTTCTATGAAACTCAAGCGGTTGAAAAACAACCAATTGGTGAGGCAGACATCAAAATAATAGAAGACTTGATTCGTGAAGTAAAACCTCATCAAATATATGCAGCAGGTGATTTAGCCGATCCTCATGGAACACATAAAGTGTGCTTGGATGGAATTTTTGCTGCTTTGGAACGTTTGAAAAATGAAGATTATATGAAAGATTGTTGGGTGTGGCTTTACCGCGGTGCATGGCATGAGTGGGATGTTCACGAAATGGAAATGATTGTTCCTATGACACGTGACCAAGTGCTTCGCAAACGTCAGGCGATTTTCTTCCACCAATCACAAAAAGACGGAGCTATGTATATGGGAAGTGACATGCGTGAATTCTGGCAAAGAGCAGAAGAGCGAAATTCTGATACGGCTAACCGTCTTCACAAACTTGGTTTGGCAAAATATCAAGCTATGGAGGCCTTTAGACGTCACTTTTTTTAATAGTCAATGACACTATATCTTTTTACAAAAGGTAAATACATGCAGGGGCGTAGTCTATACGCCCTTGTATGATTTATTGAGGTTATTGATTTTTAAGGCTTATAAAATGTTTCGACATCAGGGAAAGAAAAGGACTCCAAAAAATAATCTGCAAATAGCGGTAGTATTATCTTTCGTTGCAGGGGTCGTAAATGTTGTTGGATTTCTATTTTTAGGGAAATTGACAACTAACGTAACGGGGCATTTTGCACTCTTTATGTACGACGTTTTTATTATGGAATTTTGGAAAGGAACTCTCTATTTATTATATATTCTTTCATTTCTAATGGGTTCATTTACATCGGGTTACTTAATAGAAACAGCAAATTTTTACAAAAAACACAATATTTTTTTAGCTCCAACCATTGTTGAGTGCTTTTTGTTATTTACAGCGATGGTTCTCAACTATTTTATCACTGATTTTTCGAATGATGTGACAGCCTTTATTCTGCTGTTTGCAATGGGTGTACAAAACTCTTTCGTTACGAAAATATCAAATTCAGTGGTACGAACTACTCACCTAACGGGACTTTTCACAGACTTGGGTATCGAACTTTCACAGTGGATTTATCTGAGTAAAAATAAACACAAAAATCAGCTAAAAAACTTAAAATCAACTATTAAACTTCGATTATTTATCATTACCTTTTTCTTTTTAGGAGGATTATCCGGAGGTTTTTTCTTCGTTAAGATGAAGATGAATCTATACGCTCTTACCATTGCTATAGCATTACTTTTGGGAGGTTTGTTCTATGACGACTTCCGATTTATGTATTTGACTAAAAAACGAAAATATGAAAGTAATTTCAAACGAAAAAAATTTAGACGTTCTCTACGAAGACAATCATTTAATCATCATCAATAAACGAGCAGGAGACATCGTTCAAGGCGATAAAACTGGCGACACTCCACTCAGTGAAATTGTGAAATCATATCTCAAAGAGAAATACCATAAACCTGGAGAGGTTTTCCTTGGTGTGGTACATCGTTTAGATAGACCCACTACAGGAATTGTAGTTTTTGCAAAAACTTCAAAGGCTCTTTCAAGGCTCAATACCCTATTTGCTAATAAGACTGCTGTTGAAAAAACATATTGGACAATGACTGATAACTGTCCGACCGAAAGCGAGGGAACCTTAGTTCATTGGCTTACGCGAAACTCGGAGAAAAATAAATCCACAGCCCATTCAAAAGAAGTTAAAGATAGTAAAAAGTCTATTTTACATTACAAAGTGTTAGAAAAACTAACCAATTACTATCTGTTGGAAATTCAATTAATTACAGGAAGACATCATCAAATTAGAACACAATTAGCTGCTGTAGATTGCTTTATTAAGGGTGATTTAAAATACGGAGCCAGACGTTCAAATGCAGATGGTAGTATTCATTTACACGCTCGAAAATTGAGTTTTATTCATCCTGTAAAAAAGGAAAAAATCGAAATCATCGCTCCCCTACCCGATGAGCCTCTGTGGCAAAAATTGACCGTAATTCGGTAAAATATTTCCAGAAAATTTTAACTACAGAACAGCCTAAATTACTATATTTGCGGTAAATTTACTATGACAGCAAATACAATGGAAAGAATCAGCGTATTCGATATGTTAAAAATAGGGATAGGCCCCTCAAGTTCACATACCTTAGGCCCTTGGAGAGCTTCTGAGGCATTTGTTAAAGAATTGAAAGACAAAAATTTTTTACATAAAACCTTTGAAGTTCGAGTAGATTTATATGGTTCATTGTCCTTAACTGGAAAAGGACATGCTACGGACTTAGCTGTGATGTTAGGGCTTAGTGGTGCTGACCCTGAGTATGTCCCTATTGAAAGTTTAGAAGTCATCATCAATGCCATCAATAGGAATCAGGAACTTTGCTTAGGGAATGAGTCAATTATTAAATTCAGTCCTTCAGAAAATATTGTTTTTAACAAAAACTTCTTACCTTTCCATGCCAATGGAATTTCTTTTACCGCAAAAGGCAATGATTTTGAATATAATTCTACTTTTTATTCTATAGGAGGAGGTTTTATTATCAAAGAAAACGAAGAAAGCGACAATAATACAGGAAAAGTTGTCCGAAATTTTCCTTTTCCAATTGAAAAAGCTACCGAATTGCTAGAATATTGTCATAGAGAAAACAAAAAAATCTCAGAAATTGTTTTCGAAAATGAAAAATCTATACGTTCAGAAGCCGAAATTGATAGCGAACTATTGCGTATTTGGAATACAATGCTTGAATGTGCCTACATAGGTTGCCACACTGAGGGGATACTGCCTGGAGGGCTAAACGTTCGTCGTCGTGCTTATGATATTCATAAAAATTTGATTGGGGTGGTAACATATCACAATCCACAAGATTGGTTGCTTTCTATCAAAAAAACGAATGTTAAATTCCGTGAAATATTGAAATGGGTAAGCTGTTTTTCACTGGCTGTCAATGAAGTAAATGCCTCATTGGGTCGCGTGGTTACAGCTCCAACTAACGGAAGTGCGGGTGTAATTCCCGCTGTATTGCTCTATTATTTAACTATTGAAAATCATGAGGCTTCCAATGAGCAAATCAAGCAATTTTTGTTAGTAGCGGGTGAAATAGGTAGTTTATTTAAAAAGGGAGCTACTATTTCTGCTGCGATGGGAGGTTGTCAAGCTGAAATTGGCGTTTCATCAGCAATGGCGGCAGGAGCTTTATGTGAGTTGATGGGAGGTACGCCAGACCAGGTGCTTATAGCTGCTGAAATTGCCATGGAACACCATTTAGGACTTACCTGTGATCCCATCGGAGGTTTGGTGCAAGTGCCTTGTATTGAAAGAAATGCCATGGGAGCTATCAAAGCAATTAACGCGGCTGAACTCGCTATCGAAACAGACCCCAAAAATGCGAAAGTCCCTATTGATAAAGTAATTAGCACTATGTGGGAAACCGCCAAGGATATGAATCATAAATATAAAGAAACTTCGGAAGGAGGGTTAGCTGTGGCTGTTAGTTTAGCCGACTGTTAGTTTGAGAATGTTCTTTGAAGATGTTGAAAAGAGTAAAAAAGGGAAAATTAGAGTATCCCTTGAAAAATATTTATTAAATCACTCCCGTCCAAAAGTTTTTGATTTTTGGACGTTTTTTATGTAACTCATCGGTTTTAGACAGTAAAAACCTTTGTAGGATAAAAATGAGAAATAAACATTTAAACAATTAATTATTAATTGTTTGTGTTGTATATTTGTCTAATTAAAAGCTCCAAAAGCCTATCCGTTACGACCTTTGATTCTTACAATGTAGAAAGACGCAATCGAAAAGATTCTTTTAAAGCAAAAATGGCTACCATTATATTGCGTTTTTCATCACCCCACATCATTAAAAAGGACTTTCCACTTCGGGCGAAAAACCTTGCAATGGATTAGTACTCTTCAAAATGTTACTCATCGGAATGTGAAGCAACCATCTATCGGCTATAAAACTCTGCAGATACAGGTGAAAGATTCTGTCCTAAGTTTACCGAAATGAAATACTTTCATTTCTATTACTTTCGGAAATCAACCATCAATTGGAAAAACACAGAGTCGTCATTCATGAAAGTATGAAAGTAGATACAAGTATACGCAAAGTTGGTTTTATTCGAAAAAACCGAAATCTTTTGAAATCTCCTAAGATCGAAAAGAAGATGAATTGTCCGAGGGAAAAGTTGAAAAACAAAAGATTTTTTAAATAAATTACTAAAAATGTAGTAGACAATTGAGATAGATAACTCAAAAAAAGAGGCGGGTAAAATCAATCCGAAAAAAAGGGAAAAACGATAAAAAGTACACTTTTAAATTTTCAAAAACACATGTAAAAAATCATTCGAATACGGAAATATAGGGATTAAATGGTTCTTGCAAAGGTCTCAATAATTTAGTAAAAAAATAGGGTCTAAGAAATAACTATTAGAACCAATCTTCTAAAAAAGTCTATTTTTTGTCCATTACACCCAAAAACATAACAAAAATCATGTTTTTCACTTCTTTTTTTTCATAAATTTGGCACATGTAATCATAAAAATTAACACTATATGCTAAAAAAATTATCAACTACACTTATGCTGACATTTTTAGCTTTACCGCTAATAGCACAAGTGAAAGTAACTGGAAAAGTTACTGATGAGATGAATAGCCCTTTACCAGGAGCTAATGTTATGATAAAAGGGACTAAGAGTGGCGTGGTTTCCGATTTTGATGGAAATTACGAAATTCAAGTGCAACAGGGCGATGTACTTGAATTTAGTTTTATTGGTTTTAAGACGCAATCCAAAAAAGTAATGGACGAAAGTGTTAAAAACCTGATTATCAATGTAATTCTTGAAGAGGAGACACAACAGCTTGATGATGTAGTGGTAATTGGATACGGAACACAGAAGAAAGAGAACTTAACAGGAGCCGTGTCGCAAGTGAAGATGGCGGAGGTTTTAGGTGATCGTCCCGTAGTTAATACATCTAGTGCTTTACAAGGAGCTGTTGCAGGATTACAAGTAACGAGAAATCCTACCCCTGGGCAAAATGGCAATACCCTCCAAATACGAGGAAATCTATCCATTAACGGAGGAGGTCCTCTTGTGCTGATAGATAACGTACCTGGTGATATAGGCTCACTCAATCCAGAGGATATTGAGTCAGTTACCGTGTTAAAAGATGCTGCTTCGTCTGCCATTTATGGAGCTCGTGCAGCGGGAGGTGTAGTACTCATAACCACCAAACGACCTTCTTCAGGTACTAAATTTCAATTCAATTACAATTACAACATTGGTTTTGAAAAATCAATTAATAAACCTAAACAAGCTTCTCTATATGAATATTTTGAGGCATATCAAGAAGCAGGTTTTCCTAACGCATATTGGGCAAATTCACAGGATGTTACCAAATGGGTACAATATTTAAAAGAATACCGAGAAAACCCATCTAAATTCAATATCATTGGTGATGGTATTTATGTAGATCCCAGCGGAATTCCTTATTATTTACACGAAAAAGACTTATATGACAATATATTAAGTACAGGACTTTTGCAGACGCATAATGTATCTGTTTCGGGAGGGACTGACAAGTTACGTTATCGTATGTCTGGAGGATACAATCACGAAGATGGCCCTTTGATTACCGATAAAGATTCCTACAAACGTAAAAATTTAGGAGCATTTATTTCAGCGGATATTGCTAATTGGTTTACTCAAGAGGTTGATGTAAGATATTCTGAGTCCCAAAAAACGAATCCGCAAGGAGCTCATCTTTATAGCCTTCGATTGATTTCGTATTATCCAGAAGGAAATTTTCCCGCAAGTGTTAATATTGGCTCAAATAAAGACCTGCCTTTAATTACACCGCGTAACTCTATTTTAGGAAATAACACATCAGTAAACAATGGGGGTACAACGCGTATCTTTTCAAAATCTATATTTAAGCCTTTTGAAGGATTTACAGGAATTTTTGAATATACTTTCAATAAAACAGATAACAGACATAGCCATTTTTCTAACAAGTGGATACATACCTCTATACAAGGAGGCGAAACGTCTTCTCCAACAAAAGATGTATATCGGAAAGATTATAGTTTTACTAATTACAATTCTGTAAATGCTTACGGAACCTATACAAAAGATATTCTAAAAAATCATTTTAGTTTGATGGCAGGATTTTCTCAAGAATCAAGTTATTATGAGATAGTACGCAGTACCGCTGAAAGTCAGAATGTACCAACTGTACCTTCCTTTGGCGGTGCTACCGAGAATTTTGTGATAACCGATGGATATTCAGAATATACTATCCGAAGTGGTTTTTTCCGATTCAACTACAATTATGATAGAAAGTATTTACTTGAAATCAACGGACGTTATGATGGCTCTTCAAAATTCCCTAAAAATTCTCGTTTTGGTTTTTTCCCTTCTGCATCACTAGGTTGGCAGGTAAGTCGTGAAAATTTTATGGCTTTTTCCGAAAACTGGCTTAATGAGTTTAAGTTACGTGCTTCGTGGGGACAAATTGGAAATCAGAACATTAATCCTTATCAGTATTCTCCAACATTGGGAGTTTATAAGTCAAATGAATGGTCAGAAAACTTCGATAGAATTACAGCTATGGGGTTGCCTAGTTTGGTTAGTAATTCTTTTACTTGGGAAACGGTTACTTCCATTAACTTCGGGGCAGATTTTGGATTTTTTAATAATCGATTAAGAGCTACTTTTGATATTTTTCAGAGAGACACTAAAGATATGCTGACAGAAGGTGTTGTGCAATTACCTGCGGTTGTTGGTATCGCTGCACCTAGTCAAAATTCGGCAACTATGCATGCTAAAGGTTGGGAATTTGAGATCAATTGGAAAGACAAAATAGGTGACTTTGGGTATCGTATAGGAGTTAATTTATTCGATAATCAGTCGAAACTTACTAAATTTGAGACTAATAAATCACGAGTTCTTTTTAACGGAAAAGGAGAGGCTTTATGGTATGAAGGACGTGATTTTGGTGAAATTTGGGGCTATGTAGCCGACGGATACTACTCAGTTGATGATTTTGCAGATGTTAACAGTTGGAAGTTGAAAGATGGGGTAACCTCTGTTAAAAATGTGAATGTACGTCCTGGTGATATGAAGTTTAGAAATTTACGTGATGACGAACACGCTACTAACCGAATTGATAATGGTAAAAATACGGCTGACGATCCTGGAGATATGAAAGTGATAGGAAACAGTTCTTTACGCTATCAGTATTCGGCTAATTTTGGTGTTAATTACAAAGGGTTTGACTTGAATGTAATGTTGCAAGGTATAGGCAAACGCGATGTTTGGATAGGTGGACAGGCAATATTTCCGTTTGCCCCAGATGGGCAATTCAATCCATTGTTTTATAATCAAACCGATTATTGGAGAGCTAAAAGCTACGACCCTTCAAATCCTGACTATATGGTTGCGGTAAACCCTAATGCTACCTATTACAGAATTTACGGGCAAGGAGGAAACGCAGGACATAACAGACGTACTTCGGATAAGTTCTTACAAGATGCCTCGTATCTTCGCATCAAAAATATTACTTTATCATACGCTTTCCAAAAACCAGTTCTCGAAATTTTAAATGTTTCTCAACTTCGCTTTTTTATAGGGGTAGAGAATTTGGCTACTTTCAGCTCTTTACCAAAAGGAATTGACCCAGAACGAATCAATTGGGGATATCCTTTTTCACGGATTGTTTCCTTCGGAGGAAGTTTAACTTTTTAAAATCAGTACAAAAATGAAAAATCTACTTAAAACTATAATAATCGTAGGGTCTTTATTTTCAGTAGGATGTAATGATGATTTTCTTGAAAAACACCCACTTGATAAACCTACAGAGGCTAATGCTTTCAAAAATTTTGATAATTTTAAAGCATTTGCTTATCCGCTTTATGGATTATTTCCTGGAGGGAATAATTATCACGCAGACCGCTATGCAGGATACCTTACACACAAAGGAGTAAGTGCTCAAAATCCGTATGCTTGGCAAACCATTGGTGATGCCGTTTCTGGAAATGGTTGGGATTTCGGTCACATTCGTCGTGCCAATATGCTTCTTGCTAATATTGACAAATCTGAGATGACTCAAGATGAGAAGAATTATTGGAGAGCTGTGGGGTATTTTTTCCATTCTTACAAGTATATGGAACTAGTAAACCGATTTGGAGATGTACCTTGGGTAGAAACAGTATTGAATGAAGATTCTCCTGAAGCATTCGGTCCACGAACTCCTAGGAAAGAAGTTACAGACAAGATTTTGGAGCGATTAAAATGGGCAGAACAACACATAGGAGGTGCCAAGTCGGGAAAGAATACCATATCTCAAGATGTGGTTCGAGTGGTACTCTCTCGCTTTGCTCTACGTGAGGCTACTTGGCGCAAATACCACAATTTAGGAGATTATGAAAAATATCTTGAAGAATGTGTTCGCGTTTCTGAAGTTTTGATGAAATCATATCCTGCATTATACACAGGTACTGATGGACAGGTTGCTGCAGGTTATGGTGAACTTTGGACAAGCCCTTCACTAGAAGGAGTTCCTGGAGTGATTTTGCGAAAGGAATATTTTGATCACTCTTATTTCCGTCATAACGATAGTTATTTAGAACATACCTCTTCGCATTTCATAGAAATGCCACAACATACTGTGGATATGTATTTAACCAAAGACGGATTACCTATTCATAATGCTGCCAATACGCTCTATGCTGGAGATAAAACTCCTTATGAAACTTTCAGAAATAGAGATCCTAGATTATACCATACCGTAATACCTCCTTATAAAGTCTTGGCAAGAAGCCCAAAAGCTGGGGAAGAGGGTGGTTCTGGTTGGACATATACCAACAATCCTGCGGATAGGGAATATATTGATATTATGAAACCGAATATTACAAAAAGCAATCCAGGTGAAGGCATGAAACGCCTACCTGCACAAAACTGGAGTGCATCCTTAGTGCCCACTATTCCTAATTTTGTTGGAGGAGTTGGGGCTAAAGGGTTTGTTTCTTGTCGTTCAGGTTATTACGTATGGAAAAATTATAGTGGCTGGGAAAAAAGCTTTAACAATGGTGCCCTAAATACTTCTGATAAACCCATTTTTAAAATTGAAGAAGTACTGCTCAATTATGCTGAAGCAAAATTTGAATTAGGTGCTTTCAATCAAGATGTAGCAGACCGCTCCATAAATAGGTTGCGTGACAGAGCTTCTGTGGGTAGAATGATTGTAGCTAATGTTGATGATTCATTTGACCCACAAAGAGATAAAACGGTTGATCCTGTGCTTTGGGAAATCCGTAGAGAACGTATCATTGAACTTATGGGTGAAGGATTTGGGTTTGATGATGTACGTCGTTGGAAAAAGGCAGACTGGTTCGTTAATAAACAGGCTTATGGAATGTGGATTAAAAAATCTACTCTTGTTGGTAAAGAAGGTCCCACTGCCATAGTAGATTTGAATTCTGGACACGCAAATCCCGCTGCTACAGAAGGTTATCGTTATTTGTATAATGACCCTGTAAAGGACGGGAAAGGCTGGTTAGATAAATATTACTTATATGAGGTACCATCGAATGAAATATTGCTTAACCCTGCATTAAAACCTAATAATCCAGGTTATGAAAAATAATTTTTTATCGAGGAGTTAGTTCTTTTAGAAGAAACTCTGATATGAAAAAATGTATTAAAGAGAAGAAGCTGTCCGAGACTTTTCGGACAGTTTTTTATTTGGTGTTTTTCCTTAAAATTTTGTAATTTTAGGCTGTGAAAAAAACAACCGATGGCAAAGATACAATTTAAAATATTGCCAAGTATAATTTCAGAAAATTACACGAAAAAATTAGAAATGTAGCCTAAAACAGGGAAAAATCTATATTGTTTCCAAAAACAATCTGAAAAATGTTACTTCAAAGTGAAAAATAGATTTTTCTTGGTAAAATGTAGTTTATGCCTTTTCTATGAAAAAAACAAAGAAGCTACCCTCTTCGGACAGCTTCTTTTAGTATGTTGAAAATCAGTGTAATCCTTATTTTATAGTTCTTCGGTAGTATGATGGTTATTTAGAGTATTAATATCTGCTGTAAGTTCTTCAGGATCAATCATAAATGAAGTTATACGTTCATTAGATGTTATGATGTACGTGAACTCCCTATTATTCAATCGCCACACTTGTACTGGAAATTTCATCATTTCCGAAGCACCATCAGCATAATTAACCTGCAATAAAATAGGCATTGGAACACCTCCTTTTTTTTCGAACGTTACTTCGTAAAAATATGTAGGTTGCGGAGCCGTTGACTGTTGCTCCAACGACCGATTATCGGCAACATAATCTCCTAAGGGAATTGATAATTCATATGGATGTTTGTCGAAATTCTCTTTTTTATAAGCAGCATCTCCTTTGGAAACAACATGCACTAAAGGCTGTAAGTCCGTAATTTTCATGTTTCGCTCTTTTAACATTGCCTTCAATTTGTCGTTTGGCGTATCCGATACTTGGTACAGTTTTACAGATTTAATACCCAAATCGACATACTCAGTAGAGTAAAACCATGTTCTCCAAAACCAGTCTAATTCAACACCTGAAGCATCACTCATAGTTCTAAAAAAATCTTCGGGTGTAGGGTGTTTGAATTTCCAACGATTAGCATATGTTTTAAAAGCAAAATCAAACAATTCAGGTCCCATAATTACTTCTCGCAAAAGAGCAAATCCTGCAGCTGGTTTGCCATACGCATTCTCTCCTAATCTAGTAACTTCCTCTGGATTAGACATTACTGGCTCCAAGTAAGTTGGGTCACCTGACATATATTTCACAATCTGTTTGGCAAATCCACGTTTGCTTGGATACCTTTTATAAGGAGCAATGTCCTCAGGATATTGCTCCCCGTAGGACTGTTCAGCAAAGTATTGCAAATAGGTATTCATTCCTTCATCCATCCACCCCCATTGACGCTCGTCTGAATTTACAACCATGGGAAAAAAGTTATGTCCCACCTCATGAGTGATTACACTTATCATTCCAAATTTAGTATCCATTGAGGTGGATCCTTCTGAATTTGGACGACCATAGTTCCAACAAATCATTGGATATTCCATTCCTTGATCTTCAGCACTAATAGACACTGCTTTCGGATACGGATAGTCAAACGTAAATTTTGAGTATGTTTTGAGCGTATGAGCTACCACCTTAGTTGAATACTGTTCCCATAAGGGATTTGCTTCCTTCGGATAAAGTGATAAAGCCATTACCTTCTTATTACCTATTTTTACTGCCATAGCATCGTAAATAAATTTACGAGAACTTGAAAACGCAAAATCACGCACGTTTGATGCTTTGAAACGCCATGTCTTTTTTGCAGTTTCTTTTTTGTTTTCTTTAGCCTCAGCTTCGGCTTGGGTCACAATTACGACAGGTTTCTCAAATGATCTTTCAGCCAAGGCATATCGCTCTAACATCTTAGGGGAGAATACCTCTTTCCGGTTTTGCAATTCACCTGTGGCCTCGACAATATGATCTGCAGGAACTGTAATGGAAACATCATAATTTCCAAAATTCAAGGCGAATTCGGCATTGCCCCAAAACTGTTCATTTTGCCAACCTTCCACATCGTTATAGACCGCCATACGTGGAAAAAACTGGGCGATTACATATAAGCAATTATCATCTTTTGGAAAATATTCATAACCAGCTCTTCCTCCATTTTTTTGATAATTATTGATCTGATACCACCATTTCACTGAAAAAGAAACTTTAGTTCCCGATGCCAAAGGTTGTTTTAAATCCACTCGCATCATCGTTTCATTGATGGTGTACGCCAACTCTTTACCAGTAGCATCCTTGACCCATTCAATATGGTAACCTCCCTCAAAAGGTACTGCCATAAAAGTTTCAGCAAATCGTTGAGGTTCATAAGCCACATCCATAAATTTGCTATTTCGTTTTTTGGTTGGAGCTTCTGGTAAACGCTTGTTTTGATCCAACTGTAACCACAAATAATCTAATGTCTCCGGAGAATTGTTATGATAAGTAATAGTCTGTTCACCATACAATTTTTGTGTTTGATCATCTATTTCTATTTTCATCACGTAATCAGCCTGTTGTTGATAATAGGCCACTCCTGGAGCCCCAGAAGCCGTTCTATACTGATTTGGAGTAGCAAACTCCTGATACATTCTCCTAAAAGGATTTATCATCCCTCGATCTATTTTTTTTGAGGATATATCTTCCACAGATTTCTCTTGTGAAAACATCACTATGGAACAAAAAAACAGAAAAAAAGTAAGTTTATTCATTGTTAGTATCCCATTTATATTTTCATTATTCGTATTATGCCTCACAACTACTGCAATTCACAAAATTCATCATCATCTCCTTAGCAACCGATTGACTTCGTTGGTAGTACAATGTTTTCACACCCAGTTTCCATGCCTCAATCAGCACCTTATTCACATCTTTGATTGGCATAATAGCAGGAATGTTCAAGTTCAAACTTTGTGTTTGGTCAATATAAGCCTGACGCTGAGCTGCTTGGGTAATGATTTCCATTGGAGATATTTCCTTGAAAGTTTTAAATACATTTTTCTCATGCTGGGTTAGTTCTTGCAAATGCTGAACCGAACCGTGATTTAAGCGAATACTTCTCCAAATATCTTCATTATTCAATCCCTTTTCATCAAGCAAGGCAGTTAGGTATTTATTTTTACGCATAAAATTTCCTTTTGCCAATCCTACTTTGTAGTAATTACTTGAATAAGGCTCAATCCCCGGCGAAACTTGTCCTAAAATGGCAGAACTTGATGTAGTAGGAGCGATTGCCATAGTGGTAGTATTTCTACGCCCATAGCCTTTCAAAAGCTCAGGCTCACCATAGATATGTGCCAATTCTCTGGTAGCTTTATCCGCCTCTTCCTTAATATGTTTGAAAGCACGAGCATTAAATTGTGTTGCTTCAAAACTTTCAAACGGAATCATATTTTTCTGTAAATAAGAATGATACCCTAATACACCTAATCCCAGCGCTCGGTGGCGGATGGCAAAATTTCTCGCTGCCTGTAAGTAGTAATTTCCTTCTGTTTTTTCAATGAATTCCGACAAAACAGCATCTAAGAAGAAAATAGCTAATTTCACAGCTTTAGTATCTTTCCATTCGTCAAATAATTCCAAATTCATTGATGACAAACAGCAAATGAACGATTCATCAAAGCTGGATGGCAACATAATTTCACTACATAAATTACTTGATCGGATGAGCATATTATGATCTTTGTAGACCTGAGGACGATTTCTATTCACATTGTCTGTAAAGAAAATGTATGGGAGTCCTTTCTGTTGACGTGATTCCAATACTCTTGCCCATAATTTGCGTTTCTCAAGGTCGCCATCAATCATTTCTTGCATCCAATAATCTGGTACACAAATACCAAAAAACAGATTCTGAATCGGAAAATTAACATCTTTAATTTGCAAAAACTCCTCTGCATCAGGGTGGTCAATATCTAAATAAGCAGCGAAAGCTCCACGGCGAACGCCTCCTTGCGAAACCACATCCATAGCCGAATCAAAAAGCTTCATGAAACTCACCGCGCCACTTGATTTTCCATTGTCGGTAACAGCAGAACCACGATGACGCAACTCCCCGAAATAGCCCGATGTTCCACCTCCGATTTTAGTCTGCATGATTACCTCACCTAATTTGTGCGTAATCCCCTCAATACTATCAGGTACATGTACATTGAAACACGAAATTGGCAAACCACGTTCAGTTCCCATATTTGCCCAAATGGGTGATGAAAAACTAATCCATCCTTTGGTAATCATCTCTTTAAAGGCAGGTTGTAATTCAGGTTTGTAAAGCCTACGAGCCGCTGCATGAGTGATGCGATCAATTGCTCCTTCAACGGTTTCTCCTTTTAACAAATACCCTCTGTTTAAAATCTGCTCGGATTCTTCATTGAGCCACCAAATGTTTTGTTCTTCGTTCATAATGATTGTTTAGTTTTTTCCTTAATTTTACTTAGGGAATGATTATTTATTATTAAGTTAAATAGTTAATTTTCAAGTAGATAAAATAAAAGAAAAATATATACGGAGTCATGGTATATCTATTTCTCGAATGCAAAATAAAGGCATAATTTTCAAATATAATAATGAAAAACGAATATGTTTTCAACAGGATTTTAACAACGAAAAGCAACTGTTGCCATATCAATAGGTTAAGATTTTTTGTCCCTTATTTAAAGTTAAAATATTTTTGTGTTCTATTTTTATGAACAATTTGTTGATATTAATTTCAAAAAAATATATGTTTATTCGAATAAAATATATAACTTTGCAACGTGTGTGCATGTTGTATGCGTTTTTATAGGTAAGTAATTGATAATTAAGAAAGCACCTTTTACAAATAATGAATATTCTTCGCATTGAAAGAAAAAATATTTTAGATTCTATTTTCAAAGGAAAAGACATTTTGATATTTTTCCGATTGAGGTTTGTTGAGAAATCACAAGAACAACCTCGAAGAAAAAGGTTATTGCCTTTGCGTATTTAATTTTCTATACTGATTTTATCCCTTTTTTGATTTTAACACACCGAAAAAAATAGTTATTTAATCAAAAAAAAAATTAACCTAATATAAAAAATCAATATAAATGAAAAATAAATACATCGACTTAATAGACCAAACTTACTATTTTCCACAAGAAGAATTCAGATTAGAAGGAGACGAACTTCGTTTTCACGATATTGACTTAATGGAGCTGGTTCGTACATACGGAGCCCCGTTAAAATTTATGTATTTGCCTCGAATTTCAGAAAATATCCAACGAGCCAAATCGTGGTTTCAAAAAGCGATAAAAAAACATAAATATAAAGGAAATTACAACTATTGCTATTGCACAAAAAGTTCTCATTTCAAGCATGTTATGGTCGAAGCTTTGAAGAACGATATCCACATGGAAACTTCTTCGGCTTTTGATATAGACATCATCAACAACTTGATTCAGGAAGGACGAATCACAAAAGAAAACCATATCATTTGCAATGGGTTCAAACGCAATGGATACATTGATGGCATCGCTGACTTAGTAAATCGTGGATTTGACAGGTGTATACCAATCATAGACAACTACGAGGAAATCAATCTTTTCGATAAGAAAATCAACGGAAAATACAATATAGGCATTCGTATTGCCTCAGAGGAAGATCCTCGTTCTGAGTTCTACACCAGTCGTTTGGGAATCGGCTACAAAAACATTGTCCCTTTTTACAACCGTGAGATAAAAGATAATGAAAAAGTTACATTAAAAATGTTACATTTTTTCATTAATACAGGAATCAAGGATAATGCTTACTATTGGAACGAGCTTCTGAAATGTTTGAAAGTATATATTCAATTGAAGAAAGTAGCTCCTGAGTTAGACAGCCTGAACATTGGAGGCGGTTTCCCTATCAAAAGTTCATTAGCTTTTGAGTACGACTACGCATATATGGTCGATGAAATCATTCGTCAGATAAAAATTGCTTGTGACCAGGAAAAAGTGCCTGTACCAAACATTTTTACCGAATTTGGAAGTTTCACAGTGGGAGAAGCTGGAGGGGCAATTTATGAAATCATGTACCAAAAGCAACAAAACGACCGTGAAAAATGGAATATGATAAACTCTTCATTTATCACAACCTTGCCTGATTCATGGGCTATTAACAAACGTTTTGTGCTACTGCCTATCAATCGATGGAATGACGAATACGAACGCGTTCTATTGGGAGGATTGACCTGCGATGGTGATGACTACTACAATAGTGAACAAAACATGAACGCTATTTATTTACCTAAATATAACAAAAACAAACCGTTATACATTGGATTTTTCAATACAGGAGCTTATCAAGACACTATTGGAGGTGTAGGTGGGTTGCAACACTGTCTGATTCCACAACCTAAAATCATACTTATTGACAAAGACGAAGAAGGAAAAATCTCTTCCCGCCTGTTTATGGAACAACAAAAAGCGGAAGATATGCTAAAAATATTAGGATATTAGGCAAAAACACCTACATTTTAAGGCTTTGATAAGGGAACGAGGTGCAAAGCCAAATGAAAAATATTACGCATGAACAATTTTATAGTATCAGCCAGAAAATATCGTCCGCAAACGTTTCGCGATGTGGTGGGGCAACAAGCCATTACCGATACGTTGACCAATGCTATTGAAAATAATCACTTAGCACAGGCACTTCTATTCACAGGGCCTCGTGGAGTGGGAAAGACAACTTGTGCCAGAATTTTAGCAAAGAAAATTAATGAACAATATTCCGGTACTCAAGATGATAACGATTTTGCGTTCAATATTTTTGAGTTGGACGCAGCTTCAAACAACAGCGTGGACGACATCCGTAAACTGATAGAGCAAGTGCGTATCCCGCCACAAGTGGGAAAATATAAAGTGTATATCATCGACGAGGTGCATATGCTTTCGACTGCTGCTTTTAACGCGTTTTTAAAAACTTTAGAAGAGCCTCCAAAACACGCTATTTTCATCTTAGCAACCACGGAAAAACACAAAATCATTCCCACAATTCTTTCTCGATGCCAAATATTTGATTTTAAAAGAATTACAGTAAACGACGCTCGTGAATATTTAAAATATATAGCTGGAGAACAAGGGATTGAGGCTGAAGATGAGGCTCTTCAAATAATCGCTCAAAAGGCGGATGGAGCCATGCGTGATGCTCTTTCTATTTTTGACCGAGTAGTAAGTTTCTCGGGGGATAGAATAACACGTCAGGCAACTTCTGAGATTTTGAACGTTTTGGACTATGAAACATACTTTAACGTAACAGATCTTATTTTAAAGAACAAACTCCCTGATTTATTGGTAACTTTCAACAATATCATAGCACAAGGCTTTGACGGACATCATTTCATCTCAGGACTTGCGAGTCATTTCAGAGATTTAATGGTATGTAAAAACATGTCTACGATTTCACTAATGGAAATGGGAGAAGAAACCAAACGAAAATACGCACAACAGACACAACAGGCAAGTGTTCCTTTTCTGATGGAAGCCATTACTATCGCCAACGATTGTGATTTAAAATATAGAACTAGTAAAAATCAGCGACTTTTGGTTGAGATTGCTCTAATGCAATTGGCTTCATTGACCTTTGAAGGAGATAAAAAAAAAATGATGGACGCTTCATAATCCCAGCTCATATTTTCAATGGAAACACTCCCGAAAAGGATAATAGTGTAGTATCCAAGCAGATAACTAATAAATCAACAACACTTCCTGTACAGGAACAGATTCCTTCCATCAGTGCCGAAGCAAGGAAGGAGGTAGTGTCGAACTACTCCATCAAAAGTGTTGTAGTCAAGCAAGAGGTATTGCGAAATTTCAAGGAAGAAGAAATCGACGAAGCCTCTTTACCTCGTGAAAAATTCACTGAAAAAGAGTTTTTTGATAGCTTTAACGCATACGTTGAAACCTTAAAAGCCCAAGGAGAACGCATTCAAGCATCGACTTTAGAAATGGGAGAACCGACTCTGCATGGAACTGTTCTTGATTTACAAGTTCCAAACAAAACGATTCGTGATGAGGTTCATCGTGAAGAAGCTAAGTTATTGGGTTTTCTACGCAAATCACTTAGTAATTATGACATCTCATTAAACATCATTGAAAATGAAGAAATTATACATAAAATACGTGTAACTCCAGACGAAAAATTTGCCCGTTTGGTGGAATTAAACCCTCTATTACAGGATTTCAAAAGGACATTGGATTTGAAGTTAGTTTTTTAAATAAGAGTATTTTATTCCGTGTTTAATATTAATAAACATATACAAAATGAAGTTAGCCCAAATAATGCTTATCTAAATTGGACTAACTTCATTTCTAATAGTTTATTATCAGTACACTTTTACCAATTCCACATCAAAAATCAACGGAGCATTTGGTGGAATTACTCCTCCTGCACCACGACTTCCATATGCCAAATCAGATGGAATTACCAAACGAGCTTTATCTCCTTCTTGAAGCAATAGAATTCCTTCGTCCCATCCTTCAATCACCTGTCCTACTCCAACAGTAAACTTCAATGGCTGTTTTCTATGGTATGATGAATCAAAAACAGTTTTATCGAGCAACATCCCCGTGTAATGTACGGCTACTTCTTCGCCTACTTCAGCCTGTTTTCCTGTTCCTTTCTCAATAATCTTATAGAACAATCCACTTTCAGTCTTTTCAAATCCTTCGGTTTCAGTAGCTAATTCTTTTTTTGCTTTTTCACGAGCTTTTGCTATGCGTTCTTCTTTTTCGGCATTGAACGTTTCAAAAACCTGCACGGCGTCCCATTGTTGAGCCTCCTCTCCTACTCGAATGATTTCAATTGCATTGATAATATCTCCTTTAGATATAGCATCTACAACATCCTGACCTTCAACAACTTCACCAAAAACAGTATGTTTTCCATCCAACCAAGGTGTTGGTACGTGTGTAATAAAAAACTGGCTTCCATTAGTGCCAGGCCCTGCATTTGCCATGGATAGGATTCCTGGTTTGTCATGTTTCAAATCTGAGCGAAATTCATCATCAAATTGATATCCAGGATTTCCTGTTCCTGTACCCAAAGGACAACCTCCTTGAATCATAAAATCGGCTATCACTCTGTGAAATTTTAACCCATCGTAATAAGGGGTACCTAAGGGTTTACTATTGTTTTTTTGTTTTCCCTCTGCCAATGCTACAAAATTCCCAACGGTTCCAGGAGTTTTGTCATGCGTCAATTTTACCAAAATATCACCTTTGGTAGTTTTAAATTTTGCGTAAATTCCGTTTTGCATTTCTTATTTTTTTAGTATGTTTGCAAAAATAAATAAGATTTGAACAATCGCCAACTGAATGTTATTTTTTTATAATCTTTACTTCTTATATTACTGATATACAACAATATATAAAAATCATTAAATGCACTTTTTACCTAAAGAAATTGAAGAATATGCTTCTGAACATACAGAAAATGAACCTCTTTTATTACAGGAGCTGACTCGTCGTACCCATTTGCAAGTTTTGCAACCCCGTATGATTAGCGGTCATTTTCAAGGGCGTGTATTGAGTTTATTATCAAAACTTATTAGTCCATCAGCAATTTTAGAAATAGGTACCTACACTGGATATGCTACATTATGCTTGGCTGAAGGACTGCAAAAAAATGGCGTTTTACACACCATTGATATTAAGGAAGAATTACAAGAACTACAACGAGAATTCTTTGACCGAAGTGGTAAAGGCAAACAAATCATTCAGCATTTAGGAAAAGCAAAAGACATTATTCCTACATTGGAAACCAAGTTTGATTTGGTTTTTATTGATGCCGACAAACAAAATTATGCTATATATTTCGATTTGATTATCAACAAGATGAACTCGGGAGGGATTATTCTATCGGACAATGTACTTTGGAGCGGAAAAGTGGTACAAAATGTTAAATCAAACGACAAACAAACTCTTGCTCTGCTTGAGTACAACAAAAAAATCAAAGAAGACCCACGTGTAGAAACCGTTTTATTTCCAATTCGTGACGGTTTGACCGTTTCAAGAGTCATATAAAAAGAGACTCCATATTCTGAAAAGTCTCTTGTCTGATTCTACTTCAATATTTAAAACTCAACTACGCTGCCCTGCGGTAGCTATTAGTTTTTTATTAATTTCTTTGATAAGATTAGGCCCCTCGTAAATGAAGCCCGTATAAAGTTGCACCAGTGACGCCCCCGCGTTCAATTTTTCAATGGCATCATCTGCTGAATGAATACCCCCAACTCCAATGATAGGAAAGGCTCTACGACTTTTTTCACTTAAAAAACGAATGACCTCAGTAGAGCGTTTGGTAAGCGGTTTCCCACTAAGTCCTCCTACTTCATTTTTATTGGCTGATTGCAATCCTTCACGTGAAATAGTTGTATTGGTAGCGATTACTCCTGCTATTTTTGTTTCTTTAACAATATCGATAATGTCGAGCAATTGCTCATCGGTTAAGTCAGGTGCAATTTTTAGAAGTATTGGTTTTTGCTTTTCCTTAGCAAGATTTAATTGTTGCAATGTATTGAGTAACAATTTTAATGGTTCTTTTTCCTGTAATGTCCTCAAATTAGGCGTATTAGGAGAACTTACATTCACCACAAAATAATCCACATATGGGAAAAGACGTTCAAAACAATAGCTATAGTCGTTTACTGCGTTTTCATTTGGAGTAATTTTATTTTTACCTATATTGCCTCCAATGAGTACGTTTTTGTTCGTTTTCAAGCGTTGTATCGCTTCTTCTACCCCTTGATTGTTGAATCCCATTCGATTTATAATGGCTTTATCTTCTTTCAAACGAAACAGACGTTTTTTAGGGTTACCAGGTTGCCCTTTCGGAGTAATTGTTCCGATTTCAACAAATCCAAAACCTAAGTTTGACAATTCTTTGTAGAGTTTTGCTTCCTTATCCAATCCCGCCGCAAGTCCTACCGGATTTTTAAATTTAATTCCAAAAACCTCACGCTCCAAAGCGGGATGCTCTACTTGATAGATGGAACGAAGCAGGGAAGGGATTCCAGGGATTTTATGGATGATTTTTAACAGTGAAAACGTTAAGTGATGGGCTTTTTCAGGATCTAATGAAAAGAGTATTGGCTGGATAAATTGCTTATACATAGCTATTTATTTTATAAAATGATTAAAAAACGAAATGGTCGTATACGAAAAAAGAGACCTTCAAAACTGAAAATCTCTTTTAGTGGGAAGAGCAGGATTCGAACCTGCGAAGACATAGTCAGCAGATTTACAGTCTGCCCTCGTTGGCCACTTGAGTATCTTCCCCCAAATGCGGTTGCAAAGATACGTATATTTTTGAAATAAAAAAGTTTTTCTTACAAATATTTCACAAAAAAAAGCAACTCAAATACAAGTGACTGTATATCAAGATAAAAACACGATAATGTATATCAAAAAATAATTCCCAAACCTACACTGAATCCTGAGGTTTGCACACTTGCCAAATTCATTAGTTGATATTTTGCTCCGATATGTAAGTTTCGATAATAGAATCGAGGCCCAACAGAAAATGAAAATACATCGTTTCGTTTGAAATAAACATACTTTAAATCAGCATGAAGGGAAAAAGGCCTAAAGAATATTTCATTTCCTAACTCAAAAGCTAATCCCCATTGTTTCAATTCGTTACCTACATATCCTGCCCCAATTCCCCAATGAGTAGAAACCCGTTGAGTTCTAATTCGGTAGTATTCACCCGTAAGAACAAAAATATCTAATTTTTCGTCCTCAGCTTGTAGCAATTTTTCCCAAAAGTGTAAATATTGTAAATTGATGCCAAAACGCTCTCCAATACGAACCTTTGCATTAAAATCATTGGTAAAGAAGCGTCCTTTTTCTGAAAAATAGTAATTTGAGCCCTCTAATCGCCATAACACAAAGTCTTCCCAAGGAGCTTCGTACTGGTAGTCACCTTTTGAATTTCCGTAAAAAGGATACCGATTTAATGTAGCTCGACTCATACGTCCTTCGGATTCAGCTTCAGTTTCAAAAGCAATATTATATGCCAATGCCAAAGTGAGGTCATATAGGAAAGATTCAAAAAATATATCCCAAAAACTTACAGAAGAATCTCCAAATGAAGTGCTGTAACCACTACTTTGTGAGGAGCTTCCCAACTGCGTTTGCTGTGGAGTTCCTAAATTATTTTTAGCTTGTTTTATCTTACTTTGTGCTGATAATGAAAGTGATAACAAACAAAAAATTACGCTGAAAATCTTTCTCATAAGTCAGAATTAATTTGTTCTTTAATCTTCTCCCAAGTAGATGTATGGACAAGCTTTCTGAAAGTAAAATCCTTATTATCAACAACTTTCATAATATATTTACTACGCTCTTCCGACATAGGATGCGAGTTAATCCATTTCAGTGCTTTGAATTCGATATCATTAAGATTGCTTGTTAGATCGGCAAAAGGTACTGGATCTATTTGAGCATTTATGAGATATTCCACTCCCAAAAGATCGGCTTCTTTTTCCATTTTTCGACTGAAAGAGGAAGAAACAAGCATTTTGCTAATTTCAGAAATTAGTGTATAGTCGCTTTGTCCTGTAAGTACAGTAAATAAGACTCCTAACCCAATTTCCTTTTTTAGCGATTGCATCACGTGATCTTTCTGAATGTGAGCCAATTCATGAGCAATGACCCCCGCTAAGGCTTCAGGATTTTCAGTTTTTTGGATCAACCCTGTATATATAACCATTTGATTATCAGGTAAAGCAAAAGCATTTACCTCAGAATTGCTGAATATGTATACGTTCAAAGAATCTTTTACAATACCGTTAGCTGTACATATTTTTGTTACAATACTATCAATGGTTTTTGAAACAAAGACATTCTCCAATTCCGAATTGTACCGTTTAAAATCAGCTAAGGTAACTTCGCCCAATTTCTCCTCAATTTTATGTAGGTACTTTGAATTGTTGGGTAGGAAATTAAACACCCCAATCCAGTTGATTTGAGCCAATAGTAACCAAGAGATGAAAAAAACACCAAAAACAGCTAAACCTCTAAAAATCAGTCTTCCTATCATTATTTTTAACTATTAGATTCGTAATATCTCCATAGAACCACCACGAAATGTGTATGCCTTTTCTAACTTTTGTTGCTGTATAAAATGTGACTACAAACTCCCAAATATTAAAAATAATAGCTGCTAAAACATAAGAAATATACAGATTAGAAACTTCATTACTTCCAAAAATAATGGAAATTGTCCACCAAAATCCAACTGTATTGACGAAAAAAACACTGAGTTGCGAAATTAAAGACTGGATACAGTGCCAACGAACAAAAAAGGTATTATTTCGGTTAGCAATATAAAAAAAGAAAGTTGAAATTAAATTTACAATCGGCAAAGGTAACCCCACAAGCAACACTACAATTGACATCAGGTAGCTATATGAAGCTCGTTCTTTTTCACTTTCCGTAAGTCTTTTATTAAAATTAGATATCTCAATCATAGTCCTTTATAAATATTCCAAATCCAGTTCAATGCCAAAAATATAAAAAGCGGAATGTAAAGATACGGATTTTTTAATAGATTTTCTGCTGTAATATATTTTTGGTACAGTGTCTGTTTTTTTGTCAAAAAGTCATAGACCAGCCATATGGGAAGAATCATCAAGGCCAGTGAAACAACAATCCCCAAAGGGTTCCACCGAAAAATCGCTTCCAAAAAATCACCTCTAAAAACGGACAGAACCGAACGAGTTGAACCACAGGAAGGACAAGGAACATCGGTAATTTGTTTTGACAAACAAACAGACACTCCAACGCTATGTTGTTCAAGAAACAAGTTAACTACTAACCAAATCCATCCAACAATAGAAAGAAGCGTTACAAAAACATACAGGTTTCTTGAGGTCAAAATCGCAATAAATTTTGTAACATTTCAAAGTTTTTATCACGAGTGGCATCCATGATCAAAAACCAATCGACAATTGTCCAAATTCCTAAACCTCCACAAGTTAAAATTTTCGCTACCCCTAAACCAACGTCTCCGATAAAAATTCGGTCAATACCACTAACTGCGGCTATTGGTGTAAGAAGTGATAATAACAACGCTGTTTGTGGATCTTTAAACTGTAAAGTTTGCAACATAACCCACTGATTTTCATTCATTTCAGACAACTGTTTTCGGATGTAAGGAATAGCTTCACTCTTGAAGTACTTTCCATTTGATACGATAAACATATCAACTTTGTTTGCGTCTACTTTTATTTCCATTTTAAATTAATTATGAAATATTTTATTATTTTTTTACTGATTCATTGTTAATAAAAACTCCTCATTATCGCGAGTTTGTTTAATTCTATTTTCCATAAATTCCATAGCCTCCAAAGGATTCATATCGGCTAAGTATTTACGTAGAATCCACATACGTTGCAATGTTTTTTCGTCAAGTAATAAATCATCACGACGGGTTGAAGACGAAATCAGGTCGATGGCAGGGAAAATACGACGATTAGCAATACGGCGATCCAACTGCAATTCCATATTTCCTGTTCCTTTGAATTCTTCGAAAATAACCTCATCCATCTTTGATCCAGTTTCGGTTAGAGCGGTTGCAATAATTGACAGAGAACCTCCATTTTCAATATTGCGAGCTGCTCCAAAAAAACGCTTGGGTTTGTGCAAAGCATTAGCATCCACACCTCCTGTAAGCACCTTACCTGAGGCTGGTTGCACGGTATTGTATGCTCGTGCCAAACGAGTGATTGAATCTAAAAGAATAACCACATCATGTCCACATTCAACCAATCGCTTGGCTTTTTCTAAAACAATATTGGCTATTCTCACATGCTCCGAAGCCTCTTTATCAAAGGTTGAGGCGATGATTTCACCACGAACACTTCGTTGCATATCCGTAACCTCCTCCGGACGTTCATCAATGAGCAATACCATCAAGTACACCTCTGGATGATTTTTTGAAATAGCATTAGCTATATCCTTAAGTAACATCGTTTTACCTGTTTTAGGTTGAGCTACAATCATTGCTCTTTGCCCTTTTCCAATAGGAGAAAATAAATCAATAATACGCGTTGAAGGCGTACTTCCTTTATCTGCCAATTTAAATTTTTCATTGGGAAAAAGTGGAGTCAAATGCTCGAAAAGTACTCGATCACGTACAATTTGCGGATCAAGACCATTGATTTTCAAAACCTTAAGCAAAGGAAAATATTTTTCACCTTCCTTCGGAGGACGCACTTCACCCAGTACGGTATCTCCTGTTTGTAATCCAAACAATCTGATTTGTGATTGGGAGACATAAATATCATCGGGAGATGCTAAGTAGTTGTAGTCCGAAGAACGCAGAAATCCATATCCGTCCTGCATAATATCCAAAACTCCTTCGCACTCTACGATGCTATCAAATTCAAAATCAGGTGAACGGTATCGATTTCGTTTCTCTTTATCAAAATTTTCAGAGTTGTTATTTTGTCCATTTCCATTGCGATAGGTATTCTGATTTTGCCCTGTCTTCTGCTGATTTTGAGATGTTTGTTGAGATTGATTTGTAGTATTTTGGTTATTCTTTTTCTGAAATCCTACTTTCTGGAATTGTTTATTCTCCTTATTATTAGTGGTAACATTTTCCTTAGCATCGGATTTTGGAAGTTGTTCTTTATTAGTTTTTCCGTTGTTTTGAGTATTTTCTTCTTGTATCTTTTCCTCCTTTTGAGGAACTGTTGGAGTGGTAGTCGAGGCTGAATTTGATTTCTTTTTATTTGTTACAGTCTTTCTTTGAGTTTTCTTTTGTGTCTGCTTTTTGGTTTTCACCTCATTCTTTTCGCTTTCCTGTTGTTCTTGAGAAGGGTTAGCTGCCTGATGATCAAGAATTTGGTAAATCAAATCCTCTTTGTTGAAACTGCGAAACTTAGGCACTTTCATTGCTTGAGCTATTCCCTGCAATTCAGGTAGCTTCATAGATTTTAAATCTGTAATGTCTAACATTTGAATCTTAAATTATTTAAAGAAAATATGGGTTTTAATAGCTATCAAAACATTGTAGCTACTTTGGTTGTTCAGAAAAATATTATAGTATGTGTTTTGAGAAAATCTTTTTAGATAGTGTTCCTTGAAGACGAGGCAAATGTAATATTTTTTTTTGAATTGACAATTTTTAGCGTATATTTTTTCTTTGAAAAGATATAAAAGTATTTATGTACTCAGCGTTATATTCAAGTTTTTCGGATATGTGAGCTAACCTATTTTAGGCAATTCCAATGATTTTTTGATGGCATAAATTCGAAAAGCTATAATAAAAACAATGGTTATCAAAGAAATATAATCGTGAAAAAAAGGTAGCTCTTTCAACCCCAAATACATTAAACTACCTACAACACAAGGAGTTGCATAAATTTCTTTATGAAAAATTACAGGAATATCATTACAGAGTATGTCTCGAATAACTCCACCAAAACAAGCACTCATCACTCCGATAGACACAACAATGGTCGGATGCAATTCATAGGAAAAGGAAAGTGCTATCTCTGTTCCAATAATGGTAAAAAAAGCGATACCAATAGTATCAAATAATAATAAGGATTTTCGCAAATAATGAATTTTATTTCGGAAGATAATAGCAAACAAGGTTCCTCCGAAAATCATTGCTACGTAAATAGGAGCTTGCATCCAAAAAACCGGTGTTCGACCTAATAGTACGTCTCGTAGGGTTCCCCCTCCAAGTCCAGTAACGAACGCGATGATGAAAATCCCGAACAAATCCATTTTCTTTTCGCGAGCAGCCAAAGCTCCTGAAATAGCAAATACAAAAACTCCTGCCAAATCAACAGCGTAAAATAAATCCATAGCATCAGTATTTTTACAGTTGTAAAATAGTCAAATTAGAGAAGTAAGGTTACATACATTTTATATACATAAAAAGCCGTCTTTCGACGGCTTTGAGCGGGAGACGAGGTTCGAACTCGCGACATTCAGCTTGGAAGGCTGACGCTCTACCAACTGAGCTACTCCCGCCTATCCTTTTGTTTTACGGTTGCAAAGATACGACTTTTTTTATTCCCTCCAAATTTTTAATCACTTTTTTTTGAGTTTTTTTTGAAAATATTTATAACATACTGTTTAACAACATATTAAAAATAAACTTTTTTTCCACATATTAGATTGAACTTATGTAGAAATACTTTTTTCTATTATTTTTAGTATTGCTTGGTCAATCTTTTCAAGTAAAGGTTTTGTTTTTTCAATCGTATAATCATTATATAAGGTTTCTAAACGTTTATAGGTTACAAAAGTTTTTCCGTTGACTTCTCTAATGAGCATTTTTAAAGGTAATTCAATAGCTAATAATTGATTTTCTTGCATCAAAACGGTACCTACTTTCGGATTCCCTATAATTAAAACTGTGGTAGGAGCCAAATGTAGTGCCGATTTTTTAGCTGCTTTGCTATGATCAATCACTGAAAATATTTGTATATTCTCCGAGGTCAATCCTTTTTTGAGTAACTTTATTGTCTGCTTGAAATCATACTTACTTTCTACAGTAAACAACTTGTTATCAATCGACTGTGAAAACACACTTATCGAAAAGAGACATATAAAAAATTTAAATAGCTGCTTCATATGAATTTTAAATTTATTTTTGAACTTCCATAGATATCCCCTCTCTCTGGTAATTTATTTCTACTTTTATCTGAGTGAAAAAATCTTCAAGTTATTATTAAAATTATGACTCCAACTCCAAAGCATTGCGAACTTCATCCATAACTTGGGTGTTATCAGATATAACAATCAGGGTATCATTTCCTTCAATTTGGGTAGAACCGTTAGGAGTTATGTATTTGTCTTTGCGTTTTATCATTGCTATAATGGCATTGGAAGGAAAGTCCACATCTACTATTTTTTTGTCTACCACATAGCAATCTTCTGGAATAAAAATTTCTTGCATGACCGCACGAGGATGTTCTCTCTTGATAGCATCGGCTGGGTTTTCTTCATTTTCGGCAGGTTGTTCAGATGCCAAATTGAGCCACTTGGCTACCATTGAAAGTGTTGTTCCTTGAATTAATACGGAAGTTACTGAAATAAAAAATACTATATTAAAGATGATATTTGCTTTTTCAAGACCTGCTAACATAGGATACGTGGCAAATACAATAGGTACAGCTCCTCGAAGTCCAACCCACGAAATATAAGAACGTCGTGCGAAACTCATTTTGAAAGGCAATGTTCCCAAAAACACACTTAATGGACGTGCGACTAAAATCAAGAATACAGAAATCAACAATCCAATTCCCATCAATGGAATGGTTTCAGAAGGATTAACTAATAAACCTAAGGTCAAGAACATCACAATTTGCATTAACCATGCCAATCCGTCAAACATTTTGATAACACTTCCTTTGTGGATAAAACTGTGATTACCTAAGTAAACCGCAGCTACGTAAATTGCTAAAAATCCATTACCACCAAGTGCTTCGGTTCCTGAAAAAGTAATGTACATCAAAGCTATGGCTAACACAGGATATAATCCTTCAAATCCTAAAGATATTCTGTTGAAAATAATTTTACTAAGTCTCCCAAAGATAAATCCTAAAATACCACCTAATATAATCTGCTTTAAGAAAATAAAAATTACACCTAATAAATCTTGATCAGGAATTTGTACCAAACCTAAAAAAGTAGTTGTTAAAACGTAAGCCATAGGATCGTTACTTCCGCTCTCAAACTCCAAAGTTGGACGTAAATTTTCTTTGAGTTCTAGATTTTTAGATCGTAAAATCGAAAATACAGCAGCAGCATCAGTCGATGACACAATCGAACCTAATAGCAAACTCTCAAATATAGTAAAATCAGTAACATACCACACAAAAACTCCTAAAAACACGGCGGTGAGCAGTACTCCAACTGTAGAAAGCATAATCCCTTGTCCCAAAATGGGTTGTACAGACTTCCAACGAGTCTCCAATCCTCCTGAAAACAAAATAAAATTCAGAGAAAGAATTCCAATGAATTGAGCCAATCCAGGATTATTGAACTCTATTTTCAAGATACCATCACTACCGGCAAGCATCCCAACACCTAAAAATAAAATCAAAGTAGGCACTCCAAATTTGTAAGAAGTTCGTCCTGCAACGATACTAACAAGTAGTAGTAAAGACCCGACGAGTAATATGTTTTCCGAGGTTAAATTCATAATATGTACATGGTTTTGGTGCGAAAATATGAAAAAAAATTAAGAACCAAAACTGAAAAAATAGTTTTATGCTAAAAAAAATGACTATCTTTGCATTACCCATTGATGTCTTTTTCATAAAGAAACGTAAAAACTAAGATGTACTATTTTATATCTATCTGAAAAATAAATTATTATGAAATTTAAATTATTCTCCTTACCAAAAAATAAAAAATACAATTACACTCCTCGCTATTATGATGGAAAAGAAAAAGGAAACATCTATGATTTAGACTCTCGTATCCGAAAAGATCGCGAAACACAGACCAATCACTTCACTGCTCAATGGCGAGATGTCCGTGCTAACAGTCGAAATACCAAAAACGTAGAAATCAACAAAACTTTTCTAATTGTGTTAGCGATTTTACTATTTTTAGCATTGTATATACTTGATTTTGATCTATCTATATTTAAAAGGAGCTAATATATAAAAAATCAGCCTGATAGGAAATAGATTAAAAAATATAGCTTTATATATACAATCCCACAGACTACCAAGAAAACGATTCCTAAAATAAAAATGACCGATATAATTCGTTTATTACCCGATCACGTTGCCAATCAAATTGCAGCAGGAGAAGTAATTCAGCGACCTGCCTCTGCAGTGAAAGAATTACTTGAAAATGCGATTGACGCCAAGGCTACTAACATAAAACTCATCGTTAAGGATGCAGGAAAAACTCTTATCCAAGTCATTGACAATGGCATAGGAATGAGCGTAACAGATGCCCGACTTGCATTTGAACGACATGCTACCTCCAAAATTCAAAAAGCGGAAGATTTATTCCAATTGCAAACAAAAGGATTCCGAGGGGAGGCATTAGCCTCCATAGCGGCAATTGCTCATGTGGAACTTATCACTAAACGACCTACGGATGAATTAGGAACAGAACTTCGGATAGAAGGAAGCAAGATAACTTATCAAGAACCGTGTGTTACAGCTGATGGTACTTCTATTTCAATGAAAAATTTGTTTTTTAACATCCCTGCTCGACGAAATTTTCTCAAATCGGACACCGTAGAATTACGACATATATTAGATGAATTTCATCGTGTAGCATTGGCTCATCCAAATATCCATTTTCACTTTTACAACAATGGGAATGAGCTATTTAACTTACCTATCACAAATTTTAGACAACGTATCGTACACCTTTTTGGTGGAAAAACAAATGAAAAATTAGTACCTATTGAGGAGGAAACCCCCATTTTGAAAATAAGCGGTTTCGTGGTGAAACCTGAGTACATAGCTAAAACGAAATCCCTGCAATTTTTAATGGTAAACAATCGTTTTGTAAAAAATAGATATCTAAATCACGCTATTACGGTGGCCTACGAAGGACTTATTAACAGCCAACAACAGGCTGAATATTTCATTCGATTGGAAGTTAACCCTTCAACCATAGACATCAATATTCACCCGACTAAAACTGAGGTAAAATTTGAGGACGAACACAGCATTTACGCTCTCCTCAAGTCGGCAGTAAAACACAGTTTAGGACAATTTAACATAGCTCCAGTACTTGATTTTAATCGAGACACGACTTTCGACATTCCTTATAGCTATAAGGATAAGGAACCTGTTTTTCCAAAAATTGAAATAGATCCTAATTTTAATCCTTTTAAAGAAGAAACTCAAAACAACCGAAATTCGGGAAATGGACAGAACTTTTCTTCGCACCCTAAAAAACAAAGCTCGTGGGAAAGTCTGTATGTAGGTATCGAATCTGATTTGAATAGCTTTGAACCACAAGTAATTGAGAGTAAACTCTTTGATGTAGAGCCATTGTCACCCCAAATAGGAAAAAATATACTGTCAATAGGAAAGAAATACCTTGTAACAACGTTGCATAATGAACTAATTATCGTTAATATAAACCGAGCACATCAGCGGATTTTGTATGAAGATTTTCTGAAAACCTTAAAATCAACAAGTACAGCAAGTCAACAACTAATGTTCCCTCTGGAATTATCTTTTTCAAGGGAGGAACTTGATGTGGTTAAAAGATTAAAAGAATTATTTGAAAATATTGGTTTTATTATTGATATTCAAGAAGATAAAATACAAATAAATGGAGTTCCTCTACATATTTCGGACAGCGATATTCCCAACGTATTTCAAGAACTCATTCAGCAACACATTGAAAACCTACCTACAAACGAAAACACTCAAAAAGAGGCTTTTGCACAAAGTCTTAGCCGTAGTTTAGCCATAAAAACAGGACAAAACCTAACGGAACAGGAACAAGAAACTTTGTTAAATAATTTGTTTGCTTGTAAAGAAAGTTTAATTTCGCCACTTGGAAAGCGAGTGTATAGCCATCTTTCACTTAATGAAATTGATAAATATTTTTAATCTATAATATATTTCATGGAACGTATCACACAAATAATCAAACACTTAATAATCATAAATGTTATTGTATTTTTCATTGCCGAATACAATTTGATTCCCAACATAAATCTCACAGAAAATGCTGCGATCTACTTTTTTGAAAATCCTAATTTCAAATGGTGGCAGTATGTAACATATATGTTCATGCACGGCGGACTAATGCACTTATTTTTCAATATGTATGCACTTTGGGCATTTGGCAGTCCGTTAGAAAAGATTTGGGGACAACAAAAATTTTTGTTTTTCTATTTCTCGTGTGGCGTAGGTTCAGCGTTAATACATTCAGGAGTGAATTACTACTATTTTCAGGAAGGATTACAAACCTTAGCTGATAATGGTTTTACGCCCGAAATGGTGAAAAGTGTATTAGCCGAAGGTAAGTACAACACAGCTTGGGAGCATATTATTCCTAAAAGTACGTTTAACGATATGATGAGTTCCTATTTTACACCAGCTGTGGGAGCTTCAGGAGCAATTTACGGGATTTTAGTCGCCTTTGGGATGATGTTCCCTGATGCCAAACTCATGATGATTTTCATTCCGTATCCGATAAAAGCTAAATATTTCATACCTATTTTGGTGGGAATAGATTTATTCTCAGGCGTTACAGGATTCTCTATTTTCGGTGGTAATATCGCACATTTCGCACATGTTGGAGGTGCGTTGATTGGATTTTTAATGATGTGGTATTGGAAAAAGAATTCCTTTGATGCCAATGGATGGAAACGATAGCATAATAATAGCCTCTGTTTAACCTATCAATAGCAATACATAAAAGTTTTTGAAGACTTTTTATAACATCACCAAGGTCAAACAGAGGCTTTTTATTTGAATGAAATTTTCAACTTCTTCTTATATAGCCCTACAATTTTTCCAAATGAATTACTTTTTATAAATAAACTTTCCTACATCAATAACTTCTTTATTATTAGTAAGCCGAATGACAACTTCTTGTTTTTTCTGATTTCTGGAACCATAATTGGTGAAAAATTCTAAACGGAGACTTACTGGGAACAATTGTTTTTGTGAATAATTTCCGTAATATTGTACCTGAATTTCATATTGACCATCAATTGCTTTTCTTATCATAAATTCCTCTGGTCCATAGCCTCCTGTAAAATCATTTGATATTTTCCCTCCATACTCCGTCAGGTCGTTTGAGTAATAGCATTTTTCTTTTTTAGGGTCGGTTACCCATAAATCCATATCGGAACTATCTGTATCCCAAGTAAGTACAACACGTACATCAACTGGTTCATTTTTCAGTAATCGCTTGTCTATAAAGGACGTTTTTACATTTTTTTGCGTATTAACAATGTTATTAATTTCGTTCATTGCAATAAGTTCGATACCATAAAAACGACTATTCCATACTTCGGTAACAACTTTATAAAGCGTTTCAACAGCTTTGTTATACTGTTTATCTTGAGCCAATGCCAAACCTAAATCACGGAACGATTGAGGCTCTTCTTCTCTCATTTTCAGTACTTTTTGAAATATCAATATCGCTAATTTTGGATTTTTGTACTCTAATAATTTATATCCCAAAACTCGCAAAATTTGAGCTTCTTCTAAGTTGAGTTCCGCTAAGTTTGAAAGTATCAAAGTTGCTGTTTCGCTTTTTCCTTTTTTGAAGAAATAATCGGCAGCGTCGACGTAAAAAGCAGGTGTTTTACCATATTCTTGCTTTAATTTCAAGTAAGTTTCATAGGATTTCCTTTCGTCTGTATATTCTAATACTTTTTGATAAGGCGTATCAGGATTCCAACTATTTAACTGAATATCAATATTTTTATTTTGACTAACGCTTGTTTTTTCAGCCATTTTTTTGCTTCCTGCACCGGTCATCGCAACCATCTCTTTCATTTCGGACGCTACTTCGGCTTCTTCCATAAAAGCTATTTCTTCTACTGCCACTTCTCTCCTATCTGAATGAGTAGCAGATATTACCACAACTTCCTCAATTGCAGATGCAGGTGGCGATGGGGGTGGAATCTCTCCCTTTCCGTTTTTTTCCTCAACACTAATTGGAAAACTCGTGTTCCACCATTCACTTTGGGCTTTTGACATCGCAATAACCTCCTCAATTTTGTCTTTTTTCTGAGATTTTTTGCGATTTTCTTCCTCCTTAGCGTATTTATCTTCCCGAGCAACGGCTTCAAAATACTCTTTTTGTAGTTCTGTTGGAGGAACGATTCTATTGGCAACATAATCCGATAAAAGTTCCAAAACAATGAGCGATGTTCCTTCAGTTACAATACCAAACTCTTTCCCAACGGCATCTATTTTATCCTGATTTTCAGCTTCTGACCTCATTTGTGCGATTTTCTTCCCTGCCCAAAAACGTTCTAACTGCTTAAATTCTTTTTCGGAAGAATCCATATTTTTCTGAACGATAACTATTTTACTTTCAGTGATTTTATTTCCATATCCGAAAGAAAACTCCAACTCTGCTTTATCCGATTGCAATTGCCCTGCAAATGAAAAATAGTTCTCTGTGATTGGACTTCCTACTTGTGGATATACATCCGACACTTTTCCTGACTTCACTTTTGCCTCAATCAAATGAAATGTTGGTTTTAGTAATTTTTCCAAAGAATTTTCAACTGTTTGTTGTGATAAATTGATAAAATTTCCGCCTGTCTGATTGCTTATATATTGCATTTTATCAGTATTTGCTACTGATTTTGAATTGATTGCATATACGGGTTTTTGGATAGTAGCGGTCAATAATTTCAAATTTTTTTCCTCTCCAAAATTGAATATTCCGTCCGTGAACACCAAATACTCATCACTTGAATCCTTGATTTCCAATGGATTAATATAGGTAGCTCCGTCATAGGTTTGTTTTTTTAAATAAGAATTTAAAGCTGACCAATCCCCATTTTTAATACTAAATTTTTTAGGAACATTAGCACGAATATTAAATGTAATTAGCTCAACATCAACATTTTTTATGGTTTTAAAATAGGCTTCTAACAATTGATATTCCTTATCAAAATCACGTTCTTCACTTGAAGCTGAAATATCCCAAAGCAATCCAATTTTTTTAGGAAACGATTTGTTGTTAATTATCTCTTTTTCAAGTAAAATACTTCCATAAAAGTACGTTTTTTGGTTTTCTGTAGAAGCAAAAATCTGCTGTTTTTCTATTTTTGGAAATATTAAAGTGATGTTTTTATTAAGCCTATAATCCGTTTTTGTCAATTCTGAAATATAAGAATTTCGCCATTTTTTGAATGATAATTCCACACTATCGTCTTCTGTTTTTACTTCTCTTGACACAATTTCAGCTTTCAAACTGAATTTTTTTAGCGTAAAATCTCCTTTTATGGGTAGAAAATAGAAATCTTTTCCATTTCTATGACTTAATTCTTGTTCAAAAGCAATCAAAATACGTCGAGAACCCTTTGCAGGTATGGGATAAACACGTGCTTTGAAATTGTTTCCTTCGGTTTTTTCCAATAAACCGGGGTCAACACTACGTCTGACAATATTTTCAAAGGCTACACGTCCTTGTTTTTTATCCACTACTACGCCTTCACGTAACTTTCCGTTGATATCTAAGGCAAAACGAGAAACCACTTGTCCTGCTCCGAGAGGAAACTCAAATTCACCTTCCATCACCCGATCGTTAGGATTATAGAACACCATTTCCATAGTGGTAATCGCTGTTTGCCCTACAACGTAAATGTCAGTGTGCAACTCTTGCAATTCCATAGGATTTGCATTTTGCTGACTTGCAATTTTCATTTTAGGAAGCATCGATTGTGCATGAGAAACTACACTCATCAAAATGCTAACACCGGAAAAAAGATATTTGTACTTCATAGCATTATATTTACAATTTTTAAACATTTTGAAGAGGTCAAATACTGTGCCAAGAGGCTAAATTAATTACGAATTTTAAATTACGAATTACGAAATTTAAATCCCGTAATTAACTTATTATCCTTCTAAATTTAACACTTAAAGAAATGTTAATAAATTGACAGTTCAGGTACGATTTTCGACCGTTCATGCATAAAACAGTATTTTAGGTTCAATATTTTAACATTTAACAAACGTTAACAATTGTAGTTATTTACCAAATTCTGTTATTTTGTTGTGCGATTTGAAACAGAAACTGATGATTAACATACTCAAAAAACTGTAAAACATTAAGGAAATATTTTTAAAATAGTAAATCAAATTTGATAGTTATGAATACAAAGATTGGAAAATGGGTAGTGATCAGTGTGGTTGCTTTGGTTTTACTTTTGGCTTGTATTAAAGAAGAGCCTATCATTCACGTAACGAGTGTTACGTTAGAGAAAAATGAATTGAAATTGACGGAAGGGGACAACCACAAACTGTCAGTAATAGTTCTTCCTGAAGATGCTACCAACGCAAGTGTCAGCTGGGAAAGTAGCAACACCGATGTAGCTACAGTTGATGCCAAAGGGCTGATTACAGCATTGAAACCAGGTACGGTTGAAATCACAGTAACTACCGAAGATGGAGAAAAAACCGCCGTATGTAAGGTAACCGTCGCCCCACGTTTTATCCATGTAGTTTCGGTGAGTATTTCCCCTGAAAAACTAACTCTCACTGAAGGGAATACGCACTCTTTAACCACTACGGTATTACCCACTGAGGCTACTAATCCCAAAGTTATGTGGAGTTCTGCGGATAGCACGATTGCTACGGTAAATGAAATGGGAGAGCTAACGGCTCTTAAGGCGGGAGTCGTGACCATTACGGCAACCAGCGAAGATGGAGCGAAAACAGCTCTCTGTGAGGTTACTGTTGAGGCAAAAATTATTGAAGTGGAAAGCGTACGCCTATCGGAAGAGCAAATTACGTTAGTGGAAGGAAATACATATTCTTTAACAGCCACCGTACTGCCTGCCGATGCTACCAACAAAAACATTCATTGGACAAGTGAAAATGAGGCTGTTGTCACCATAAACGAAGGAGGGTTACTAACCGCTCATAAAGTGGGTACAGCTACCGTAGTGGTTACTACAGAAAGCGGGAAAAAGACTGCAATTTGCCGAGTGACCGTCGAAGCAAAAGTCATTGCTGTGGAGAGCGTAAGCCTTTCTGAAGAGCAAATTACGTTGGTGGAGGGCAATACTTACAGTTTAACGGCTACCGTTTTACCTGCCAATGCTACC
>NZ_CDOI01000196.1 GCF_000827555.1 Capnocytophaga canis
GGTAACGTATTTGATAACGATAGTTTAGGAGGAGTATCAGTAAGCACGTCAACTGTAATTTTAACCCCAGGGGTGTTTACGCACTCTAATATTACTATGGGTGCTGACGGAAACATTACGATTTCACCCAACACGCCATCAGGTACGTACACAGGTACTTATACGATTTGTGATAGAGTGAATACGAGCAACTGTACAAGCACTATGGTAACT
>NZ_CDOI01000197.1 GCF_000827555.1 Capnocytophaga canis
GTAGCAATGGAGGTGTTTCCACTTGTCCACGTTACGGTTTTGTTAGTGGCGTTTGTAGGTAACACATTAGCCGTTAGCTGTTGTTCCCCACCCACAGTTACAGTAGCGGTTCCGGGTTGTATGTTTATGCTTGTTACCTGAATTATAGGAGTCGTTACGCTTACTTTACAAGTAGCAGTTTTCCCACCATCTTCGGTAGTAGCTGTGATATATACTGTTCCCGAAGCTACTCCCGTTACTTTTCCGTGATTATCCACTTTGGCTATTCCTGCGTTGGCAGTTGTCCAAGTTACTTTTTTATTGGTTGCATTCGTAGGGGATACCGTTGCAGTCAATTGGAGTTCGTCTCCTACTGGCAAGGTAATAGTTTCGGGTTGTATGCTTACATTTGTTACATCTATTACGGATTCTACAGTTACTTTACAAGAAGCTTTTTTTCCTCCATCTTCGGTAGTAGCTGTGATGTATACTGTTCCTGAAGCAACGCCCGTTACTTTTCCACTGGCAGTCACCGTAGCAATGGAAGGGTCAGCACTCGTCCAAGTTACTTTTTTGTTGGTTGCATTTGTAGGGGATACCGTAGCAGATAATTGACGTTGGTTTCCTATGGCTAAGACAATGCTTTCTGGTTGTATGCTTACGTTTGTTACAGCTACTATGTTTTTTTCTACAGTTACTCTGCACGATGCTTTTTTTCCGCCATCTTCTGTTGTAGCTGTAATGCTAACTACTCCTGCTGTAATTGCCGTTACTTTTCCATTTGCATCTACCGTAGCAATGGTTTTATCAGTAGTTGCCCAAGTTATTTTTTTGTTGGTTGCATTGGTAGGTGATACGGTAGCAACCAAAGTTTTGGTGTCACCCTCTAATAAGGTGATAGTTTCATTGTCTAAACTTACGTAGGCTACTGTAATCACTTTTTTGGATACGGTTACCTTACAAGTGGCTGTTTTCTTGCTATCTTCGGTAGTAGCTGTAATGTATACCGTTCCTGAAGCTACACCTGTTACTTTCCCCAAATCGTCCACGGTAGCAATAGCGGTATTAGCACTTGTCCAAGTTACTTTTTTATTGGTAGCATTGGCAGGTAAAACGGTAGCCGTT
>NZ_CDOI01000198.1 GCF_000827555.1 Capnocytophaga canis
ACCCTGCCATAAAGGTTGATTTACCAGATGTGGCGGCTGGAACAACATTTTCTCATACGTTTACTTCTACTACGTGGGAAAAGGGATATATTGCTTTTGATTTGGAATTAGTAAGTTGTACTGGTGTTAATTCTGGAGAGATTGAATATACTATATATCATATAGATAGTTATGGAAAATCACATCAGTACGCTATGGAGTTTGTTTGTAGTAAAAAACAGATAGCCTATGATTGTCCTGATACTGGCTGTAATAATGCACCTCGTATGGTAAGCACGAAAACTGAACGAGCTGAGAATTCCTATGGGTGGAAAGATTGGACAATGAATGAACGAATGCAGCGTAGCGATTACACCAATGAGTTGGAGTTATCACGAGCCTTGTATTTAGATGATATTGAAGTTACTGCCGAAGGTGAAGCTCAAGGGAATTTTAATGATCTTTACTACCATTGGGAAGTGAAAAAAGGAACTCGTTTGATGCCAAAAAGTTTGAAGTTTACCATCATGCGTGGAGGTGTTGAAATAGTAAATCAAACCTTACAGGCGAACAGTACATTCCCAATTAAGTCGACAGAAAATTGGAGTAGCGAAGATACTGGATTTTTATGGAATCTAACGCCTTACTTACCATCTGATAAGATGAGAAATGGTGACCAATTTAAAGTTGTAGCTACATATCAACTTACCAGTGGTGCAGGTTCTAAAAATACAGCTTATGATGTTCAATCATCTAACGAATCTTACTTTTATACGCACGCTACTGATAAAAAATATTGTGGTATGAAACAAATACCAACATTTTATGTAGCAGGGACTTATGAGTTGTTGGGAACAAACACCTATAATATAAAAGGGTGTGTAGAAACAGCCATCGGAGCTAACCAAGTGTATATGGCACGTAGGTCAAATACAGCAGGAACTTATTTTTCTCAAGAGTTTCGCCCTGGTCGTTTGATAAAAGATATTAAGCTGACTTATCCCAGCTCTTATAAAATCGTTAAAATCGAATACGAGTTTAGACAAAAAGACGCTCACGTAGTTTCTGGTTACAAGGATATTACAAGTTATTTTTCATCAACCGACAATGGAACTAATAAGGTGTATACTTTTACCAACCCTACTGACAGAAATAATCCTCAACATCTTCACGCAGGTGAAATTTCCGTTGAGAATGATTATAATGCTACTTTAAAAGTTACGCTTCAAGCTTCGTGTGGTTCAAAAACTGATAATACTGAAAAAGCAAAAGCTGAGATTAATTACTACGATTATTATTACCATTATGCAGCAAATGGAGGAGAAAAAGTTGAAAATAAAAAATTGGAAGGAATCTTGCGTTATTCTGAAAAACCAGGTGTTGCATTAACTTCTGTAACTCCCCTTACACTTCGTGTAAACACCAAGCAACAAGAAGTAGAGGTAGAGTTAAATAATTCCAGTTTGACGGATGCTCCTTATACTTGGTTGTCAATTCCGGATATACAAGGAGTTAAAGTGTTAGAATTAATTGATTCCAATACTAATATACCAGTTCTCCGTCAAACGGGTATTTCTGGTGAGTCTATGTTCTTTTTGAGTCAAGCTGGTTTGGCTAAAGGGGCTAAGAAGAAGTATAAAATCAGATTTGAAATGACCAATTGTGCCGATACGTCTTTTGATGTATATGCAGGTTGGAATTGTTCCGAGTATCCTATAAGAGGGTATCAGCATACTTGTAATGAAAACAAGGTAACTTATACACTCAATGTGGTACAAAGTGTGATACAGATTACTCCCGAAAACACTAATCCAGGTGTGGGAGGCAATTCGAATACGATTGCAATGTGTTCAAAAACACCTTATAAATATATCATTAATAGTGCGGGGGAAGGAAACATTGAAAAACCTAAAGTGGTTATTGTTAAAGAAGCAGGGCTATTGATTTCGGATTTTGTGGTAACCTATCCGTATGGTTCTTCCAATAATTATACGTTAACACCTTCGGTAAATGGTAATTTGATAACCTATGACCTTTCAGGAGTTGTAGCAGCAGGAAATATATTACCAGGAAGTATTGCTGAAGGTACTGAAAATAACCGACGTGTGGGAGTAGCCTTTAATGTTCAACCCGATTGCGATTTTGTTTCAGGTTCGTCTTTTGATGTAGACATGACTGGATTCAATATTTGTGGTAATGAAGTGGAGGGAGACAAAAATACAGTGATTACGGCAGGTATAATTGGTGTAGTTTCCAATCAATACAAGGTAGATAATGTTTTGAAAAAACTTAGCGGTAATGCTAACTACTGCGTTGGTTTGGCTCTTTCACCTCCTTCATTTGCTAAATTTGAAGGAAAACATGTTATTACAAGAGAGCCAGGAGCCACATCTTTTGTAGAAACTCAACCAGGTGGAGAGGTGATCGTACGTATCCCGAAAGGGTTTGAATACGTACCGGATACGTTTGTAGCAACAGGAAAAAATGTTGGAGCTACTTTTTCTGATCCTGTTTTAGCAACTACTCCTATTACCTCTGTTGGAGATGGAGAAACCGAGTTACATATTGCAATTCCTGCGGGTATGCAAGACACAAATTTCTTTACCTATACTATTGAAGTACGTCAAAAAGCGAATTTTGTAATTGAAAATTGTGCAGTAACTCAAAAGTTAAAGTATTATACAGTTGATAAAGTAAGTGGAATACCATGTGGAGCAATGAATTGCCCTTCAATAACTGTTGAAACTTCCCGTCAGCGTGGCGAAGTGGTTATTCCAATGGATCGAGCGGAACTTAGAATTAAGGATATTCAGTTTACTTCGTCCGTAGAAAGCAATAAAGAAAGAGTAAACATAACTTACAAGATAGAGAATACATCTAGCGTTGCTTATACAGGAAATTTAGTGGTAACCTTGTTTGATGATGTTGATAATAGCGGAAATGTCTCTGATGCTGAAAAGGTACAGGATTTTACGCTTACTAATTTGAGTGTTCCCGCAAACACAACTTCTGTACAGCAAACGCTTCAAATTTTATTGTCACAGGATAAACTATGCCGTTTGCATTTGGCAATTAGAAGTTCGTCGAATCCTTGTTTATGTAATGAGGATTTGGAAAAAATCATCGAAGCACCTACGAAAATAACAGGTTTGGTGTCTGATTTCCAGGTTTGCGAAGGAGTAGGACAACAAATTGTTTATAACGTAGAGGCTTCTGATTATGAGGATTATAAGTGGGAAGCAGTAACACCGGGAGCTTTGGCTTATTTATCAAGTGCTGTTGTGAAGAATCCAATTTTCACCTATTCAGGATCAAGTCTTTCGGCACCGCTTACCGTAACTTATACTCTAACTGTAAGACGAACCAACGGCTGTGAGGCTACACAAACCGTAACGGTAACAGTTAAGCCTTCTCCTGCCTTTACGGTAGCTACGCCACAAA
>NZ_CDOI01000199.1 GCF_000827555.1 Capnocytophaga canis
TGGCTGCGATGCCCTCGTCCAGAACTTTGATGGTGGCTTTGTTGGCTTCTGAACCTTTGTCGGAATACGGAGCCGCCGCTCTGAAAGATTTGGCAATAATTTCTACCAAAGCCTTATCGTCTAAACTCATTGCCCATAGGTAGCCCTTGCGGAAAATTTCAGCTTGTTTCGGGTTGTCCTTTTCTATGAAGGGATAATAAATAATGTACGGAAGCACTTTTGGTAAATATTTCTCCATTTTGTTGTCCACGATTACAGAAAATACCCAAACCAATTGGTCGGAAGTGAAATTTTCGGGAGCGGATTTTAATAGGAAGTTTTTAGCTCGTGTAGAGTCTATTTTGCCGATGCCGTTGAGTGCTGCATTTTGTATGGCTGCCGAATGTACGCCCAAAGCGTTTTCGAAAACAGGTAAATATTTTCGGTTTTGGGTCGCTGCCAAAGTCCACATTGCTGCCGATTTTACCAAATTTTTAGGGTCGGTTTTGGCAATTTTTTCTATCTCTGCAAATTCTTTTTTGCTTAATTTCTGACCTGCCAAAGCATTCAAGGCTTTAATTCGAACTTGATAGAAAGGGTCTTTTATCGCTTTCATTAGCAATAGATTATCCTGATTTTCTTCCGCAAATTCTACTGCTTGCCATCTGCTTTTGAAGTCTTTGGCGTGTTGGTACTGAAAGGCGTATTCAGCAGGGGTTTTATACGATGCTTCCCCCCAAATAAGAACACCTCTCGGATTGACATTCACCAAATCAGGGTTTTTCTTCGCCGAGAAATAAAATTCGTTTTCCTTTTGAGCTTTTACCCAAACTTGGTGTCGGTGGTAAGTTCCGTTTTCATAAATATCCACTTCCAAAGGAAACTCAAAAAGCACATCTTCTTCCTGATTTTGAATGATTTTCAAATGAATTTTTTGCGTTTTTGCATCATAATTTTTTTCCACAGCCACGAAAGGATGCCCGTGAGAGAAAAACCACTGATTGAAAAACCAATTGAGGTCTTTTCCACTGACTTTTTCAAAGGAAAGTCTTAGCTGATGGGCTTCTCCTGTGCCGAATTCATAAGTTTTTAGGAAGTCTGTAATCCCTTGAAAAAAAGCCTCATCGCCCAAATAATCGCGAAGCATATGCAGAATCGCACCGCCCTTGTTGTACGACACCAAATCAAACATATCTTCCTTATCATCGTACCCAAAACGCACCAAATTTTTCAGAAAATCCGTTGAGCGGTGGCGGTATTGTCCCACTTTATTGTTGAGGTGATAGTCGGCGGCATCTTTTCCGTATTTGTATTCGTACCAAAGATATTCGGAATAATTGGCAAAAGATTCATTTATGGTGAGGTTTGCCCAGCTTTCGGTGGTTACCAAATCGCCAAACCAATGATGCCCCATTTCGTGAGCGATGACGGCTTCCCAATAGTTTTCGTCTGCCAAAACTTCGCCCGGCTGATGGGCAGATTCGGCGTGACTTACCGCTGTGGTATTTTCCATTGCCCCTGCCACAAAATCGCGAACTACCATTTGAGCGTATTTCTGCCAAGGGAAATCATATCCGAATTTTTTAGAGTAAAACTCCATCATTTCCGCCGTATGCCCAAAGATTTTTTTTGCCACCGATTCGTATTCTTTTTCCACATAATAATCCACGGGAATAGTGCCTCGCCACGGGGTGTCTTTTACTACGGCGAAATCGCCCACGCCCATAAAGAAGAGGTACGGAGCGTGAGGTTTATCCATCACCCAATGGTCTGTGCGTAGGTCATTGGCTTCTTTTACGGAAGATTTTAAAATCCCGTTGGATAGGGTCACGAATTTATCGGGAACGGTCATATAAATTTCCTGTGTGGTTTTTTGGTTGGGCTTATCGATGGTAGGAAACCAGCACGATGAAGATTCGGTTTCGCCCTGCGTCCAAATTTGGGTAGGCACATCCGGAATTTCGCCTTTCGGATTGATGAAATACAAGCCTTTGGCATCACTTCTTGTCCCCTCTTTTTCAATGACTTTTTCAGGCTGTGCCGTATAGCGAATGTACACGGTGTAGTTTTCGTTTTTCTGATAGATTTTATCCAATTTTATTTTCAAAAAATCGTTTTCATAGGCATATTTTAGCGGTTGGTCATTGAGTTTTACCTCGTGGATGAGCATTGATTTGGCATCTAAAATTAGGCTATCGGTGGCATAAAAATAAGGCGAAGCCGTGAGCCATTCCTCCCCATTTAGGGTTTGATTCTCAAAGTTAAAGCCTACTTTGAGTTTGGTATGTTGGAGTTTGGTTTTCATTTCGGGAGTTGCTCGGTGAAGGGTTCTCCCCGAAGTATCGGTTTGGGCAAAAGTCTGAGAAAGTCCTATTAAAAGGAGTACAAAGGCAAGATGTTTCATATTTCATTTATTTTTTGCAAATATAACATGTTTTATCATTTTTGTAAAATTAGGATTCTGTTCGAAAAGCCTAATTTTGATAATTTTGAAAATAATCCTTAATAATCAATGTGTTATAAATGTACTTTTGTTTAAAATGTACTTTTTCGGACAGCTGTTAGAATATTATCTTACATATAAATATCCTTGTTTTGTGTTAGATTCTCCTGTAATGTTTTGATATTTAAACACATAGAAATACGTTCCTGTTGGAAGACGTTTACCTTTTCGGAAAACTCCTTTTACATTGGCATATCCTCGGAAAACTTCGCCATTTTTTTGGTAACTTTTCGATTCATACACTTTCTGACCTAATTCGTTAAAAATCTCAATTTGAAGATTTTTATAATTTTCGATAGGTTCAAATTTCAAGTAATTTTCAGAGCCTGACTCGGTAGAAACGCCATTGTAAACAATTATTTCTTGGGTCGGCTCTGTTCCTGTAGGTGGTTGCACTCCACCGGTAGGAGGTGTGGGCTGTGAAGTTTTTCGTATCGTAACTTTCTGTTCGTGAAGAACTTTATTTCCACATTCATCAGAAGCCTCCCATTTATAAATGATTACTTTATTTCCTTTTTCTTGCCTTTCTTCTTGCCTTTTAATTACTTGAACCTTTTCAGAACAATTATCCGTAGCGCTTAGCGTTTCTTGCGTTGGCACTTCCTGATTTTCAGTAATCGAAATATCTTTCGGTAATTTTCCTGAAAAAATGGGAGCTTCATTATCCCCTGCAATGGTAATGGTCTGTTTTTGAGAAATCGTTTGTCCGCAAACGGTTGCCGTAT
>NZ_CDOI01000200.1 GCF_000827555.1 Capnocytophaga canis
TAAGCTATACGCCATAAGCTAATAGCTAACTGCCTTCCAAAGCGGGTGCAAAAGTAATACTTTTTTATAAAACACCAAAAGTTTTGGAAACTTTTTTCAAAATATTTTTCATATATTATCTTATCATACTTATTATCAAAAACTTGTAAATGAAAATTTAGAATGTTACTCTTTAAAATACTTATTAATACCGTAAAATAACTTATTCTTGGGTCAAAAACTTATCAATACGGGATTGGGTGTTACTTGGTAAATCGGTATTGTAGATAGCAAATCGCTTTACATTCATCTCTTTAAACCATTTTTCAAGATAGGCTTTAATCACATCTTCATCTTGGATAGCTTTTTTAGATGGCGTTATTTCTAACACCAAAACTTCCAAATCTTGCAAATCATTACGAGTAGTTATAAAACCAAAATCCCCTGTATCAAATTTCTCACGCCAATTGGCACTTCTCAATCCATTGGATTGTATGGAAGTGGGTGATAAAAACGCACTTCGATTCTTTTGAACATCTTTTGATTGTGAATGATACAAATATCCATCTGTAAGAATAACCAAAATATTTCGGTAGTGGTCTTCGGAAGCTACACAATAATCTTTTACATCATTCTTAAAGAAACGCCATATATCAGATCCTATATAATTACTTGTTTGGATAGTTTGCTGATAGGCTTTCTCCAAATTAGTTGCGTATGTCTCTAAAATATTGTCGTATATATTCTTTTTCTCGGCAGTTTGCTGATACGAAAATTTTGAAAGGTCAATATTTAGTTCATTAACCATTTGGTTGATTTCTGGATTGGTTGGCGGAGGACTAAAAATAACCCGCATACGTCCTTTGGCTTTATACGCTCCCTTTTTCTCCATATCTTTTTTAAAAAAGGCTGAAATGTTTTTAATAATTTCAATATCCCGCTGATAGTGTTCAGGAGTATTGGGCGATACACTTGGGTCTATCCTATCAGATAAATCTAACAATAATGTTATGTTGTATTGTTGTTCTTTGGTTTTCTCTTCATTTTGCTGTTTTTTGGCATTGCCAAAATTACAATTTGATAAACTAAAACCAATTGCGATAATTGCGATAATTGCGATAATTGATATTACTTTTTTCATCGTTGTATTTTTTATGATTTTACTATATTTCCTTTGTGTTCATTACTAAGTTTTTCATTTAGTAGGTGTATTTCATCAATAAAATGTTTTTCAAATCGGTTGGCGGTCATCCATTCTGTCCAACCATTGGTAAATTCATTGACACATTGATAAAATCGAGACCAATTCATTACAAAGACATCGCCTCCAACTATTTTTCTGTGTGGCACCATTTCAAGTTCTAATTGTTGAATACATTCTTGGTTAGCTTCTATTTCTTTTTGATTTTTTTGAATATCCTCTTCCAACAGTTTGATTTCACTCTCTCGGGTTTTAATGGCTTGATTTACCACATTGAGTTTATCGTATGATTCCATTGTAAAATCAAAAACAAATCCCCAAATCAAGTACACTACAAAACCTGCGAAAATAATTACCCAAAAATTAACTTGTTCAAAAGCCAAAGAAGGTGAAAATATAGGCATACTTCCTGTCATATCCGCTAATCTTTTTATTTCATAAATTTTTTCTACGATTTCGTAAGCCAAAATAGCATCGAAAATAAATGTTATGACAATCAAAAATCCTATTTTTAAATACTTTTCAACTCCTTTTGTTTCTTGAAATTTATGTATTAGAAATCCTAATCCTAAAAAAGCAAATGGAATCGCCAAAACAAAAAGCAAAGCCTGTCCTCCCTCTTCGTATGCTTTTACAAGAGCTTGACTATCGAAAATTGCAGCAGCAACTTTATTATCATCAGGAGTAAAATCCTTAAAAAGAGCCGAATACGCTGCTGAACTATAAAATACAAAAAGATATACTGTTAAACCCAACAAAATAACAAGCCCTATAATAAAACTTGCCATACTTGATTTTTCCTTTAAAACACTTTCAGGATTTTCATTTATACGAAAAATATCTTTTCGTATTCCATCAATTTTATCTTTGATAGACTCATTCTTGTTACGAATATTTTCTATCACTTGTTCTTTTTGTTTTACAGAAACTTCAAGTCTATCTAATTCATTTTGAGCTTTTTTTACATCTTCTTCTTGTTTTTCGGTATTTGTACGCTCTCTTTTGGAGTAGTATTCTCGAACTAATACCCAACAGCCCATAAAAGCTCTCTCATTCCCCTTTTGCTTTTTGGACATATCGAAGCCCCAATCCTCATAGGTTTGTAACTCTGTCTTTCCAAATTCAATTTCTCCTGTTTCCAAAATGGGTGTTTTCTGCTGATTTTCACTTTGGTTTTCCATATTTTTAGAGAAAAACCCTCTTAATTGATTAAATGGTGCCATTTTGATTTGATATTAAGTTTGTGATTTCTTGTTTTAGTTGTTCTGAGTTTAATTTTTTACGAGCTAAATGAATCAGCCAATCGAATAACTCACGACTGACTTCGGCTTCAAACCCAAAACGTTCGCAAAACTTTAAAAATGTTGCTACTTCATTGTCGTCAATAACACCATCGGCAAGAATTACTTTTGCGAAATCGTAGAGTAAGAATATTTTGTCCATAAACTCACTCGGAGTTTGAAATATGCCCACCGGTGGATTGATCAGCATCTGTTGAAATTCTTGTTGTGAAAATCCCTTTTCTTGGGCTATCTCTAAAATTGTATCCAACTCCTGAGGGGCAAACTCGCCATCACTTAGAGCCAAGAAATACAAATTCATCAGGTGTTTTTTCATTTCCTGTACCATAAACATTTACTTTATTAAATTTATACTATTTCATTCTTTTAGGATTTAAAACACTTATTACCAAACCTATACCTACCAAAAGATCTATGAGATTCCAAAGTTCTCTTCCCATAGCTACTTTGAAGAAAGGTTGAAAAAGTAATGCCAATACAATATATACCAAAGTAGCCATTTCTTGTTTTTGGTTATATGAAAGATAAGCTAATACCCCAAAACCTACTAAAGCTACAAATCTCACTAACTGATAATAACCATAAGGCATCTTCAAAAGACAGCCAAACATCAAAAAGGCTAATCCTATTTTAATTATTTTCTGCATATTATAAAGCCTCTTGTACATTACTTGGTTTTGTACTAAAATTACCATTTTGTTGTAAAATCAATCGGTATTCTAATACATTATTATATAAAGATTGCGGATTGTCCTTACCAAAATGTTCATTATAACTAAATCCACCTTTGATTGTTCCATTTTTTGTTTTCATTATTTTATTGGGATTCCAGCCTTTTCCGTAATAGAAAAATACTTGATAAGTTCCATTAGCAAAGGAAAATGTATAACTATCATTTGCCTCAATAAATGCATGTCTTACTACTTTTCCTTTTTTCTTAATGGTAACCAATACATCGGAGTTACTTGTCGTTACTTTTATCTGTGAGCAACCATATTCTTCACAAGATGGATTTTCTCCATAATATTGGGAATAAGGCGTTGCTCCTGTGTATAAATGTTGTGCAGAGGCGATACTTACACACATTAAAAACATTAATAAAATTACCTTCTTCATCTTATATAAAATTAGATGCCCCTTGCAAAGTAGTACATTATGGCAATTTACTTAAAATCTCCTAAAAAAATGTTTAATTTTGAACAAATGAAAATATTTTGCAAAGGTCTTTATTAATTGAACTTTTATGTTTTTTATTCTACATAATTCACTTTTGGTTTACGCCTTCCCTTTACTAATTTTTCCCCTTTTTCAGAAGTTAGTATATTGAATTTAAAATTTGAATTTATTTGAATATAGTATTTCTTTCCTTTTTTTGCGTTCAATCCTACTAAATCTTCTCCTCTTGCAGAACCCAAGGTAGCTCCTGCGTGTACAAATTGAGTATTACCTATCACATACTCACCTTCTTCAACATCCCAAGCTAAATAACTTCCGTTAGTAGCATTTCCTATTAATTTATTATTACAATAGACAGCCACTCTTGTAGCCGAACCTACAAAAGATGGCTTTATGACATAAATTCTTGCTTTATCTACAGGGACATCGCTTTCACCTGTAAATTTAACATACTGTGTCGTTGCTCTACAAGAAACTAATATCATTAATGTGATTGCATAAAAAATCATTCTTTTCATCGTCATAAAAATTAAATTATTAAAACTCCCCTACTCTGTTACAGGCTTTTCGGGTTACGCCTTTTTTGAATTAACAAATAACAATTTTTCAATGAACAAATTTTCAATAAGTTAATTGGTAAAACACTTGTCTAATTATTGAAAATTAATCGATTAATAACTTTTTTCAACGATGAGAATAGTTAAAATACTTCATCATTTCCTGTGATGGTAAAGTATCCCTCTCCCTCTGTAATGTAAGGGTCTCTATTTTTCCATTTACCTTCTTTACATTTTTCAGAAAGTTTATAATTAGTATATTCGCTTTTCACAAAATACAAGTATTCATAATTATATAAACCTCTCTCAGTATATGAATCATTTTTCATCATATATAGCGGATAACTACCCGCGTTATAGCCATCATCACAATAATTTTTAAAAACAATAGTTTTATATTTAAACACATATTTTTTCCCTTTCTCTATGGCAACATATACTTCTGTCACTCCCATATTAATTTTGGTTCCATTGAGTATAAACTCTGAATATCTTTCTGCATCTACAACCAGAACAAATTCTTCTCCCGCCTGTTTAACCTCATCAAGAGTTTTGTATATTACAAACTCTTCTCCTGAATTTTCTTCATCTTTTTTACATCCTGTTACCAATACCATGGCTAACAACATTAATAATAATACATTCTTTTTCATGTTTATAAAATTTAAAATTCTCCCCTACTCTCTTACAGGCTTTTCGGTTACGCCTTATCTCAGACAATTAATAATTACGAATGACACTGATTGTTCATTGTTCATTAAAAATTTGTCGATTCTTCTGTTGTTTATCCACCCAAGCTCTACCCAAGGTGTATCCAAGCTCGGGAGGAGGAAAGTTAAAGGTTCAAAGTTCAAGGTTTAAGGTTTAAAGTTAAAGGGCTGAACCTTAAACTTTGAACGGGCGAAGCCTCTCAAACCCTTGCTTATAAGTTTTTGGTTGCCTCAGTGGTATTGGCAGGAATATCGGTTGCTCGTACCACAATTTTGTCACCTGAAAGGTCTGCATTGGTTTGCGTAGCGGTATAGACCCAATCCAACCCATTATCCACCGCATTGCCTTCTTCCACCAACGAACCATCGGAATTGTAAATATGTACCGTTACCGAAGCTACTTTGAAATCATCATAGGCTCTAACTTTAATGGTATCGCCGACCTGACCCGCATAGTCCGAAAGGTCAATCTGCTCAATCTTTGGAGCTTGTAACATATCGGCTACCGCTACGTTATAGGCAGTTACTCCTTGCTTTTTATCGGCTACTGATTGATATTCTTCCTTAACAGTAGGATTTTTGAGTGCCGTTTTGGCATAGATAGTTGCTTGTTGAAATTTTGCCATTTGTTCCTTTACCTTTTCGGAGGTAATCGCTTTCTTAGTAGGTTTTTGAGAAACTATCGTTTTTCCGTTACGCTGACTGAACACGAGCATATTACCTACTTTTCCACTTAGTCCGTGTGTGATGATGTTGTTTTTAGATTCTGCCATTGCTTTATGTTTTTTTTGTTAATTTCAGAAAGTTAGGGGATTAGAAAATTAGGATTTTTAGGAATCAATAGAAAACGTTCCTTTAAGGAAAATAAAAAATCCGCTTGATGGAGATTGCTCTCCATCAAGCGGATTTATATTACAGAGTGTAGTAACTACACTATTTTGGCTGTTTAAGTGCTGTGCTGTGCTGTGCTGTGCTGTGCTGTGCTGTGCTGTGCTGTGCTGTGCTGTGCTGTGCTGTGCTGTGCT
>NZ_CDOI01000201.1 GCF_000827555.1 Capnocytophaga canis
GTAATCGGGGAACGAGTGGTATTGATGGAAGTACTTCAACAGCCATCGGAGCTGCCATAGGAAGCCAGCGACCGACCCTGTTGATTACGGGAGATTTGAGTTTCTTCTACGATAGTAACGGGCTATGGAATCACTACGTTCCGAAAAATTTTCGTATCATTCTGATAAATAACCAAGGAGGAGGCATTTTCAGAATTCTTCCTGGGGACAAAAACGATAAGCATTTCGAAACTTATTTTGAAACTCCACATCAACTTACAGCCATGCATCTTTGTAAAATGTACGAATGGGACTATGACCAAGCTGACAATATCACTGATTTAACAAATCAACTACATATTTTATTTGAAAAATCAGACCGACCACGCCTGTTGGAAGTACACACACCACGCACTGAAAACGATAAAGTTTTGTTAAACTACTTTCAGGTATTAAAAAAATAGGCTAACTTCACACTTTAATTTATAAACATTGATTGATATGAGTAAAAGAGACGAACTTATTGAGGTTTACGCCAAAGATTTAAAAGAAAAGTGTGGAGTTACTCCCGATTTAGATTTTCTAAAAAAAGTGACTGTAGGATTAGGCCCTTCCATTTACAACGCGGATTCATCAACTGTTGCAGGTTCTGACCAAATGGAATTGGATCGCGTGAAGCAAAACTTTTTAATTAAAAAGTTAGGATTAAGCGACGGGCCTGAATTAGACAAAGCTATTGATTCAGTTATCGAAACTTACGGAAGATCCAACAAAACAAAGCATCGTGCTGTAGTTTACTATCTATTAGCGAAACACTTCAAGAAAGAATCTGTTTACAACAAGTAAACCCGATTAAATTAACGATTTTAAAAAACTGTCTTCGGGCAGTTTTTTTATTTATGTTGAGTTTTAAAAAATCTTTTTTTTATCATTAAACAACATTTTTTTTACTGAAAATCAAGTTATTTTCTTTGCTTACAAAATATTTTTTTCAAAAAACGAATTATCTATACAAAAAATTTGTACTTTTGTCTGAATATAAATCAAAATAGACTAGTGATATGGAGTATTTAGATTTTGAACTGCCAATCAAAGAATTAGAAGAGCAAATGGAGAAATGTGCCATCATCGGTGACAAAAGCGATGTGGACATGACGGATGCTTGTAAAAAAATTGAAAAGAAACTCAACCAAGTTAAAAAAGAAATATACGGAAATTTAACCCCTTGGCAACGAGTACAGATTTCACGTCATCTGGACAGACCTTACACGCTTGATTATATCAATGCATTGTGTGGGGATTCCTTTTTAGAACTTCACGGTGATCGTACTGTAAAAGACGATAAAGCAATGATAGGAGGATTTGGAAAAATCGAAGATCAAAGTTTCTTGTTCATAGGACAACAAAAAGGGGTAAATACAAAAATGCGACAATACCGAAATTTTGGTATGGCAAATCCTGAAGGATATCGGAAAGCATTGCGTTTGATGAAATCGGCTGAAAAATTTGGCATTCCCATTGTTTGTTTGGTTGACACACCTGGAGCTTTCCCTGGAATTGAAGCTGAAGAAAGAGGACAGGGCGAGGCTATTGCCCGTAACATATTGGAAATGTCACGATTGAAAGTACCTGTTATTGTATTTATCATCGGTGAGGGAGCCTCAGGAGGTGCTTTGGGAATTGGGATTGGAGACCGTGTGTATATGCTTGAAAACACTTGGTATTCAGTAATTTCGCCTGAATCGTGTTCTTCCATTTTATGGAGAAGTTGGGAATATAAAAAAGAAGCTGCCGAAGCTCTGAAGTTAACTGCTCCTGACATGAAAAAACTTAAATTGGTCGATGAAATCATCAGAGAACCATTGGGAGGAGCTCATCGCGATAGAGAAACTACCTTTTTGGCTGTTCGCAAAGTCATTTTAGAAACCTACAACGAACTGAAAAAGTTACCAACAGACAAACTTGTTCAAAAAAGAATGGATAAGTACTTGAATATGGGGGTTTTCAAAGAATAGGGATACAAATCTATTTAAAAATAAAAAAAAAGGTAAGTGTTGATAATCAATACTTACCTTTTTTTAATGAAGCTTTTCAGACTTTATCAACAGCTTATTAACAAACGATGTTCATAGATCTCTCTTCTTTGAATTGTTTTTTTTTCTAATTTCGCACTATGAAAGATTTACAACCATATACAACCATACAAGAAACTTCACCTGTTTCTTCTTCAATCATTAATTTAGAACGTGGAAAAATCCCTCCGCAAGACATTAGTATTGAGCAAGTTGTACTCGGTGCTATGATGATTGACAAAAAAGGAGTAGATGACGTTATTGACAAACTCACACCTGATGTTTTCTACAAGAAACAACATCAATTTATTTACCAAGCTATTTACGACCTTTTTCAACAATCTGAGCCTATTGACTTATTAACAGTAGTGGAGCAGTTGCGTAAAAATGGTAATCTGGAGGCTGTAGGGGGAGAATATTACCTAATCCAATTGACACAACGAGTGTCTTCTTCGGCACATATTGAGTTTCACGCACGAATTATCATGCAGAAATTCATCCAACGTAGATTGATTCAAATATCATCAGAAATTATTGAGGAGGCGTATGATGAAACCACCGATGTTTTTGATTTGTTGGATTCGGCAGAGTCTAAACTTTATGAAGTAGCTCAAGGGAATTTAAAACGATCGAGCGAATCAGCGGAAGAGTTGGTAATCAAAGCATTAAAAAAAATCCAAGATATATCAAACAAAACTGATGGATTTAGTGGCATCCCCTCGGGATTTACTAAATTGGATCAACTTACATCAGGTTGGCAGGCGAGTGATTTAATTATCGTAGCCGCCCGTCCGGGGATGGGAAAAACAGCACTTACTCTGTCGATGGCTCGAAACATTGCTGTTGGTCAAGGGATTCCCGTAGCGTTCTTCTCGTTAGAAATGTCGTCGGTACAGCTAATCACACGTTTAATATCTTCGGAGACAAGCCTTCCGTCAGAAAAATTACGTACAGGAAAATTAGAACCTCACGAGTGGCATGTATTGAGTACGCGTGTGAAAGATCTGGAAAAAGCTCCTTTGTATATTGATGATACACCGTCCATTTCGATTTTCGATTTACGAGCGAAAGCACGTCGTTTGTCGTCACAATATGGTATCAAATTGATTATCATTGACTATTTACAGCTGATGACCGCAGGTGGAGGCTCTAAAGGTGTCGGGAATCGTGAACAAGAAATTTCGACAATCTCACGAAACCTAAAAGCATTAGCTAAGGAATTGGACATTCCTGTGATTGCTCTGTCTCAATTATCGAGAAATGTGGAGGCTCGTCCTGGACATAAGCGTCCACAACTTTCGGATTTACGTGAATCGGGAGCTATTGAGCAAGATGCTGATATTGTATCTTTTATCTATCGACCTGAATATTATAAAATCATGGAATGGGACGATGAGGCACAGTCCTCAACCAAAGATCAAGGGGAGTTTATTGTAGCTAAACACCGCAATGGAGGATTGGAAAACATACGCTTAAAATTCTTAGGTCAATTTGGTAAGTTCGACAATTTAGATGATTTCGATACGTTTGGAGGAGGAATTCCTCAGGAAATAAGTTCACGAATAAATGATATTGACACATCAAAACTTCCGTCCGTGGAACAGGCTTTTGGAACACCTCCGCAAATCCCAAATGATGAAGATATCCCGTTTTAGGAAAGAGTTTATTCAAAAAACTTCGCCAATATATTGCTTTTGAGCAGACAACTTTGGCGAAGTTTTTGTATAATTCGGATTCTTATGGTGTTTCGTACATTGGCTCCACTCCTATCGAAAATTTATAAAACAAAGAAACTATATTTGCAACATAACTTCACGGCTCTGAGTAGAGACAAGCAAAACTTAGATTAATGGAATATTGTGTTTCAAACATTCTTCCCTCATAGATTCTGGCCAAATACTTGCTTGAATTTCACCAATATGAGCTTTATGTAGCAAAAACATACATAGACGCGACTGTCCAATACCTCCTCCAATAGAAAAAGGTAATGAACCTTCAATCAATCGTTTGTGGAAATAAAGCTCCAATCGGTCTTCTTTTCCCTCCAATTTCAACTGATGTAGCAGAGCGGCTTTATCCACACGAATTCCCATTGAGGACACTTCAAAAGGAAGTTCCAACACAGGATTCCATAAAATAATGTCTCCATTTAATCCGGCTAATCCGTTTTCCATTGTACTCCAATCATCATAGTCTGGAGCTCGACCATCGTGTTTTTCGCCATGACTCAATTTATTACCAATACCCATAATAAATACGGCTTTGTATTCCTTTGCAATAGCTGCTTCGCGTTCTTTAGGTGTTAAATTTGGATATTTTTGTAATAATTCTTCGGAGTGAATAAAATGAATTTCAGGAGGTAAAATAGGCTTTATGCTCGAAAAACTTTCACATACCAAATACTCCGTACGTAGTAAAGTTGCATAAATTCTGCGAACAATATTTCTCAAAAAATCGGTGTTGCGTTGTCCTTCGGAAATAACCATCTCCCAGTCCCATTGGTCAACGTACAGGGAATGCAAGTTGCCAAGTTCTTCATCGGCACGAATCGCATTCATGTCAGTATAGATACCGTATCCTTGTTCAATGCCGTAATCGGCTAACATTACTCTTTTCCATTTTGCTAATGAATGTACCACTTCGGCACGAACTTCATTCATATCTTTAATAGGAAAATTCACAGCTCGTTCCACACCGTTCAAATCGTCATTAAGCCCTGTACCTCGCAATACAAACAAGGGTGCTGTTACTCTACGAAGACGCAGTTCAGCCGAAAGGTTGGCTTGAAAAAAATCTTTAATTTTCTGGATTCCTAATTCCGTTTGTTGTAAATCAAGTGAAGGTCGATAGTTTGTAGGTTTAATTAAATAACTCATCAATTATTAGTTTTTATCTTATTATTTAGAAACAAAATCTAAGGCTTTTGGAAGCGATTCTTTCCAAAATTGCCAATTGTGTTTTCCTTTTCGACGAATATAATCATGTGAAATACCTTTATTTGTAAGCATCTGGTGGAATAGATCGTTTGAATCGATAACTAAGGTATCTTCTGTACCACATTCCATTATATAGCGGGGTAATTTTGTCAATTCCTCAGAATTTTTCTCATCTAAAATTGATTGAATAACAGGAATAGCTGTTAATAGAAAGCCTCCACTCATGGAATAAACTCCTCCAAATTTCTTGTGATGCTTAAATCCAAGATAAGTAGCCCCAAAACCTCCCATAGAAAGCCCTGCAATGTGTCTGTTCGATTTATTGTCTAAAATCCGATATTTTTTTTCGATAACGGGGATAAATTCTTCCATAAAAAAATCTTCGTATCGCATCTGTTCTGTGTTGTAGTAGAGTGAATTATATCCATTTGGACAAATAACTATCACCTCTGGAAGCCCTTCGGAAATAGCCTTATCAACAATATTTTTCAAATCGCCATACGTTACCCAATGCTTATAATTTTGATTCATTCCATGCAAAAGGTACAATACAGGGTATTTTTTAGTAGTATTGGAAGCATAATGAGGAGGTAAATATACCGAATAGGGTTGCTGTCCACCTAAAATCGTACTAAATATAGACTGTGACATATCCACTTTGCTATCATTATCAATCTCAACAACGAGCTGTTCTTTTCGACACGAAACGCTGATGAATATCAACAATACCAAGTAAATGTATCTCATATCTAATAGTTTTTTCAGTTGCAAATATATCATATTTTTACTTTGTAATGGTAAAATCCTTGCAATTATTAATTGTAAATATCTATTACGGTTATTAATAAAAATGCCGTGACCTCCTGAAAAATGTCATTCAGTGTTTAAACATTAAAAAGTATACGCAATTAAGTACTGAACTCAATAAATTATAAAAAAGGCTGACCTGTTTTTTGGTCAGCCTCTATTTTTATCTGAATAAGGTCATATTTCCGAGGAATTCACGACTATCGTCTTTATCCTCATTCAATCGGATAATGTACCAATAGTCACCCGTTGGTAGATGCTTACCTTCGTAAGTTCCATCCCAGCGTTGTCCTTTTTCCAATTGAGCTATCAATCGACCATATCGATCGTAAATTGCAATGGTCATATTCGGATAACTTCTCGGATCATTTGGCCCCCAATCGTCATTATTTCCATCTCCGTTAGGTGTAAAATTGTTCGGGATTTTGATGTCGATAAACTCTTTTTCAATGGTCAGTGTTCTCGTACATCCTAAATCGTCCATCACTTCAACATCAATTTGCTTGATAACTTTTCCGTCAGGAGTAACATATCCTTTATCTGCTGGCATGATATGATATTCATTACCGTCGTCACTAATAATTCCATTGAAACGGTAAGTGTAAGGAGCTTTTCCTCCTGTTGCTTCTACCTTAATAGTATTCAATGATTTAGGATCTGTTTTATCTGTCAACATCAACGGATCGTACTCTTCAACATCGAAATACTGACCTACAGGAATGGTGTACGTACACGTTTTATAGAAAATAGTGAAGTACTGATCTTTACCCGCTGGAATATTTCGTATGATTGCTTTGTTACCTATGAACTCACTAAATGGTACAGCGTCTACTAAATTGGTACTATTCAATGCATAGAATGTGTTACTCGCTGTCAAAATCGTATTATCGAAGAACAACTCTATGTAATTTTCACTTACTGAGGTATTATCCCAACTTTCACGACACTGATACTGAACCTTGATAGCTTTTGAATTTATCGGTTCAATATTTGGTGCTTTGCCTACTTGGATTGTAGCTGTTTTCGTACACAAGGATGCATCGTCGGAATAAAGCAATTGATATGTTCCCGGAACTAATCCTGTTTTTGATATTACTTGCCCTTGTACTATTCCTGTTGCTGATTCCACTAACGTACCATCGGGAGCTGTCAACGTATAAGCATATTGAGGTCGTCCGCCTTTGATTTCAAAGAACAACTGTCCATCATTAACTTGATAACACGTTTCGGTGACAGAACCTGTTTCTACGTATAACACATCAGGCTCGGCAAACGTAAATATTTCAGTTAGTACACAACCCAATTGATTATCACGTACGGACACTTCATAAGTTCCTGCTGGTAAGCCTCTAAAGGTTCCTGTTGCTACGTCAAAAGTTCCTATGTTCGGTGCTATTCGATAAGTGTAACTTGCTGAACCTCCGGTCACTTGCATTACGATACTTGCATCACTCTCTCCATTGCAGGAAACTTGGGTTGTACTTGTCACAACGGTCAATGGATCGTAGTGAGGTACAAATACCGTGGTTTGAGTCGTACATCCATTCGGATGAGCCACAGTAATGGTGTGTGTTCCTGACGAAACATTTGTGAATATATTATTTCGCTGTGGTGTACCTCCATCAAGAGCATAAGTTACTAACGAAGCATAGTTCGAATTTACTAAAACAATTACTTCACTGCTAATTGTATTTGCGGAAACACATTCTACTTTAGCTGTTGCCGACAATTGCAAATCAACTCCTGCATTGATGCTCGGAATGACTACATAAGTACTACATCCATTGGCATCTTTAACAAAAATGACCTGATTTTCACCGGCAGGTAAGTTGTCATAGTACACACGACCATCATTGCTTTGCGTCCATGTTGCAGATACTGCGTTTGAATTGAAAGCTGTATGGTAAGGTGCTTTACCTCCCGAAATAGTGATAGATGCTGTTGCATCGGCTGCTCCGAAGCAAATCTCATGTGTTACAATATCCAACACAGCAGTTAAACGAGTGGCTGCTTGGATAGTTACATCAAAATCAACATAACATCCATTTTCATCACTTGCTCTTACCAAATAAGTGCCTGGTGCGTATTCCTGCTGATTGATAAATTCAGCTGTCACGGCTCTATCCAATCGTGGCGAAATAGCGTAAGTAATGCTTCCTGTTCCTCCTGTAGCCATTACTTTTATCGTTCCATTATTCTCACCAAAACATGTTTCATCAGTGCTGGTAGCTGTTCCCCAAACCAAAGCTGGAGCTTCGTTGATGATTATCGGATGGATTGTTGAGGTTACACAATCGTCACTCTTCAGCGTAACTTGATAAGTTCCTGTAGCTAAACCTACAAAAATTCCGTCAAGAGTTGTACGTGTAACGACACTTCCATCAGCTAAGGTACCTTTAAGTTCATACTGATAGTTTCCTAAACCGCCTTGGGCAGTCGCTCTAATCTCTGCTGTACTCTCTCCATTACATTTCACATATGCATCGGTAGCATCTACAGTCAATGTAAGCGGTTCTATTGGTAATATCTCAATCGTATTTGAAACTTCAGACAAACATCCGTTACTATCTTTCGCATAATAGGTATATGTTCCCATTGGCACTGATAACACGTCAGCCGCTGTAAACGTTCCTGTTGGCGATGTGCTGAATGTGTATCCAGTACCTGAACCTCCTGATGCAACCAAAGTAATTTCTGCATTTGTTAAACAAGTCAATCCTTTGGTAATAGTAGCATTCAAACGTACTGGAGTTGGTTCGGTGATAGTGATATGTACGGTTGAAACTTGGTCACAACCCCATCCGTCTATTACTTTCACTTGGTAGACTCCTGCTCCTAAATTAGTGAACGTTGGACTATCCTGAGCTCCAGATTCATAGACTTCAGTTCCAATAGTTGAAATCAACACATACTTGTAGTTACCACTTCCTCCCATGACACTTACAGCTGTGATACTGGCTGATTTATCACCGTAACAAGACACCTGAGTCACGCTCGAAGTCAAATTAAGTGTTATTGGCACTGGTGGAGCGATTGTAATAGTGGTCATGGTTGCCGTTGCAGATGCTGTAAGTTCACAACCTCCCATGTCGCGTACTTTCACTTCATAGTTTCCTACTCCTAAACCTACGAAAGCTGAAGTGGTAGTATAAGTACCGTACGTTGGGTGAGGAATTCCATTCATCCACAATTGATATTCGTAGTTACCCCATCCGTATTGAGCTTGGACATCTATTACAGCGTTGTTTCCTTCACAAGTTAATGGTGCTATGATGGTCGCCGTTGCTGTCAAGGCTCTTGTAGGGCCTGATACGGATACCAACGTTGAGGTTACCGTACAGAATGGTATTCCATTTTCTGTCAATTCTACTTTATACATACCTGTCGGCAATCCACCAATATCCACACGGTGAGGCAAACTTGCCATAGTTGTCGTGGCCGTTCCTGAAGCTACCATCAATGAAGTAGCATCATCAATTACTCGATACGCATAACTACCTAAATAACCTGTTGTTTCTAACGTAATAACTCCGTCAGAAGCTCCATAACAAGATGTATTTACTTTTGGTGAAACCTTGATTTCAATGTTATTATACGGATGTACGGTATATGTAGTCACAGTATAACATCCTGTATGATTATCTATTATTTTAAATTCGTACATACCCACCTCGGTAATCTCAAAAGTGGTTGTTGAAGAACCTGCCATTATGGTTCTCGTGGTTGGTGACACCACTCCTACTCCCGAAATACGATTTCCTTCAATCGTATACCCTTGATTTGCTCCACCTGTGATGGTTACAGCTATGGTTTCCGGATTCGCACAGGTAATGCGATTCGTTCCCACTACCGACACGCCTTGGATAGCAGGGAATGGCTGCACTACTACAGTGGTTGTAGTTGCACATCTGTGCGAATCTTTAACGTACACCGTAATGGTTTGTGTGACTCCCGTATCAATAATAGTGAACACTCCTGAGGTGTTGGTGAAATCTGTTCCGTCGATGCTGTAATGGTACGGTACTGTTCCACCGTTACCCACCGCCGTGATAATCACAGGTTGTGGTAAGTTACTTGGGTCACAAGCAAAAGGCGTTGTTGTCGCCGTAACCCCCACTACAGTTGGTTCGCCTATAGTTACTGTATCTGTAGTAACACAACCTCTTACGGATGTTACTACTACGGTGTAAACTCCTGCTGATAAATCTTTAAACAAGAGAGAAGTTGGCACATTCGCTACGGTTCGGGTTTGCGTAACGAAACCTGTCGCCGTACTTGTTACTACCACTTGGTAGTCCAAATGCTGTTGTGTCTGTGGCACATCGACCGTGAACCATCCATCAGCACCTCCGTTACACTTCACATCGCTACGCGTAGTTGTAAACGTAGGTGATACTGCTGGAGTTAATTCAAAGGTAACAGACTCTGTTGCACAACCCGTAACCATATCGTACACCTCAACCGTATAAATTCCTGCAGTAAGTAAATTCGTAAACAAACCGCTATTGATTTGTGTTACAGTTGCTCCCACTGGCGGAGTCACTGCATAACGGATGTTTGTTGAATGTCCTGCACTGTGGGTGATGGACACGGTTCCGCCTGTTGGTGTACTACACGTAATTTCTTTCATCACCATTGCATGAACGTTTGTGATAGGTGTATGCAAAGTTGTTGAAAGCGTTGCCGTTGTGATGGTATGACAACCCCAAACATCGGATACTTTAACATGATACGCTCCCGCATCTAAGTTTGTGAACGTTACTGTGGTTGCCGTTGTGGTATTCAATACCGCATGGGAATTTCCACCTCTGAATAATTCAAACGTGTAGCCCTCTCCTGCTCCACCGCTTACCGTTACACTCATCACTCCACTTCCCGCTACACAGTTTTGCGAAGCAATGGTCATTGTAGCTGTCAGTGGCACTGGATTGGTAAGTACTACGGTCGCCGAAATTGTTTCTTCACATCCTGTACCTGCCTTATCACTGATTTCAACTTTATAGGTATCAGCTATCAAGCCCGTAAATCTCGGATTCGGTTGCCAAGCTCCTACAGTTCCTGTTGATTGTGGCGTAATTCGGTAACGATAGTCACCCCAACCGCCTGTAGCGTTGGTTACTTCAATCACTCCGCCATTCACACAAGTGATAGGCTCTGTGGTTACAGAAGCCGTCAAGGCTGTAGTTGGTTCAACAACAGTGAACACGTACGATTTTTCACAATTTGGTACGGCTTTTTT
>NZ_CDOI01000202.1 GCF_000827555.1 Capnocytophaga canis
AGCAGGACGTTATAAATTTATGGACTATGTCAAATTAGGGTTGCCGTTGCAAATTATTGTCGGGATTATTATGATTTTTGTATTACCTTTAATTTTCCCGTTGAATCCATAACATTGATTCGAGATAATAAAAATTTATTTTATCACAATGAGGCTTTTCGTAAAAGTTAGTTTGAATTAGTTGTTTCATTTTAATTCTTTGATTTTGAGTTTTTTTGGCAGAAATATTCAAATTCCATTTTTTTCGGACAGTTTCATTGTGATTTTTAACTATCAGTTTGGTAAATAAATTGTGCATAAAATATTAAAATATGAATACTGTAAAAAAAGGAGATCAAATTCAAGATTTTCAGGGTACTGATCAACATGGAAATGTAGTGAAACTTTCGGATTTCCAAGGTAAAAAAGTGATAGTTTTTTTCTACCCGAAAGCCAGTACGCCGGGGTGTACTGCTGAGGCATGTAGTTTAGAAAGTGGTTATGAAATTCTAAAGCAGAAAGGATACGCCTTGCTTGGAGTGAGTGCTGATTCGGTAAAGCGACAAGCCAACTTCGCTACTAAAAATAAATTAAGCTATCCACTCATCGCTGATGAAGAAAAGAAAATCATTGAGCAATTTGGCGTATGGGGTCCTAAAAAGTTTATGGGGATGGAATTTGATGGTATCCACCGAAAGACTTTCGTTTTAAATGAAAATCATGTAGTTACTCATGTGATCGACAAGGTTAAAACAAAAAATCATACAGAACAGCTTCTAGAATTTTTAGAATAATTGAACTTGTTTTGAACTTTCCGTAACTTTTAGGTTAGGACAATAAGTAAATAACGATGATTATTTGCTATTTGTTCTTTAACTTATTATCTACAGTTCTGCAAAATCGTTTGCAAAGCGTTTCACTTCGTCCCAATTTGTATAGTCAATTTCGGTAGGGGAACTTGTAGGTCCTTTGGTGATAAACATAATAAGTTTGATGATTATTCTATCAAAAAAACCGTATATTTTGTAGTTTAATTTTCCTGCAAACACTTTGACTACAGAAGGCTTCCATTCAATATTTTTTAAAAATTTCACAACATATGGATTTGTCGTTTCTGTACTCTTCTCGGGTTTTCGAGCTACTAAGTTTACGGATATGAACGCTGCTTTTTTTATATTCAATACAGCGTAGTTTTCATTGATAAGTTTCAGAATGTCAGTATGATGCTTCCCATACCGGATGCTCGAAGCTATCAGAATTTTATCAAAAAAATGCAAGTTGCCATCAAAGGTTTGCACTGGTATTAACTGTACCTCTTTTTGTTTTGAAGAAAGCACTTCGTGTATGCTATCGCATATTTTTTTTGTATGTCCGTCAACAGTTGCATAAATAATTCCAATTTTTTCCATAGCTCAAATTTATTTGTTCTGCCATTCTTGAATCCAGGTAACTAAAGCACTTACCCAACTGTTGTCATCGTTTAAACAAGGAATCATTTTAAACTCTTCACCACCGTTATGTAAGAAATCCTCACCCGCCTCCATTTCAATTTCCTCAAGTGTTTCGATACAGTCCGCCACAAAGGCTGGGGTTATGACAGCTAATTTTTTAGTTCCGCTCTTAGCAAGTTCTTCGACTCTGTCCGAGGTAAAAGGTTCCAGCCATTTGTCTATTCCTAAACGCGATTGAAACGCCTGGCTGTAGGTACCCTCTTGTAATCCAAGTTTTTCAACTAACAGACGCGTGGTTTCAAAGCAATGTGTTCTATAACAGTATTTTGACTCTTCTGATTCTGGTGCACAGCAATATTCGTGATCAACGATTTTTTTATGATTTTTTGTACGCACAGTTTTGTACAGATGACGTTCAGGCACACCGTGATACGAGAACAATAAATGATCAAACTGATTAGCATCCAAATAGGTTTTGGTTACTTTCGCAAGAGCATCAATATATTCGGTACGGTTGTAAAAAGCTGGGAATTTGGTGATTTTCATTCCTTTGAATTTTGTTTGTACCAGTTTTTCAGTCAGTACCTCAATGGTTTGGGTGGTTGCCATGGCATATTGTGGATAGAGAGGCAACAAAAGAACATCTGTAACTCCCTTATTTTTTAATTGATTCAAACCATATTCAATACTCGGATTTCCGTAACGCATAGCCATTTCTACGGGGATGGAGGTTTGTGTTTGCACTTTTTCCAGCAATCGTTTTGTGATAACAATGAGTGGAGAACCTTCTTCCCACCATATTTTTTTGTAGGCAGCGGCTGTTTTTTTGGGTCGTATACGCAAAATAATTCCGCGGACGATCAAACTTCTCAGCAAGTAAGGAAAGTCAATCACTCGTTCATCCATCAAGAACTCGTCTAAATATCGTTTAACATCTCCCACTTCCGTGGAATCAGGAGAACCTAAATTGACTAATAGTACACCTTTCATTTTATGTATTGTATATTGTATTTGAATAGTTAGTTTGCAAAGATAGATTTTTTCTGTACAAAAAAAAGAAATTCCCATAGTTTTTATTTTTGAAGAGTCTAAAATTATCTCTTTTTTTTGTTTAAATGTTTATAATGAGCTACTTAGAGTCCATTATTTTGTTTCTTCTAAAAATGTTACAGTTGTTTGTGTGTTTCATCAATAGTTTGTATTATTTTTTGGTAGTGTTTCCCAAAGTATGATACTCAAATCCACCCAAAATTGATGTAGAAAAACACAATTTCAAAGGCTTTTATATGGTTT
>NZ_CDOI01000203.1 GCF_000827555.1 Capnocytophaga canis
TGTTTTAAGAAACCCGACATTTTCCTTAGTCCAAGCAATGGCAAAAGGCGTTTCTAAATACCAACGATTACCATCTTTATCTCCCTTGTCATAAGGCACATAAAACTTTTTATTGCTATCTATTCCGTTGTCTTTTTCGTCTTGTGTAAGTGTATCTACGTCTGCAATTTCATCATCTTCTATCAATCGGTAAATATAACCTTGCCCAAAAATATCTCTTCCGTATTTTTCTTTCAAATTATCAAAAAACATAGCAATATCTACTTCCGAAAGTCTATCTAAAAAGAATTTATAATCTCCGTCTTTCGGAAGTCTGTCATCCTCTATTTTTTTATTTTTAACAGCCTCCGCTAATTTTTTTGGTCGAGATAGTATTATGTTTTTTGCCCATTTGGTTGATTTTCGCACCGCAATATATTTTCCATTGTTAGCAGTTGCAAGTCCTTGTCCCCCCTCTGTTAAACAGCCGAGTAAAGCTATATCACCGGGCTTTAAGTTATTACGATATTCTTCTAATTCTTTTTTATTTTTAGATATATTCTTACTTGTAGAAATTTTATCCCACCATTTATCATATAATTCTTTAACTTTTTTACCATAAAGAGAATGAATTTTTAGATTGTACTCCGTAGGTTTGAAAATTACAGAGTTCTGAGTATCCAAAAATATTTCTTGTTTTACTGAATACTTTAAAGGCTCTTTCAAACTTTCACTTCCATCTAAAAATGTAATTTCATTACCTTTTTCAAAAGGAATTTTTGAGAACGAAGTAATGCAAGTATCCACCATAGCTGATTCAAACGGATTAGCAGTATCAAATATATAATTCAATCTTTGAGATAAAATTAAGTCTCTCAAATTTCGTTTCGTTTGAGTTGTCCAATAAGTTTTTGGAGTAATATAACTCAATACGCCACCTTTTTTCAACAATTCATATCCTTTGAAAAAAAAGTGATTATAGGTATCATCAGAAAAACCAAAACTATTTTCTAATTCTTTTTTATCGTCTTCAGAAATTCCCTTTGTAGAAATATACGGCGGATTACCGATAACAATATCAAAGCCTCCTTGATTAAGAACATCAGCAAAGTAGGTGTGCCACAAGAAATAAGGACGTTCGGTTTTGTATTGAAAACTGATTAGTTCTTGCTCTACTTTGTCCAAATTTTCGTATTCCGCTCTGTCTTTGATAAAGTTTTTAAATTCTTTTGATTTCTGATTTAATTTCTCTAAATCATTGTTCGACTTTACGCTGTTTTTTTCGAGAAACTTATCTATCTTATATTTCAGCCGCTGTTTTTCCTTATAAATTTTGCTATGTATCTTGCCTTCAATTAGTTCGTTGATTTGTTTTTTGATGGCAGATTTGCTTACAGAATCGCTATTGGTAGCTGTAAAATAGCTATTCATCAGTTTTTGAACATTTTCGGCACTCACACTATCAAACAAAGTAATTTCTTTGGCATATTCTTCGCCGAAATCCAAAACGCTCTGTTTTTCAACGATAAGCGACTCATCTGTAGTTGTCAAATTGCTCAAATCCATTCCATTATAGCTTTCTACCAAGCTATTCCCTTGCATTATTTTATAATCCAAATTAGGCAAGGCTTTGGGCATTTTTTCATCTACAACTAACGAAAGCCAAAAACGCAATCGAGCAATTTCAACAGCCCCTTCGTCTAAATCCACGCCATAAATAGAATTTTGGATAATATTTTCTTTTACTTGTACAGGATTCCATTGATTATTTAGCTCAAAGGCTATCAATGCTTTTAGGTTAAAAATCTCTTGTAAAATTCCCATAGGGAAAGCTCCTGAACCAATGGCAGGGTCACAAATTTTTATGCTATCTAAAAGCGAATTGATATTTTGTAAATCTTGTTTTGAAAAATCTAAAGTGCTTTGATTTTTGATTAAATTCTCTAATTTTGATTCCGAGATATTTAGTTTAATATGCAAATGATGTAGCAAACTCTGTTGCGTCATATATTGCACAATTTCTTTCGGGGTATAAAAAGTTCCTGTATCTTTGTTATAATCAATGAGATTTTCAAAAATATGCCCCAACATTTCGGGGTCAACTGCCACGGTATGGTCATCGGGACTATTTTCGTAAATAGTGAAATTATACTCATCAAAAAACTGAAACAAATCAGCAAAATGAAATTTTTCAAACTGAATAGTTCTATGATTTTCAGGCTCTTGATCTTCATCAAATAAACCTCCGTTCAAGAAAGGAATACAAACCTTTTTACCATTAACCAACGCAAATTCATCATTTTCTCGCTTAGGTGTATTTAAGGCATTAAAAAATAAAGGGCAGAGTGCTTTCTCATAGAAATCCTCTTGATAATCCTGATTTTCAGAAAATAATTGGCTTAAAAAGTTAGCACTTCCATCTTGATAATCTGTATTGGAGGCTCCTAGCCAATTTTTCTTTTGCAAGAAATACAAAAAAATAACTCTTCCCATCAATCTGCTGACGAAGCTTCTCACAGATTTTTCTTTATGAATATCTGTTTCGTTTTGTTTTTTGAAAATACTATCAAATTTTTCATTTTCAAATAAATAATCTACTAAAATCTGATGTTTTTCTTTATAGGTATCAAAAAACGCCTTAGATATAGGTTCCACCGAAAACGCCTCAAAAAAATCTTCTATTTCGAATTTAGAATTTTTTAGATACTCGAGCCTATCCATTGCTGTTTTGTGCTCTTCGAGTGTTCCGAAAATATAAGTATATTTTTTCGGATTAGTTTCACGGCTCTCGGCTTCGGCAAAGAAATCACTAGCAGAGTTTTTACTAATAAATGAAAAACGCCATTCATTTTTCCCCTTTTCGCTATGAGCAAAAGTCACCAAAGCTCCTTTTATCGCATCTTTTACAATGTATTCCTTAATAAAGTTATTTACCCCCACTTTATTATACTCTATTCGGATTTTTTCATTCAAAATTACTTCATATAAGGGGAGTTCTGCACCGTCTTTAGTGGTAAGTTTTCCTATCTCATAAAAAGATTGGATAAGTTGGCGTGCTTTTGGGGTACCAATATCTATTTGTTTAGGATTGAGATAAACAACCAATACATTTTTATTTTCGGCAATATCTTGTAAATATGTTATCCATTGTGTTCTATCGTAAGGACTTTGTAATATATTTTTTAGTTGTTGATTTTCCATTTTTTATAAGAATGTTTCAGTGATTACTATTTTAGGGTCTTCGAATATTTTGGGTTTCTTAGCTTCTTCTTTTCGTAGGCTATTGAGTTTGGTAATTTGAGCAATAGGATATTTGCTCATCAATATATTCAATTCATTTACAACTTGCTGTACAGTCATCTTTTTTGCTCTACTTTTTTGCTTTTTTGCCAAAGTTGCCAATTCTTTTCTGAATTTTCTGAAAACCCCCATATAAATAAGTTGTAATGAACTCCTTATCATCTCTATAAAATCATCTGACAGTTCACCAGGATACTGTTTTCTCATTTCTATAAGCCCTTCTAAAAAACGAACAGCTTCTCTCTCTTGTGGGGAAAGATTTTTTTTATCAACTTCTTCGGTAGAATAGATTTGATTGTATACTTTTTTAAATTGTGCAATAGCCTTATTTACTGCATCAAAGTGATTTTCATACACTTTTTCTGCTTTTTCCTCTTGTGTCGCTTCAAACAATTTAATGGCTTGATAAAAAGTAATTTCTACACAATTCTTATGATTTGCCACATAAAATCCTTCCTTCATATTGTTTCGTAAATAGCATAAAATAGCATTTTCTAACCCATTGCCAACGATTTTTTCTGCTTCTTTATTTTTGATAGAAGCCAATCTACCCACGCGACTTTTTAAAGGTAATTTTTTGATACGCAAAAACTCTTTCGGATTTTTTTCATAAAGCTCACGAATCATCTCTAAATAGAGCAAACGTTCATCAAACTCTTCCTCCACATTAAGGTTAGCCAAAGTATTTTCAATCAATTGTTCATTTTCTGAATAAATTTTACTATCCTCTCCAAATGCAGAATGGAAGCCTTGTAATTTTTTTAGTGCGATTTCATTGAGTTTTATCAATTTATTGGCCTGTGATGTAGGATAAAAATTATACACATAGATTTTATCTGCCTTGGTTCCGATACGATTCACACGACCGATACGCTGCATCAACTTAGTAGCATTCCAAGGAATATCATAATTCAAGATAATATTCGAACGATGCAAGTTGATTCCCTCTGCTAAAACTTCGGTTGTAATAATAATATTATATTTATTCTCTTGTTTTTTAGGGTAGTTAGCGTCAAAATTCTCACGAATGGCATCAAATTCTTTTTTGTTATTTTCCGAACTTATCGCCAATACATCTTTTCTTCCTACTTTTTTTAATTCCTGCAAAAGATATTCTACCGTATCTTTACTTTCGGAGAAAATTACTAACTTTTTTTCGATATTTTTTTTATCAAAAAAAAGATTTTCAATACTGTGTAAGAACTTTTTTGTTTTAGGGTCATCTCCAATATTTTTCCAAGCTTCTACTAATTGTGTTAATATCTCTTGGTCAGATTTTAGTCCAATAAGTAATTCTTCAGAAAAATCCGTTGCTTTAAAAATTCGATTGTTGGGAGATTTTTTAGCCAATTTTTCTATTTTTTCTTCTAATTCCTGTTCTTTTCCTTCGTTTAGGAATTTATTGACATCAATATCAGGAGCGATATACACCTTATCTTTTTCAAACATTTCAATCATTCGCTGGTTAGAAAGATAAAATCTCTGTAATGAGGTATGGAATGCTTTGAAACTACTTTCTAATCGTTTGACCAATTGGGTCTTCATTATGGAAGCTAATTGTTCAGAAATTAACTTCGCATTGTCATAAATATCTGCAAATTCTTCATTTAGAAATTCAATGGCTCGATAGCGGAAATATTTTAGATTACTTAAAAGTGCAATAACCGTATCATAAAATACTTGTTCTTGATATGGTGAAAATTCGTATTCAACTTTGTTTGGACCAACAATTTGAGGGAAAGTCATTCCTTGTGCAGCAATATCTTCATTATATCGTGGAATTTTTTTGATGTCGGCACGAGTTCTTCGAATCACCAATTCTGAAAAAATTTTCTCACGGATAGGCTCATAAATATCTCTAACAGCTTTTACTAATTCGTTGTGATCTGTTATTTTATAAAGCTCTTTGTATTTTTCAATCTTATCAGCAAAAAAACTTTGTAAATTTGGTACACCTTCTATGGTTGATTTTCGTGCATCTTGAAACAAATAAATCTGATTGGCAATATCCTCTGGACGATTGTTAATCGGTGTAGCGGTGATGAGCATCACTTTTTTTCGTCTATCCACATCGTTGCCCAAATTGGCTCTCGGAGTTTTGCAAATCAATTCCAAATAGCTATACATTGCCGAGTTTGAATTTCTGAATTTATGAGCTTCATCAATGATAATTAAGTCATAAAATTCAGGTGGTTGGTAATTGAAATTTTGCTCGTCTAAAACTTTATTTAGGCTTCCGTTGGAAATAAAATCTACATAATTGGAAAGACCAAAATCTTTTATAGTAGATTTCCATCCTATCTCTAAAGCATTGGGATAAACTACTAAAACCTTGGTATTATGTCCATTCTTATCAATGTATTTTTTTATAATTCTTGTCGCAATAACCGTTTTTCCGAGACCTACCACATCTGCTAAGATAAATCCGTTGTGTTTCATTAATCGCTGAAAACCATCTGCTACAGCATCTGCTTGATACTTTAAATTAGTATAACCTTCGGGTAAATAATTTTTTCCTACATCACCACGAATAATAGCATCTCCAAAATATTCCACTAACATTTTCATAAATACATCATACGGTGTAATAGAACCATCTCCTAAATAGGTTTTAGCCTTTAATTGTTGAATATCAGTAGGTAATAACGGGGTGCTGTTTTCCCAAAGTTCTTCAAATTCATCAGTAGCAAACTTTACATCGTTATAGTCTTTCAGTAAAACATTAAATTCATAATTTGCCTCATCGTATGTACCCAAGCCCGAATCGGTAAGATTAGAAGAACCCGTAATGACACTTCCTGAGGTGTGTTCGTTGAAAGGATTAGGACGGAAAATATAGATTTTGGCATGCAATTTTTGTTGCCCATACGCTCGAATTTGTATTTTTTGAGAAATAATGTCTTCAATAAATTGTAAAATACTTCCCTCTGTTTGTTTATCGTAATTGGCAGCTGCAATATCTTTTGCAACAAAATTAAGATATTCTTCTTTTGTCTGTTCAGGATTTTCTAAATATAGCTGCCCCCTTTGTTTGGCTTGAGCAATTAATGTATCTGCATGAATGCCTACCAAAATCCGAATTTGTGGCACATTCTCCAAAAACGGACGCAATTTGAAATAGCCCGAAGCCCTGAAATAGCCAACCAAAGCATCAAAAAAAGCAATATCTTGATACTGAAAAACGCCTTCAAATTTCTTGATTAAGCTATTATTTTCTTTATTGGTAAAAAACTTTGTGTGCATTCTTGTTTGATTATGATTATATATTGTTACTTCCCGATACAGAAATTCGCAAATATATTTCCGAGTACTTCGTCATTGGTGACTTCGCCGGAGATGGTACCAAGATGATAGAGAGCCTCACGAAGGTCGATAGCAAGAAGGTCGCCTGAAAGATTCATTTCCAAACCTTCCTGAACTTTTATAATCTCGGCAAGGGCATTGGAAAGTGCTTCGTAATGACGTGAATTACTAATTATTACATTATTTGCAGAGGACGTAAAACTTTCAGCGTACATCGAAAGTTCTGACTTCAATATGTCAATATTTATATTCTCCTTAGCGGAAATTCCCAAAATGATATCTGTATATTTAGGGACAAGTTCCGTCTTCAATTTTCGGTCGAAATCACCAAATTCACCACTAGATACATCTACTTTGTTATGCAAAAGAATTATCTTTAAGTCGTCTCGATATACCTCTTTCACAAAATCAATAACTTCCTCAGGTTGATTATCCAATTCATCATAGAGATATAATAAAACATTGGCTTGTGTAATCTTTTCTTTCGCTTTTTTAACACCAATCTCTTCTATTTTATCAGAAGTTTCACGAATTCCTGCTGTATCAATGAATCGGAAAGCCGTTCCGCCGATGTGTAACACTTCCTCGATGGTATCACGTGTTGTTCCCGCAATGTCCGAAACGATAGCTCGTTCTTCATTCAAAAGAACATTTAAAAGCGTTGATTTACCTGCATTGGGTTTTCCTACAATCGCTACTGGAACTCCATTTTTGATAACATTTCCTGTTGCAAATGAGTCCATCAATCGTTTAATTGTAGTCTGAATCCTTGAAAGTAGTGAACGAAATTGGTTTCTGTCGGCAAATTCTACATCTTCTTCCGAAAAATCAAGTTCTAATTCAATTAAAGATGCAAAATTCAGCAATTCAGTACGTAGTTCCTCAATTTCAGAAGTAAAACCGCCTCGCATTTGTTTCATAGCGATAGTGTGAGCAGCTTCGCTGTCGGAGGCAATAAGGTCAGCAACAGCCTCAGCTTGTGACAAATCCATTTTTCCATTTAGAAATGCCCTCAAAGTAAATTCCCCTGCCTTTGCTAATCGACATCCTTTGGCAAGACAAACTTTTATCACTTTCTGAATGATATAACTACTTCCGTGACAAGAAAATTCTACAGTAGGTTCACCTGTATATGACTTATTTCCTTTAAAAATCGTTGCAAGACATTCATCTATTATCGTCTTATCATCAAAAAAATAGCCCAAATGTACGGTATGCGAATCAGAATTAGCTAAACTTCTTCCGTGATGTGCTTTAAATACACTATCAGCAATTGAAATGGAATCTTTTCCTGATATTCTGATAATAGCAATAGCTCCACTCCCCGAAGCTGTTGCTAATGCTATGATAGTTTCATTCATTTCTTTTTAGTTTGTTTTTACAGATTACGAGTTTTTAGAAGTTTTATAACGTTTTCTGGTACCTGATTTTGAAATTTCATTATTGCTAAATGAAAGAAAATCTACTTTAAGTACTTGGTTTACAATTTTTATGCGAACGGGCATTACTTCGAGTGAAATAACGCCCGTGTTGCACAGTTTAATTATTACGCCTGGTTAATAATATACGTACCATTCCATAACGTAATTTTCCACGTAGGGAAACAAAGTTTATTATTCTTTACTTTTGATGTTACACAACATTTTTGTTCTTTCGTTTTTCATAAAATTCCATATATGAATCTGAAAAAAGAAACAATTACCAAATTTCCGACTTATCAAGCAATCACAACTTCTACACCTCGTTTTTCTAGCTCTTCAACAAATTCAGGATCTATTTTATTGTCGGTGATTAAAATATCTATTTTTTCAAGATAACAAATAAAACCAAAACCTCGTTTGTGCATCTTAGAAGAATCTGCTAACACAATCAACTTGTCCGCATGATCTACCATTTTACGGTTCAGATGAGCCTCTCCTGCATTGGTAGTACTAATTCCAAAATCTAAATCAAGTCCTTCTACACTCAAAAACAAGGTTGTACACAAAAAGTTGCTAAGAGTCTCTTCTGCGAAAGCCCCCACAGTAGAAGTCGAATTCTTACGAACTTCTCCTCCTAAATGTATCGTATTAATATTCTGATGTTTACAAACATCTAAAGCCACACGTAATGAAGGTGTTAAAACAGTTAAATTCTTATAATCAGGCAACTTTTGGGCTAACAAATGTATAGTTGTTCCTGACGAAAGAATAATGAAATCCCCTTCCTTGATATATTCTAAAGCCTTGGTCGTAATTCTTATTTTTTCATCGACATGTAAAGTCTCCTTTTCAGATATGGTTTGATCAAAAACGTATCGCATTTGCTTACTCGCTCCCCCGTGTGTACGATGCAAATACCCCTCCTGCTCTAAAAGAGTCAAATCCTTACGGATAGTTACCACTGAAACATTAAGCCTTTCGCTTAGGTCATTAACACTGATATGTCTTGCAGCATCTAAATACTCTACAATCTTAATTTGACGTTCATTAAGTACTTTCATAATTATATATTTTTCTCCGCCTAACCTCTCATACTCATTCGAAAAAAGGAAATTCGGTAGTTAATGTGATTTTATTTTGTTTTTTCTTCCTAAAACACTTTTTTATGAGATTCAATCATCTTAGTCAAGTGTGAATCAAATCGAAAATGAATTTTAAAACTCCGATGTAAAATGTAGCTTCACGCTCGGATATTTTTGTTTCACCATCTCAATGGAGAAAGCCGAATCGGCAAGGAAAACTCTATTCCCCTGTTTGTCACGCGCCATATATTTTTGTTTGACACGCAAGAAATCCTGAAACTCGGTATCTTTCGGATTTTCAGGTTCTTCGACCCAACAAGCCTTATGTATCGGGAAGCTCTCATAACTACATTTTGCTCCGTATTCGTGCTCCAATCGATACTGGATAACCTCGTATTGTAATGCTCCCACCGTTCCGATAACTTTTCGTCCATTAAAATCAAGTCTAAAAAGCTGTGCCACACCCTCATCCATCAGCTGGTCGATACCTTTTTCCAATTGCTTGGATTTTAGAGGATCCGCATTATTAATATAGCGGAAATGTTCAGGAGAAAAACTCGGAATTCCTTTGAATTGCAAGGTTTCGCCCTCTGTAAGTGTATCTCCAATTTTAAAATTTCCAGTATCGTGTAGTCCAACAATATCACCCGCATACGAGATATCAATCACTTCTTTTTTCTCTGCAAAAAAAGCATTCGGACTTGAAAACTTCAATTTTTTACCATGACGAACATGTAAATAGGGTTTGTTTCTCTCAAAAGTTCCCGAAACAATTTTCACAAACGCCAAACGATTACGATGATTCGGATCCATATTAGCGTGAATTTTAAATACAAATCCGCTAAACGTATTTTCATCAGGATTTACAATGCGCTCATCACTAGCCTTGGCACGAGGAGATGGAGCTATTTCTACAAAACAATCCAACAACTCTCTCACCCCAAAATTGTTCAATGCCGAACCAAAAAACACAGGCTGTTGCGTCCCATTAAGGTAAGCTTCACGATCAAATGGTGGATATACCTCATATACCAATTCCAACTCGCTACGCAAGTTTTCAGCCGATTTCTCACCAATGATTTTATCCAAATCAGGGTCGTTTACATTATCAAAAGCAATGGTTTCCTCGATATTTCTTCGACTATCACCTGAAAATAAATTGATGTTTTTTTCCCAAATATTGTAAATTCCTTTAAAATCATACCCCATTCCAATTGGGAAACTGAGTGGAGTTACCGAAAGTCCAAGTTTTTGTTCAACCTCGTCTAAAAGGTCAAAAGCATCCTTACCTTCCCTGTCCAATTTATTAATAAACACAATCATCGGGATGTTTCTCATGCGACAAACTTCAACTAGCTTTTCGGTTTGTTCCTCAACCCCTTTGGCAACATCAATCACTACGATAACGCTGTCTACTGCGGTTAGAGTTCGGAAAGTATCTTCAGCAAAATCCTTGTGCCCTGGAGTATCTAATATATTGATTTTGTAATTCTTATAGTTAAAAGCTAAAACCGAAGTAGCCACAGAAATTCCTCGTTGTCGTTCAATTTCCATAAAGTCGGAGGTAGCTCCTTTTTTTATTTTATTACTCTTAACGGCTCCCGCCTCTTGAATAGCACCTCCAAAAAGTAGTAATTTTTCGGTAAGAGTGGTTTTCCCAGCATCGGGATGGGCGATAACACCAAAGGTTCTGCGCTTTTGTATTTCTTGAAGTATAGACATAACTCCCTCTAATTTACCTAATATTTTATAATGCAAAAGTAACGTATTTGATTTAGTTATACAAATGTTTTTTTTGATATAATTACCTCAGAAAATATGTCTTCCTATGATAAGTTATAACAATAAAACAATCATTTTTCTTAGTTTTTAAAATATTAAAAAACAAAGAGGCTGCCCTTTTTGGACAGCCCCTTTTATTTTATTAGTCAGATAAATTTGTTTTACCTATTTCAATACAGAACCTTCTTTAGTAATATAATTAATCTTCAAAGCGTTAATGTCCTGAAGCTTTTCTCTTATATCACTCACAACACCCATGTTGGTTTCCTCATCTACCTTAAGAGCTGTAATAAACATTTCTCTTAATTCTTCACGAATCCCATCCTTGTACTGTAAGATAAAAGGAGCTATTTCCGAAACATCTGCAAATTTATCATTTATTTGGATCTTTGCATTTACACCAAATTTTTCCTGATACTTAGGAAGAGGTTTTCCTGCATAGATGTACACCACCGGATCTTTCTTATCAAGTTTTTGAACTTGATCAGCCATAGGCACCTTATTCTGAACCATCAAATCACTGTTTTTCATCTCTGTTACTGTCATAAAGAAGAACAATAGCATGAACACGATGTCTGGCAAAGATGCAGTCGAAACTGGTGGTAATTCTCCACTTTTTTTCTTTGTAAATTTAGACATTTTAATTCTGTTTTTTTAGTTTTTCTTAGGAGCCGATTCAATTAACTTTCTTGGAAACAACTCTTGAAGCTTTTTAATTTTAACTTCCAAATCGTCTTTACGTTTTTTAGGAGTTCTTGCAGCGTTGTACTCTGCATCCATCTCAGTATACGAAACCTCATTTGGAAACAAACGCTGACGCTCACGTTCACGCAGATCATTATAAGCTGCTATGAGTTCGTTTTGAACTGAAATATACGTTTTATAAGACGTTTCACGGTCGTTTCGCAATGAGATAATAGCTTTTTCGGGATTGTCAGACGACGCTTGGTTTTTAGCTCCTCGACAATGAGTGCAAGAACCATCACCCCCATTATCTAAGAAATCAACAGCCGCTTTTCTGACATCCTTCAATTCCATTACCTGATTGTTCACCAACAGCTGGTTGTTTTTGTTCACAACCACCACTAGAACGTTTTTCTCTTTTACAGCAGGTGGCTCAGGAGCATCTACCGGCTGTTTTGGAGGTAGTTTTGTGGTAATACCCGCATTGGTTTCAATCGTTGTCGTTACTAAGAAAAATATCAACAACAAGAACGCAATGTCGGCCATCGACCCAGCATTTACCTCTGGTATTCCTCTTTTTGCCATACTTCATTTTATTTTGTTAAAGCTCCTTTTACTCCTGAAATAATAAGCAAACCAACTGCCACTATCGTAAGAATATAGAACGAAATTAAACCTGCACTAACCCAAGTTTCGGTGGTTGTTTTTTCCGTAACAAACAAGAAAGGAAGAAACATAATTACAACAAAAACTCCTGTGTAGATAAGTGTCTTTTTCAAAGCCTTTGGATTGGATAAGATATTCTTTGCTCCTGAAAAAACAGCTGCCACAAGAGCAAGTCCTAAAAGGATATAAGAAATTATAAACATCCACTCCATAGGTGCATTATCAACATTTTGTGTATCAGCTGTGGTTATAAGCATTATCCAAAGAATAGCTCCTAAAACTCCCAACACCAAAACACCTATTTTTGATATTTTATACATAATTTAAAATTCTTTTAATTAGAAAATCATTTTATCTTTTTTGTCTTGCTACTAACATATCTATCAATGAAATAGATGCATCTTCCATATCATTAATTAGAGCATCAATTTTTGAAATGATGTAGTTATAGAACACTTGAAGGATAATCGCAACGATAAGTCCGAATACTGTAGTCAATAACGCTACTTTAATGTCACCAGCAATCAAAGACGCATCCAAACCTCCTGCTGCACTAATTTTGTCGAATGCTTGAATCATCCCGATTACCGTTCCCATAAACCCTAACATCGGTGCAATAGCGATAAACAAAGAAACCCAAGATACGTTTTTCTCTAACTGACCCATTTGAACTCCTCCGTAGGCAACTACTGATTTCTCAACCATTTCGATTCCCTCGTTTGAACGCTCTAATCCTTGATAGAAAATAGAAGCAACAGGCCCTTTTGTGTTACGACAAACCTCTTTTGCAGCCTCAACTCCACCTTTATCAAGTGCATTTTCTACTTCTGCTACTAATTTCTTAGTGTTTGTAGTTGCCATATTCAAGTAAATGATTCTCTCAATAGCAACCGCCAAACCTAAAATCAAACAGAGCAAAACAACTCCCATGAACTCAGGACCTCCTTCAATGAAACGCTCTTTCAACACTTGATGAAACCCTTTTGAAGCACCTGCATTTTCTACTTCTTGTGCGCTAACAGTAGCGACATTTAAAATTAACATAGCTACGAAAAATAGCTTCGATGACATTTTTTTCATTGTTTAATCTTTTTTAATTTGTTAGTTAATAATTTTAATGATTTTAGTACTCAATTTTTTTGTTTCTACACTATAATTATTGTAAAGCAGAGAGGAAGGGATTCGAACCCTCGATACGCTTTTGGCGTATACACACTTTCCAGGCGTGCTCCTTCGACCACTCGGACACCTCTCTTTCAGAATGCCAAATAACGAATTTTTTTTCTACTTAGAAAGAAAAATGTAAACTTTTTATTAAATTTCACCACAAATATTTTCTTCAAATCTGATTTTCAAAGAGTTATCAAAAACTATTTTTTTTAGCAAAATCATCATTTTTGTTACAGCAGCCTCCGTTGTGATATCTTTTCCATTGATTATCCCCATCCTTCTGAGGTGTTCACTTGCCTCATATTTTCCTAAAATGACGCTTCCTCCAGAACATTGTGTTACGTTGACTATGTGTATTCCTTTCTGAATAGCTTTCTCTATACTATTTAAAAACCATTTCTCAGTAGGTGCATTCCCTGAACCATAGGTTTCTAAAATAACTGCTTTTAAATCAGGAATATCAAAAAATCCGTTTAATATCTTCTCTGTAATACCTGGGAACAACTTTACAACAGCTACATTTTGGTCAAACTCTTTCCACACTTTCAAAGACTGGCGACCTTCGCTTCTTAACAAATGTTGCTTGTTCACTTTCAAATGCACTCCACTTTCTGCCAAAGTTGGATAATTCATTGAAACAAAAGCTTGAAAATTTTCAGCATTTATTTTAGTTGTTCGATTTCCTCGATAGAGCTTATATTCAAAATACAATCCCACCTCTTGAATCACTGACTGTCCGTTTTCCTTTAGGGCAGCTAATTGGATGGATGTTATCAAATTTTCCTTCGCATCGGTACGTAAATCACCTATAGGAAGTTGAGACCCTGTAAAAATAACAGGCTTCGCTAAATTCTCTAACATAAAACTAAGTGCTGACGCTGAATAACTCATCGTATCGCTCCCATGTAAAACAACGAAACCATCATAAACATCATAATTATTTTCAATAGTTTCTGCAATATTGATCCAATGTCTCGGATTCATATCCGATGAATCTATTGCTTTTTCAAAGGACACGGAGTCTATCACACAATCTAAATGCGACAACTCTGGAATACGATGATAAATATTCTCAAACTCAAAGGCTCTAAGCACTCCTGTCTCATAATCCTTTATCATTCCGATAGTACCTCCCGTATAAATGAGTAATATTTTTGAATTTTGTGTGTTCATAAATCAAACATGTTGGCTCATTTTATTTTTAACGGGATTGGCGTACATCTCCAAAAATTTTTCTTGAGAAAGAACATCATCAGATTTGCTACGATTGTGTATTCTTCGTTCAAATTGACGCAACTCCTTTTCGGTATAAAAATCCTTGTAAGTATCTGTACTATTCAATAAGTCATAAGCAATATAATTAGCAGGAAACAGTTTGTACTGCAAATGAATGGATCTATCCAAAGTTTCTGCCATTGCCTGTAACTGCTTATTAACATGAGCATGTTCCTTTTCTATTTTGTCAAGTTCTCCGTTGAGGGGCTTTCCTACCGAAATATGCACACGTCCTTTCTGTCCTATCAATCCCTGTAATATGTTCTCAAAATCCTCTTTTTTTGATTTAACATATTCAACACCATAATGTTGCGCCATTAGAGCGGGGATTTTCATCATATCCGTAGGATCAAATTCATATGAAACGGACATCGGGACTATGTTGAGTGTCTTTAAATACTGCAACGGTGACACTCCCTCTGGTGCAGCTAAAGAAAGCATTTTCAACACACCTTGCTGAGTGCGATCATCCCCATTTTTAGTACGTCCTTCACGTTGAGCTATCCAAACGGATCGGTTATCTTTAGTTATACAATAATGTATATATTCCGAGACAATTTTTGAATGCTCTAACGATTCTCTCGGAGGTAAATTCCTGTAAATTATAAAATTACGATTCAGCATAGAGAGGATTTTCAAAAATTTCTTTTGAATTAAATTATTCCCTATAGCCGAAGCCGTCATTTTTAAATTATGGTCATGTAACGTAACGTTAAGCAACGAAGTGTCCAAAATAATATCCCTATGATTTGAAATAAAAAGGTACGACTTTTCCTTTGTAAGTTTATCAAATCCTTCATAGGTGAACTGAGCAATACTTTTCTCCATTGCTTTCTTGACAACTCCATACATGATTTTATTCTGAAAATCAAAAATCGACTCACACGACAAAAGTTTTCCTACTCTTTCTTCAACAGAAAGATCTGGAAAACCGTAGGCTAACATAGCCTGTACTTTGGAGTGGTCTTTGACTTTTTGCAAAACCTCCGAAACCTCCTTGTCGTAGTAGGGTCGTATTGATTTAAAATAATCCACTATCGTATTTTGTTGCATATCGAAAAGCAAAGTAACGAAAAAAAAATCATAAAACAATGCTAAAAACCAAAAACTTTTATAGAATTTTTTGTGGTGATATCAGCTACTTCGTTCTCAGACACCCCGTAAATACTCGAAATTTTTTTCAAAACTTCTGTAATATAAGCACTTTCGTTTCGTTTCCCTCGATAGGGAACAGGTGCTAAATAAGGAGAATCCGTTTCTAAAACGATATGCTCCAAATCTATATTTTTGAGAAAAGTATCTATTTTTCCGTTTTTAAAAGTTACTACGCCTCCTATTCCGAGTTTTAGATTGTAGTTTATGGCTTGTTTTGCCTGTTGCTCATTACCCGAAAAACAGTGAAATATTCCGAACAAACGGTCGTCTTTTTCTGAATCCAAAATTTCGAAAATTTCGTCAAATGCCTCACGACAATGAATAACAATCGGCAATTTATGCTTTTTAGCCAAGCCTATTTGCCTACGAAAGGCTTCTTGCTGTTCCTTAAAAAAAGTCTTGTCCCAATAGAGGTCGATACCCGTTTCACCTATGGCACAGAAAGAGTGTTCTGTCATCAGTTTCTCAACATGATCCAGCTCTTCCAAGTAGTTTTCTTTCACATCACAAGGATGTAAGCCATTCATTAAGAATACATTATCCGGGTACGCCCGTTTCAAAGCAAACATACTCTCGGTGTGTGAAGAATCAATAGCTGGGATAAAAAATCGCATCACACCCAATGCCATGGCTCGTTGCATCATTTGGTCTCTATCCTCATCAAAGACTTTGCTATAAAGGTGTGTGTGAGTATCAGTTATGATAGGAAGTGGTTGTTTCATCAGATATAGTAATAAGGTTATTTTATCACTTGTGTTTTAGTTTCACTCAGATTCAAAATTTAGCACTTAACAAGCGAAAGTATTCGAAATTTTAGGAACAAAACGAGTATAAGCCCGTAAACTTATACTCGTATCATTTTGTATCCATTGAAATATTTTTGGGATAATTTTGTGTTGTATATCTGATTTTTTTGGTTATATACCAATCTCTATTTGGAAACGAGCATACCAATCATCTTTTTTAGGTGATTGAATATAATCATTTTTACTGATTTCAAATTGCATTTTGAAAGCATGTTCCCAAATATACTTTGTAATTCCTAAAGAAAACTGATTTTGTTTAGGAACGAAAGCATACAGATCACTGTGAGAATTATTACGAGAAAAACGCCCTATAATTTCCCATTTCTGAGGAAATACGTAACTCAATTGGGTGTCATACCCATTACCTACTTGCACAAAATTGGCCTTTGCAGCATCAACTATAGGATTGTCAGCCGTACGGCTCATATAGGCCGAGGTGAACGACCAACCGTTATATTTACATACAAAATCTAAGAAAAAAGACTGTAAATCACGTTGTTGTAACAACTTGGCACCGTGCTGTCCTCGACTAAGTGTCGCCTTCTCATTATAGTGATAGGTACCTCCAAAATATAGCTTAGGCTTTTCTTCTCGCTGCAAATCACCCTCAAAAAACTCTCCTCCTTTTTTAAATTTCCCAAAAGGATAAAATTCGATACGTCCTGTGTAAGCCAATCCTTTGGTTTTTGTTGTGGAATTACGTCCCTCTCCAGTTGTTAACGCTGCTTTAATATTATATCCAAAGGCATTTTCTTTCTGCTTTGAATATACTGCCTGTACTCCAAAATCACGATCGATGTTGTACGCCTGATTATTAATAGAACGGTCTGTTAAATTCAACGCTCCTGACGAGTTAATGCGCTGTCTATTCCCCGGAAGCTTGGTTTGCCCAAAACCGAACGACCACTGATCATTGGGTTTATAAAACACAATCGCATCACGGATAATATTTAAATTTTCACCGTCTCGGGTTGTTCCAATATCTTCGGGAGCAAATGCCAATTGAATAGCATACGTAAATTTAGGATCTCCAACATAACCATCAAAACGCAAACGTAAACGACGCACTTTCGCTGAATAGGTATCCTCCGTAACCTCTAATCTGTTTTTCATACGAAAACGGATATTCAATTGAAAAATGCTATCGGGTGCCGTAATTCCTAATCCTTTTCCAAAATTATAGTAAGGTAAAAAATCTGTATAGATGTTTTTTTCGTCTTTATGCTTTTGTGCAAAGACTCCTGTTCCGACCAATAGTGCTAAAAAAAGGATTATTTTTTTCATTATCATGTTTTTTTTTAAGTTGTGCAAAGGTACAAAATCAACCAAACTATGTGTTAAGATATTGTTATGAAATTTAATCACTTCAAAATTTCGACTTTCATTTTAATATCTCGTTTTGGCCATTCGCTCTGATCATCGGTTTCGACTTGACTTATTTTATCGACTACGTCCATCCCCTGAATGACTTTACCAAAAGCTGTGTACCCACCATCCAAATGGTAAGCACCTGGATCTTGAACCACAATAAAAAATTCATAAGGCGACGCGAATTTGTGCGGATTTTCAATGTCACTACTTGGCATCGAAACCACTCCTCTGTGATGTTTAAAACCTTTTTTAGTGTCGGGAGGCAATAAATACTGTCCTATCCGATGTCGTTTTTTATGGATAGCCCAACTATCCGAATTCCCTCCTT
>NZ_CDOI01000204.1 GCF_000827555.1 Capnocytophaga canis
CAGAAGATAGCAAATCAAAGCTACATAAATCTGTGATTTCACCGCATTTTCACTCGTGCCAAGAAAAGTTTTTATCTGTAAATTTTGCTTCATAGCCTTGAAAAACAGCTCAATATCCCAGCGTTTTTTGTACAAATCCGCAATGGTTCTCGCCGTCCAATCCATATTATTGGTGATGATTTCTATGGTTTTGTTGCCATCTTGCTTATAAACCGTTACCAAACGCAATTTCTCTTGATCAATACCACTTTCTACCGCCTTTTTTGAGGTCAAAACGATGATTTCATCTTTGAGGATGTCGTGGTCTTTTTCATCAGGCAGGTCTCGTTCTTCAAGGCTTTGGTAGAGCGTGTTGGACTTAATTCGCGTAACAAAAGTATTTTGGCAATGGATTCTGCCGAGCATCAAACTAAAATCAAAATAGCCTCTATCCTCAACAATGATGGTGTTTTTCGGATAGATATTTTGTTGTAATCCTTTGCTATCGTGTGTTTTAGCTTCGGTGATGTTGACCATTTCAGGCAATCCAAGTTGATCGTCCCAAACGGTGTGAATTTTGAGTCCGCCTTTAGCTGTCCGATATTTTGCCCAGTTGAAAAGGCTTAAACACAGGCTAATGGTAGTACTGTCAATGATTTTTATTTTGTGTTTTTGGATTTCATCGATGATATGACTTTGATGTTTGGCTTTTAAAGAGTGTTTGTAATACTTTAAAAGACTAGAATACAAATCTTTAAATACTGCATAATGTCTTACTTTGTTTCCATCACTCATTGTTGATTTTGCGGGACTTTGTTTGAGTTGAAGATCGCTTAGGAAGGTGCTACTAACTGATAATCCGCAACTTATGTCGGATAGCGTATAGGATTTATTCAGCTGTCCGAAAGTTAGTGCCACCAATTGATCGCGAGTTTTATAGGCAGATTTTCCTTTATCAGACTGATGTTTAGCAATTTCCGCTCTTAAAATGCCTTAGGTCAAAGGTAAGATTTTTTTGCCAATTTGTAAATAGTTCGTACCTTTGCGACATTGAGTTACAACGCAAAACAAATAAAATCAATGAAATTAGCTCCGTTACTAAATCGTTACCTCATAAACTTTGAAAAACAAGTAACTTTCTGATAATAAATATTATATAATTTTAGTTAGATTTTTAGACAAAAATAAACAAAAATATCTCGGAATAATCATTTCGTATCTATCACTACCTGAAGTCCAAAAATCCGTTTGAAAGAAAAACTGAAAATTATAGAATGAAATTCTTATTTTTGCACCGCAAAAGTCATTAGTAAATAGTTTAGAGGTGTCTAATTATTTAAAGTGTTTTTGCTTAAAGCCAAATAGAAATATGTTTCAAGAAAAATATGACGTTATCGTAGTGGGAGGCGGACACGCAGGAGCCGAAGCCGCTGCTGCC
>NZ_CDOI01000205.1 GCF_000827555.1 Capnocytophaga canis
CCTAATAATACGGTTCGTATTTACAATCGTTGGGGAGTTAAGGTATTTGAGACGAAGGGCTATGATAATGTTAATAGAGTATTCCGGGCGATTTCAAACGGACGAGTGACGATTGAAGCTCCTGAGAAATTGCCACAAGGTACCTATTACTATATCATTGAATACACCGATAACAACAACAAGAAGCATACGAAAGGAAGTTGGTTGTATATTAAGAAGTAACCACTGACAGAATAAGTGAAAGAGAGATTATCCTAAACGGGTAATCTCTCTTTTTTTAGTCAAGTCTTGAGAAACCGAAGAATTGATATGTTTTCTTCGTTTTGCAGGACTTACTACATTCGACTAATTCACTTTTGAATATACTTCATAAAATTTTTACAAAGTGACATAAGAAATAAATAACATGAATGGTTATAGTTTTATTACTTTTACAATTTTAATAATCAAAATTATTTCTCGACAATTTAATCTCTAATTGTTAAATTTTTAAGATTTTATCTTGGATTTTTTTTATTATTTTTATTGAATCTGTAATTTGGGTTAATAAAATGCAAAAGATGAGTGTATATATATCGTTTATGGAATAATTGTCGTAATTTTGTACCCATTTCACTGCCCACATTTTGGGCTAAAAATAAACGTAACGTTTTACTTATGAAAAAACTAATTTTAAAATTATTTTTGTTGTTATTCGGTTTAGGGCAAGGAATGGCTCAAAGTTTAGGTACTCCAGTAACAACTTCAGGAGGGCAATCAATTGCCGAAAATGGTTTTAAGGCAGGTATCTTGACTGTGAGAGCAAATTTTTCGACATCTGCCTCAGAAGCACTTATTACTGTCACTTTCCCACAAGGAATGCACTACGATGGTAATTTAACTTTAGTCAGTGGATTGCCTGTACAGGAGTACAATATTTCCGATACACGGAGACCTGTATTTAAAATCACAGGTGTCACAGGAGCTTCAGAGGCAACTTTTTCTATTGCCAAAAAAGTAACACCGCAAATTATGCAGTCTCTTAATTCAGGATTAAGGGATGAAATAACAATGAGCGTAGATGGGAATACAGTTGCACCTGCACATACCGACCCTTACATATTGAAATATCCTGTGTTAGCAATAGAAGGGGAAAGTACTACAGCCCTTCCTACACATGAAAATGCATCTGGGACAAGTTCTCAGAAATTTAGAATTAAAAATACGGGAGATGGTATTGTGAAAGATATTTATTTCGCTGTGCAATATCCTGCTGGAATTACGGGTAATTCAATTTCTTACGAAGGAATGGATTTATCTCCAGTAGCAACTTTTACTCCTGCGGGTACGTCTATTTCTTTACAACTGTATAAGGTAAATGTACCTACTGGTGTGGCTCGTAATGGCAGTATTCTTGTTACAGAAAATTATACAGTAACGGGTTGTGATGCTAACCGTCAAAATAAGTATTTTGCTATGTGGGGTAGTTCTCAAAATCAAAACGATTTTTATCAAACGATTTCCAACTCACGTACCATTAACGTCGAATCGGGAACACCGAATATCACGATAATGAATAACGGAAATGAGACTTATTTTACATGGATAGATGGACTTGGAGGAAATGAAGTAGGACAATATAATGTGACATTTTTAAATAATGGTTCTGGAAATGCCACAGCTTATGATGTATTATTTAAATATCGAGAGTATTCGTGGATAGCATTTGACAAGCATCAAATTTCGGATTTACGAATTGTCGCTACTGATGGAACAGAGATTGGAATCCCTATTCCCACTACTCCTTTACCTGAAAAAAATGAAGCTAATAATCCTGCTTTTCGTACACGTGAAATTCCACTTCGTGATATATCAGAATTGAATGTAGCTTCTTTGGCAGGAAAAAATATTGGACTTTCGGATATTGATGGGGATGGTTATGCAGATGATTGGCCAAAAAATGCAAAGGTTACGCTTCGATTTAAACTTAAAAAAGTAGCTCCTGTTAATTGTTTGTTAAAACATGAATCTGGTCAGTTTTCTATAAACCCAATAGCATTATTTGATTATAAGGATGCTTGTGCACAAAGCATATCCTCTCCTGAAATAACAATGACTGCTGCAATGAGTAGAACTATGTTTGGAATTTTAGATTCTTCAAAATTGCCAGATGTTCTTTCTTTGAATCAACCACGTTCAGCGTATTTAATTTTTGGAAATCACTCTTATAGTAGTGCTGAGCGTGAGCAAGGGAAAAATTGGGGATATACGCCTGTAGGATACACGTATCAAGTTAAATTACCTCCCAATTTGTCAATGAAAAATGTGCGTTTGGTTAAAAAACCGCATTACTCTTACGATGATACAAATAGTACAGATCCTGCCATAAAGGTTGATTTACCAGATGTGGCGGG
>NZ_CDOI01000206.1 GCF_000827555.1 Capnocytophaga canis
TTCAAGACCTACTTTACTACAACTCCCTTGAAAGCTAACAAAAATACTTAATAAAAGTAGAAATTTCACTATTATCTTTTTCATAACACCCCCCATTTAATTAGTCATAAACCAAAAACCAAGGATTCCACACTTGTACAGCGGTATAGTTTATTTCTTCGTTAATATCTCGCTTTCTATCTTTTATAAGTGTTTCATTATCTATTTGTAGAAATTTGTAATTTCTCCAAAGATACCCCCCGTTTGCTACCGCTCCATAAGCCAATGTCCAATGCAACTGACCATTAGCAGCTAAAAAAAAAGACTTTCCACCGATCATTTAGAAAGTATCTTGTTGTAATTAAATGTTTCTTAAAAAAACTCTTTGGAGTAACACTTCTTTTCTTGACATGCCATCAAGGATAGAAATCCTATGGCAAAAAATAACCTTCTAATAAGAACAAAAATTTATACACGTCACAAAGCTAAGCCAAGTTATTTTAATAAGCAAATTTACACATCATTTTTCTTCTTGCTTAAACATAAATATTTTATAATGAATAAGTTATAAGTAAAATTATTTTTATAAAATCTTAATAAATATAAAATCCAGGTTTTTTTTGTAATTTTTAATATGTCTGAAAATACACTTTTCAATTCTTGATTAATCCCGATTCGATAAATATTTTTTTGGAGTAACTCCATATTTCTTTTTAAAAGCCGCAATAAAATGACTTGGAGTGCTATATCCTATTTTGGAACTTATTTCATTGATATTCATATCTTTACCCTCCAATAATTTTCGTGCAATTTCCATTTTATAATCGAACAAAAAAGCGTAAACTGAATCACCATAAATCTGCTTAAACCCTTCCTTTAACTTCTTAATATTCAATCCTATTTCATTGGAAAGTTCCTGTAAAGTAGGCGGTTCAATCATACGACCAATAATAATCTCTTTAGCTTTATGAATCTTAGCAATACTTTCTTCATCAGCCAAAAACGGACACTGCTCAATATCAGCTTCATTGGAACGATTAAAATAGAGCGCAAGTAGTTCATACACTTTCGCTTTCATATAAAAAGGCTGTAAATTTTTCTGAAAATTAGCATTCATTATCTGATGTAGTACCACCATAATAGCGGGTGCAATTTTGTCTTCCTTATAATACTTCTTGTCTCTATTTTCAAGACTTAAAAAATCCACATAACTCGCTTCATCGGAAAGTAACTTATGAAACTTTTGAATTGATATAAAAACCGAAACAATTTGTGACTTTGGCTCGACAATTTGATGCAGAGGTAAAGCCTGTTGTGGATTGTAAAGCAACAACATACATTCCGCATGTAGCGGTTTCTTGTAGTTCCCATGATTAAACAGAAATTGAGCTAATCCCTTGATATTGAAATGATACTGAATAAAATTCTGAGGAATTTCTTTTTTTATTTCTAAAGGCTCAGCTGTGTCATTTCCTATTTTTAAAAGGATGATATCCTCGCTAATAAGCACCACTTCAGAAGTACTTCCTGCGGTATTTTTTGAAAAAAAATATTGTAAATTTTTCATGTGATTTTATTTAGATTTGTTCTATATTTCCGTATATTCATTTTACTTAAAATACACATTATCAGTATAATAATTGCAAATATACAATAAAAAAAATAAACGCGTACTCAAAGAGACAAAAAAAGTTCTTTTAGCGTTATTTTTATATTTCACTTGTGATTATTTTTGCGAAAGAATTAGCGAAGAATATTTTATGAATCAATATCATTTATCAAAGAGCAAAAGTTTTTACTGCATTGGGTTAAGCTACAAAAAAGCGGACGCTACAATGCGTGGTACTTTCAGTTTATCTTCTGAAAATAAGGCACTTTTGTTAGATGAGGCTAAGGCACAAGGCATTCAGGAGTTGTTAGTGATATCGACTTGTAATCGTACAGAGTTATATGGATATGCTGAACATCCTTTCCAGTTGATTCAATTGCTATGCGAATTTTCAAACGGTTCAGTGGACGATTTTCAAAAAATTGGATACATTTACAAAAACCGGGATGCTGTACAACATATTTTTCGAGTAGGGACTGGGCTAGATAGCCAAATTTTAGGTGACTTTGAAATCATCGGACAGATAAAACAAAGCTCTTCAGTTTCTCGCCAAAAAGGATTGTTAAGTACTTTTTTAGAACGCTTGATTAACAGCGTTATCAACGCCAGTAAACGCATCAAAAACGAGACGAATTTATCGGCAGGTGCAGCCTCTGTTTCGTTTGCTGCAGTACAATATATCTTGCAGAATGTGGCAAACATTTCTGAAAAAAACATCTTGCTATATGGCGTAGGAAAAATTGGGCGTAACACTTGCGAAAACCTTATCAAGCATACTCAAAACAATCATATTACTCTCATTAATAGAACTCGAAAAAAAGCTGAACAAGTGGCTGGAAAGTTCAACGTGTTGGTAAAAAATGAAAATGATTTGACCTCTGAGATTGCTAATGCAGATGTGTTGGTTGTGGCTACGGGAGCTCCACAACCTACTGTACACAAACAACTTATCGCAGAAAACAAAAAACTTTTAATTTTGGATTTGTCCATCCCTAAAAACGTAAACGAAAATGTGAAAGAGCTTTCGGGCGTAACGTTGGTTCACATGGATGCACTTTCAAAATTAACAGATGAAACTTTGGAACGCCGTAAAGAAGCCGTACCTAACGCTTTGCTGATTATTGAAGAGGTGAAAAATGAATTTTTCGAGTGGATGAATAGCCGTAAGTTTGCTCCTACTATTAAAGCATTGAAAAATAAATTAGAAAGCTTAAAACTTGCTGAATTGGATTTTCAACGCAAAAAAATCAACAACTTCAACGAAGAACAGGCTGAAATTATCAGTAATCGCATCATCCAAAAAATAACTACACAATTTGTAAACCACCTAAAAGACTCACAAACAGCTGACGAAACCATCAGCTGGATGCAACAAGTATTTCAGTTGGATGTAGAAGCTGTTTAAGGAATCTTCTGCCGTAATCTTTTTGACTGAATTAGAACAGATCTTTCTCCTTCAGATCTATAATCAGTTATAAAACATCTTTTAACTATTGAAGCTTCAGGGTTTTGAATCAATTAGTTGCTTTGTTGCTTACTTAATTTTTTTTCATATCTTTGTCCAAATAAAACCAAAATAGTTATGTACAATTTATTAAAAGGAAAAAGAGGAATCATTTTTGGAGCATTAGACGAAAATTCAATAGCTTGGAAAACAGCAGAACGTGTTCACGCCGAAGGAGGTAAATTCGTGCTTACGAATGCACCAATCGCAATGCGTATGGGACAAATCAAGCAATTGGCAGAAAAAACAGGCTCAGAAATCATCCCTGCAGACGCTACCAATATGGACGATTTACAGAACTTGGTAACCAAATCAATGGAAATTTTAGGCGGTAAAATTGATTTCGTATTGCACTCTATCGGGATGTCTGTCAATGTTCGTAAAAACATTCCTTACACCGAATCAAACTATGACTTTACTGAAAAGGGCTGGGATGTTTCGGCATTATCTTTCCATAAAGTGTGTCAAGTTTTGTACAAAAATGATGCAATGAACGAATGGGGAAGCATCGTCGCATTATCATATATGGCGGCTCAACGAACATTCCCTGACTATAATGATATGGCAGATAACAAGGCTTACTTGGAATCAATTGCTCGTAGCTTTGGATATTTCTTCGGAAAAGAGAAAAAAGTGCGTGTAAACACCATTTCACAGTCACCAACTCCAACTACAGCTGGACAAGGAGTAAAAGGTTTTGATGGGTTTATCGCCTATGCAGAAAAAATGTCTCCATTAGGGAACGCTACCGCACAAGATTGTGCTGACTACACTGTGAGTTTGTTCTCTGATTTAACACGAAAAGTTACAATGCAAAACCTTTTCCACGATGGAGGATTCTCTAACACAGGTGTAAGTCAAGAAGTTATAGAAAAATTCAGTTAGTTTTCCAAAAAATATACGCTAAAGGATTTACATTCAAGCTCATACCTATAAGCATTTATACTTTTGGAAAGCAACATTATAAAATAAAAATTTCGACTGTATTGTGGATTTGATACAGTCGAGGTTTTTGTTGTTTCATGAGGTATACTTTTAAAATAAAGATACATCTCTCCTTGATTTAAGTTGAGATTTTTTGTGTTATGCTAAAAAAAATCATCGTATTCCCTTTTGTGCTGTTGGTTCAGTTTTACCAGATTTTCATCTCCCCCTTGAAACCACCTACGTGTCGTTACACACCTACCTGTTCAAGTTATACCATCGAAGCTCTAAAAAAACACGGACTAGTCAAAGGAGGTTGGTTAGCAATAAAACGCATTTTTAGTTGCCATCCTTGGGGAGGAAAAGGTTATGACCCTGTACCTTAATCAGATATAAAAAAAACAAAAACAATGAATTGGGAAGATTTACTTTCACTAAATCGCTTTGGCGATACTAAAAAACGTCTCAGAAAAGGGCAAGATGAAAATCGCCTTAACTTTGATGTGGACTATGATCGCGTAGTCTTTTCAAGTGCTTTTCGCAGTTTACAGGACAAAACCCAAGTGATTCCTCTGTCAAAAACAGGATTCGTACACACACGCCTAACACATAGCATTGAGGTTTCGGTGGTAGGTCGTAGTTTAGGTCGTAGTATCGGAACGCACGTGCTTAATAGATTACCTCACATGCAAGAACTCGGTTATTTGGCCAATGATTTTGGTGCAATTGTAGCGGCTGCATCTGTTGCTCACGACATTGGGAATCCTCCATTCGGACACAGTGGAGAAAAAGCTATTGGGGAATTTTTCAAATATAAAAAAGGAGCTACTATCAAGCATTTACTCTCCGGAAAAGAGTATCAAGACCTTTGTAGCTTCGAAGGGAACGCCAATGGATTCCGCATTCTAAATGAATCACGCCCAGGAGTTGAAGGAGGATTGCGTTTGTCGTATGCCACCTTAGGGGCTTTTCTAAAATATCCAAAAGAATCGTTACCTGTACGTCCTACAAAGAACATTGAAGACAAAAAATACAGTGTTTTTCAGTCGGAAAGTGCTTTTTTTAAAGAAGTCGCAAACGAACTAAAAATGCGCTCAAATTCAGATGATTACACACTTAGATATGCACGACATCCGTTAGCCTTTCTGGTTGAAGCTGCCGATGATATTTGCTACACCATCATAGATTTTGAAGACGGCATCAATTTGGGACTTATCCCCGAAGATTTAGCCTTGGAATACCTCGGAAAGTTAATCAATGAGCGAATCAACACCCAAAAATACAGCAAATTATGTACACGAGAAGAGCGTATCGCTTATTTACGTGCTATAGCTATTGGAACCTTGATTCACGAGGCAACTAACATATTCATCGAAAATGAAAAAACAATCTTAGCGGGAGAATTTCACAGTTCATTGCTCAGCAAAAGTGTGTTTAGATCTCAAATTGAAGACATTATAAACATCAGTATTTCACATGTTTACCATTCTAAAGAAGTTATCGAAAAAGAAATTTCGGGTTACACCATACTTCAAGACCTGCTTGAAATCTTTTTCACAGCAACTTTAAATGATTTCAATGGCAAAAAAAATACATTTGATGAACTTATCTTGAAAATAATTCCCGAAACTTATAAAAAAGATTCTTCACTGTACAACCGAGTTATGGGAGTTACCTGCTATGTAGCAAGTCTTACCGATTCCAAAGCTGTGGAGTTGCATTCAAAAATTAGGGGATAGTAAGCACATATCTTTATGAAAGTATTAGTAATCGACAATTACGACAGTTTTGTTTTTAATTTAGTACACTATCTTGAAGATTTAGGGTGCGAAGTAGTTGTAAAACGCAACGATGAAATATCTTTAACAGAGGTAGCTGATTTCCACAAAATCCTACTATCTCCTGGTCCAGGCATCCCAGACGAGGCAGGGTTAATGAAAGTTATCATTGAAAAATACGCTCCTTCAAAAAGTATACTTGGAGTCTGTTTAGGGCAACAGGCTATCGGCGAGGTTTTTGGAGGAACACTAATGAATCTTCCTAAGGTTTTCCATGGAGTAACCTCTCAAGTAACTGTCATAGAGGAAGATCTCTTGTTCAAAAATATGCCTAAACAGTTCACAGTGGGTCGCTATCATTCATGGGTAGTTTCATCCGTATCTGATTCACTATCCGTAACTTCTGTTGATGAAAATGGGTATATCATGTCGCTCCGTCATAAAGAATATGACATTCGAGGGGTACAATATCACCCTGAATCAATTCTTACTCCCTTCGGCAAAACGATACTGAAAAATTGGATTGAAAATTAAAACATCTCTTGCCTATAAGCGTAAAAATACTTACATTTGCGTGGTTATTAACTCTAAATGTTTTATTTATGGATACAAATCAGAATCCAACATTCAATTATAACAAGAACCCCATATTCGATCAGCGTTCAGAACTTAAACAACCTATCAGCGCTACGGTTGTGTATGTATTGGCGATTATCGGAATCGTTTTCTCTTTTTGCTGTGGCGTAGGTTTGATTCCTGCCGTTATTGCTGTATTAATAGCAAGTACAAGAATCAATCAATACAATAGCAATCCGGAGATGTACTTAGGCATTGATAATTTAAAAACAGCAAGGACTGTTGCATATATCAGTGTAATAATCAGCGTGTTGATGGTCTTATTATCTATCTACCTAATTGCTATCGTGGGATTGGAAGGAATTGAACAAATGACTGAAGAAATGCCTTATAATCATTTTGATTAGTTTTTAAAATTACTATTCTAAGCAAAAAGGCTTATGCAGTTAAACTGAGAAAACACTCGTAAACCTTGCATAGAGCTTTCTTTAGTCACATTGAGACTGGTACAAAAAAGTTAAAAATTATACGTAAAACATCGTATTTCTGAGAAAATTCTTAGATTCCTTCGATAAATATTTATTAAAAATGAAAACATTTACATTACTCTGGGGAGGTATATACGGAATCACCTCTATCATTTTAGGAGCTTTTGGGGCACACGCTTTCAAAAAAATCCTGTCAGTTGAACGATTAGCAAGTTTTGAAGTAGGTGTGAAATATCAAATGTATTCGGCTTTATTGTTACTCATCATTGGATTCTTCTTAAAGTTTGAATCTTCTTTAGAAAAATGGACTTCCATTTTAGTGATTTTGGGAACATTTTTCTTCTCTGTAAGCATCTACTTTTTATCGTTTCAAGAACATTGGGGTGTCAGTTTGCGTTTTTTAGGGCCTATTACTCCTATCGGTGGTACACTAATGATTATAGGTTGGGGATTATTAATCGCTTATTTTATCAAGTCAAAAGCCTAAACACATTTCAAGATGAAACATATTTTTCAAAAGGCACTGCCCCATTTGGTGGCAGTTGTGCTTTTTATAGCTATAGCTTTGGCTTTTTTTTATCCAGTAATGCAAGGTAAAACCATTTTCCAAAGCGATATAGTACAGTATACCGGTATGGCGAAGGAACGAAACGACTTCCGACTAAGTCAAAATGAGGAATCTTACTGGACAAACAGTGCTTTCGGAGGGATGCCTACTTATCAATTGGGAGCTAATTATTCATACGATTTTATCAAAAAAATAGACAAAGCTATTCGCTTTCTACCTCGTCCCGCTGATTATTTATTTCTTTATTTTATTGGGCTTTACGTCTTATTGCTTACCCTAAAAGTAGATATGCGAACTGCCTTTATAGGTTCAATAGCCTTTGGACTTTCTACCTACTTGATTATTATACTCGGTGTGGGACACAATGCCAAAGCTCATGCCATAGGTTATTTCGCACCCGTACTTGCTGGTATCTTACTGATTTTCAGAAAAAAATATCTTTGGGGAGGGTTGCTAACAGCCTTTGCTCTGGCTCTCGAAATCAATGCAAATCACTTGCAAATGACGTACTATCTGATGTTATTAGTACTCGTTTTTGGAGGTTTTATGCTATATAAAGCATGTAAAAACAAAGAATTAAATAATTTTTTGAAAGCTACAGCCACACTCGTTGGAGCTGTTATTTTGAGTGTACTCACCAACGCTACATCGCTTTTAGCAACTCAAGAATACACACAGTGGAGTACACGTGGCAAATCGGAACTAACGATTTCTCCAGACGGAACTAATAAATTAAATAGCGGATTATCAAAAGACTACATTACGGAATACAGCTACGGATTGGCAGAATCGCTAAACCTTATCGTTCCAAGATTGTTCGGAGGTTCAAACAATGAAGCTCTCGGAAAGGATTCAAAAACCTACGATTTTTTGGTAAAACAAGGCGTTCCTCCAACTCAAGCATTGGAATTTACAAACGGATTGCCTACATATTGGGGAACTCAACCCATAGTTGCCGCTCCAGCCTATATAGGAGTAATCATCTTTTTCTTTTTCGTGTTATCTTTATTTTTAGTCAAAGGTTACAAAAAATGGTGGCTATTAACAGGAAGTATCATGGCATTGGTACTTTCATGGGGAAAAAATTTCGACATCTTAACAAATATGATGATTGATTATTTCCCGCTATATAACAAATTCCGCGCAGTTTCGTCTATTCAAGTAATTTTGGAATTGTGTGTACCGATTTTAGCAATGCTTGGTCTGTATCGATTTTTGAAAAATACGACTGAAGAAAATAAAAAACCGCTTTTGTACACCGTTTGTATTACCTTTGGCATCGTAATTTTACTACTACTCGGCAAGGGACTCTTTGATTTTAAAGGAGTTAGCGACACTTTATATGAACAATATTACGGACGCGAAGTCGTAGCGATGATTCAAGAAGATCGGCAGTCCATGTATACCAGCGATTTGCTCCGTAGCACCATCTTTATGTTACTTACTATATTGTTTTTGAATTTATATCAATACAAAAAGATATCCGAAAAGGGAGTACAAATAGCTCTACTATTACTCATCATTTTAGATTTAGGAGGCGTAGCAAGACGTTATGTAGATGAGAAAGATTTTGTATCAACACATCGGATGAAACAACCCTTTGAAGCTACACAAGCTGATAATATGATATTAGAAGACAAATCTGTTTACCGAGTGTACGAACCTGAAGTAGGCATCAACGGAGCAAGGACTTCATATTTCCATCATTCTATTGGGGGATACCACGCCGCTAAACCAAAACATTTGCAAGAGTTATTTGAATATCAGATTTCAAACCGAAATACAGAAGTGCTTAACATGCTCAATGTTAAATACATACTTATGCATAACGAAAATGGACAACTCCAACCGATGCAGAATGGGGGCGCTTTAGGCAATGCTTGGTTTGTAAATAAAATAATTACCAAAGACACCAACGATGAAGTGATGCAAGGGCTTTCGGATTTTAACCCGAGAACTGAAGCCATCGTCTTGACAAAAGAGGTGGGAAATTTAAATTTCAAATCATCGACAATGGATAGTACTGCAACTATAGTACTGAAAAATTACAAACCAAACAAATTAGAGTATAAAACTGATAATCAACAAAAAGGGTTTGCCGTATTCTCCGAAATGCACTACCCTCACGGTTGGATTGCAACCTTAGATGGCATAGAAGTACCTCACTACAGGGTGAACTATCTTTTGCGTGGAATGGAAGTTCCTGCAGGAAAACATACTATCACCTTTGAGTTCAAACCTCAAGTAGTAGCCACTGGAACTAAAATCACCTTAGCTGGAAATGTATTGTTGATTTTGTGGTTGCTGGGAGCAGGAGTCGTTTTTTACAAGAATAGACGTACAAAAACAGACAAAAAATAGAATAAACTGTCCGAAAAGTTATTTTTCTAAGCATCATCATTTCGAATAGGCAACAAACGAAATGATAACAAAAGAATCAACTTTTCGGACAATTTTTTTTGGAGTAAAGCACCACTAAAATTACTACTCATCTTCTTTATATTCGAAAATATCAGCAGGTTGGCAGTCAAGTGCTTTACAAATCGCTTCAAGGGTGCTAAATCGGATGGCTTTGGCTTTTCCTGTTTTCAAAATGGAAAGGTTGGAAAGCGTTAAACCTACTTTTTCCGAAAGCTCATTTAACGATATTTTTCGCTTTGCCATCATTACATCTAAATTTACAATAATTGGCATAATATCAAATAGTTAAATCGTTTTCTTCCTTCATTTTTGTACTTATTTTAAGCACTTGACTCAAAGTCATAAATAACAAACCCACAGCTATCTTAAACAACACAGGATTTGTATCCAATCGGAATCCTATATTTTTGCGTTCTATAACGCTATAAATCATTAAAGAAATATCAGTACATATAGTTATGATTATCAGTAGAATTCCTATTTTATTCAAGTTTTTAACCACTTTTTCGTTAAAAATTCGTACTCGAAGAAATAAGTATGCAGTTTTTCTGAAAAGATAAAGAATATATATGAACAAAAGATAACCAATATACCAAAGCCAAAGCACAATTTTAGCGAATAATGTGTCAGCCGTAACATCATAACCGTTCACTCTGATGGTCTCTTCCAAAAAGAATGAAATAAAACTCAAAACCCCGAAAATTGATAAAATAAATAGCAAGTCGAGAATAGTTTTTAGAATAAATATTTTTCGCATAATATCAAATAGTTAAATCGTTTTCTTCTTGTAAATCTGTTCCTTTTTTAAAAATGTAAGCAAGTACATACATAGTTGACCCTAAAAGAAGTATTATTCCCATATCCGATGCCGTTCTACGGTTAAATTCTTGGTATGACGGGGTGTTAATAAAAATAAAATCACTTATGGCTTGAAAAATAAATATGAAGCAACTCAAAGAAATAGCTATTTTGCTTATTTTTAGAAAATTGTCAGCTAATTTCTCTTTAAAAAACGAGTTGCTTACATTTAATTTTGAGACAGATTTAGCCGTTATCAAACTCATATAAATTTTTGAAAAGGCAATAATTAACTCAAAAAAAACAATAATTCCGTGATAAATTGGGTGATTTTGGAAGAACATCAATTTTCTACCCCAGCTTGATGTGTTGTTCTCTCTCGAAAAAATCAAAGGAGATATGAATTCGAACAACATTCGTATTGCATCAAAAGAAAATATCACTAATATCAACCAAACAGTTAATTTAATGAGTTGAACATCGGAAGATGTAATCTTTTTCATTGTATCTGATTTTAAAATTATGATGCAAATATAATAAATTTTTATCGAAAAACAATAAATATTTATTATATTATTTGATTAAGAAATATAAAAAATAAGCATGGATTATTTCAGGAACCTCGACTAAATATGAGTTCTTATTGAAGCTATTATGGGCAAAGAATAAAAAAAGCCCCGAAGTGGAGCTTTTCTTATAAAATGTATTCTATGATTATCTTTTGCTAATCTCAACAAAAGATCTTTCTGTACTTCCTACGTACACTTGGCGTGGTCTTCCGATTGGCTCTCCACCTTGACGCATCTCTTTCCATTGAGCTATCCAACCAGGTAAACGTCCAATAGCAAACAAAACGGTAAACATTTCCACATGCATTCCCAACGCTCGGTAGATAATTCCTGAATAGAAATCCACGTTTGGATACAAGTTTCTTGATTTGAAATACTCATCCTCCAAGGCTACTTTTTCTAAATGTTTGGCAATATCAAAAATTGGGTCATCAATTCCAAGTGAATTCAATACGTCATCCGCAGCTGCTTTGATGATTTTAGCACGAGGATCAAAATTTTTGTACACTCGGTGTCCAAAGCCCATCAAACGGAATGGATCATCCTTGTCTTTTGCTTTTCTGATATATTTTTCTACATCACCTCCATCGGCTTTAATATCTTCCAACATTTCTACTACAGCTTGATTAGCTCCTCCATGAAGAGGCCCCCAAAGAGCAGAAACTCCAGACGAAATAGTAGCAAATAAACCTGCATGAGACGAACCTACCAAGCGAACGGTAGAAGTTGAACAGTTTTGCTCGTGATCACCATGCAGAATTAGCAATTTATTCAACGCACTTGCTACTCTTGGATTCACCTTGTACTTATTTGTTGGGATGGCAAACATCATATTTAGAATATTATCGATGTATTCCATATCATTGTTATAGTAGTTCAATGGAAGTCCTTCTCGTTTGCGATACACCCACGATGCCAATACTGGAATTTTTGCCATCACTTTACATACAGCTTCGTACACATCTTTCTCACAAGATACGTCCACTGCCTTAGGATTGAAAGCTACCAAAGCACTGATCACCGATGACAACACTCCCATTGGGTGGGCTGTTTTCGGGAAACCATCTAAAATACCTTTCATCTCCTCATGAATCATTGTGTACTTATGAATGGTAGTGATGAACTTTTCATACTCAGCTTTGGTTGGTAAATCCCCAAAAATCAGCAAATAAGCCACTTCCAAGAAATCTGCTTTCTCAGCTAACTCCTCAATATTATATCCTCTATAACGTAAAATTCCTTTTTCTCCATCCAAAAAAGTAATTGCACTTTTACAAGCTCCAGTATTTTTATAACCTGAATCCAAGGTAATCAACCCTGTTAAAGCACGTAATTTCTCAATGTCAATTGCTTTTTCATTTTCGGTTCCTGTAATCACTGGAAATTCATATTCTTTTCCGTCAAAGACTAATTTTGCTGTTTCTGCCATAAGTTTAATTATAAAGTTTTATTTTAGTAATATCGTTTTTTCGCTTAAAACGTGGCTAATATACAAAAAACTTTTCTGATCAACAAAAATTTTTATCCATTTTTTTTAACGCAGTTACTTTTTGGACAGTTTCATTAACGGATTCTTAGCCCCTTTTTAAACGAAAATATAAAAAAAATAGCTTTCCGCTTTTTTTCGAAAACCCGACCTTTCACATCTGTTTATCTGTTACTCTTACAATTTACTTCTTCTACATTTTTAAAGATATTGAGAAAAAGCAAAACATTTTGTGGGTATCTACCTCACGTATCGAAATTCAAAAAAACATTATTTTCTTGAAACATAGATACAACATTCTAAAAGTAAAATCCTAACTACTAATCTTATAACTTAGACTCATCTATCAATATCAAACAACCGTTACTCTCTATACTATCTAAATCGTTGACAGGCACATACAAATGATTTTTGTGAAAAAGAATTCTTGAGCCTAAATTTTGATTATCGTATGTCAGTAAATAAACTTTGGTTTTGTTATTATTCCTATCGTGTTTAACGTAGTGTATTTTTCTTTGAAAAAGAAACGTAAATCTCAAAAAATCGGAATCTTCATAAACGTTCTGCACAAGGGAAGCATACTTGTTTATGTTCTCAGGCTGATTCGTAAACTGAATCAATTCATAGAATTCTTTTTTCTTAACATCCAAAGGAATTGATTTCTCTTGAAAATCCACAATATATTTGGGAAAGCATTCTTGTTTTTCTGTGATTGTAAAAATAGTATCATTAAGTATTTCCCAAAACAACATATTTTTGCCGTCTCCCACATTAAAATTATTTAGAGAAAAAAAACTATGAGCCAACCACCTATTTTTAATATTCTTTTCAATGCTATAATCTTCCTTTAAAATGCTATATGAAGGAGTTTTTCTATGACTACCCCCATACATATTTTTTGAAATAAACTTCCCATCGGACAAAGGATAGATAAAATTTGGAGTTATACTATCATATCTATCGCTCAAGTTTATAGTTGATTTGTATCTACCTTGAAAATCGTAAATAATCATCCGTTTTGTCTGATCATCATATATAAAAACATCATCTCCCTTTATGAAGAAAGAATTAAAATTACTATATTCATCGGGGGCTGCTCCCTTTGAGCCTATTTGGGATAGAAACCTCCCTTGTTCGTCAAAAAGAAAAAGATTACTTAAAGAGCGTATTAAAAAACCTTGACCATTCAAAACAATTTCATCCAAGTTTCCTAACATCGATTCTTCTGAAAACTCAAAACAGACCTTTCTTTCAATATGTTGAGATAAGTCAACGTTCTCAATTTTATCAAAATCAATAAGAATTTTGCAAAACTCCTCCCTGTCTTCTTTTTTTTCACAACCAAAAATGAAAAAAGATATAAGTAGACAAAATAAAATAGAATGTTTCATACGAAAAAACGTTTAGTTATTCTACGAACAAAAATATAAAAATATTTGAAATGCCTATTGTCATGAAATTAGAAAGTTATCGCCTAAATTTGAAAAAGAGAACATAGCATTCTCATAATCTCTATTTTTTTAAAAAAAAGGGCGAAAAATCTTTCGCCCTTATGTTATACTAATTTCACCAATAAATTATCGCCTTGTTTCTCAACCGAAGCTACTTTTTTGCTGGTCAGTCCTTTGATGGTTTTATCCCATTTTTTGTTAGACAATCCCGATTGGGCTTTTAACTCTTCCAACGGAAGAACTTCCGCTTTTTGGAGGATTTCAAACACCATTTTTTCGTCTTCGTTTAACTCTACTGTCTGTGCGGCTTTCGCTTCAGGCTTCATTTGTGGAAAGAAAAGTACTTCTTGTATACTTTCGTTGTTGGTCAGGAACATTATGAGTCTGTCCATTCCGATTCCTAAGCCTGATGTTGGAGGCATACCAAATTCTAACGCTCGTAAAAAGTCTTGGTCGATGAACATCGCCTCATCATCGCCACGCTCAGAAAGTGCCATCTGTGCCTCGAAACGTTCGCGTTGGTCGATGGGGTCATTTAACTCGGAATATGCATTGGCGATTTCTTTTCCGCAGACCATCAGCTCGAAACGCTCAGTCAGATTGGGGTCGTTGCGATGTTCTTTGGTCAGTGGCGACATTTCTTTCGGATAATCCGTGATAAATGTAGGTTGAATGAAATTTCCTTCGCATTTCTCACCGAAAATCTCGTCTATTAGTTTGCCTTTGCCCATTGTGTCATCAACCTCAATCCCGATAGATTTAGCAAAATCGAACAATTCTTTCTCGGTTTTTCCTGTGATGTCAAACCCTGTGAATTTTTGAATGGCTTCGGTCATCGTAACTCGCGGATACGGAGCTTTGAAATCAATTTCGTGTTTGCCGAAAGTAGCTTTGGTTGAACCATTTACGGCAATAGCACAATGCTCCAACAATTGTTCGGTAAACTCCATCATCCAATGGTAGTCTTTATATGCCACATAAATTTCCATTGCGGTAAATTCAGGGTTGTGAGTTCTGTCCATTCCTTCGTTTCGGAAGTTTTTCGAGAACTCGTACACGCCGTCAAATCCTCCCACGATAAGTCTTTTCAGATACAATTCGTTGGCAATTCGCATATACAAAGGAATGTCCAAAGAATTGTGATGCGTGATGAACGGACGAGCCGCCGCTCCTCCCGGAATGGATTGTAAAATAGGTGTTTCCACTTCCATATAACCACGTTCATTGAAAAACTGACGCATTGCATTGAAAAGTTTGGTACGTTTGATGAAAACTTCTTTTACCTGCGGATTTACCACCAAATCCACGTAACGCATACGATAGCGAAGTTCGGGGTCGGTGAAGGCGTCAAAGGTATTTCCATCGGCATCGGTTTTAGGAAGCGGCAACGGACGAAGTACCTTGCTTAGTAGTTTGAAGTTTTTTACCCGTACTGATTTTTCACCCACTTGTGTAAGGAAAAGTTCGCCTTCCACACCGATGAAATCACCCAAGTCGAGCAATTTTTTAAATACTTCATTGTAAAGGGTTTTGTCTTCGTCAGGACAAATTTCATCACGATTGATATAGAGCTGTACGCGTCCTTGGCTGTCTTGTAATGAAGCAAAAGAGGCTTTTCCTTGAATACGGACAGACATTAGTCGCCCTGCCAAAGTTACCTTCTTTCCCTCTTGAAAACCCGATTTTACATCGGCAGAAGTTGTATCAACAGGGTACAATTCCGCTGGATACGGATTGATACCCAATTCTTTTAATTTATCAAGTTTTTCTCTACGGATGATTTCTTGTTCTGAAAGTTGCATATAATTAATCGATTTTGTTGTATATTTTCTTTGAAGATAAACATATTATTGATTTAAAAAAGCCATCGTTTTCTGGAAAAACTCATCTGGATTTTGTGCATGTAGCCAGTGTCCTGATTTTGAAACCATTTCAATTTTTGCATTTGGAAAATGTTGTTTAATCAGAGGTTCATCGCTTGGCATCACATATTCCGAAAACTCTCCTTTTAGGAATAGAATTTTCCCATCGAAAGTGTTATTTTTCGGTAATTCAACTCCAATTTCATACTCATTTTCCATAAGAGCTTCTAAATTAAAGCGAAAATCCAATTGATCTTTTGTTTTCCAAAATAAATTTTTTAGTAAAAATTGTCTTACATCAGCTTGGCTGACGTAGAAAGATAGTTGCTTGTCGGCTTCCGAACGCGATTTGACAACTTCAAAATCAATCGAAGCTAATCCTTGTAAAATTTGTTGATGATGTGGTGGATAAAATTTTGGTGCAATATCAGCAACAATCACAGAATCAATCATGTTCGGATACTCCGTAGCAAATAACATTGCTGTTTTTCCTCCCATAGAGTGTCCAATTAAATCGAAAAGAGTGATGTTTTTCACTTGGGCATAATGCCTCAAATCTTCTGTTAGAATAGAATAGCTAAATTCTTGGTGATGAAAACTGTGTCCATGATTCCGTTGGTCGATAAGGTGTACCTCATACCCTGCTTCGGCATATTTGATTCCTAAAGTTCGCCAATTGTCCGACATGCCAAGAAATCCGTGTAAAATAAACAACGGTTTCCCTTCGCCTATGATTTGTGAATGCAATACGTTCATTGCTCAATTTTGTGTGTTATATTCTTTTCGGCAAAGATACTTCTAAAATATGAAAATTCAACTTATTGATAAATAAAAAACAAAAAAAACGTTTTTGGAACGATTTTCGCTGTAAAAAATAATAGGAAATTAACCACTAATTTTATGAAAAAAATAATATATATTTTTATAAGTTTATGTTTGCTAACAGCTTGTAATGAAACAGATAACAACCAAAAATCGGCTAAAAATCTGCATTTGCCACAGTCTATAGGGCAATTAAATTCTTTAGCCGTAGTCATTGACAATACGCTTTGGGAAGGTTTTGTGGGGGATACTATCCGAAAATATTTTGCCTCGCCTTTAGAAGGTCTTCCAACCGAAGAACCAATTTTTTTATTACATCAGATTCCTCCACAAATTTTTACGGATAACACTCGAAATAGTAGGAATGTATTGATTATCAGTCAAGATTCACTTAATAAATCATTCGTAAAAGAGAATTTGTATGCACGTCCTCAAAAAGTGGGTGTTATCAAAGGTAAAACAAAACGAGACATCAGTTGTGAGATTCAAGAGCATTTTGCCAAAATGATAGAAGAATTTAGGGATAACGATATTAAGGAAGCTCAATCACGATTCCAAAAATCTTTGAATAAAGAAACGGCATTGCAGGAAAAATTAGGCTTTTCGCTCACAATGCCCTCTGTTTACAAAATTGTGAAGCAAGAAAATAATTTCTTCTGGATAGAACGTCAAATTAAGGGGGGAACTTCCAACTTAATTGTTTATGAGATGCCTATCAATAGCATACCAAAAGACAATAGCCGAGCTGAAACCATCGTAAGAATGCGTGATTCCATCGGTGAACGATACATACCAGGTAGAAAAGAAGGTATGTACATGATTACCGAAACATCCTTTGCTCCTAGCATTACAGATATGAAAATTAAAAACAGGAATGCTATGGAAAGTCGTGGTTTGTGGGAAATGAAAAATTTCTTTTTAGGAGGACCTTACCTGAATTATATTATCGAAGATGTTCCTAATAACCGTTTAGTCGTACTTGAAGGCTTCATTTTAGCTCCAAGAATAGAAAAGAGAGATTATCTATTTGAATTAGAAGCTATTGTAAAATCCATTGAGTTTGCAAAGTAATTTGTTACTTAATTTTTTGGTGTAAAAGATAGTTTTCGTTTGTGGGAATTGTTCGTTTTCTTTTTTGCAGTCAAAAGCGTTTGAAATGGATAAAGTATCCCTAAAAGTAGGTATTTTAAAATTAATCTTATATCTTTGGGGTTTAATTTTGAATACAAGACAATTTGCAATTCTACAACACAAATGAAAACACTTATCAAAGATGTACATATTATCAATGAGAATCAAGTGATTAGAGGTGATATACTCATTGAAGGAGAACGAATAGCCAAAATAGCACCCAATATTACAGCGGAAAACGGATACACAGTTATCGAAGGAAAAGGGCATTACTTATTGCCAGGAGTAATTGATGATCAAGTTCATTTTAGAGAACCTGGGTTGACGCACAAAGCCAATATAGCTTCCGAAAGTGCAGCGGCTGTTGCGGGAGGAGTAACTACTTTTTTTGAACAACCCAACACTGTTCCCCAAACCACAACTATTGATCTTTTGGAAGAAAAATTTGAAATTGCATCGAAAACTTCTTTCGCTAATTTTTCGTTTTTTCTTGGTGGAACGAATGATAATTTAGAGGAACTAAAGCGATTAGATCGCAAGGCTTGTGTGGGTATTAAACTATTTTTAGGCTCTTCCACAGGGAATATGTTGGTAGATAATGAGCAAACTATTGAACGTATTTTTTCGAATGTGGATATGGTTATAGCTACCCATTGTGAGGATGAGCAAACCATCCGGCACAACATGGAGCGTTACTCTCAACAGTTTGGTTCCCAAATACCTATACAAGTTCATCCTTTAATTCGAAGCCATGAAGCTTGTTATTTATCTTCGTCTAAAGCTGTTTCCTTAGCTCAAAAAACAGGAGCGAGATTACACGTTTTTCATCTTTCAACAGCTCAAGAAACTCATCTTTTCAGAAATGATATTCCTTTGAAAGATAAAAAGATAACTGCGGAAGTATGTGTACATCATTTGTGGTTTTCCGATGCTGATTACGATCAAAAGGGAAGCCTCATTAAATGGAATCCAGCGGTCAAAACGGCTAATGATCGTGAGAGCTTGTGGGAAGCCTTGTTAGACGACCGTCTGGATGTAATTGCTACCGATCATGCTCCTCATACACTCGAAGAAAAGCAAAATCAAGAATATCATAAAATTCCCTCGGGAGGCCCTTTGGTGCAACATTCGTTAGTAGCAATACTTGAGCAACATCATAAAGGACGTATCTCAATTCAGAAAATAGTTGAAAAAATGTGCCACAATCCCGCAATTTTATTTGAAGTGAAGGATAGAGGGTTTATTCGTGAAGGGTATTATGCTGATTTAGTTTTAGTTGATTTGAATAGTCCGTGGAAAGTGACCACAGAGAATATTTTGTACAAATGTGGATGGTCTCCTTTTACAGATTCTGTGTTCAAATCAAAAATCAGAACCACATTCGTTAATGGAAAAATGGTATACAATGATGGAATTATTATTGGAGAGGCGGCTGGAAAACGCGTTACTTTTAATAGATAAGTTATGAAAATAAGATTATATATTTTGATTATTCTATGTTTTTCGGTGCTGTCATGTGGTGAAAATATTGTAAAAAAGCCTCAAAAATTTCTTTCGGAAAGAGAAATGCAGAATTTGATGTATGATTTAATCCTTTTAGACGCTATAAAAAGTACAGATTACACAATGATGGACACATTAAATATCTCTTTTCAGGAATTGATATACAAAAAATATGAAATTGACAGTTTAATTTTAGCTCAAAATATGGAATATTATGCTTCTTTTCCTCAAAAATATGATACAATAATCAAAAATGTTGAGTTACGATTGAAACGAGAACGAGATAGCATCATTCCAGAAATTGATGCAACATCAGTCACACCTTTAGAAGTAGACTAAAAAATACAGAACCTTGGAAAGTCATCTATTATCTCCGCCTTTTTTATCCTGGATTTTCCCATTATTCCTCTTTGTTTTTGGGGTTATAGCCTTTATGAAAATGGTTTATCCCAATCATTTTTCGGAATATGTAAAATTACCATTAAATGATAAGTACATTGTGATTTACGAGAAAAAAGAACGAAAAATACATCTTTTTACGTTTTTTCTATTTTTTTTGCAATGGTTTTCGTTGAGCTTATTTTTCTATGTTTGTGGACAGATATATGATCTACAGTTTCCTGTTAGTACTGGATTTTTATTTTTAGACATCGCTGTATTACTTCTGTTGCTTTTAGGTTTAAAGCTTGTTGTACAAACTTCTATAGCTCAAGTGTTTGAGTTGAGAGGGTTTAGTAAGGGGTACATGTTTAGTCGTATAGCATATTCAAGTTATGGAGCTATTTTGGTGGTTGTAGTGTTATTCTTTATTCTATATGCAGTGTCTTTAGAAAAAAGATACATCTATTTACTTTTCGGCATACTATTAATAATCAACGTATTAGGTTGGATTTCGATTGTAAAATCCAATCAAAAGATGATAAAACCTTACATTATTTATTTTATTTTGTATCTTTGCACCCTTGAAATAGCACCGTATGTCTTCTTTATCTATGGGATTAGATTTTTATAGAAACAAATTCGGTGAACTAATAACATCCGTAGGATTTATTTAGCACAAAGCAAACAGTAATTATTTATGAAAGTAAAAAGTATCTTGGTTTCACAACCAGAGCCGAAGGCAGAAAACTCTCCGTATGCTCATATTATTGAAAATCAAAGGGTTAAAATTGATTTTATTCCATTCATAAAAGTCGAAGGGGTTAGTGCTAAAGATATACGTTTACAGAAAATAGATTTAACAAAATTTTCTGCTATTATATTAACCAGCAGAAAATCTGTGGATCATTATTTTAGAATTGCAGAAGAAATGCGTTTTAAGGTGCCTGATACCATGAAATATTTCTGTCAATCTGAAGCGATTGCATTCTACTTGCAAAAGTACATCACTTACAGAAAAAGAAAAATTTATGTAGGAAAGAAAGAGTTTTCTGATTTGTTGCCTATTTTGAAAAAATACAAAGAGGAAAACTTCTTATTCCCCGGTTCAGATACTTGTAAGGCAGAACTTGCTACAGCTCTTAATGATTTGAAAATCAAATGGGAAAGAGCAATTTTTTATAGGACTGTTCATTCTGATTTATCAGGAATAAGCAACTTTAATTACGACATTTTGGCTTTCTTTAGTCCTGCAGGTATTGAATCGTTGTTTAAAAACTTTCCTAATTTCACCCAGAATAACACAAAAATAGCCGTTTATGGTGATTCAACTTTAAAAGCAGCCCAAGAGGCGGGGTTGGTCATCGACATAAAGGCTCCTTCTCCTGAAACGCCTTCAATGACAATGGCTTTGGAGCAGTATATTTCAAAAGTAAATGGAAAAAAATAGTTAGGGCGATCAATGATACAAGTTATATAATCTGAAGGCAAGTTAGTGGAATCTAATTTGCCTTTAGCTTTTAGTACAACACTAAAGTTTTATCCTATTCCATGAAATGACCTGAGTGCCATCGGAATAGTGACAAAGGTGATAGTTAGGTGATAAAGAAATGTTTTTCAGATGATAATTTACATTTAATTTGTTTATTTTCAGACCTCTAAGATTCCATTCTTGATGATGTATGTCATACCGAAACAAAGATTCTTTTATATCCAAAAACAGGCAATAACGTTCTGTAAGCCAAAGGTCTAAAGGCGTCTTTTCAAATATAATTTCCTCTATGTCAAATGATACGTCCAAATGGAAATTCTTCTTTTTGTTTTCTGAATTATATTGATTATCAGCACGTTTTATCGTTGCAAACTCGTATGGAAGTCCTGATAAGCATTTCGCTACAATAGCTGATAGTAGTTTTCCTGCTTCAATATTTAAAAAATAGACACCTTTTTTACCATCTTTTTCTACATACGTTCGGATATTTATCTCATGAAAGTCAGAAATAAAGGAAATGGCGGGTAGTTGCTTTGGTCTTATTTTCTCCATAGTGAATGCTACTAACGAGATGTAGCAATCATTATTGTAACTATCTAATTGTAAGCCGGTTGGAACTAATTGACGTAACAACTCATAAGGTACTTTATAATGTAAAAACAAGGCTCGATTCCACTCTTGATAGTATGTCCAATTGCCTTTCGGAAGTGGATATGGTCGATGTTCGTTGTTTTTTAAAATGTTTGTGATAATGCTCATTTTAGATTTGTTCCGTTATTTTCTCTTCTTTTGGAAAAGCTTTTTTGTTGAACATAAGCAATAGCCCTACCGCAACGCATATGGCAGAATCGGCAACATTGAAAACTGGTTCAAAAAACTGAAAACGGTTACCTCCCCAAATTGGCAACCATTCAGGAAGAGTAGTGTCAATCAAAGGGAAGTAGAACATGTCTACTACTTTGCCGTGAAACCAAGTCCCATAGGGTTGTTCTGAGAACGGAGTCGCTACGTTGTTGTAGCTATGGTCAAAAATCACTCCGTAGAAAACAGAATCAATAATATTACCTAATGCTCCTGCTAAAATCATTGATATAGAAGTGATTAAAATAGGATGTCGTTGCTTTTTTATGGATGATATCAACCAATAGCCTATCCCGAAAACCGCAAAAATACGAAAAAGTGTTAAGGCTAGTTTTCCATAAACTCCGGGGATTTCAGCTCCCCATGCGGCTCCGTTGTTTTCAATGAAATAGATTTTAAACCAACTAAAAACGTCTACACTTTCATTCAGAATAAAATTTGTTTTAATGTATATTTTACTAACTTGGTCAATGATTAATATCGCAAGAATGATAAAAATGGCGTGTTTTAATTTCATAGAATTATAAGTATATGAGGGGCAAAAGTAAGTCTTTTTTGGTAAATAAGCTAAAAAACTTAGTATTGAACTTACTTAAATTTGCATTTACTAATAGGTTTAAAATTTCAACAATTGTGTAAAGAATCAATTTTGGTTACATGAATTTCAATAACTCTTCGAGATGCTCTCGGCTATTGGAAAGTCGTGGCACTTTGTTTTGTCCCCCTAGTTTTCCTTTGTTTTTGAGCCAATCATGAAACAGATTTTGTCGGGCTACATGAACGGTAGGCATGTTAAGAGTCATGTTATTATAACGCTTAGCTTCGTAGTCGGAGTTTACTTTTTTGAGTTCTTCATCTAATATTTCGGTGAATTTTTCGATGTTCAAAGGTTCTTTATCGAACTCAATGATCCACTCATGTCCGCCTTTGAGTTTATCTTTCATGAAGATAGGAGCTACTGTATAATCTTTCACATGGCTATTGGTAAGTTCACAAGCTTTTTTTAGTCCTTTTTCCGTATTTTCGATAATAAGTTCTTCTCCAAAAACATTGATAAAGTGCTTGGTACGTCCTGTAATTTTGATACGATAAGGTGAAACAGAGGTGAAACGAATCGTATCTCCGATGATGTATCGCCAAAGTCCTGCATTTGTGGTGATTACCATTGCGTAGTTCTTTCCGAGTTCTACTTCGGATAGAGGAATCACTTTTTGTTGGTTGGTTCCGAAAGTATCCATCGGAATAAATTCGTAGAACACACCATAGTCTAGCATCAAAAGCAATTCATCGGAATTATTTCTGTCTTGAATCCCGAAAAATCCTTCTGAGGCATTGTAAATTTCATAGTAGCGGAAAGTATCAGAAGGGATTATTTTTTTGTATTGTTCGCGATATGGGACAAAACTAACTCCTCCGTGAAAATATACTTCCAAATTTTTCCATATTTCGAGTAAATTATTTTTTCCAGTTTCTTCTAACACTCGGTTGAGTAGGACAAGCATCCATGAGGGAACTCCAGCCATGCTGGTTACATTTGCGTTTTTAGCTTCTTTGACAATAGCTTGTAGTTTTGTTTCCCATTCGCTCATGAGCGACACCTTATTGCTTGGAGTAGAACTAAATTCTGCCCAAAATGGTAAGTTTTCAATTAGTATTGCTGATAAATCACCGAAATAAGTGCCGTTCTCTTGATATAGTTCTTTGCTTCCTCCAAGGCGTAAACTCTTACCTGTAAATAGATTAGAGTTTTCATTATTGTTTAAGTATAAACAAAGCATATCTTTGCCTGATTTGTAATGACAATCCTGCAAAGCCTCTTCGCTGACGGGAATAAATTTACTCTTAGCATTAGTTGTCCCACTACTTTTAGCAAACCATTTGATGGGAGAATGCCAAAGAACGTTACGTTCACCCTTTCTGGCTCGGTCAATATAGGGTTCAAATTCCTCGTAGGTTACCAAGGGTGTATTTTGTACGAATTGCTGGTAATTTTCGATTTCGGAAAAACCATATTTTTTTCCAATTTCGGTGTCTTTAGCAGCGTTTAGCAATTCCGCTAAAACACGCTCCTGTGTCTGGTGGGGGTTATTTACAAATTGCTGAATTTGGTCAATACGTCGTCTTAAAAACCAAGAGGTTATCGAATTAAATAGTGCTAATGGCATTTTTAATGTTTTTTAAAATTGATTGAAACTCCCGATATGATTTGTTCAATTGTTTTTTTATCTCTCGCATATCGTTTGTATAATAGATTTTGATAATCAGAACTTTACATAGTTTTGTTGTTGTTTATCAAATACATTTTTCTCAAAAGTTATTACGAATCTGTTAAAATTAAAAATTCCTTAATACAAACAGAATGAATAAAATCTAAATTTTGCACAGTCCTAAACTTCCGTAAAAATGAGGGGTAAATTCTAATTGAAATAAAACATGTTCCTGAAATTATTACTTTTGCAACACAAATGATTATATCATCGAATATATATTCTGAATATACCACCTTCTAAAATCGGGTAAATTTAATAAAAAAAATAGATATGTTTCAAGGAGTATTACAAAAAATGATGACCGAAATGGCAAATCCTGTACGCTACTACTTGCAATTGGAGAACGATTTTTTATCGGTCAATAGTTTGCTAAATCAACAGATTAAAATAGAATTATCTCATTTTCAATGTTTAAGCTGCGGAAATAACGAACCTATTTTTCGACAAGGGTTTTGCAAAAAATGTTTTTTTGAAATTCCACAAGCCGCCGATTGGATTATGCATCCAGAACTTAGCAAAGCTCATTTAGATATTGAAGATCGGGATTTGGACTACGAAAAACAGATGCAACTGCAACCTCATTATGTGTATTTGGCAAATTCAAGTAAAGTGAAGGTGGGGGTTACGCGTCATTCACAGGTGCCTACACGCTGGATAGATCAAGGAGCTCATGAAGCTTTGGTAATAGCTGAACTTCCAAACCGTTATTTGGCAGGAATTACTGAAGTTGCTTTGAAAGAGCATGTTTCGGATAAAACCGATTGGCGAAAAATGCTTACGAATACTCTGGAAGATATTGATTTAAAAGAAATTAGAAATCAGCTGTTTACATTCTTTCCTAAGGAAACGAAATCTTATTTTATTGACAATGGTGAAGAGGTTCATATCCAATTTCCTGTGGAACAGTTTCCTCAGAAGGTACATTCTCTTAATTTAATCAATACGCCAGTGTACAATGGAGTGTTGAAAGGAATCAAGGGACAGTACCTCATCTTTGAAGATGGGACGGTTTTCAATGTGCGAGGTAATGAGGGGTATTACGTAAAGTTCTCTATGTAGGAAATGTGTTTGTATCTTTGAACGACAACGTAGGTTCTAGAATGTATATCATGTCAAAACACTAAAAAGATAAAGAAATGAACAAAATAATAAATGTAGGATTAGCTTCTTTTGGGATGAGCGGACGTTTGTTTCACGCTCCATTTGTAGCAAATCACCCACTTTTTCGGTTACAAGCTGTGGTGGAAAGGCATAAAAACGATTCACGAGAAAAGTATTCTCAATCAAAATTGTATCGTTCTTTCGATGAGTTACTCCTTGACGAAATCATTGATTTGATTGTGATCAACACTCCCGTACAAACACATTATGAATACACTAAAAAGGCATTGGAATTAGGGAAGAATGTATTGGTGGAAAAGCCTTTTACCGTTACGAGCGACCAAGCAAAAGAGTTACAGCAATTGGCAGATTCAAACGATTGTTTTTTAAGCGTTTACCAAAACAGGCGTTATGATGGAGATTATCTTAAGGTTAAAGAAATTATTGAAAGTAGAGCTTTAGGAACCATTAAAGAAGTAGAAATCCGATTCGATCGTTTTCGCACCTCAATCAGTGAAAAAATTCATAAAGAAGCTCCCATAGCAGGGTCAGGAGCTCTGCATGATTTGGGAGCTCATCTTATTGATCAAGCATTGCAACTATTTGGTTATCCAAAGTTTATATATGCTGATTTAGGATTCCTACGCGAAAAAACACAAACGAATGATTATTTTGAACTCATTCTATTTTATGAAAACGAACTTCGTGTACGCCTAAAATCTTCAACCATATCAAAGGAAAAAGGCTGGGAATATATCGTACACGGTGATCGAGGCAGTTTTTTACAACAACGATTTGACGCTCAAGAGGATATGCTTTCAAAGGGAATTACTCCAACTACCGAAAATTGGCTTCCTAAAGTGCAATATCCGAACGGTATATTACACACCTATACCGTTTACGAGCAGACCGTAGCTCAACACGGAAACTACATGGATTTTTATCAAAATGTATATGAATCAATGGTTTATGGAAAATTAAATCCTGTTCCTGCTAACCAAGCTGTGCAAACCATGTCTGTGATTGACAAGGCTATTGAAAGTTTTTCTCAAGGAAGGAAAATATCGCTATAGAGATGATTCTATAACATATTCGTTTTAGATGTTAAAAGTCATGAACAACCGTTGATGATAACCATTGAGAGGCTTAGCGAAATTGAAAGCCTCTGTTTCGATAAAATAGTATTAATATAACTTTTAAAAACCTCTCGCTATGAAGTGGTTTTTTGTATCTTTGCGGTTCTAAATTTTCTATTTATAAAATTAATAAAATGCAACAATATCACGATTTATTACGACATATTTTAGAACACGGACACAAAAAAGAAGACCGCACTGGAACGGGAACCATTAGCGTATTCGGCTACCAAATGCGGTTCGATTTAAGCAAGGGATTTCCCGTTGTTACCACCAAAAAACTACATTTAAAATCTATTATTCACGAGCTTCTTTGGTTTTTAAAAGGCGATACCAATATTAAGTATTTATCTGACAATGGTGTTCGCATCTGGAACGAGTGGGCTGATGAAAATGGTGACTTAGGTCCTGTGTATGGACATCAGTGGCGTAATTGGAACAACGAAGATATTGACCAAATCAAGCAAGTAATCGAAACCATCAAGAAAAACCCTGATAGTCGTCGTATTATTGTGGCGGCTTGGAATCCTTCAGTATTGCCCGACACTTCAAAATCCTTTTGTGAGAATGTTGCCAACGGAAAGGCCGCTTTACCTCCGTGCCACGCCTTTTTTCAATTCTATGTGGCAGACGGAAAACTTTCCTGTCAGCTTTATCAACGTAGTGCTGACGTGTTTTTAGGGGTACCTTTCAACATAGCCTCGTACGCCTTATTAACAATAATGGTGGCTCAAGTTTGTAAGCTAGAAGTTGGCGAGTTTGTACACACTTTTGGAGATGTTCACATTTATAACAATCATCTTGAACAAGTAAAATTACAACTGAGTCGTGAGCCACGTCCTTTACCCATAATGAAGCTCAATCCAGAGGTAACCGACTTATTTTCTTTTAAATATGAAGACTTTACACTAGAAGGTTACGACCCTTATCCTGCCATAAAAGGAGAAGTTTCGGTGTAGATACTTAACAATCAATACATAAAACATTTCAAAAAACATAGCGATGCAATCTTCATATACCATTTACAATGCCTCGGCGGGTTCTGGAAAAACTTATGGTTTGGTAAAAGCCTATTTGAAAATCATTTTAAGCGATGAAAAAATAGACTCTTTTCGTCGCTTATTGGCTATCACATTTACCAATAAAGCTGTTTTTGAAATGAAGGATCGGGTAATTGAAATGCTTACCGAATTTTCAGATATAAAAAGCCTTACCGAAGCTAATTCGATGTTTGAAGAGCTTAGGCAAGAATTGAAAATTGCTCCCGAGAAATTGCGTTCGCGTTCCGAGTCTGTCTTGAAACACATACTCCATAATTATGCTGCTTTCAACATCAGCACTATTGATGGATTCAATCATCAATTGATACGTAACTTTGCCTTCGATTTACAATTAAATCAATTTTTTGAGGTACAGTTAGATCAAAAAACCATACTGCGTACGGCGGTTGACAATCTGATGAGCAGGGCTGGAGAAGATGCTGAAATTACCCAATTACTTATTGATTTTTCAGAAGACAAAATGAAAGAAGACAAGAATTGGGACACCACCAAAGAACTACTGGAAGTAGCAGAGATGCTCACCAAAGAAAATCACTACACAACTCTTAAAGAACTGAAAGAGAAGACACTATCTAACTTCATAGCTCTAAAAAAAATACTACAACAAAAACTATCACAAAGCATAGAAACCATACGGCAAATCACCACTGATTTTTTTACACTATTGAATGAAAACGATTTAGATGAAAATATTTTCTCTGGAAAATACATGTTTAACTTTTTCAAAAAAATACAAAACGATCCTAAAAGGGAACCTGTTTGGGGTGCAAACTGGCAATTAAATTTGGAAACAAAACCTTTATACGCTGAATCAAATAAGAAAGGATTAAATACAGCTCTAATTGACAGCCTACAACCTGAATTTGTACGACAGTTCAAAACTGTACAACAACAATTTGGAGAATATAATTTTGTAAAAAATGCACTGCAGTATGTAGTTCCTTTGGCTTTGCTAAATCGTATTCAAAATGAAATAGAATTAATTAAACAGGAAGAAAATATTCTTCCGATTTGGGAGTTTAACTCGGTGATTTCCAACGAAATTACAAAACAAACTATTCCATTTATCTATGAGCGTATTGGTGAGCGTTTCCAGCACTATTTTATTGACGAGTTTCAAGATACATCAGAATTGCAGTGGAACAACCTTAAAGAGTTGATATCCAATGTAGTATCAAGCGAAGATATGAATCAACAACAAGGCTCTGTATTGTTAGTGGGAGATGCCAAACAATCAATTTATCGATGGCGAGGAAGTAAAGCTGAGCAATTTATGGATTTATATCTCAATAAAAAACAGCCTTTTACGATAGGGGGGATTGTCGTAAATTTAGAGGAAAATTACCGAAGTTTAGAAACTATTATTGATTTCAATAATAAATTCTTCAAATTTACTTCCACCTTTTTTGAGTCTGAAGAATATCAAAATTTGTATGCTAATGCCACCCAAAATTACCCCGAATACAAAAGAAATAATCAAAATTTCCCTATTGGATATGTAGATATTCGATTTGTAGATGTTGAACAAGAGGAAGAAAACTACGAAGAGGAAAATATAGCCGATGAATTGGGATATACTCCAAGAGAACTGACTTATTGCAAAGAGGTTTGGGAAACAGTCAAACATGCCAATGAATCGGGAGCCAAAGACGAAGATATCACTATTTTAGTTCGTAAAAAACGTGAGGGATTGGCATTAGCCTCCTATCTTTCTGCACAAGGAAAAAAAATTATTTCTCCTGATTCCCTTTTGTTGAAAAATGTGCCATCAATTCGTTTTCTGATTTCGCTACTACGAGCAGTACAAAATCCTGATAGCAAAGAGTTAAAAGTCAATATGTTATTCGATTTTATCAGTGTAAAAAATACAGCTGATGTACACAACTTCATTACCGAATATATTGACCAACCTATCGATTCTTTTTTTGAAAAATACGGCTTTTCATTGGCTCAATTCAATGGTTATTCCCTTTACGAAGGCATGGCATTAGCAGTCAATCGTTTTGATTTAGCTAACGATTCAGATGCTTACATAGCAAGTTTTCTGGACATCATTTTTGAGTTTAAAAACACCAACAAAGGTGGAATTTCCGATTTTCTTTTGTACTGGGAAGAAAATCAAGACGCTTTAAGTATTAGTTCTCCGGAAGGATTAGATGCTATTTCGATAATGACCGTGCATAAAAGTAAAGGATTATCAGCTCCGGTGATTATCTATGCCTTTGCCGATAGCGAGTTAGTGGATACGAAAAAAGACACGCTTTGGTATCCAGTAGATGCGGAAAATTTTGGTGGTTTTTCACATTTGTTAGTGCGATTCAATAAAGGAATAATCAATTTTGAAACTCAAAGCCAAGAGATTATCAATCAACATAATGAACAAAATAAATTAGACCAAATCAATGTGCTGTATGTGGCAATGACTCGCCCTGAATCCTTCCTTTATGTGATAACAGCTTTACCAAAATCACCTAAAAAGCAAACCTATGGTACACTTCTAAAGGAATTTGCTGGATTACACATTTCCCTTCTGAACCAAAACGAGAAAATACAATGTAACGTTAATGAAAATGAGTCGCATTACACCTTCGGCAGCCCTATTTTCCCACAAAGAAAAAAACAAAAGCAAATTGGCTCAGATGGCTTCATTAAATTTCAGAAGGATTGGAAAACTCCTAACTATAAAATTGCTACTGGAGCTTCTCTTTTGTGGGATACTACTCGAAAAGAGGCTATTGAGCGAGGAAATCTGATGCATAAACTATTAGCCGAAATCAAATATAATAGTGATATTCAAAAAGTATTAGAAAAAAACCTACAAAATGGTACTATTTCACAAGCTCAACATGAATTGATTGAGAAGCAATTGATTGAGTTGTTACAACGAAAAGAAATACAACCCTATTTCACAGACAGATACACCTACTACATTGAAAGAGAGTTTGTCGATTCTAATGGTAACTATTTCCGTCCAGATCGCATTGCCTATTCTACCCAAGAAAAAATTGCTGTTATCATTGATTATAAGACAGGAAAACCTAATGAAAAAGACATACAACAGATGTCCTATTATGCCAATAATTTATCCCTGTTAGGCTGGAACATCACCCAAAAGATATTGGTTTATTTGAACACGAGTGAAATCATTTTTGGATAAAGTTACACCTTTCTTAATCTTTAAAAAACGAATCTACGAACTCGTATTTATTGAAGACCTGCAAATGTTCTATGCCTTCCCCTACTCCAATGTACTTCACCGGAATTTGGAATTCGTCTGAAATTCCGATGACTACACCTCCTTTAGCGGTTCCATCTAATTTGGTAACAGCCAAAGCCGACACTTCGGTTGCTTTGGTGAATTGCTTGGCTTGTTCAAAAGCGTTTTGTCCTGTTGAGCCATCCAAAACAAGTAATACATCGTGTGGAGCGTCAGCAATAACTTTTTGCATTACTCGCTTCACTTTAGTCAATTCATTCATCAGATTGATTTTGTTGTGCAAACGTCCGGCCGTATCAATTATAACAACATCAACATCTTGTGCTACAGCCGATGCTAAAGTATCGTAAGCTACAGAAGCTGGGTCACTTCCTGTTTGTTGCTTAACAATTGGCACACCGACTCTGTCTGCCCACACTTGTAATTGGTCAATGGCGGCTGCACGAAATGTGTCTGCTGCACCAAGCATAACTTTATATCCTTTCTTCTTAAATTGATATGCCAACTTACCAATGGTAGTGGTTTTCCCCGCACCGTTGACCCCAACAACCATCATGACATACGGTTTTTTATCCACAGGAATAACAAAATCAGTATCTTCACCGCTGTTAGTCCCTGATAAAAGTCCAGCGATTTCCTCTCGAAGAATTCTATTCAATTCATTAGTTCCTAGGTATTTATCACGAGCTACTCGTTTTTCAATCCGTTCGATAACTTTCAAAGTGGTACTTACGCCGAGATCACTGCTAACTAAAACTCCTTCAAGCTCATCCAGCACATCGTCATCTACTTTCGATTTACCTGCAATTGCCCGACCTAATTTGTCAAAAAAACTTACTTTTGACTTTTCTAATCCTTTATCAAGGGTTTCTTTTTTTTCCGAAGAAAATATTTTCTTAAAAAAATTCATTGCCATGGACTTCCTGTTTCTAGTTAAATTTTATTGCTTAATATTGTTGTTTTATCATACAAATCAGAATCAAACCCCTATTTTTTCACAGAATTTGCTAAATGCATGAAAGTTACATTCCTTATTTTGGGTGCTAAAATACGGAATAAATTGAAATGTAAAAATATCTTAGTAATGTATTTCAAATCAAGAAATAAGACAAATCTGCATATCTGTCAAACACATTTTCTGATTTGGACTTTCCTCTCATATAACTAACTGACATACAACATACATTCACTTCAAAAAAATGGAAATGATTAAAATATTCATATTGTACCTCAAAGAGTGTTCTGCAAAGTTATAAAATTATTTTGAAAATTTTATTTCAAATCTTGGTATAATCCAGTTTTCCAATTATTTTGATGGATGAATTTTAGTAGTTTTTCAAATCGGGAAATCATTTTTTCGCCTGAATTTCGCATTACATAATTCGGAAAATTAAATTCTTTCTGATGCAAATTGGTAAATTCCCAAGGATGAAAATACAATGTAGCGTAATTTCTGTACTTCATCGTTCTTTTTAAAAGAAAATGGAAAAACCACTGCGGAAAGTTGTGAAAAGAAAGCCAAAAAAGAGGAATACGAAATAGCGGACTCACAGCGGCAGGAATTTGCAGAAGTCCTTTTTCAATAAAAATGCGTTTTGATACGTGTAATTTATTGTATCTACCCGGTAGAATGGTCGGGTTTACGGACGAATTATAAATATATCCTGCTTCTTTTACCTCGTTTGCCTCTATTTCTGCCATTCTCGGCATACGAAGTCCTTTTATTTCAGTTTGAAATTGTTTTTCTAAGGCTTCTTTGGACATTTTGAGATGAGAAATTTCAAAATTAGAATGATAATAGGTGTGTGAAGCCAATTCGTGTCCTTCCATCAAAAGACGTTCTATTAAATCAGGACAATTCTGTGCAAAAACAACCGTTGAAAAAAATGTAGCCTTGGCGCTGTATTTTTTTAAAAGGTCTAAAATGGCGATTGTTCCTTCACGTGATATGGCTATTTGTCTTTGGAAATCAATGTTGTAGCCATATTCTTTTGGCATATCAAATTCTTCGATGTCGAATGAAAGATAAATCATTGTGAATTATGTTTTCTAAAAATTTCTTTCTTGAATGATGTAATTGGGTCTGTCTTTAGTTTGTTTAAATATTTTTCCGATATAAATTCCGATAATTCCAAGAATGATAAGTTGTAATCCGCCAAAGAAAACAACTGTCATAATCAGTGATGCCCACCCTGATATTTCTGTTCCGTTTATAAATGAAAAAATCACATAAGGAACGTATAAAATAGATAATAATGAAAAGGCAAAACCAAGATACACAGCAAAATGCAATGGTTTTACACTGAACGCTGTAGCTCCTACCATTGCCAGATGAAGCATTTTTTTTAGAGTATATTTGGTTTTTCCAGAAAATCTTTTCTGTGCAATATACGGAATGTAAACCTGACGAAATCCAGTCCACGGAACCATTCCTCGCAGGAAAGGTTCATTTTCACTCATTGATCGAATTACTGATACCACTGACTTGTCCAACAACCGAAAGTCTGCAGCACCATCTTTTATCTCAATATCAGTAATGAAATTCAGTGTTTTATAAAAATAAGTAGACGATTTTTTTATCTTATTTGCCGCATCAGGAGCATATTTACGTATCGTAGCCACTACTTGATTCCCTTCTTGCCATTTTCTGACAAGTTCAGGAATGAGAGAAGGTGGGTGTTGCAAATCAGCGTCCATTGAAATTACAGCATCACCAAAAGCATTGTCTAAACCTGCTTTTACAGCCAATTGATGCCCAAAGTTTCTCGAAAAGGAAATATACTTCACATTTTTATACCTCTGACACATTTCTTTTAAAATCTGTAGCGAATCATCAGTGCTTCCGTCATTGACAAAAATAAGGTTAAACGTGTAATTTTCAAGTGATTTTTCTTGAAAAATAGCTTGTACCGAGTCGTATAATACTCGAATATTTCCTGATTCGTTATAACAAGGAACTACGATGTCAATCTGTTTTTTTTGCATTTCTTTAATCATTTCGATTTTCAAAGAGCAATCTGTCTTTATAATTCAAAAAACACATTTCCCAAATCATTACTAACCAAACAATTGCTACAGGAATTGCCCGTAGCGAATATTTAATAATAAAAGGTTCTTTTAGGGGTTTAAATATGTCTGTAGGTGAGAGTGATGCTAGTATTGTAAGGGACAAAAGGCTTATTTTTAACCATTTGTTTTGGTTCGGACTTGCTACAAACCATATTCCAATACCTACATAAGCTATTATATAAGTACTATTTTCCGTTCCTGTGCTAAACAGACATAAAAACATACTTACAGAGGCTAAAAACATCAACCGAAAATTTTTATTTTGATACTGATTAAAACGTAAATAAGGCAACATGAATAGTACTAATCCGGTTACAATTACCACTAAATTATTATTAAAAACCCCCGTTCGTTGCAGAAATCCTAATAAGGATAGATTTTGAAGGTTGTATTGTAAAGCATTCATATTCGAATTGTTCTTGACTGCCAATCGTTCAAACCATTCTTGATACTGAGAGATAACATATTGCGGTGAGGAATAAAGCATTGGTAAACAAAATAAAATCACCAACCAAAGTAGTCCCGACCCTATGAATCGAATCTTATCTCTTGAAAAGAAGAAAAAAGCAAGTCCTACAATGCCATAAATTTTTGTTAGAATCCCTATAACAATCAGCAATGTAGCCCAATGGCTTTTCCCTTTTTCTATGAAAACAAATGCTCCTACTAAAATGGCTACTATACTGATATTGAATTGTTGCATTGCTGCTGCGGTATATAAATCGTGAGCTGCAATAAGTAATATTCCTATTATTTGCCATTGTTTCAAAGGCAGTTGACGTATCGCCCAATACAGAAAGAGTACGTTGCTCATAATCCAAAGTGAACAACCTAACCAATTAGGCAAAACAGCGAACGGAGCAATTATAGCGCTAAACAAAATTCCATAATGATTTACATCAAAGTACTCTGTTGGATATTCAGCGTAAAGCGATAGTTTTCCAATGGTGTGACGGAAGACTCCTTCAAAAATCAAATAGTTATTATACTTCTCTCGTATAAAAACATTCTGAATTACGGTAGCAAGAGCCAAACCGAACCACAGCAATGTAACGAAGCGAAAATCCCTAAACAACCGTAGCATCATTTTTTTTTGCAAATATAACTATTTCTGTGAAAAAAGTAATTTATTTTGAAAAACAACGCACATAGGTCTCGTAAAATCATTATCTTTGCCCTTATTGATTTTTATTTATCTAAATTATATGCGTAAATTAACATTATGCTTTTCAGCATTGCTTTTATTACTCTCTGTAAATGAAGCAAATGCACAGCTTTTCAAAAGTAAGAAGAAAAAAGCCCAAATCGAGGCTGAGGCAAAGAAAAAAGCCGAAGAAGCTAAACCTAAGGGATTTGATGCAATTATCCCAAAAACGGCAAAAACTACACAAGGATTGTTTACCATTCATAAGGTAAACGACAAGTATTTTTATCAGATTCCCGATTCGCTTTTAGGGAAAGAAATGCTGATGGTTACTCGTATTTCCAAAACAGCAACGGGCATCGGTTTTGGGGGAGAAGAGGCTAACAATCAAGTAATTAGATGGGAAAAGAAAGATAAAAAAATATTAGTGAGAATGGTCTCACACAGCATCATTGCTAATGATAGTTTGCCTATTTATGAGGCAGTTATCAACTCGAACGTTGAACCTATTTTAGCTAGTTTCGATATTAAAACACGAGGAAAAGACAGCATTTCATCAGTGATTGAAGTCAATGAGCTTTTTGAAAAAGACACCAAACCTTTTGGACTTTCGGAACGCTATCGAAAACAATACAAAATTGGTGGAATAGACACTAAACGAAGTTTTATTGAACGAATAAAAACATTCCCAAAAAATATTGAAGTGCGTAGTATAAAAACATACAACGCTTCTGAGCCACCTGCTTATACCAGTCGCATTGCGGGGATTATCACTGTGGAAATCAACAATTCAATGATTTTACTTCCTGAAAATCCTATGAAACGCAGGTATTTCGATGAGCGTGTAGGTTGGTTCACAACCAGTCAAACCGATTACGGACTTCCTGTACAAAGAACAAAATCAGTAACTTATCTTGATAGATGGCGATTAGAAGTAAAAGAAGAAGACATCGAAAAATTCAAACGTGGCGAACTTGTTGAGCCTAAAAAACCTATCGTTTATTACATCGACCGAGCTACACCCAAAGAGTGGGCTCCGTACATAAAACAAGGTATCGAAGATTGGCAAAAAGCCTTTGAGGCTGCAGGATTCAAAAATGCTATCATCGCGAAAGACCCGCCAACAAAAGAAGAAGACCCTGATTGGGACCCTGACGATATGCGATACTCGGTGGTGCGTTACTTAGCTTCTCCCATACCAAATGCTAATGGTCCACACATTAGCGACCCACGCACGGGTGAAATTCTAAATGCCAATATCAATTGGTATCACAATGTTATGACCTTGCTTCGCAATTGGTTTTTTGTACAAACGGCAGCCATCAATCCTGATGCTCAAAAGCCAGAATTTAAAACCGAAATTATGGGACGTTTGATTCGATTTGTATCTTCACACGAAGTGGGGCACACTCTCGGATTGCCTCATAATATGGGAAGTAGCCACGCGTATCCTGTAGATTCATTACGTTCGGCTTCTTTCACCAAAAAACACGGAACTGCTCCTTCCATTATGGATTATGCCCGATTTAACTACATCGCTCAACCTGAGGATAAAGGCGTGGCTTTAATGCCTGAAATCGGGATTTATGACAAATATGCTATCGCTTGGGGATATCGTCCTATTTTGGATAAATCTGCTGAAGAAGAGAAAGAAACGCTAAATCAGTGGATTTTAAAACACGCAGGCGACCCTCTCTATCGCTTTGGACATCAACAGGCAGGACACATTGTTGACCCAAGTTCGCAATCGGAAGATTTGGGAGACGATGCAATGAAAGCAAGTGCCTACGGAATTGCTAACCTTAAACGTATCGTACCAAATTTGATAAAATGGACAACCAAAGAAGGAGAAACTTATGAGGATTTAAAAAGTCTTTACGGTCAAGTTTTAGGTCAATATCGTCTTTATATCGGACACGTTTCGGCTAACGTCGGAGGTGTTTACGAATATTACAAAACCGCTGACCAATCGGGCGAAGTGTATGTTTATGTTCCGAAAGACATTCAAAAACGAGCTGTTCAATTCCTTAGTAAAGAGGTGTTTAAAACGCCATCTTGGCTCATTGATAATGCCATCATCAAACGTATTGAATATGCAGGAACATTGGAACGCATTAAAAATACACAAGCTATTGGTTTATCACATTTGTTAGACATTGCACGATTACACAGAGTAATTGAAAATGAAGCTCTTAATGGAGATAAAGCATACAAAATTACCGAATTGATGAGTGACATCCGAAAAGGCGTATGGACAGAACTTACAATGGGAGCAAAGATTGATGCTTACCGCAGAAACTTACAACGTTCACACGTGGAAATTTTAGGAAAAATTTTACTCGAAACCAAAGCGTTACCTCCTGCTCCACCAAGTCCTTACTTTAAGGGAACGAATGCTAATGCTCACACCTCGGACATTAAGGCGGCTGTTCGTGCCGAACTTTCACAAATTCGCACGATGGCTCGTTCAGCTTCTTCCGCAGATGCTATGACCCAAAACCACCTGAAAGACATCGTTGCTCGTATCGACAAGCTATTCGAAACGAAATAAAATCTTTTTATTTTTTCAAAAGGAATTATTAATCTCTTAAAAATTGGATTGATAATTCCTTTTTTTCTCTCATAAAATATGAATAATTAACCCAATAGAATACTTTTTCTTACATTTGCATTGTCAATTATTTAGATTTATTATGAATAAATTATTCAAATCTATAAAAAAAGTAGTATTACCATTGTTTGTACTACTAAACATAAGTTTTCTATTTGCACAAGATGAGGATAATAAAATCCATTGGGGGATTAAAGGAGGTTTGAATTATTCAAGGTTAGCAGCCGTTTACCCTTTGCAAGATGGCCTTCAGGGTAAAGACGATATTTTCTTTGGAGGATTTGCGACCGTAAAAACATCTTTACCTGCTGTCAATTCATTTCTTTTTGAGCTAACTTACTCAGGTCAAGGAGTTTATTATGAAGATATGATTGAAAATCGATACATACATTACAACCTACCTCACCTCTCGATTGGTTACAAAGCTCGTTTCAAACTTCACGAACATATTTTCTATCAATTAGGATTTTCTACCGATTTCTTGCTACGAAAAAATGATATCACTTCGGAATTTCAAAATTTTGACACTACAGTTTCGCTATTCGGATTTGAATTTATCTTCAGCAAAAAAATCAGTGTTTTCTTAGATGGGAAAATAGGTCTCCAACAATCAAATATTAAAAATGAGGTAGTGTTTCCCAAAGTATGATACTCAAATCCACCCAAAATTGATGTAGAAAAACACAATTTCAAAGGCTTTTATATGGTTTTC
>NZ_CDOI01000207.1 GCF_000827555.1 Capnocytophaga canis
GCTCCATACTCTGAATGCTCTGTGTTGATATCCGTATGATACAATTCCATACGATTCGAATTATCTTTGATAATCTCTTGATAATTTCTATTCTCTTGGAATAATATCGCCCTCGTATCACTCGCATCTGTCAACTCAACAAACTTAACCATCATCCTATCAGCCTCATCATAACGTTCCGCCGATTTTAACGAAAGTGAATAACGGTAGTAGTATTCTGGTTCGATTTTGTATTCTGAATTGGCAAATAATTGTTCATACCAAACCAATGCTGCCGTATAATCAGCATTGAAATAATACGAATTGCCCAAACGCTCCAACAACTCCTGATTCACAAAACCCTTCTTAGCTATACTTTCGTATATCTTAATAGCATCTACATAAGCATAATTCTGATACAAATCATTCGCCTTCTGTAATTCCTTTTCCTGTGCAAAAATATTTGCCGTTATTCCTAA
>NZ_CDOI01000208.1 GCF_000827555.1 Capnocytophaga canis
ACTAATTCATCATTTTTAAAATCGTAATCAATATCGTACAATCGGGAAAGTTCTCCAGGCCCTTGTCCGTGAGAAAATCGTTTTATGAATTTTCCATTTCTATCAAAAATCAGAATCCCTCCGTCTTTGAAATTATCCATTATATAAATATATTCCTCCGTAGTTATGATTTTATAAATACCGTCAACCAAACTTTCGTTATTGGTTTCCAACGGGATAATTTTTACTTCGTTTACTAAATTTCCAAACTCAAATTGTTTTTTCCCAAGAAAAGGATTTAAGTCTATTTTCTTGATAGTTTCTGTTTTTGGGGTAATAATTTTTGTATTTTCAAGTTCTAATAAAACAACTTGTTCCTCTGAGTAACGACCGATTACGTTCGAACTTTGGCAACTTAATAGTAAAAATGACAAGTAACCTATGTAGGTGATATTTTTCATTTACAATCAGATTAAGATATTGAATAAATTTTGAAATAAGTTTTGTGTAAATTTTAACTTCCTGCAAATGTACAAAATAATATTGAAATATATAAGTGAACTCGTTTATGTACCTGTATTAAATTATGTATTTATTTAATAATTAATATTTTGAATTACTGATGAGATGATGCTTATTAAAAACAAACGAATGAAAATATTTTTATTGTAGGTTCATTTGTAAAGATTGACTGACTGCTACTTTAAATGACGATCAGTTCTCAAGTGTTACTAATATGGTTTATCAAGAGCCTTTGCAAATAGAATCTGTCGAAGTAAAATTTCTATATGACAATTTTCGAATTTGGTAAAAAAACATTACTTTTGCCACCTAACAGAGAGAAAATCTTAACGGATAATGATTGATAAAATTAAAGAGCATATCGCTCAAGTGGAAGCCTTTGTTGGAGCAACAAAGGAAGAGGTAGAACAATTTCGTATCCAGTATTTAGGAAAAAAAGGTGTTTTAAATGACTTTTTTGCAGAGTTTAAAAATGTTCCTAATGAAGAGAAAAAATCATTCGGACAGATTCTAAATGAACTTAAATCCAAGGTGGAATCCAAAGTACAGGCTCTGCATGACAATTTGGAACAACAAAACGAAAGCCAAGGTGTTTACGGCGATTTGTCCCGTCCCGCTACTCCAATTCAAATCGGGGCACGTCATCCAATTTCATTAGTGAAGAATCAAATTATTGAAATTTTTTCTAACATTGGGTTTAACGTTTCCGAAGGACCTGAAATTGAAGACGATTGGCATAATTTCACGGCATTGAATTTACCTGAATATCACCCTGCTCGTGATATGCAAGATACGTTTTTCATTCAAACCAATCCTGATATTTTGCTCCGTACGCATACTAGTTCGGTACAGGTTCGGTATATGGAAAACCACCGACCGCCAATTCGTACCATTTCTCCAGGACGTGTATTCAGAAATGAAGCTATTTCGGCACGTTCACACTGTTTATTCCATCAGGTTGAAGGACTTTACATTGACAAAGACGTATCTTTTGCTGATTTGAAACAAACATTGCTTTATTTCACTAAAGAAATGTTCGGGAAGTCTAAAATTCGTTTGCGTCCGTCGTATTTTCCGTTTACAGAGCCTTCTGCGGAAGTGGATATTTATTGGGGTTTGAATAACGAAATTGATTATCGCATCACCAAAGGAACGGGTTGGCTCGAAATTATGGGTTGTGGAATGGTTGACCCTAATGTGTTGAAAAACTGCAATATAAATAGTGAAGAGTACAGCGGTTTTGCTTTCGGAATGGGAGTAGAACGTATAGCGATGTTGCTTTATCAAATTGGAGATATTCGTATGTTTTATGAGAACGATGTTCGTTTTTTAGAGCAGTTCAAAAGTTCTTTTTAAGAGGAACAGGTGAAATCAAACATAATACATTTTCTTGTCCGTTTTTTAGGTTTCTTTTTGGTGTTTTTCATCATAAGATATGTCTTTTCAAAAATGGATGGCATCAAAATGGAAAAGTTTTTGTTTTTATGTCTTTTTCTGTGGAGCGGTATTTCTTCTTTGTATTTGATGGCGGAATCCTACTTTTTACTGACTAAAAAACGAAAAACTAAAGGTTTCATTAGTCTTGGTATATGTGTTATGACAATTATTTACACTTTAATTGGATTGAATCTGCTTATAGAAGTGTATTTTATGATAGCTTAAAGTTTATAAAATGACTTTACAATAAAAAAAGCAAGTTTTTAAGACTTGCTTTTTTGTTTTTATCCGCAGAAAAACGACATTACTTTTCTTTGACAGGCACCGGAGGTGGTGGCGGAGGCGGTAATTCCGTACTTTTTTTCATTTTGCCAACCGGTGTTGGAGGAGCAGGAGGCGGTGGTAATTCCTCAGCTTTTTTTACTCTGATAGCAGATGGTGGAGTTGGTGGCGGAGGCGGCAATTGTAAGCCATACTTCTTAGTAAAAGCCTCTCTTTCTGATTTATTGGTAATTTGCTCCACAATTTCATTACCTGCTTCATCTGTCAGAGTAACAGTTGTTTTTTCTCCTTTTCCCTTAAGACTTACACCTTCTACTCTTATTATTTTATATTTGGCAGATGCTTGTAAGGGAGAAACTTCTTTTTGTTTTTCCGCTTCTTGGGCGTAGCTTTTTTCGGCAAAAACCACAAGGAATAGAACACTTGTTGGGATAAGCAACGCCATTTTACATAAATTACGAAAATGATTTACTTTTGTTTGTAACATAATCAGACGTTTTTTGGTGTTGTAAAAATTGAAATAATTATAAATCGGGACATTTGCAGAAGCAGCTCTTTTGAGTATAAGCATTTGGTATTCTGCAATATTTGTGTGTTTAGAAACCACACAAGCATCGGCTAAAAACTCGTGATTGATTCGGATAGCTTTCCCAAACAAATGCACCACAGGGTGAAACCAAAACACGATTTTCAAAAACTCGACAAAAAGTAAATCCGAAGAATGTTTTTGCCGAATGTGGGTCAGTTCGTGTAATAAAACTTTCTGCTCATAGGCGTCTTTTTTATTGATAAAAATGTAATTCCAAAATGAATGAGGAGCACATTCTTCTTCCAAAATCACCAAATAAGCTCCTTGATAAGGTTGTTTAGGATGCTTTTTGATTTTATTGAAGATTTTAAGCAAGTTACGTAAGAATCGAAATAGCATCAGAAACGCAATCACTCCATATAAACATATGATAATCAAACTTGTAAAGTTGTTATTTTCTGTAATGAATTGCTCTGTTGTTGGATTTACGTAAATTGAGGAAGTGCCAATCTCTTGCGTAACGACTGTTTGCTCGAATGTTTTTTCAAATATGGGTTGAAAAGGCATTTCAATGGTAATCAGCGGAAAAACAAACGAAGCTACCAAAGCCAAGAGCAAGAAAAACCGATTGAATATCAGCATTTTTTCTCGTGATAGCAACAAGTGATACAATGTGTAAAAACACATACCACATAATAGCGTTTTGATAAGATACGGTATCATTTTATTCCTTTTTAAGGTTTGAATCTACTATTTTTTTCAACTCTTCCCATTGCTCGGGAGTCATCGAAATTTCCTTTGCAAAAAAGGAAGCAAACTGAAAAGCTGAATTTCCAAAATAATCGCTGATAATGGTTTTCATCTTTCGGGAAAAGTAGCTATTTTTAGAAACTTTTGGATAATACTCACGTGAATTTCCCCGCTGATGATACCCAACCATCTGCTTGTCAATCATTCGTTTAAGAAGCGTAGCGATAGTTGTACTTGCCGGTTTTGGGTCAGGATAAGCCTCCAACAAATCTTTCATATAGGCAGTTTGTTTCTGCCATAAATATTCCATAAGCTGTTCTTCTGTATTCGATAATTTTTTCATTTTCTACAAATTTAGATTTTACACTACAAATGTAGAAATAAATTTTAAATAGAAAAAATTTTTCTCCAACTTTTTTCAAAATATTTTTCATTGTAATAGAAAATTTACTTCTAAATAGTTGATTTTCTGTAAGTATTGTAGTTTTGGTTATTTATTATATATTTGCTTTTTTTTTGAAAGATGCTCAAAGTTAATAATATATCATATACGTACGACGGCTTCAATGCTGGTTTTCGCGATATTTCGTTTGAATTGCAACAAGGTGAACATCTGTCCGTTATGGGCGAAAGTGGCAGTGGTAAAAGTACACTGTTGAAAGCTATTTACGGACTTTTTGATTTACAAGAAGGAACCATTTTTTTCAACGAGAATAAGGTGGTAGGGCCTTCACGTCAGTTGGTTCCAGGCTATGAAAAAATGAAGTATTTAGCACAGGATTTTGGTTTGAGTCCGTATCATACTGTGGCAGAGAATATTGGTAAATTCTTGTCTAACATTGATTTAGATTATAAAAAACAACGTGTAAGTGAGCTGCTTTCGCTTGTGGAAATGGAACGTTTTTCGGACAGAAAGGCACATTTGCTCAGTGGAGGTGAAAAGCAGCGTGTGGGACTTGCTGTAGCTTTGGCACAAGAACCTGAATTGCTGATACTTGATGAGCCTTTCAGCCAAATCGACACTTTTCGCCGTAATAAACTACAACGGACGTTATTTGCTTATTTAAAAGATAAAAATATCAGCTGTATTGTTGCTACGCACGATAGCCGTGAGGCTCTTGCTTTTGCTGATAAAGTACTTATAATGAAAGATGGAATTTCAATAATGTTCGGAAATTTGTTAGATGTTTATCGCCAAAATAAGGATTTTTACACAGCATCACTTTTCGGAGACGTTACTCGATATAGCAGAGAAAATAACGTTTTGTTACTCAAGCCCTATGAAATTGAAGTTGTCGAAAAATCAGATTGGGAAGCAATGATATTATCTTCTTATTATCAAGGAGATATGTTTTTAATAACAGCTGTTTCAAATGCCGAACCTGTCTATTTTTACCATAAGAATCCATTAAAAAAAGATGAAAAAGTTTATTTATCAAAAAAGAATTAATATATTTGTACCGAATTAGTTATACTTAAAAAAACATATCTGTATATGAAAGCATTTTTTGAAGCTATCCAATATTTTTTTGAGGAAATTTTGTTTGCTCCATTGGATTTTTTGCGTACGTTGGAACTTGAAAGTTGGTGGGGAGCCAATTTTATGACTTGGACATTTATCCTCATTGGGTTTGTGTTCCTGTTCTATTGGTTGGGACAATTGAGAAAATACAACAAAAGAAATGACGAACGTAGAGACGTGGTTTCACATTCATTTTTTAAATAATTTTTTGTTGCACTTTTTATTTAGAGGGCTGTCCGAAAAGTTTTGTCTTACACCATTTTGCCATCTTTAATTTCTTGGAAACCTTTATTCACAAGGTTCATAGGGTTCCTCCCTTTAATCGGAATGATAGGATAGCACGGAGATTAACTTTTCAGGCGGTCTTTTTTGCATTTATTACCCATAATATTCGGCGATTTACATTTTTTTGTAATTCTGCCTGAGATTCGGATTATTTTTTAGACTATACATTACATAAATCAATGAATAACAGTGTTTTAATTTTAGATTTCGGTTCGCAGTACACTCAGTTGATTGCTCGTAGAGTACGTGAACTGAATTTTTTTTGTGAGTTACATCCATTTAATCATTTACCTGAAAATTTAGATGATTTTTCAGCGGTAATTCTTTCAGGGTCACCTTATTCGGTGCGAAGTGAAGACGCTTTATTACCCGATTTGTCAAAAATCAAAGGTAAAAAACCGTTATTAGCTGTTTGTTACGGAGCTCAATATTTGGCTCATTTCAATGGAGGAAACGTAGCTCCGTCAAATATTCGTGAATATGGACGTGCAAATCTTTCGTTCATTAAGGAAAATGAACCCTTATTTGACGGTATTGCAATAGATAGTCAGGTGTGGATGAGTCACAGTGATACAATTAAAGAATTGCCTACTCGAGGTGTGTGTTTGGCGAGTACTAATGATGTGGTTAATGCTGCTTATCGGATTGATGGGGAACAAACCTATGCTATTCAGTTTCACCCTGAAGTATCACATTCAATTGATGGAAAAAAATTGTTAGAAAATTTCCTTACGAAAATAGCAAAAATTACTCCAACATGGACACCAGATAATTTCGTGGAAATGACCATACAGTCTCTTAAAGAGCAAGTTGGTGATGAAAAAGTGATTTTAGGGCTTTCAGGAGGCGTTGATTCAACTGTGGCAGCAGTACTGCTTAACAAAGCTATCGGAAATCAACTTCACTGTATTTTTGTAAATAATGGGTTACTTCGTAAAAACGAGTTTGAGAATGTTCTAAAACAATATGAAGGGATGGGATTAAACGTAAAAGGAGTAGATGCTTCGGAACGTTTTTTGACTGCTTTGGCAGGAAAGTCAGACCCTGAAGACAAGAGAAAAACCATAGGGCGTGTTTTCATCGAAGTGTTTGATGATGAGTCACATAAAATTGAAGATGCGAAATGGTTAGGGCAGGGGACGATTTACCCTGATGTTATTGAATCGTTATCGGTGAAAGGCCCTTCAGCGACCATAAAATCACATCACAATGTAGGAGGATTGCCCGATTTTATGAAATTAAAAGTAGTAGAGCCTTTGCGTATGCTCTTCAAAGATGAGGTACGCCGTGTGGGGAAAACCTTAGGTATTGATGAGGAATTGTTAGGCAGACATCCGTTCCCTGGTCCAGGATTGGCGATTCGTATTTTGGGGGATGTTACCGCTGAAAAAGTGCAAATTTTACAAGAAGTAGATGCCATTTTTATCAACGGTCTCAAAGAACATAATCTCTATGATAAAGTATGGCAAGCAGGAGCCATCTTGTTGCCAATCAATAGCGTAGGTGTTATGGGAGATGAGCGTACGTACGAAAAAGTTGTTGCTTTACGTGCCGTAGAAAGTGTAGACGGAATGACCGCTGATTGGGTTGATTTGCCGTACACTTTCCTACAAAAAATATCAAATGCAATTATTAATAAGGTGAAAGGCGTCAACCGAGTAGTGTATGACATTAGCTCAAAACCACCTGCAACCATTGAATGGGAATAATTTTTATCCCATTCATGGCAGAGCAATAGTTATATATATTAAACAAATCAAAAGGTTGTCAAAGCAATTTGGCAACCTTTTTAGCTACCCAAAAATCCAGTCGAATAAATCCTTAACAAGAGATAGCACAAAGCCAATCATTATGATAATTAGTACAATAAGCACAATAACGCCAATAGTTGTCCACAAGGCACGACGGTTTACTTTTTTGATGATTTCTTTGTCATCGTTCACAAAGCCGATGATTAAATCGAAATTTTCTTTGTGCGAACGATGAACAAAATCTAATACCATACCCAAATAAGGAATAAGCCCAATCAACACGTCCAAAAGAGAGTTGAAAAGAATAGCGACTGTTAATCGATAAGATCGAATTTTGAATATTGATACATACAAAAATGAAAAACTAAAGAACTGAGTAAAAAAATCTCCAACCACAGGAATCAGTCCGATAATCCCATCAAGGTAGTAGTCATCCATATATTTTTTTGTATACTTGATGATGTTATAATGAACACTATTATCAAGTTTTGAGCGTTTTAACTCTTTGTAGGACTGTAGATTGACTTGTTTTTGTGATTGCATATTTTGGGTGTTCTCAGTCATGTAACTAATTTAAGTGATTGTTTTAAAAAGTTAATTTTATTAAGTTATATCGTTGAAAAATAGGACAAATCACCATTTATCGGTTAATTATCGTATTTTTCCTTTTTACATGTTTTAGCACTTTTAAACTTTTTCCACAATGGCCACAGTGTTTTCGATTCCAACGATTTTTACGATAGAATTTGACGAAATCTTATCACCGTCAGTCATTGCTTCAAGCTCTCGGAATGAACCTTTTACGCTGAGAGTTATTTTCCCTTTGCCCGATTTATGAGGTGGAATGGTTAAATAAACTTCTGCAGTTTTGTTTATTATTTCATTGATTTTAAATGAGTTATCTTCGGTGAGTTTCATTAATGCTCTTATGACCAAAAAGAATAGGTAAATGAATAGACAGCCGATAACGACTCCTAATAAAGTTAGAAGAATCTTATTTTCAATAAGTTGGTAAAATGAAATTCCAGTCCAGCTGAAACCTAAGAGAAAGTTAATCAAATTTCGGAATGAAAATAACTGGAATGGGGTATCTTCTCCTTCAAAATCTCCATCAAAGTCCGCATCAATGCCATCTGAGCTTCCCATACCGATGAAAGTCATTACTGTTTGGATTAAAAAGATAACTGATGTTGGAATAGCGATATACCAAAATGTTTTTAGGAATATGTCCATTGAATTAAATAGTTCCATAGAGTTCTGATTTTTAATATGTTATTAACCTTTTTTTAGTAATTCTATTGCATGATTTTTTGCCGATTCACCACTGTTTTTTCCTTCTAACATTTCCGAAAGTTCAATAATTCTCTCATTTTCTGAAAGTTGTTTTAGTTGAGTGGTAGTTTTTCCTTCAATATCTTCCTTAAAAACTTTAAAATGATAATGACCTTTGGCAGCTACTTGTGGCAGGTGTGTTATGGCAAAAACTTGTCGATTTTTACTCATATTTTTCATTATTTCCCCCATTTTTAGAGATATTTCGCCTGAAACGCCTGTATCAATTTCGTCAAACATAATGGTTGGTAATGCTGTATGTTCTGCCATAATAGCTTTCACCGCAAGCATAATTCGCGACAATTCTCCGCCAGAAGCTACTTTTTTTAAAGTTCCAAAATTTCCACCTTTATTAGCTGAAAATAAAAAAGTTAGCTGATCCATTCCGTTGTTTTGATACGTTTGTGTGGACTGTAACTCTATCTGAAAACGTGCATTTGGCATCCCAAGTTCATGCATGAAATTAGTTAGTTTGGTATCTAATTCTGGAATGACCTTTTTGCGTGTTTCGTGCAGTTCCGATGCCTTTTCGATAGTTTCAATTTGTTGATTTTCAACGATATTACGTTGTTCTTCAATTGAACTTTCTATGTTTTCAGTTTGGGAAACGGCTTCTTCCAATTGGGTTTGAATGGCAATAAGTTCATCCACAGTTGAAACCTTGTGCTTTTTTTGTAGGTCGTAAATCAAGTGTAATTGCTGTGATACTTTTTCCAAAGTTTCTGGGTCAGTTTCGATGTTTTCGTCGATGTCAAAGACCTCATTTTGTAAGTCATCCAATTCAATGAAGGCTGATTCAATGCGTTCGAAAATATCGCGATACTGTTGTTTGTAGTCGGTGAGTTTTGTGAAAACACGTTTTAATTCACGCAGTTGGTTTACGATACCTACATTTTCGTCGCTCAACAACTGCAAACTTTCTTTTATATATTCTTTTATTTCCTCGCTATTAGATGCCTCTTCATAGGTTTCTTCCAATTCCTCTTGGATACCTTTTTGCAGAGGAGCGGATTTTAATTCTTTTAGTAGATGAAAATTATAGTCGTATTCTTTATTTGCATTCTTTTGGAAATCAATGAGTTCCTTAAGTTTTTTCTGGTTTTTTTTGAGTTTTTCCCACAGGGATACATATTCCGAGATTAGGTGTTTGTTACCAGCAATAGCGTCAATGATATCGAACTGAAAATCTAAATTTCCAATAGAAAGTGTTTGATGTTGCGAATGTATGTCGACTAACACCTCTCCCAATCGGCTAAGAGTATCTAAGGTCACGGGTGAATCGTTAATGAACGCTCTTGATTTGTTCGAGGGTAGAATTTCTCTACGGATGATGGTTTGCGGTTCGTAGTCAATTTCTAAGTCACTAAAAAGAGTCAGAAAGTTGTATTTTTCCAATGAAAATTCGGCTTCAATAACGCATTTTTCTTCTTTATTTCGGAGTGCTGACATGTCGGCTCGTTTCCCAAGCACCAATGAAAGTGCGTCTAATAGTATGGATTTCCCAGCTCCTGTTTCTCCTGTGATGATGATAAACCCTTCAGGGAAATTGATGTGTAAATCATCAATTAAAGCGAAATTTTTTATAGATAGTGCTTTTAGCATGTTTTTATTTTTTTTCGTGAGAATTTGAAATTATGAATTACGTTTTGGATAGTCAGAATTTGCAACTATTTAATCATATTCCATTTAATTGCCTGTGAGGGAGCTACTTTCAGCAGTGATTCTTTCAAAGTTTTGGTGCTGAACATGGTTCCTCCTGAATAGATGGATACAATTTCGTCCGTTTTTGCCCCAAATAGTATGTTCACAGCGTAGGAATTAAGTCGTAGGCTTGGGATTTTTTCAATTTGTAGCAACGCATTTTGCATTTCCTCTTTTGCTTTTTTCTCATCCATATTCATTATGTCCAATCCCAAACGATGATAGGTGTACCAAATTTTATGATAATTTGTGTAATTCTCTGATAATAATTCTTTTATGAGCATCCAACGATTGTTATCCCCATTGTCTGTCCAACCTGCATAGCCACTACTTTGAGCATTTGTTACAACGCTTTGAGCTTGTACAAAATAGGGGTGTCCTCCTGATTCCACGAATGTATTGGCATCAAAACCTAAGATTAAATAAGCATAATATGCCACGATGGAGGTTAAGTTCGATTCAAACGAATTATTGGTAAAAGACAGTGTTTCAAATTCTTGATAACTGAAAGATACATCTTTGTCTTGCAAATTCACTACGGGCGATTGATATGCCGTATTGAAGACAGGGCGAGATGACTGCACAAGCAAACTTCCCTCCATCTGATTGTTCTCATACTTGGTAATTACGAAAGTAAAATTGCATCTAATACGTTCATTATCATGTGTTTTTATGCTTGTCCATGTAGTATTATTGATAAATTCATGCAAAGATTTTTCCAATGTTTTGAAAACATTTCTATTGGAGAGGTTCACCTGTTGGGTGTTTACCGTTACCACAGCATTTAACTCTTGAGCCGAAGTTAAAACGCTGAAAAGCAACGTACAGACATATATTATTTTCTTCATCATGTACACTAATTTCACGCAAATATAAATAAAATTCCGAGAAGATTGAAATTCGGGTTCTTTTTTTGTTTTGTGAAATGAATTCTATGAATGTTAAATATTTTTTCGTAATTTTGTGGCAGTGCAGTCCAAAAAGAGTTGTACTAAAAGCGGTTGAGAAACGCTTCTTAAAGGTGGATTAAATGTTAAAAAAGATTTCTATTTAATCGTGTACTTTACAGTGCGGATTTTGACAAAAAAGACATCTTTAGTTTTTCTTATTACATCAATATGGCAAAGAATAAATACATAAACAGGGAACTTAGTTGGTTGAAATTCAACGAGAGAGTGTTGCAAGAGGCAGCAGATGAAAGCGTTCCGCTATTGGAGCGTTTGCGTTTTGCAGGAATATTTTCAAATAATTTAGATGAATTTTTCAAAGTGCGTTATGCTACGATTAAGCGTATTGTGATGAACGATAGTAGTGACATCCACGCTAAAGAATTGCTTGAAGAAATCACCAAAGAGGTTATCCAATTGCAGGAACAGAGTCTGAACATTATAGGTTCGGTAACTAAAGAATTGGAAAAAGAACAGATTTTTATTGTGAATGAAAAAACGCTACTTCCTGAACATGAGAAGTTTGTGACTAGTTATTTTCTTTCCAAAGTGCGTCCAGCTTTGTTTACTATCATTCTAAATGATCTGGAAGCGTTTCCTGAGTTGAAGGATGATGTGGCGTATTTAGCAATCAAAATGATTTTGAAAGAAGAGGGACAAACCAAAGGTATTCAAAAATTCTTTTCTTCGAAAGCATATAAAGAGAAAATACAGTATGCACTCATTGAGTTACCTACTACTATTGATCGTTTTGTGGAGTTGCCTAAAGTGGATGGAAAGCATTATATTATTATGATTGATGACATCATACGCTTTTGTATGCATCAAATTTTTTACATATTCAGTTATGAATCACTTACGGCACATATGATTAAAATCACCCGAGATGCAGAGCTTGATATTGATGATGATTTAAGTAAAAGTTTTGTTGAAAAAATTTCGTCAAGTGTAGAAGGGCGACGCAGTGGAGAGCCAGTCCGTTTCGTTTATGATAAAGGAATAGACAAGGATACTTTGGCATTTCTGTTTGAGAAGATGGATATTGTGGACACTGATAGCATCATACCAGGAGGAAGATATCACAACCGACGTGACTATATGAATTTTCCAAGTATGGGACGCTATGATTTGACATATGAGCCCATTCAGCCACTGCCCGTAAAAGGACTCTCGTCAGGAGAAAGTTTACTCAAAAAGATAGCCGAAAAAGATTATTTGCAATTCACACCTTATCATACTTTTTCCAATATTGTTTGGTTTTTGCGAGAAGCGGCTTTGGACCCCAAAGTGAAATCCGTAAAAATTACCGTTTATCGCTTGGCAAAAAATTCACAAGTGGTGAACTCATTAATAAATGCGGTTAAGAATGGTAAAAAAGTAACCGTACAAATTGAGCTACAAGCTCGTTTTGATGAGGAATCAAACATAAAATATGCAGAATTGTTAAAAGCGGAAGGTGTAAAACTTATTTTTGGGGTTCGAGGGTTGAAAGTCCACAGTAAAATATGTGTTATTGAGCGTGAAGAAGGGAAGGAACTCAAACGATATGGATTCATCAGTACAGGAAATTTCAATGAATCTACCGCACGAATCTATACCGATTACACCCTCTTTACCGCCAATCAAGATATTCTTAAGGAGGTTAATAAAGTGTTTAATTTCTTTGATACGAATTATATCATCCAACGCTATAAACATTTGATTGTGTCACCACATTATACAAAGAAAATACTTACTAAACTCATTGAGCAAGAAATTACCAATGCTAAGAACGGTAAAGAAGCCTTCATAAAGCTGAAAATGAATAGTTTAACCAGCTATAAAATGATTGACAAACTTTATGAAGCAAGTAGGGCAGGGGTTAAAATTCAGATGATTGTTCGTGGTATTTGTTGTTTGATTCCAGGAGTTCCAGGAATGAGCGAAAACATTGAAGTTATCAGTATTGTCGACAGGTTTTTGGAGCATCCTCGTCTGTTTATTTTTGGAAATAATGGCAATCCGAAGGTTTATATTTCTTCGGCTGATTTTATGACCCGTAATATTTCCCACCGAGTGGAGGTCGGTTGCCCAATTTATGATGCTGATATCAAAAAAGAATTGATGGACACCTTTGAAATTGGATGGTCGGACAATGTGAAAGCACGTATTATCTCACAAAAACAAGATAATGCCTACCGCCGAAATGACGATTTAAAAGTTCGTTCGCAAGTGGCGATGTACGACTATTACGCCCAGGATAGGGATTTGTAATATTAATATTCTAGTTCATATCTCTATCTCTAATTTTCTTGAAATATTCCATAGTAGGGATAACCCTGTCTATTATGTATTTGTAATTTTCGCCTTGTTTGTTGAATAAATTTTCGGGGGAATCAGTTGCTTTCCTAAAAAAGGCATCTAACGACATGCCTTCAGCCATTTTCTTTAATTCATCATAGGTTGTGGTGTTTTCAATGGGGTATTTCTTCCAAAATTTGGAATCATATTTCAGCGATGGATACAGATACATTTCACTTAAGAAGCCGTGTCTGCCGTCATATTCATTTTTCACAGGAGTGATGTGCGTCAGTTGTATGTGTGTTTTTTGACTAATCACTTCTCTTGTCAAAGCAAATTTGTGGTATGAAATTTTGGAAGGGTAGTGATGTTCCCCAATGATTACATATTCAACGGTTAAAATATGCCGAGAGGCATTATCTTCATCAAAGGAAGCGGTTTCTTTGAATATTTTATTATTTTCATCTAACCATATTTTTCCGCTCATGTTAGAACATTTTCCCATAATGGTCGATATTTCTTTCACTTGCTTGTATTCCAAAATTGTATGAGCATTTTCGGTAAGATACTCATCATCAACCTTTTCAAAAACAAACTTAGAGGTGTTTTTTTCAAATAGCGGGTGTGTTAATTTTAACATGGAAAATCCATAGAAGTACAAAGGAGATTTAAAAAGTATACCATTGTTTTTAAGCGTTTTATCTGTTTCTAAAAGCATTTTTTCGGGGCTACGGCGTATTTGCTGTGGGATGTTGAAACCGATACAAAAAGGATTTTTTCGCACGTCACCAAGCAACATAGTTTGCCCTACAATTTCAGAATACCCCACAAGCGTACCTTTTTTGTTGTAAAATCGGGCTGTTCCATGTGATTTTGCCCAAAAATCAGGAGTTACGTAGTAGGATTTTTTCTTCTCAAAGTCCTTAACCTTTTCCAACACATTCCAAACTTTTTCACCTCCCTGATAAATATTTACTTCACTTAGTTCATTCACACCAAGTTCTAAATGGTATTGATGACCAATTTCATTTCCAAAAAGGCATAGTGTTTTGTAGGAAATATGACTGAAACAAATGCGGTCGTTGGTAGTGATTTCATCTCCTTCAAAACTGAAAAAACCATTGTCATCGGTAGAGGCTACTACCTTATCATTCACGGAAATATACACCCCATAAATCGGGGCATTGGTTTTAACATCCAATACATGTCCTTCATATTTACTCTGAGAGAATAGAGGAGAAGAAAATAGTAAAATAATAAAAAAAAGTTTCATATTAATCATTGGTTACGACAGTAAAATCAATTTCTAAATTATAGAATTTCTGCTTTCCGTTGGTAGTTAAAACCGTATTAACATTGTGGTTACCTACTTCTTTGTCAGAGGTTTCAACAATCATTTGAACAGAAAATGTATTTAAAAAACTCGCGACACCTCATATTCAACAGAGCTTGAAGCCTGTTTTACAGAGCCTGTTTTTGTTTTTTTCTCTTGGCAGGAGATTAATAAAAATAAGACAGTAAAAAATATATGTATCTCATTACGAAAATTTAACTTTATAAACTATTAAAAAATCTATATCAGGGTCTTGTGGCGTGACGCCGTAGAACATACCGTTGGAATGTCCGATAATTTCAAACCCTTTAGGTACGTCTAAATCTGCAATCAATTGATGGTTTTTGTAAATTTGCAATCCATGGCTTGTTGCACCTTTACCTTTGGAATAACCTCTGAAAATCAGCTGTTTTTCAGGAAAATATTTTAAAAACGTATAGTAACCATACGTTGCGTAATCGCTTTTCCAATTCTTATGACCTTCCTCAGAGGTATTGGTACGGCGATAATCTGTTTTCATGTCCCGTCCCGCCTTTCCAAATTTTCCTTTGATTTTATCCTCTTGTTTACTGTAAAGATAAATGTCAGGATCAGGCCAAAAATTGATATATACATCATCTATTTTTTCATAGGTATCATAGTTTAAATATTGAAAATTAGGGATGTTTTGTTGAGATAAATATACGGGAGAGTGTCTACCTAAAATTTTCTCAAACTTTCCTGTTCTTAAATTTATGATTCCGAAACAACGTGCGTAGTTATAGTATAATTCTGACTTTTCTGAAGTGCTGTATCCATTCAAGAATGCGTGTTTTGAAAAAATAGAACAAACCACTCTGTCCTCATCCCATCGTTTGAAGGTATTAGGTCTAACGCAGTCAAAACTGTACGAATCTGCCAATGTAACCATAGGTTCGTGCCATAATTCTTCGTAGGTTCTTGTACTGTTGTTGTCTATCCTAAAAAATTTCTTTTTTTGAAATTGAGTGTCGAATATGTCAATTGCCCAATTGTTTCCATTCATCGTAGCGAATTCGTTTTCACCAAATGTCAGATAATCAATGTAAAATACTTCATTAGGTCCTCTTCCTTTCCCTGCGTGTCGCTGTACAAACTCTCCTTCATTCGTAAATTGAAAAATATAGGAAAAGCGTTCGTCTACGAAATAGAGTGTATCTTTCCACATCAAAAATTTTCCGACATA
>NZ_CDOI01000210.1 GCF_000827555.1 Capnocytophaga canis
GAGCCAATGGCTCCTGCCCAGCTCCATTCCAAGGATGTCCGTACTCCGATGAATCGTGCTGGGAGGATGTGAGTAGCAATAATTCATTCACAATCAGTTCCGCAGGAAAATATCGATTGAAAATCAAAGATGCTAACTGTAACACGAGTTACTATTTTGATGTGATAACCAATGGATTATCAGGAGATATTCCTTCGAATTTAGTAGGACATCAATCGGATTATTCACAAGGTTATTTTTCTGTTGTAATGAGTGCAACGGGGGTTAATTACAATATGAAACTCTACAAAGATAACGCTTTAGAAAGAGACATAACCACAGGCTCAAATAGCTATCAATTCACGAATTTAACAGCAGGGAATTACCGCATAGTGGTAACCTCTCCTCAAATTCAGGGATGTAAATATGAAGATATCATCAAAATTGATAAGCGTACAGAGATGACCATGACAGCATCCTTTTTGGGGTGGACACAGTGTAATACTGCTCGTGTGCGATTTTCTGCCGAAGGAGGGAAACCTCCATATCGTTTCGCTATTTGGAGTATTAACGGGATTGAGCAACATGCCTCGGAGGAATTAGCCCTCCAAAATGCGGTAATCGCTACCTTGCCTGAAAATCAAACTTTTATTGAAGCGGAAATTCCAAATATTACGCATGTAGGAGAGTATGTTTTTATCGCAGGTGACCAGCGTAATGGAGCTTTTGCTCTTTCAACACCTCCTTTACTCATAGAACCTCCTGTTCCACATAATTTTAAGCTAAATGTAAACCACATTCAATGTGCATCAGCACCAAATGAAGGGTCTATTTTATTAAACTTCGCTTCGCAACAAAATAGAAGTGTCCGATTGTATCGTTTGAACCCTGACTACACTCGCAACGGTGTGCCAATTCAACAAAACAGCACTGGAACTTTCTTGAATTTGCCAGTGGGCTTATACGAAACAGAGGTTATCGCAACTATTTCAGGGACTACCTGTACATATGTTAAAAAACCTATCGAAATCAAACCTTCTGAAACTACTATTAAGGCTTTCGTTGGTGTGGTTGCCGATAAAGATTGTGATATTCGAACAGGCATTTCAAGTAAACAATACAAAATCGCGGTAAACAACGTAAGTGGTGGAGAAGCTCCTTACAAATATAGCTTCGATGGAGAGGCTAATTATTCTATTGACAACATTGGTTACATCAGTAATTCGATGCGAATCTATGTGAAAGATAACAAGGGTTGCAAACAAGGATTTGATATTGTAGTTGCTCCTGCAGAGATTCCTACTATTGAATTTAGTCCAATATCGTACCGCTGTGACAATGGTTACGGAGTGGTTACAGTGACTATGAGTGCTACCTCTTCCAACTCCTATGAGTATCGCGTAGGATCAACAGAAAACTATCAAACAGTGAGTGGTACTTCGTTTATGCTAACATTAGAACCAAGCACACATTTGGTTCAGGTTCGTTATGTTACTCAATCGAATATAGCTTCTAAAAATCTATTGTTCCAAGAGGATTTTGGTTCGGGTGCTGATATTTGTATGCCAAATATCAACAACTTGACTTGTCGTGAAAATCAAACGTTATTCGATGGAGAATATGCTATCACTCAACAAGTAGCTACCAATGCCAATTGGGTGAATCCAACACCTACTGATCCAACAGGTGGTAGATATTTGGCAGTGATGGGTAACGGAAATAATGAGATAATTTATAAAAAACGAATATCCGGATTCGTAACTAACACATCCGATGCTCACCTACAATTTGATGTGCGTAGCTTACTTCTAAATACGGGAACAAATGCCAATTTATATGTAGAATTACGAACCACCACAGGAGTCGTTCTCAGCAGTCAGCATGTTGGAAATGGAAACATTCCTCACGGAGGCAATTGGGAAACACATAAGGTAACTTTTCCAAAAAACACAATTAAAGAAAATACCTTAGAAGTGGTAATCATCAATAAAGCAAATAGCTCGGTAGGAAACTTGGGGAATGATGTTGCTATTGACAATATTGAGGTGTGGCAAGATACTCAACACTGTGAAGCTATGGTTTCTAAGCCGATAACTATCGAAAAGAATAAACAGTTATATATTGAAAAAATAGCTGAAACTAACGTAAGATGTAAAGGAAGTTCAGACGGAACTTTGACCATTAAGGTCAATAATCCTCCTGCATCACGCGTGATTGAATATGCTATCGGTAGTCAAGTTTCTTGGACAACGGTAACTTTAACGACAACTAACAACACTTTCGTAGCTACAGGTTTACCTGTGACAACCAACGGTGTGATTTTCGTTAGAGACGCCAATCAGCCTTCTTGTATGGTAGATTTCACTCCATACACTATTGGCGATGCAATTCCTATTGTAGTAAAGGCTGAAGTCGTTAAAAAAGTCACTTGTGGAGCTGTTTCAGGGGCTACCGTCCTTGTTACAGCAACGGGTGGAAATCCTTCATCGTATAACTATCAATTAGGCCCAACGGCTTTCACTTCTAACAATCAATTTGTGAACATATCAGCAGGAACTTACACTGTAACAGTTCGTGATGGTAATGGCTGTGAGGAGTCTATTTCTTTGATAATCGAAGACAAAAAAACTTTGACCATTACTGCTGAAACCATCCACTGTTATGATGGAATCGGAAACGGAAGTGTACGTATCTCCGTAACCGAAGGAAATGAAGGTTATCGCTTCCAGCGTGTGGGAGATGCTAATATGTACACATCTGTTGATGATTCGTATCTATTTACAGGACTAAGTGTTGGAAACCATACCTTTACTGTCACAGACAATGCGGGATGTTCAGCTACTGTGATAGCTACCGTTTATCCACCTATGCGTTTGCAAGTGACTGAAAACAATCAATATATAGGTTGTACTACAGGAGCTACCGTAACCTTTACGCTGACGGCTATGGGAGGTGATCCTTTAGCTACGAAAGAATTTAGAGTTAGCAATGATGGGGGAGCTACATATACAAATTTTGCCTCTGCAACCTCTAATGCTACATACAGCACTTCTACACCAGGAGACTATCGATTTATGGTAATTTATTTCCCGAATGGTGAAGCCTGTGATGCTTTAACAGAAAGAAAGGTTATTTATGATCCTCCGCGATTTGTGAATCCAAGCATCTCAACTCAAGAGGCATTCTGTGGACAAAACAATGGAGCAATCATCGTTAAACCAAGTGATTTTTACTCGTCTACAGCTTCCAATACTGTAAATGTGTTTAAATTGGATGCCACAGGAAATCGGATATTACCAGCGGTAACCCCAACAGCTTTGGCCATTGGAAGTTATCTAGTAGAAATTACTGATGATAGAGGCTGTGTGGTAACCACCACAGTAACCGTCCCAGGAGTGGAAGCCATGACAGCAACAGCGACTCAAATTACCCC
>NZ_CDOI01000211.1 GCF_000827555.1 Capnocytophaga canis
AAGTCTGTCGAAGGAGTAAACGTATATGTTCCGTCTGCGTTCAACACAAAGGTATGTCCTCCTGTGGTATTTGTCTGAGTTGTCCACACTTGGGTATCTCCTTCTGGGTCTATATCGTTCGTACCTACGTTTCCTGAAACCGGTGTATTAACATACGTATTGTTAATATCATCTTTCGCTACGGTCGTATTTGTTGGTGTTACTACCTCCGTAACTGTTATTACTACAGTAGCCGTAGCACAAGTAATCGTTCCTGATTTTGTACAGATTCTATAACCTATCGTATACGTTCCCGTTGGTGTACCTGATGGTACCGTAACATTTCCTGTTACAGGGTCTAAGTTCGGTACTATCGCTCCCGTTGGGGTTGACGTTACAGTTATCGTTACATCAGATGTTGTCGGTGTATTAGTACCAATTTTATCATTATCCAATACGTTCACTACAGTTCCACTTTGAGTGGTCGTTACAGTTACTGGGTCGTCAGTAGCCATGATTACCGTAGGGGTTGTTACAGCTGTAACTATTACAGTTACCGTAGCTGTGTCGCAAGTAATCGTTCCTGATTTTGTACAGATGCTATAACCTATCGTATACGTTCCCGTTGGCGTACCTGACGGCACCATAACATTTCCTGTCGATGGGTCTAAGTTCGGTACGATTGTTCCCGTTGGGGTTGACGTTACAGTTATCGTTACATCAGATGTTGTT
>NZ_CDOI01000212.1 GCF_000827555.1 Capnocytophaga canis
CCTGCCGTAGCTGCAGAAATGGGACTTGCTGTAATGGCTTGTTGCGAAGCAATTACTGAAATACTTAACGGACGTTCAGGACGAACTTTACTTTCCGTAGCAATTTCCGAGATGATAGGCAAAAGCGAATAAGCTATATGTCCCGTGCCGGAAAGAAACGTAAAAATATAGCATACCACTGGAGCTAAAAACGTAATCATTGAAGGATTCTTGCGAAGAATTCGTTCAGCTACCCTTACCAAGTAATCCAATCCTCCAGCTGCTTGTAAAGCTGCTGCTGCTGTGATAACCGAAAGGATAATAAGCATCACATCAATGGGAGCATTTCCTGGTTTCAAACCAAAACCAAATACCAGAACAGCAAGTCCGAGCATCCCAAAAACTCCTAATCCAATCCCTCCCACACGAGCTCCTACAAAAATAGCTACTAAAACAACAAATAATTCCGTGAAAATCAGCCAATCCATAGTATTTCAAAATTTGCCCCGAAATTACGAAATAATGCGCTATTAGCCTACGATTTTAACACTATAATTTGTGGTATGGAGCATTTTATATATCTTTGCTGAGAAATTGAGATTTTTGGGATTTAAACTTTAGAAGCGGTTTTTGAACCTATTAACTCATATATTTTTGAGCAAAATGAATTTATTATCCGTAGAAAACATATCCAAATCGTTCGGTGAACGTGTTTTATTTCAAAACATTTCCTTTGGCATCAATAAAGACCAAAAAATAGCTTTTGTTGCTAAAAATGGAACTGGAAAAACGACACTTTTAAACATATTATCAGGAAAAGATCAACCTGATAGTGGTCAGGTAGTGTCCAGAAATGGAATTCACATCGCTTTTTTATCGCAAAATCCAGAATTCAATGAAGATTTTACTATTGAAGAAGCCATCTTTTCTGTGGATAACCCCATTTTGAGAATCATTCAGGACTATGAAAAGGCTTTGAAAAATCCAAGTGATGAAAAAAATTACCAAAAAGCCTTTGAAAAGATGGAACTGCACAATGCATGGGACTTTGAAACTCAGTACAAGCAAATCCTATCACGGCTTAAATTGGATAACCTACAACTAAAAGTTAAAAATCTTTCAGGCGGACAAAAAAAACGATTAGCGTTAGCAAACGTCCTGATTACTAAACCTGACTTACTCATACTTGACGAACCTACCAATCATCTTGATTTAGAGATGATTGAGTGGTTGGAGCAATTTTTTGCTAAGGAGAATATTACCCTATTTTTGGTTACACACGACCGTTATTTTTTGGAACGTGTCTGTAATGAAATAGTGGAACTTGATAATGGAGAATTATATACTTACAAAGGGAATTACTCTTATTTTCTTGAAAAAAAAGAGCAACGTCTGGCTCAGGAACAAGCTAGTATCGATAAAGCTAAAAATTTATATGTCAAGGAATTAGACTGGATGCGTCGTCAACCAAAAGCTCGTACAACCAAATCAAAATCACGTATTGATGATTTTTATATCATCAAAGAACAAGCACACAAACGCCGTAAAGACCATGTAGTGCAACTTGAAATCAATATGGAACGTTTGGGAAGCAAAATTGTTGAATTTCACAATGTTGGCAAACAATTTGGCGAAAGAATTATTCTCAATAAATTCAACTACAACTTCTTACGTGGCGAACGGGTTGGAATTATCGGGAAAAACGGCACAGGAAAATCAACTTTTTTGAATCTCCTAACACAAAAAATAGAACCTGACAACGGAAAAATTGTTATTGGTGATACAATTAAATTTGGATACTACACTCAAGAAGGAATTGAGGTAAAAGAAGGACAAAAAGTTATCGAAGTAATTCAGAAATATGGTGAATATATCCCTTTACTTAAAGGAAAAACGCTTTCCGCAGCTCAATTATTGGAAAGATTTCTATTTGATCGTAAAAAACAATATGATTTTGTTGAAAAATTGAGTGGGGGTGAATTAAAAAGGCTCTATTTGTGTACGGTTTTGATTCAAAATCCTAATTTTTTAATTTTAGATGAACCTACCAATGATTTGGATATCGTAACTTTAAACGTTTTGGAAGAATTTTTGTTGGATTACCCCGGTTGTTTGCTTGTTGTATCGCACGACCGATATTTTATGGACAAAATAGTAGACCATTTATTTGTTTTCCGAGGTGATGGAGTGGTGGAGGATTTTCCTGGTAACTATACGGATTTTAGGGTATATGAAGAAAGCACACCTCCTGTTGAGGTAAGTTCTGAGAAAAAAGAAACTACTAAAAATGTATGGCGAAAAGATGGTTTAAAAGGATTGTCTTTTAACGAACAAAAAGAATTTAATCGATTAGAAAAAGAAATTTCTATTCTGGAAGATAAAAAAACAAGTATTGAAGATTTATTTTCTAAAGGAGAACTCAATTCAGATGAAATTCAACAAAAATCAATGGAATTACAGCAAATTATTACTGAATTAGAAGAAAAAACAGAACGTTGGTTTGAACTTTCAATGAAAATGGAAGAAAATGGAAATTAATTTGTCAGAACTACCCAAACTTGCCAAGCAAAAACGGGATGAAAGTTTACAGTTTTTTGCACAATTGAAGAAAAAACCTCCTAAAAAATTAGATTATATGATGCAGGAAATTCATGATGAGGTTTCTGCTGAAGTTGACTGTCTACAATGTGCTAATTGTTGTAAAACAACAGGACCACTGCTAACAAACATAGATATTGAGCGAATTTCCAAGCACTTACGCGTAAAACCATCGGATTTTATCACCAAATATTTACGCGTGGATGAAGATAAAGACTATGTATTTCAGTCAATGCCTTGTTCTTTTTTAGCATCCGATAATTATTGCTTAATCTATGAGGTTCGACCCAAGGCTTGTCGTGAATATCCACATACTGATAGGAAGAAAATATATCAAATAGGTAATTTGACAGTAAAAAATACGGAAATTTGTCCAATAGCTTTCAAAGTGGTTGAAAAAATGAAAGAAAGTATTAAGGTAAGATAGAAATGTGGCACAAAACTAAGGAAGAATACCAATTTTATTTGCAACTGCAACGGGGAATGTCTAAGAATTCAATAACTTCGTACGGATTGGATATCGAAAAACTCATTTCCTATCTCGAAACCTATCATATTGCAGAAACTCCCGACACTATTTCGGTGGATACCTTACGACAATTTGTATATGAAACTTCTAAAGGGTTGAATCCACGCTCACAAGCTCGACTCATCTCAGCTTTGAAGAGTTTTTTTAAGTTTATGATGTCCGAAAAAAATCGGGAAGATTACCCTATGGATTTGATTGAAAGCCCTAAAATAGGATTAAAATTACCTGATACCCTTGCTTTAGAAGAAATTGATAAATTATTAGAATCCATCGATTTAAGCATAGACGAAGGACATCGAAATAAGGCAATTATCGAAACACTTTATGGTTGTGGATTACGAGTTTCAGAGCTAATTTCTCTACGATTATCTGATTTATTTTTTGAAGAAGATTTTATTCGAGTGATGGGCAAAGGAAGCAAACAAAGACTTGTTCCCATTGGAGAATTTACAAAAAAACAAATATCAAATTATATTCATAATCAGCGAAAAAAAATCAAAATTGCCAAAGGACATGAAGATTACGTCTTTCTAAACCGAAGAGGAAAACAACTCACTCGAGCAATGATCTTTACCATTGTTCGGCAAACAGCGGAAAATATTGGGTTACAAAAAAAGATAAGTCCACATACTTTTCGACATTCTTTTGCTACGCATCTACTCGAAAATGGTGCAAATCTACGTGCTATTCAAACAATGTTGGGACATGAAAGCATCACAACTACACAGATTTACGTCCATGTTGAGAATTCACACCTGAGGGAAATGTTGGTAAAGTTTCATCCTCGTCGTACGTTTGAATTATAAAAACTACTCGGCATATTTTTCATTAAACCGCTGTAGTACAGCTTCTACACTGCGAATTGATTTTTTTGTCCAATCAATGCGAATGCATGTTTTTTCTTCTTCTGTAAGTTGCCATGAAACATCTGATTTTCTGAGTTTTTCAGTCAGTTGTTGCAGAATAATGGCTACACAAACCGAAATGTTTAAACTTTCAGTAAAACCTACCATTGGAATTTTTAGGTAAGTATCCGCTTGATTCAAAACTTCTTTTGAAAGACCACTTTTCTCCGTTCCGAAAAAGAAAGCACTCTTTCGGGTGATGTCAAAATCGTTTAGCAAATAAGCATCTTGATGGGGAGTTGTAGCCACAATTTGGTAGCCTTTTGCACGAAGGGTATCCATACACTCTTGGGTAGATTCATACCGAAATGTGTCCACCCATTTTTGAGCTCCCATAGCAATTTTAGCATCCAATCGCTTCCCAAAACGCTGTTCAATCAAATGAGCTTGTTGCACACCAAACACTTCACAACTGCGAATCACGGCACTGGTATTGTGCATTTGAAAAACATCCTCAACGGCAACCGTAAAATGATTAGTCCTTAGCGATAGAATTTCGGTAAAGCGTTCTTTGCGTGAGTCCGTAATGAAATTTTCTAAATATGTCAAAAGTGTATTCTGATTCATTGCATTTTATGAATTAAAGAAACTTCATTTTTTTGAATTTTCTGTGTTATATATAAAATAAACTTGCCCTCCAAAAGAAATAACACTATGCCTGTGAACATGTTCTTTTAGAGGGCGAAGTTACGAAAAAATAATTTGTTTATTTCATTTCAGATAGTATGTGAGTTATGTCATAAACAAACATTTCATCGGAAAGTGAATCAAGCGTGTACAATTTGTTGTTTGTGAAATCAATATCAAAAGAAGTAGCTAAATGATCTAATTTCAGTTCAATCAAAGGATTTCCTTCCCAATCGAACAAGAAGATGGTTGGTAAATTTTCACGATTCGTTTGATAGTTTTTCTCCTTTTCGTTTATGAACATAACTCCAAAAAAATTTTTAAATGAGCGAACATCACAAAATGTATACATCCGATTCCATCTGAATGTATTTTGAATACTTGTAATGCTATTCATCTCTTTACCCAAACATATTGTTTTTGCTATAGTATCATTTTGTAGCGAGTACATATTTATGTAGTTAAGTCCTAAGGGCATTTCTACTAAAATATCTTTTTCATGATCGTATTTAACAAGCGTTGATAATATGTTCGTATCCTCGCCTCTTCTTACGTGAGCTTCATTGAGTTTTGCCAATGGAGGAGGTATTCTTTTGTTGTTTTGGCGGAACATAAATCGCTCTTGTGAAGTAGCTTCGTTATTCAGTATTTTACAAAAGAAATGAGTTTCATCAAGCATTTGAACATTGAACAGCGATTGGGGTAAATCCAATTCGGAAATAATCAATTCTTCCGTTTTATTTGCCAATACCTGAGAAATATTTAACTTACAGAGCTTTCCTCTATTAAAATCATAAATGTGAGCTATCCATTCATTATTTTGATTTGATATCCAAGTCTGCGTACAAAGGTTAGGAGCCATAGGAAAATCATTAGGTCCTTGTCCTTTTTTCAAAAATGCTCCCAAAACTTTTTGTTTAGGCAATGAGACCAATTTCCATAAGGCATCACTGTCATTGGTTGATAAAAACAATAAGCTATCTACAATACGAAATCTATTGACTCCCAAAACTCCAAAATCAACCATTTTTTCTTTGATAAGAGACCGTGATTTGGGAAAGTTTTCAACATATTGAACTTCATCAAATGACATATATTCATTAGATAGCGTTTCCTCTTTACAAGAAATTAAGGAGAAGAAACATAAGTATAAATATATAATTTTTCTCATGGTTAAATCTATTATTGTGTTTAATTATAAATTGCTGAATACCATCAATTTAATCCATAATGTTATTTACAACGCGACTAATTATTTCTTTAAACCCTTCGTACATAACCTTTTTAGAAACTTGATATTACATTGTTTTATGTTTATACCTATCAGCTATAATTAGATAAAACACAAACCCTAACAATCCGCCTATGATAAAGCCCGTAAGCACATCACCAGGAAAGTGAACTCCTAAATAAATTCGGCTGTAACCCACTAAAAATGACCACAAAAGCAACACAAGAAATAGCCATTTTATTTTCTTATGGAATAATTTACCAAAAAAGACAGCTACTGCCATTGAACTAGCTGCATGAGCCGAAAAATAGCCGTATTTACCACCACAAATAACCAAACGCATTTGGGAAATTAGACTTTTGTCATGACACGGACGCAATCGCTCAAAACCGTATTTAAAAACATTCGCCAATTGGTCGGTAGCAACAATCATCAGGGCAACACAAACTAATATTACGATAGTTTTCTTCCACTTAAAGTACTTGAAACAGAAAAAAAGCAACAAAACATACAAAGGTAAAGCAGAAAATTTATGACTTATAAAGAGCCAAAAAATATCCCAATGCTCTGAACCTAAGCCATTAAGGTAAAGGAATAACTCTTTATCTTTTTCTATAATATATTCAAACATAATGGATTGTTATCTTAGGCTTCAATATTGATTTTATCTGTTAGTATATATTCCCTATAAAAAATATTAAAAAATATCCGAGGTGTGGATTTTCAACTCAGGAAATTTAACCGATGTAATATATTCATCTACAACGGGTTTCAAAATTCTGT
>NZ_CDOI01000213.1 GCF_000827555.1 Capnocytophaga canis
ACTAGTATGGCCCGGGGGATCCTAGAGACCATTCGCGATTCCATGAGACTCCAAGGGTTCTGCACAACTTATGCACCTCTATTAGATCATTGTGTTCTACGAAGCCTGGACTGCATTACATATTCACAACCAACATGAGAAGAGCGGAATAGATGGCCGGATGTTTGGTGGCTTTGATATATTGTGAGGAGCATTGCGAACCCTAGAGCTGTCCGGTCAAATAACCCCCTCACAATAAGTGTAATGTCATGGGATAATCAAAAGACTAAGGGAGGGCTTTTATAGAAGGCGTGAGGTCATGCTATCCCCCTCTGAAGACGCGGCCGCGATATCCTGCAGATGCATCCAGTACTAGTATGGCCC
>NZ_CDOI01000214.1 GCF_000827555.1 Capnocytophaga canis
AAAGGAAGTTGGTTGTATATTAAGAAGTAACCACACTGACTGAATAAGAGAAAGAGAGATTATCCTAAACGGGTAATCTCTTTTTTTTTAATCAAGTCTTGGGTATAGCATAAAGGAACTATTTTTCTGAAAAATATTTTGTTTATAAAATAAACTTATTTATATTTGCATCATAAAAGTCAAGTAACTATTTTTTTGATAATTTTGTTTACAGAATAAACTAAATTTAAAAGTAGAATCATAAATCTAAAAAGAAATAAAAATGGAACATTTACAGCCTAATGACAGCTTAAAAATCATTCAAGAGATTATCAATCAGCGAAAACAAAAATACGAACAAAATGGATTTTTCTTCATCTTTTGGGGCATACTCATTATGTTAGCAGGAACTATACATTTCCTGATGTATCAATTTGATTTTCATTTCAGTAAATCGGGACTCGTGTGGCTTATTTTGATGCCTTTGGGATTTGTTTTTACCTTTGTTGCCAAAATGCGAGAAGGCATAAAAGCCGAAAAACAAGGCAAAAGCACCGACTGGATGGGCTGGCTTTGGCTCGTAGCGGGAATAGGTGCAATGGTGGGCGGATTTACACAATCTTCCAAGTGGATTATTGTACTGATATACCTACCTTTTGCAATGGCTTCTCTGGCAACGGCATTACAACTCAAAAATCGACTTTGGGTAAGCACCTCGCTGATTTCTTTTGCACTGGTGTACAGTACTTTGTTTATTAATTACGGGTATCACTCTATATTGATGACCGTGGTTTTAGCAGCACTTTTATTTTTAATTCCTGGCATTCAGTTATATTCCGATTATAAAAAAAGAAAAAATGTTTAAAGATTTAGATCCTCTTTTACATTCGCAGTTGCGGTTGGCGATTATGTCACTTTTGATTTCAGAGGAAAAGGCAGATTTCAACCGAGTGAAAGAAGTTACCCAAGCTACTTCGGGCAACATCAGTGTGCAAATTGGTAAACTCGAAAAAGCGGGATACATTACCGTAACTAAATCATTTAAAGATAATTATCCCAACACTGAACTCGCTCTTACTGCCAAGGGATTACAAGCCTTTGAAGAATATGTAGAGGCGTTAAAAGGTTATTTAAAATAATTTTAAAATTGAATATGATGAACACAACAGAACAAAACGCTTACAGAAAAGCAGAAAAACGAGTAAAGAAACTCAAAAAATTCTACCATCATTTGGCGACTTATGTCGTAGTCAATGCCTTCCTTGTCGGACTGAATCTCTATCAAACTCCGAATAACTTGTGGTGCTTATGGGTCATTTTTGGTTGGGGAATTGGACTCATTTCGCACGCTTTCAAGGTATTTGCCCCTGATATTTTCTTGGGTAAAAATTGGGAAGAACGTAAAATCAAAGAGTTGATGGAGAAAGAGGAAAAATAATATTTTTTTACAATTTTACTTTACAAAATAAACTAATTTATAAATAATAAATACAATGAACAGAAATTTTAAAAACATCGTTTTTGCTGTGGTTTGCTCATTTCTTGCAATCAATACACAGGCTCAAAATTCAGAAACTGCTGAAATTCAAGCAGTAGAAAATCCATTTACCCTTAACGGAATCCAACAGAAAATTGAAAAATCTTTGGGTGAAGCCTTTGTTACCAAAAATGGACTTCCGTTAGAAAATTTGGAAAAACAACTTTCTGAAAATAAGGGAAATAGCCAATGGAATTTGTATTGGAAATCTTACTTGCATCTCTATCAAACCATTTTCTATTTGAAAACAGATCACAAAGAAAAAGCGAGTGAGTACAACCGAAAAAGTATTGATATTCTGCAAGATAAAAAAGATAAAAACGCCGAAGATTATGCTTTATTAGCCAACAATTTGAGTTTATCTTTTGTTTTTATGAAAAATCAAATGGAAGCAATGCAAATTGATGCCGAAATTCGTGAAAATCTGCAAAAAGGCTTTCGTTTGGAAAAAGAAAATCCGCGTTTGTACTATGTGGAAGGCAATTATGACACCAATATTCCCAAGCAATACGGCGGTGGCAAAAAGGCAGAAACTTCACTTTTAAAAGCCATTTCACTCCCTGAACCGAACCAAAATTCCGAACATTTACCTACTTGGGGAAAAAGGGAAGCCTATCAAAGTCTTTTGAAATGGTACTCTTCTGAAAATCAGAAAGAAAAAGCTGACGAGTTGCAGAAAAAATTCCAATCAGAATTTCCTGAAAAATAAAACTTAAACAGATATTATTTATAACTTTATGAAAACACTACTCTTTATATTTAATTTACTTATTTTCAGTTTTGTACAAGCTCAACAAGACAGTCTCCAAATCAATGAATTGGAAGAGGTTATCATCGTGAAAAAAGACCCGATTTCCGAAAAATTTGCGGTAAAAAAACTCAATTCGTTGGATATTTATTTCAATCCTGCCTCCAATGCCGACCCACTCAAAGCCATAACCACACTTCCTGCTTCCACTAATACAGATGAGAGTGCTAACCCTTCGCTTAGAGGCGGAAGTCCCGATAGGTCAAGGGTTTATCTCAACGGTTCTCCTGTGTTAAATCCCGTGCGTTTCAGTCGGAACGATGGCTTGGGAAATTTTTCACTTTTCAATACTGAACTTATTGATAAACAATATGTTTATTCGAGTAATCCACCTTTGAATTTCGGTAATTCAAGTGCAGGATTGGTGGAAATAGAAACCAACACGCAGAAAATCAGCGAGTTTACGCAACTTTCTTTGGCTCTTTCCAATATTGGACTGATGCGAAATCAGAAACTCGGTAAAAACAATTTTACGCAAATTTACACCAATTATCAGTTTAGTGATGCTATTATCGGGTTGAACAGAAAAAGTTTAGACCAACTGCACCATTTTTCCACTTTCGATTTGGGAGCAAACACACATCTAAAAATCAATAAAAACCTGTCTTTCAACACATTTAATTATTTTATTGATGAAAAATATTCGGTTTTGAATCGTTCTTTGAATTTTTCAGGAGATGTTGAAGCCTCCAAAAAACGCTTCTTTTCGGTGAATAATTTGGACTATTTTACGCAGAAAACGAAAATTCGTTGGGCTTCGATGGTGGATTTTTCTGATTCGGAATTCAAATTCGGAAATATTGATTCCAAAGTGAAAAATATTCAGATTTTCAATGGTTTGGGCTTTAAAACTCAGTTTTCGAGAGCATTTAGTATGCAATATGGTGTAGATGCTTCGGTATTTCGCTATCATTACAATGAAATTTTACCGCAATTTTATTTCAGTTTAAAGCCTGAAAGTCCGACTTTTACCAATCAAAAAACAACTGACTTTTTTTATGTAGAACCTTATGTGTATGCCAATTATTCACCTAATAATCAGTGGAATTTTTCATCGGCTTTGCGGAAAAATATTTTTCTTCACAAAAACACCGAAAGTTTTACAAGTTACCAATTTTCAGCCAATTACACGCCAAATAACGAGCATCGGTTGATTTTCAGTGCAGGAAAATACCACAGCTATACTACACCAAATTATATTATTCGCAATTTCAATACGCTGAGCAGTCATCAAATTGCTTTGGATTATTCTTTTGAAAATGAGAAATTTAACATTTCTACATCAGTATATTTCAAAGCAGATAAAGGCGATATTGTAACCAATCATTACGAGCGATTTGATAAAACACAAACCTTTGGAAGTGAGGCTTCTGTGGATTTTAAATTGAATCATCAATTTTCTTTTTCAATATCGAATACTTTTCTAAATCAGAAGTATGCTATTGGAAATCAAAAATATAACACCCCTTTAAACTTAAAATATTTTATCAAGTCGCAACTAATTTACAAAAATCCGAAATGGTTTACGGCTTCGTTGGTTTTTGCCACGCGTCCGGGAAATCGTTTTACTCCTGTGCAGTCGGCAGTTTTTAATCCACAAGCCAATGATTTTCAACCGATTTTCGGCGATTGGTATTCCGCTGAAATGCCTCATTATAAACGCTTGGATTTTTCGGCAAACCGACTTTTATTCATTGGAAAAACAGCAGTTATTGCTTTTATTTCTGTCAATAATCTGTTGAATTTGAACAATTCTGCTTCAGTGTATTACAATTCGGATTACACGAATTTACATTACAACCACCTCCAAAAACGGATTTTATATTTCGGAACAATGATGCGGTTTTGATACTATTTATCACCACAAAAGGCTGTTGAATTCACTCTCAACAAAAAAACTTCAAAAAACATATCATTTTTCGGAATTTTTAGTAAATTCGCACTTTAAAATAATCCTCATTTTATTGAGAATGAAGGATTACTCAATTACAACGAATTAGAAGTAGAAATGAAATTCACAGAGCACAAAAACTTAGATTTATCAGTCGTTGCCAAAGAGATACTTACATATTGGCAAGAAAATAATATTTTTGAAAAAAGTATTGAAACGCGTGAGGGCAAAGAGCCGTTTGTATTTTTTGAAGGTCCGCCTTCGGCAAATGGGCTTCCGGGTATTCATCACGTGATGGCACGTACGATTAAGGATATTTTCTGCCGTTATAAAACTCAAAAAGGATTTCAAGTAAAACGAAAAGCAGGTTGGGATACGCACGGACTTCCTGTGGAGCTTGGCGTGGAAAAAGAATTGGGCATCACCAAAGAAGACATCGGAAAGAAAATTTCGGTGGAAGACTACAATAAGGCTTGTAAAGAAGCCGTGATGCGTTACACCAACATTTGGAACGACCTTACCGAAAAAATGGGGTATTGGGTGGATATGGAAAATCCGTACATTACCTACAAATCCAAATATATGGAGTCGGTTTGGTGGCTTTTGAAACAAATCTATAACAAAGGATTGTTGTACAAAGGCTATACTATCCAGCCGTATTCGCCAAAGGCAGGAACAGGGCTTTCTTCCCACGAACTCAACCAACCAGGTACGTATCGTGACGTTTCGGATACTACGATTGTGGCTCAATTCCGTGTGAAAAAGTTAAGTAACAAATTCAAAGAAAAATTATCCAATCCTTTTGATAGTTGTGATATTGCAGGAGCTTCTTGCGGTGGTGCTTTGCATTGGGCGGATTATGATGAGGCAGATTATAGTAAACTTCCAATTTCTATCCTCGCTTGGACGACCACACCTTGGACGCTTCCATCAAATACCGCTTTGGCTGTTGGTAAAGATATTGATTATGTGCTGATTAAAACTTTCAATCAATATACGTTTGAGCCAATCAATATTGTTTTAGCAAAAGTGTTGGTTTCAAAACAATTCGGAAAGAAATTTTTTGAGACCTCAAAGGAAGAAGATTTTAAAACTCCCCCTTCGGGGGCAGGGGGGAATATTCCTTACCAAATCCTTGCTGAATTCAAAGGTTCTGATTTAGAAGGGACTACCTATGAGCAACTCATTCCGTGGTTTAGTCCTGCGGAAAATGCCGACCAAGCCTTCCGAGTAATTACGGGCGATTTCGTAACTACGGAAGACGGAACAGGAATTGTACACATCGCTCCGACTTTTGGGGCTGATGACGCTCGTGTTGCCAAAGAAAATGGCATTCCGCCGATGCTTATCAAAGATGAAAACGATAATCTTGTTCCGCTTGTGGATTTGCAGGGCAGATTTGTAAAAGGTAAGAATGTTCCTGAATTATTTAGCGGAAAATACATTAAAAACGAATATTACGACCAAGATGCACCTGAAAAATCGTGGGACGTAGAGTTGGCAATTCTCTTAAAAACTGAAAATAAAGCTTTTAAGGTAGAGAAATACGTCCACTCGTATCCGCATTGTTGGCGAACTGACAAACCCGTTTTGTACTATCCGCTCGATTCTTGGTTCATCAAAATTACGGACGTGAAAGACCGCCTTTTCGACCTAAATAAAGAAATCAATTGGAAACCCAAAGCTACAGGTGAAGGACGTTTCGGAAATTGGTTACAAAATGCCAACGATTGGAATTTGTCGCGTTCCCGTTACTGGGGAATTCCGCTTCCGATTTGGCGAACCGAAGACAAAAAAGAAGAAATTATCATTGGTTCTGTTGAAGAGTTAAAAGCTGAAATTCAGAAGTCTATCGCCGCAGGATTGATGAAAGAAGATATTTTTGCTGATTTTCGGGAAGGAAATATGTCTGACGAGAATTACGAGAAAATCGACCTGCATAAAAACGTGGTAGATAAAATCGTTTTGGTTTCAACATCGGGCAAACCGATGAAACGCGAAAGTGATTTGATTGACGTTTGGTTTGATTCGGGAGCGATGCCTTATGCACAATGGCACTATCCGTTTGAAAACAAAGAAATGGTTGAAAAGACTTGGAAAACAGCCGATTTCATCGCCGAAGGAGTTGACCAAACACGCGGGTGGTTCTATACACTTCACGCGATTGCAGGATTAGTTTTCGATGGAATTTCATACAAAAATGTAGTTTCTAACGGATTAGTTTTGGATAAAAACGGACAAAAAATGTCCAAACGTTTGGGCAATGCTATCGACCCGTTCACCACTTTGGAAGAATATGGAGCCGATGCCACACGTTGGTATATGATTTCCAATGCAAATCCGTGGGATAACTTAAAGTTTGATTTAGAGGGCGTTGCCGAAGTGCGTCGTAAGTTTTTCGGAACGCTTTACAACACCTATTCATTCTTTGCTTTATATGCTAATATTGACGGATTTACATATAAAGAAGAAGAAATTCCGTTAGAAAAACGTCCTGAAATCGACCGTTGGATTTTGTCGGAACTTCATACCCTTATCCAAAAGGTTGATGAGGCTTTTGCCGACTATGAGCCTACTCGTGCCACGCGTTTAATTTCGGATTTTGTACAAGAGAATTTAAGTAACTGGTATGTGCGTTTGTGCCGAAGACGTTTCTGGAAAGGTGAATATGAGGAAGATAAGATTTCGGCTTATCAGACTTTGTACACTTGTCTTCTGAACGTGGCAAAACTAATGGCTCCGGTAGCTCCGTTTTACGCAGAGGTATTATACAGAGATTTGGTGTCAGGAACCCAAAAGGAAACGGCAGAAAGTGTACATTTGACTATTTTCCCAACGACAGATAAATCGTTTATTGACAAGTCATTGGAGAGTAAAATGGAGAAAGCTCAGAATATTTCATCTTTGGTATTGTCGCTTCGTAAAAAGGAAATGATAAAGGTGCGTCAACCGTTGCAAAAAATTATGATTCCTATATCAAACGAAGCTGAAAAAAGGGAAATTGAAGCCGTTGCCGATTTGATAAAATCGGAGGTAAACGTTAAAGAAATTGAACTTTTGGAAGACGCTTCGGGTATTTTAGTGAAGCAAATTAAACCAAATTTCAAAACTTTGGGACCTCGTTTCGGGAAAGATATGAAATTGGTAGTTGCTGCTGTTCAGCAGTTTACGCAAGAAGATATTCAATACATTGAAAAAGAAGGTCAAATAATTGTGAAATTAGCCGAAAAAGATGTAACTTTAAGCATTGAAGATGTGGAAATCACCACGCAAGATATCGAGGGGTGGCTTGTGGCAAGTTCAGGGAATTTACTAGTAGCCTTGGATATTCATATCACGGACGAGTTGAGAAAAGAGGGAATCGCTCGTGAGCTGGTGAATCGTATTCAAAATATCCGAAAAGATAGCGGTTTTGATGTTACGGATAAAATCAATATTTGCATTCAAAAACAAAAAGCCGTGGAAGAGGCTGTTTCGGATAATTTGGAGTACATCAAAAGCGAAACCCTTACTAGTGAACTTACGTTTGCTGGAAACGTTTTAGGCGAACCTATCGAATTTGATGATATTGTAACGAAGATTTCCGTGGAGAAAGTGTAGTATATTTCAAAGAATAATAAAACGATTTTAGATGAAAAAGGTGATTTTATTTTTGGTATTGATTTTCGCTTTATATTCTTGTGGAACAGATAAATTAACAGAAGCAAAAGTAAAGGATTTGGTTCAGGCCTGTATAGAAAAAGAGCCTCAAAAAGATGTTATTGATACTGAGATAACATTAGGAGAGGGACAATTATTGGCTACAATGCTTAGGAAAAGTGACAATGAAAAGAATTATTTACAACTATCGGATGAAAAATTGATTGACTTTGAAAAAACAAACTAAATGCTTTTTGGGCAATCTAAATACAATATTTCTCTAACAGAAAAAGGAAAACAGTATGTTACGAGAACCGAAAAAAATAAAACTTGGGTAAGATGTTTATCACTTAAACTTTCTGAAGTTGAAGAAATTCACGAAAATCCATCAACAAATACAGCGGAAGTTAAGCTCGTTTTTAGAAAAGAGAATAAAACACCTTTTCATATATTACTTTCAGACGATCTTAAAAGTGATGAGCCTATAAAAAGAACAATGAGTTTTAGAAAAACCAATGAAGGTTGGAAACTTTGTGATTAACTCAATGAATGTGCGTTTTTGACGTAAAAAAGTTATGAAAGAATTAAAAATAGGAAGTTTGTTGATAGGAAAAAAAGCCTATTTGGGAGTAATACTTGGTTTTTTTTTAACAGGAATGGTATGGAGTACCTTCCTTTTTGATAAAGATCATGATTTAATTCCTGTGATGATAGTGATCACCGCCTTGATTTGGGCTTTTATTATTCCGAAGATAAGGAAACATGTTAAATACGATAAAAAATAAAATAATTATATTATGGAAGAAAATATTAGAGTTCGATATTCCGACAAGGAATTGGAAGAGTTTAGAGCTCTTATCGAAGAAAAAATCAAAAAGGCTCAACATGATTTAGAGCTTTTGAAGAGTGCCTATATGAACAGTGCGACCAACGGCACCGAGGACACGGCACCTACGTTTAAAGCGTTTGAAGAAGGATCCAAAGTAACCAGCAAGGAGGAAAATACAGCATTAGCTATTCGTCAAGAGAAGTTTATTCGAGACCTTAAAAATGCTTTGATTCGTATTGAAAATAAAACCTATGGGGTTTGTCGTGTAACTGGTAAACTTATAGACAAACGTCGCTTACTTGCTGTTCCACACGCTACGCTGAGTATCGAAGCGAAGAATATGCAGTAGATTAACAAAAGAGGACTGTCCTAACGTTTTCCGGGGCAGTCTTTTGTTTTTTCTCTTATCCTGAAATAGCGGTACACAGAAGAATCGTTCTATGAAACGCCTTTAAAGGAAAAGGTATGCTCAATTCACAAAGATAATTTTATGGAGGAAAATGTTACAAAATTCGATATTCCTTTTACGTGTATAGACTAAAATGTGAATGTATTCTTAAAAAATAATGTGTTAAAATTTCGTTTTTTTTTTTTTTTTTTTTTTTT
>NZ_CDOI01000215.1 GCF_000827555.1 Capnocytophaga canis
TCTTCTTTCTTTGAAATATCCACCGTATTATAAAATTCTCGTGAATTAGGTTCATTGCCCTCCGATGTTGATTGGCAACCGAATAATAATAAAAGGGCGGATATGACATAAATATACTTCATAATCAATATTTTATGATATAATCTGAACAAACATTTGATAAAAAGAAAAAATCTAACAGTAATAAGTTACATTTATTTATAAATTTCTGAATTTCATTAATTTAATTTATCATACTTTCTGAAATACAACTATTTTTTCCTCAAAGTAGGCTAATAAAAATGATACAATAAAAAAATATCTGTAGCTCATTGCGAAAATTTAATTTTATAAACCGTTAAAAAATCTATATCAGGGTCTTGTGGCGTGACGCCGTAGAACATACCGTTGGAATGTCCGATAATTTCAAATCCTTTAGGTACGTCTAAATCTGCAATCAATTGATGGTTTTTGTAAATTTGCAATCCATGGTTTGTTGCACCTTTACCTTTAGAATAACCTCTGAAAATCAGCTGTTTTTCAGGGAAATATTTTAAAAACGTGTAGTAACCATACGTTGCATAATCGCTTTTCCAATTGTTTTCAGCATCTTCAAACGTGTTGGTACGGCGATAATCTGTTTTCATATCCCGTCCTGCCTTTCCAAACTTTCCTTTGATTTTATCCTCTTGTTTACTGTAAAGATAAATATCAGAATCTGCCCAAAAATTAAGATATACCTCATCTGATTCCTCGTAGGTATCATAGTTCAAATGATCGAAGTTCGGAATATTTTGTTGGGATAAATATATGGGAGAACGTCTGCCTAAAATTTTTTCTAATTTTCCTGTTTTTAAATTAACAATTCCGAAGCAACGAGCTTGGTTGTAATATAAATCAGAATCGAAATAGCCATTGAATTTAGGATGAGAGGCTGTTATTATGATAGAGATATGTTCTTTTCCCCATTTCTTTAGTATTTTTGGTAAAGCATAATCATATTCATACACATCATTTAATGAAGGGATGGGATTGTTTAACATTTCTTCATAACTTCTTGTGATACTTTCATCGATACGCATAAATTCCTTTTTTTCAAATCGTGTGTCAAACACATCAAAAGAATTATTATTGCCGTTAAGAGTTACAAATTCGTCTTTACCAAATGTCAGATAATCAATGTTAAGTACTTCATTAGGTCCTTTTCCTTTTCCCGCGTGTCGCTGTACAAACTCCCCTTCATTCGTAAATTGAAAAATATAGGAAAAGCGTTCGTCTACGAAATAGAGTGTATCTTTCCACATCAAAAATTTTCCGACATA
>NZ_CDOI01000216.1 GCF_000827555.1 Capnocytophaga canis
CCGCTCCTTGTACGCTACCTGCCGAAAACTCGGCAGGTGTGCGAACATCTACTAAAAATACCCCTTCTTTTATAGCCTCTTTTAGTTGACTATTATCCGCTGATCCAAATATGTTTCTAAAAAATCCAAACATTACGATTCTTATTAAGATAATAAAAATTAATTGAATACTTTACTTTGACATACAAAATTGGTTTTTGGAACATTCGTCTTTGCTATAGCATTGAAACCACCTGCCACTTCCGTAAAATTTCTGTAACCTCTTGCTTGTAGGATACTTGCCGCAATCATACTGCGATATCCTCCGGCACAATGCAAATAGAAGTGTTGCTTTGGATCAATACCGTTTATCCAATCATTAATATATGCCAGTGGTTTACTAAACGCATCTTCAATATGTTCCGCTGCGTATTCGCTTTCTTTTCGGACATCAATCACTTGGTTTTCTCCTATTCTTACCTCATTAGCAAACTCTTCAGCACTGATGCGATTTATTGAGTCGATGTCTTTTCCAGACTTTTCCCAGGTTTCAAAACCTCCTGACAAATATCCCAACACGTTGTCAAATCCAACACGGCTCAACCTTGTCACAGCTTCTTCCTCTTTATCTCTATCAGTAACCAGCAAAATAGGTTGATTTACATCCACAATTAGTGTTCCTACCCAAGGAGCAAAATCGCCATTCAAACCAATATTGATAGATTGTGGTATGAATCCTTTTGCAAAATCTTGATTGCTTCGAGTGTCTAAAATCAACGCACCTGTATTTTCTGCCGTTGTTTCTAACTCATCAGCGGTAAGAGGATTCATTCCTTGATTAAGCACTTCATCAAAGTTACTGTATCCTTTTTTATTCATAGCTACATTCATCCCAAAATAAGCAGGAGGAGGTAAAAGCCCTTCTGTAACAGCCTTGATAAACGCCTCCTTGTTAGGTTGATTCAATGCGTAATTCATTTTCTTTTGATTTCCGAGGCTGTCTACAGTTTCTTTCATCATGTTTTTCCCACAGGCGGAACCTGCTCCGTGTGCTGGATAGACCGTTACCTCATCTGGTAGTGGTAATATTTTGTTATACAGGCTCTCGTAGAGTAATCCAGCTAATTCTTCTTGGGTCATGTTGGCAGCTTTTTGAGCCAAATCAGGTCGTCCAACATCACCTAAAAATAAAGTATCTCCGCTAAACAAGGCAGTTTCTTTACCGTTTTCATCAAGCAGTAAAAAACAAGTGCTTTCCATGGTATGCCCAGGAGTGTGCAATACTTTAATTTTCACACTTCCCAATTCAAAAATTTGATTGTCTTCCGCAACAATCGCCTCAAATTCAGGATTTGCCGTAGCTCCATAAACAATGGGGGCTCCTGTTTTTTTACTCAAATCCAAATGTCCACTCACAAAATCAGCGTGAAAATGTGTTTCAAAGATATATTTGAGAGCCACGCCATCCTGAGCTAAACGGTCTAAATAAGGTTTCGTTTCTCGCAAAGGATCTATGATAGCAGCTTCTCCATTGGAAGTGACGTAATACGCCCCTTGAGCTAAACATCCTGTGTAAATTTGTTCTATTTTCATTGTTTTCTATTTTTTTAAGTGCAAAATTATGAATACGTGTTTAATATACAGTTACTTTGGTTACATAAGTCCATTTTTTATTGTAAAATAGTTTCTTTGATGATAATGTAAATCCCCATAATCAAAACGAACCACCCGAAGATAGGCTTCAGTTTAGCACCATCAATCTTTTTAGACAGAGCCATACCTATGAAAATCCCAAATATGGCAAATGCAGTAACCTTTGCAAGGAAAAGATAATCCATTGGGGTTTCGCTATTTTCTCCTAAAAAACCTATCAAAGACTTTGCTGCAATGATAACTAATGAGGTTCCCACAGCCTCTTTCATTGGTAATTTACTCAAAATCACTAATGCAGGGATAATTAAGAAACCGCCTCCCGCTCCTACAAGTCCTGTCAAAATACCTACAACGATTCCTTCAATCAAAATCAAAGGATAGTTAAACTGTTGTTTTTTAGCAACTTTCTCTTGATGGTGCTTAGTTTTCTTTATCATGCTGTAAGACGCTACAATCATCAACACAGCGAAAAGTAGCATTAGCAATATATTTTTAGTAATTACAAATTCTCCAACAGCCAATATTTCGTGTGGAATTGCAGGAACGATATAGGCTCCTGTGAAA